>JARRMY010000062.1:0-2248 GCA_037385505.1 Gammaproteobacteria bacterium | reverse complement strand
ACGCGCAGGCCATAGACGAGACGCCGCCTCTCATCGAACCGCGTGGTCGCCTCGGCGAACAGACCGAATTGCCGGATGGTTGCGTCAGGCCAGAGGTAGAACATTTCATCTGGCGGCGTCGCGGTCATGTTGAATAGGGTTGCGTTGCGCACGTTGCGCTGCAGGTCGATGCCATAGGTCAGAGAGGTGTTCTGCATCGTCGAGGTCAGCACCAGGCGGCCGCCCGTCGTGTTGGACGTGGTATCCGTCTCGCGCTTCATTGCGGGGTTAAAGTCACGAAGGCTGAAATTGTCCATGACATGATCGACTTCGCTGAGGTAGACCTCGGCCTTGATGTCATCGATCCAGGCAATGTCGGGCCTGTCGAGATAGCGCAGCTTGTAGAAGGTGCCGGATTCCTCGGGGCTGTCCATACCGGAACCGGGATAAAGGGCATCGGTGAACTCGTTGCGTTCGATCGTCAGCTCGAACAGCCGGTGTTCGGTCGGTGTATAGCCGAGCACGATGCCGGCCTTCCGTGAAGAAACGCACGTAGCCCTTCTCGCCGGATGCAATGACATCGGCAAGGAAATCGTATGTCAGATCATTGGTGCTGGCAGCGCCTGACACGCGACCGTGGAGACCCTCCTCCTGGGCAAGTGCACGGGTGTCGCGTTCAAACAGCACGGTACCGCCACTTCCTCCACCACCGTACTGCAGCGTCTGTACACCGCGGATCACCTCGACCTTCTCGTAGGTTTCGAGTGCGGCCCAGCTGGCCGGCGGGTCCATGCGGTTGGGGCAGCCTCCATGAACGTAGGCACCGTCGAGCAGGATGTTGAGCTGTGTCTGGGACTGGCCACGGATGATCGGCTCGAGGCCGCGGCCACCGAACCGGCTCATGTTGACGCCATTGACCTGGCGCAGGAACTCGCCACCATCTGCCGGTGTGCCTTTTGTACGGGCATACTCCTCCGGCTCGCCAATCGCCGGGTTGATGATGACTTCATCTTCAACAATGATGGGCGAGAGTGTCTCCGCATCTGCAGTAACGGCAGTCAACAGCATGGCGGTAAGGAGAGATGTGGTTTTGAAGCTGGTTCTCATTGCTTTTGTTCTGTTGTGACTCGTGGCAGGGAGTCTGATTGGTTCCAGACAGTGACAAAATGTCGCAGCAAGCCCGGTATTCGACCCTGACGATGTCGGGGCAGAGAATTTTCCAGACTGAATCAGTCGCCATGTGACAGGGTAAAAGACATCAATGGTTCTGGCTGCATCTTGAGCGCTTTCAGGGCATAAAAAAACCTGCCCGGGGGACGGGCAGGTCAACAATTAACCAGACAAGACATATCAAGGAGGATTGACATGGTTGGTTAGTCCGCAATGACATTATTGGACTGTCGATAACTATAGGAAAGTGCCAGCGGGTTCGGAAGTGACAAAATGTCGCACTCGTAGCAGACCGGAAAGAACCCCTTGCCAGAGCAGACATCGCGGTTTCTCGCCGGCAATACATCGGTCCGCCCGAACAGTGCAACTCGCCACTACGCTTGAGGCCGTGGATTGCACCCCAGTTCCCTGAACCCACGATCCAGGCCCCGATCAGGGCCTCCGATGTTGCAGGCCGCTTGCCGCCTATAGGTTTTTCTTATGCCTGCAAAGATATGCAGTTGTTTCCTTGGGCGCGGAATGGGAATAGCATCATGGGGCTCTTAAGTTAGTGATAACCAATTTATAAGGAGGCAGTCGTGAACGAAATGCTGCTATTGGCAATTATCTGCGCCATTGGGGCCCTGGTCTATGGTGTCTGGTCGATCCGCTGGCTATTGGCCAAGCCGGAAGGTGACGAGACCATGCGTGCAATTTCCCAGGCAATCCAGGAAGGCGCGTCTGCCTACCTCAGGCGGCAATACACCACCATCGCCATCGTCGGCGTGGTGCTTTTTGCGGTCATCTACTATTTTATCGAAGTCTACACGGCAGTCGGATTTGCCATCGGTGCGATTCTCTCCGGAGCCGCCGGTTTCATTGGAATGAATATCTCGGTACGCGCCAACAGCCGCACCGCCGAGGCAGCCAAGATCGGCATGTCACCGGCGCTCGATATCGCCTTTCGCGGCGGGGCCATTACCGGCATGCTGGTCGTCGGTCTCGGCCTGCTGGGTGTTGCAGGTTACTACCTGGTATTGACCGAGATGGGTGTCGAGGACACGCTGCATCCGCTTGTCGGCCTGGCCTTCGGCGGTTCGCTGATCTCGATCTTCGCGCG
>JARRMY010000061.1:0-3043 GCA_037385505.1 Gammaproteobacteria bacterium | reverse complement strand
CAAAATAGACGAATAAAGCAGAAGGCAATGGAATCAGAGTCAGGTAATGGGATCTGGCTCTGCCCCCTGACAGCAAATCATAGCAACAAATCCTCTTCGATCCGGTGATAGACACTCGCAGCATTGACCAGTGAATCGGCAGTCAGTGCCGGCACGCCATAGACCACTGCTTTAACACCATCATCCTCTCTGATTTTCTCCATCAACAGATCGAAGTCGCCATCGCCCGAGAGCAGGATGACGGTATCGACGGCTTTTGCAGCTTCCATGATGTCGATGGTGATACCCACATCCCAGTCGCCCTTTGCCGAACCGTCGCTGCGCTGGATATAGGGCTTGAGTTTGACGGTGAAACCGATGTGTTTCAGCGCATCCTGGAATTTCCGTTGCTGGTCATCGCCGCGATCGATGGCGTAGGCATTGGCGATGACGATGTCGCCTTCATAGAGAAGGCGCTCCCAAAGCTTGCGGTAATTGAACTGGCGGCCATAAGCCTGGCGGGTGGTGTAGTAGATATTCTGGACATCGGCGAAGAGGGCGATTTTATTCACAGCGGGATCAGCTCAGGCAGACAAGGTTGCAAGCTTACTGTATGCGCAGGTGTCGTGTAGAGGTGTCGGAGATTATTTTATTCGGAGAAGAAAATGATCTCTGATACCGACACCCCCCCGACGTTTTTAGTCAGCGAAACGGTGTCCCGGGGCGACGTGGCGATCTCAACGCAAAACTTCCACGTCATTCCCGCGAAGGCGGGAATCCAGTTTCACCGAAGACGACAAGGATTTGTATTACTCCTCACCTGCACGGTGTCTCCCATCCCGTGCGGAGAATAACGGCCATATTCTCCGCAAATAAAACGGAGAATATGCTTGCTCATGCGGAGAATGGAGGTCATTATATCCGCATAATTTGCGGAGATAATAAGATGTACTTATGGAAAAAACCTGACTGGCCTGCGTTCACGTGGGATGAAAAGAGACTTACCAGGCTGGTGGCAGAGGTATCTCGTGAGCAAGGGCGACTGCTCGGGAAAATGGAAGCGCTGGGCTTTGAACTGCGCAACGAAGCACATCTTCAGACCCTCACAGAAGATGTTGTGAAATCGAGTGAAATCGAGGGTGAAAAGCTTGAGCGTGAGCAGGTCAGATCATCAATCGCGCGGCGGATGGGTATGGATGCCGGTGGTCTCGTGCCGGCTGACCGCAATGTCGAAGGCGTCGTTGAATTGATGCTGGACGCCACCGGTAATTATGCAGATCCCCTGACCGAAGAGCGCCTGTTTGCTTGGCATGCATCGCTATTTCCTACTGGACGAAGCGGTATGACCAGGATCCGGGTCGGTAGCTGGCGCGATGACAGCAGTGGCCCCATGCAAGTTGTTTCCGGGCCAGTTGGCCGCGAAAAGGTGCACTATGAGGCACCCCCTGCCGAACGGTTACCTGATGAAATGGCGAAGTTCCTGCGCTGGTTTGAACAACCGGGAGATATGGACTCCCTTCTGATAGCGGGACTGGCACATCTATGGTTTGTCACCATACATCCCTTCGACGACGGTAATGGCCGGATTGCTCGAGCGATTGCGGATATGGCGCTGGCTCGTTCCGAGAAAACAGGTCAGCGCTTTTATAGCATGTCCGCGCAAATTCGCCGGGAACACAAGAGTTATTACAAGACGCTGGAAAGGACACAAAAGGATGATCTTGATATCACTGGATGGCAGGAGTGGTTTCTGGACTGTCTCGGGCGTGCAATCGAGGGAGCCAGTCAGACACTGGGTATGGTCCTTGGCAAGGCACACTTCTGGGAACGCTTTGCCACAGAGCCTTTGAATGAGAGGCAGATCAACGTGCTGAACAGATTGCTGGACGGCTTCGAGGGCTTCGAGGGCAAGCTCACAACCTCCAAATGGGCGAAGCTTGCAAAGTGCTCACAAGACACGGCCTATCGCGACATTCTGGACCTTATTGAACGAGGTGCATTACAAAAAGACGCAGCCGGCGGACGCAGCACGAGCTACTCGCTGGTTAAAGAGTGAAATCGAGTCTGGTTGATGACGGCTTTGCGAGGAGGCTGACGGCCAGAGAGCTGTCATTTCGTGTCACCAGCTGTCGGAGATTATTTCTCTGATACCGATATGCCTCAGCTCGACAAGGCTGCCAGTAGATCGCTGCTAATCCCCTGCCTTCTGCAAATCAACCAGCTCGAACAGGAAGATCAGACTGGCATCCGGCGGCACGACATCTTGCACACCCTTGCTGCCATAGCCCAGCTTTGGCGGCACCATCAACAGTCGCTTGCCGCCAACCTGCATGCCGATAACGCCATCATTCCAGGCTGGCATGACTTTCTCCGTGCCGACAACGAAGGCAGCAGGCTTGCCACGATTGCGGGTATTGAACAGCTCCTTGCCTTTCTGGTTCTCTTCATCCAGCCAGCCGACAAAGTGCACCCTGACGATATCCCCCTGTTCTGCGACAGGACCCGAGCCGGCATGCAGATCCTTGTACTGCACCCCGTTGGGGCTCACGGAAAAGCTGCTGGCTGCCAATGCCATACCGGAAAGCAGGAACAGCAGCATGCCAAACAGGAATCCGGTACGGGGTTTCATGATCTTCTCCATCACAACTGTGCGAGTGAAACGGGCTGTCTTGTGATTCATTCTGTACATAACGGATCCTCGCTTCCCCATTGTGACCGGCACCACTGTTTCTCGGACATGAGCGCATGGCCCGCCACGCTGGGGTGGAAGCAGTCACCATCGTTCACATGGCTGTCGCTGAACTGCACATCGAAGATATCGATATAGCTGGCATTGGGCAGTGAACCTGACCGCTTGTATTCGCTCAGTACATCTTGTATAATCAGGTTATAGTCATCGCGAATGCGGGCATGAAACTCCTTCCTGCGGACGCAGTCCGGCCCATCATTCGTATAGATAGTGTCGGGATCGAGACGCGAAGCGTCGCTCGCACAGTCATCTGCCGGATTGTCGAGCAGATTCTCGCAGGGTACGAAGGGCCAGGCGAAAGCCCTGCACCAGAAG
>JARRMY010000060.1:0-1832 GCA_037385505.1 Gammaproteobacteria bacterium | reverse complement strand
TAAGCCACTCACACGAGTGATAAAGCCAACGAGCCGAACAGCGCACTGCAACAGGGCACCTCTAAAAATCCGCCCAATGACAGTACAATAGCACCATCTCCCCAATCAGGAACATGACGATGCAGCCAGGCTTTTTCGACCAGGAAGACCGACTCGCGAAACTGGAGAAGCTGGGTGATCCATTGCCGCGCCTGGACAGCATCGTCGACTGGCAGGCCTTCCGCCCTTTGCTCAAGGTCATCCACCAGAAGCAGCGCAAGAGCAACGCTGGACGCAAACCGCATGACGTCACCCTGATGTTCAAGATGCTGGTGCTGCAATCGCTCTACAACCTCTCCGACGACCAGACCGAATACCAGGTGCGTGACCGGCTCTCGTTTCAACGCTTTCTCGGCCTCTCGGCCGAAGACACCGTGCCGGACGGCAAGACACTATGGCTGTTCCGCGAACGCCTGGCGCGCCACGGCCTGACCGAGAAGCTGTTCCGGCAGTTCGATGAACAACTGTGGGCCTCGGGGCTGATCCCTCGCGGTGGTCAGATCATCGACGCCAGCCTGGTGGCCGTACCGAAAAACCGCAACACGCGCGACGAAAACAAACAGATCAAGGAAGGTGAAGTCCCCGAGGCGTGGGATGACGAGCCGAATATGAAACGCCAGAAAGACACGGATGCGCGCTGGACCAAAAAGCATGGCAAAAGCCACTACGGCTACAAGAACCACATCAACATCGACAAGCAGGACAAGTTGATCCGGCGCTACACCGTCACGGATGCGGCGGTGCACGACAGCCAGGCTTTCGACGACCTGCTGGACGAAGAAAACAGCGGACGCTCGATCTGGGCCGATTCCGCCTATCGTTCAAAAGAGCGCGAGGAACAGTTACGTGAATCGGGCTACATCAGCCGCATCCAGCACAAGGGCACGAGCAAACGGGCGCTGAACAAGCGGGAACAGGTCTCGAACCATGCTCGCTCCAGGGTGCGTTCCCGTGTGGAGCATGTCTTCGGCTTTCAAAAGACCACGCAAGGCAGCATCCTGGTGCGAACCAAAGGGATGCTGCGTGCGGCCGTGAAGATCGGCATGATGAATCTGACGTACAACATGCGGCGCATGGAGTACTTGCTCAGGGGGCATTGCGTCCAGATGAGGCCATAACGGGGAAATATTCCCGAAATATTGGCCGAACGGCTAATACGAACCAAGACATCCAGCGAAATTGCATGCGTTCAGTTTCAGAATTGGCTCAGCGGGGTCGATGTCGGCGAATGGATGATTGAAAATGGATTAATCGAGGTGCCCTTCAGTTTCAGGATCTGCTCAGCGGGGACGATGTTGGCGAATGGATGATTAAAAATGGAATAATCGAGGTGCCCTTAAGTTGCTGTGATGTTTCGTCGGATAAATATCGAAAAGTTTCATCAAATTTTAATAAATAAACGATACAGAAATTATAATGTGAAGGGATGGATTTGTGTTGTGACAGTGCAGCTTAAATAAGGAGCTGCATTATTATATATAAGTGTATGCAGAAGAGGATTTGCATTAGATGGCACAGAGGCCAGATATGTACGGTAGAGATGCAACAAAATAAAATCTAGCTGTCACTGGAGTCACAGTCATGAACCTAACGATAATTGATAAATTGTAAAGTAGAGAATGGTATTTATGATGAAAGGAAGAATTCTTAATAAAGTGATTAGAAAGGCACGAAGGGTCTTGTTGCCAGCAAATGACCCTGGTCTCTTTATTATAGGTGCACAAAAATGCGGCACAACATCCTTGCATTATTATTTAGAGCAGCATCCCATGATTTGCACGGGTGTTACAAAA
>JARRMY010000059.1:0-2029 GCA_037385505.1 Gammaproteobacteria bacterium | reverse complement strand
GCGAGTTACTTCCGCATCGCGCTCGACTTCGTCGAGACCTACAACAACGACGCCATCATGAACGGCCTCGACTTCGACACCCACGAAGAGGAAGAGGCCGTCGAGATGTTCGCACGCAATATCATCAAGGCCGGCAAGGTGTTCCTCGATCAACCGATGGAAACGCCCTTCATCCCGAGCTGGAACCGTGTCGTCAGCGCCATGCCGGATGTCTTCGATCGCATTGTCGAGGCGGTCGAGGCCGATCACGAAGAGTACGCAGTCTGACGGAGAAGAGCTTCGCGATGAACGACGCAGTCAACACGCTTCATCAACGGGTCGTCCAGCATCTCGACACCATCTATGCCGAGATCGACTTACCACTGACGACCACCGAGCTTGCGACACGCCTGCTGGAGATCATGCGGCTCGACGTCGGCTGTCATGCGCCGGAGCCCTTTCGCAACCTCTGGGACCAGGGCGAGATCACCATGATCACCTACGGCGACAGCATCCGGAAAAAAGGCGAGAAGCCGCTCAGGACACTGCACCGCTTTCTGAATAGCCATCTCAGCGACACCGTCAGCAGCGTCCATATACTGCCGTTTTTCCCGTGGAGTTCCGACGACGGCTTTGCGGTCATGAACTTCTCGAGCGTCAACGAATCCCTCGGCGACTGGCAGGATATCCAGTCCATCGCCTACGACTACCGCCTCATGGCCGACCTCGTCATCAACCACTGCTCGAGTCGCAGTCTCTGGTTCGAGAATTTCAAGAATGGCAAGCAGCCGGGCTGCGACTACTTCTTCACGGCCTCGCCCGATGACGATCTCGACGAGGTCGTGCGACCACGCACGAGCCCGCTGCTGCGCGAGACCGAAACCGTGGACGGCACAAAATACGTCTGGTGCACCTTCAGTCATGACCAGGTCGATTTCGACTTCCGCAACCCGAAGGTGCTCGAGGAGTTCACCGGCATCATTCGCCACTATCTGGACCATGGTGTGCGGATCTTCCGTCTCGACGCGGTCGCCTTCCTGTGGAAAAAGATCGGCACGAGCTGCATCAACCTGCCAGAAACCCACGAGATGATCCGCCTGCTGCGCACGCTCGTCGAGCACGCCATGCCCGAGGCGATGATCATCACCGAGACCAACATCCCGAACCGCGAGAACCTGGCCTACTTCGGCAATGCCAATGAGGCGCATGCGATCTACAACTTCTCGCTGCCGCCACTGCTCGTGAATACGCTCGTGACGGGTGACTGCCGCTACCTGAGCCAGTGGATGATGAGCATGCCGCCGGCGCAGAACGGCACCTGCTACTTCAACTTCATCGCTTCGCATGACGGCATCGGCCTGCGCCCGGCAGAGGGGCTGCTCGACGAGTCCGAGATCGAGACACTGATCAACGCCATGCAGCAGTTCGGCGGGCGCGTCTCCTGCCGTGCGACGCCTGACGGTCAGCAGAAGCCCTACGAGATCAATATCTCGCTCATCGATGCGCTCAAGGGAACGGTCGACGGACCCGACGATCTTGGACTCGAGCGTTTTCTCTGCGCGCATGCCATCATGCTCGCGCTCGAGGGCATCCCGGCCTTCTATGTCCACAGCCTGCTCGGCACACACAACGACGACGAGCGTGTCGAGCACACCAACCACAACCGCGCCATCAACCGGCACCAGTGGGACGCTGACAAGCTGCATGCAGAGCTCGAGGATCCGCAGTCGGAGCATTACAAGGTCTTTTCACGGCTGCGCGAGCTCATCAGGATTCGCAAGCGCCAGCGCGCCTTCCACCCCAACGCGACCCAGTTCACGCTGCACCTCGGCGGCTGTCTCTTCGGCTTCTGGCGCCAGAGCATGGACCGCATGCAGAGCATCTTCTGTATCTACAACGTCACGGCCGGGGAGCAGGAACTGAACCTGTCGGACATCAACCTGATTGGCACCGACGACTGGCATGACCTCGTCACCGGCGAACCGTTCAGCACGCTCGACCAGGTACTGACGCTGCAGCCCTACCAGGTGCTGTGGATCACCAACCGGTA
>JARRMY010000058.1:0-3763 GCA_037385505.1 Gammaproteobacteria bacterium | reverse complement strand
AGCTCCTGCCTGTTTGTTCACAGGCAGTCAAAACCGATTCTTCGCGACCAACCAGCGCGTGAAAAAGTGACTCGAATCCTTTTGTCATCGCCAGCCAGGCATGACTTTCAATCTTCAGCCGGGTGGCAATTGGTGGGAAATCAGTCGGGATGGCCCCATGAGCGTTAGAGCGAATTGCACGCCCTGTCCAATCCAGAAGCTCCAGATAGTCTCGCAGCTTGAAATGAACGCTTTTAGTTGATTCATGATTCGATTTGCTTCGAAATGGCATTAAATTCGCAGGTTCTTGTTGATTGGTGTCACTGCGAAATACCGCAATTCGTCTGTATATTGAGGTGTATTCAGATTCTTCGGGCGAGTTTGCCATTCCGGCTCGAACAGGATTGAGATCGACATAAGCCATACAGGCCAGAAGCGCTGATTCATCCAGCAACGCCTGGCATTTGAACCGGCCTTCCCAGAAACGTCCCGTGCAGTCATCTTCTTCGTTTGCCCGCCGGGCAATATGTTCGTTCAGGCAACGCATGAACCAGCTCACCGACATCAGGTTTTCGCGCCAGGCATCGGCTTGTTCCTCGACAGCACGCACTTCAGCATCTGACAAGGGGTAGCCGGCGAGAAAGCGCTGGGACAGTAGACTTCCAGCAAAGATGCAGTGCCAACGCTCGACAATCTCGCGTGTTGTCAAGGAAGCGGCCTTTTGCACATCGACGTGCAGCACCACGTGGCAGTGGTTGCTCATCACGGCATAGGCGCAGATGTCGATGGTGAAAGAGCGTGTCAGCGCAAGCAGACGATCCTCGACCCACTGGCGTCTGTGTTCGTAGGATTGACCGGACTGCGCGTCATCTCCGCAAAGATAGGCACGGCGGACGCATCGAGAGACGCAGTGGTAGTAGGGGGTTACATCCAGGCAGATGTCGAATTTTCTTGGTCGAGCCATTGCTGTCCATCCGTGACCGCAGTTGATCTATCCATGTTCTCTATTCTGGCAGCTTATCCCGGATTGTCAAGGCGTCAACGTTCAGATCCGGCTCGAAATCCGTTTGCACGAGCTCCTGGATGTTTTCGATGAAAGTCTCGTCGATGTCGAAATAGCGTTCGGCAAGTCTGGCCGAGAGTGAGAGGGTGGCCCGGAAGCGTTCGGGATCCTTCGCCAGAAGTGCAAATCGGGCATCATCGAAGGCCAGTCGCAGTTCGTGGCGCAGGATGTCTTCCCGGTAGGGGTTATCAGACGCCGTGAGGCCGGGTTCCTTCTCTGTCACTACCTCCCGCAGGCTGTCGCGTACAAGTGTCAGCCAGTCCCCGGAAGCAGCATCGCTGGCAATGTCTGCCTGCATGCCGGTATCCGACTTGATGTCCAGTTCTGCCACGCGATCGGCCATGGCCAGGAGTTCTGTGCGAATCGAAACTTCGTCGGGTCGATCATAGGCACGGAGCGTAGCGATCTCCTCGCTCAGCACCATCTGGACATCCGGGTAGAGTTGCTCCTTGTGGAGCACTGCCAGAGCCTTTTCCATGAGCGAAATCGCATCCTCGATATCATCGCGAAACCGCAGTTCCGTCTCTGCAATGTCCAGGAGATACTCGATGCGTGAGCGGACGATTTCCGAAGGCACCGCAGCCAGCTGAGCTCTGGCACTGGTCACTTCCTCATCGAGTACTTTCTGCTCTTCACGCACATGCTGAATCTCGCTGACGACGGCCGTTACCTGCTCGGCCTGGCGATCGACCACCTGCTCGTGGCCGTTGAGGCGTTCCTTCTGCTCGGCGATCAATGCATTCTGCTCTGCAATCTGCTCGCTGCTCGCTTTGAGCTGCTGCTGCAGAAGCAGCTGCTGCCGTCGCGTCTCCTCAATACGCAGATTCAGGACGACCAGGTCCTCGCGTGACTGGTTCCAGTACCAGAACGCATAGCCCAGAATGCTTGTGGCAGTGGCTACAAATAGCGTCACAACGACGATTATGCGTTTGCCGGTGCCGGTCGAGACCGGGACAGATTCACCGCAAAGCTCGGTGTGGACACGGGGATAAGAGCGCATACTTCTTACTCCTGGGAGCAATTTTGCCGGTCAACCAGCTGGCACAAGGCCTTCAGCAGGTCGGCGGGATAGGGGTTATCAGCCAGCAGCACATGTCGAAACCCCAATGTTTCTGCATTGTTCTGCAAGCGTTCGCTGATCACGATCAACGGTGTCTGGAGAACATTTTGATCAAATCCGGTCAATTCGACAAGGTTCTTCAGCATTTCCTCCGAAGTCACGATCATGGCATCGACCCGTTCGCGCCATGCTGTCAGCAAGTCCGCCGGCGGGGGAGGTGGCGTCACACGGCGGTAGACTTCGGCGTATTCCACCTCGGCACCGAGTTCGTGCAGTCCCTCGGCCAGCAGTTCGCGGCCACCATGGCCCCGGATGATGAGCACACGCCGTCCCTGCATCTCACCCAGTCGGTCATCACCGAGCAGCGCTTCGCTGGTCGAGCGCCGGGGAACGATGTTTACCCGGATGCCGTGCTCCTCGAGCAGTGCCGCTGTTCCCGCGCCGATCGCAATGACACGCGCATTCCCCGGATTGAGCAGACTAGTCGAGTGGCGCACGGCGTTCGAACTCACAAACACCAGGTCATTGAATTGAAATGCCTTTTCAAGCTTTTGCCTGTCGGTACCCCTGACATCCGGCTCGATCGCAAGGAGCGGTAGTCTCTCGACCTTGCCACCGCACTCCTGAATGGCTGTTCTGAGAGCCTCGGCCTGTCCCTCCGGACGCGTGACCAGCACCTTCAGGCCGTTGAGATGACAGGGGCAGTCAGTCATCACTTTGCGACATGAATCCGGGATGAATCCGGGACACCCACTTTTTAGCAGTTCCGGGACACCCATCATTTGGCGCGCGCAAACAGGTGGGTGTCTCAGATCGAACCGTCTCGCACCGGGACGGAGAAAAATGTGGGTGTCTCGTATTGGGAAAGTGCATCACTCTTGCGTGGCGTAGAGGCTCTTCAGGATCGCATCCGCGCCGTTTTCGAGAAGTTCGTCGGCGACGGCGGTGCCGAGTGCGACGGCTTCAGCGGACGGGCCGGAGCGGTTTGCACGGATAATTCTGCTGCCGTCAGGCTCGCCGACGAGGCCATGGATCGTCAGAGTCTCACCTTCGAGAGTCGCGTGGCCCGCGATCGGCACCTGGCAGCCGCCGCTTAGCCTCTCGTTCATGGCGCGCTCGGCTGCGAGCCGGGTGGATGTCTCGGCATGGTGCAGCGGGGCGATGAGGGCCTTGATTCGCTCGTCGTCGGAGCGACACTCGATGCCAATCGCTCCCTGGCCGATCGCCGGCAGGCTTTCCTCGGGTTCAATGAACGCCCGGACGCGGTCTCTGAATCCAAGGCGGAGCAAGCCTGCCGCGGCGAGGATAATGGCGTCATAGTCGCCGTTATCAAGTTTCGCCAGACGCGTATTCACATTGCCACGCAGCGGCGTGATCTTCAGGTCCGGCCGACGCGCCTGCAGCTGGCACTGGCGGCGCAGGCTGGCTGTGCCGACCGTTGCGCCTTCCGGCAGGTTATCGATAGTCTCGAAATCGTTCGAGACGAAGGCATCCCGCGGGTCCTCGCGCTCCATGATGACAGCCAGCTCGAGCCCCTCGGGAAATTCCACCGGAACATCTTTCATGCTGTGCACGGCAATATCGGCTGTCCCCTCGAGCATGCCGACCTCGAGTTCCTTGATGAAGAGCCCCTTGCCGCCAATCTTTGCCAGGGGGGTGTC
>JARRMY010000057.1:0-3114 GCA_037385505.1 Gammaproteobacteria bacterium | reverse complement strand
CCCGAGGTCTTCGATGATCTCGGGGTGCTGGTCTCGTTCGAGACGACCGGCTGTGAAAACCTCGACAAGCACGAGGCGCTGGAGCTCGTGCGCAACCTGAAGATGCGCCCGCTCGCCGTGACCGGGGCATCCGCAGCAGAGGGGGAAGGCTTGCCCCGCATCACCCCCGTTGACGAGAATCAGTCGGACAAGCCTGCTGCGCCTGCTGCCGAGCCATCGAAAGAGAGCGGGGATGACATGATCATCAAGTCACCGGTCCGCTCGGGGCAACGCATTTTTTCCAGGGGCAACCTCATCGTCATGGGAAGCGTGAGTTCCGGCGCGGAACTGCTCGCCAACGGCTCCATCTTTGTCTTCGGTGGGCTGAGGGGCAGGGCGCTTGCCGGGCTCCAGGGCGAGAGGAGTGCAATCATTCTCGCGCATGATATGCAGGCCGAGGTGATCGCCATTGCTGGCGTCTACCTGCTCGGAGAGGAGATCGACAGGCAGCATCTCGGAAAACTCACGCAGGTCACGCTCGACGACGAGCTGGTCCTGGAGTCAGTAGGCTAGTCATGGGCAGAGTCATCGCTGTCACATCCGGAAAAGGCGGCGTCGGCAAGTCGACCACCTCTGCATCCCTGTCGATGGGCCTTGCAAAACGCGGTTACCGGACCCTGGTCATCGATTTCGATATCGGGTTGCGCAATCTCGACCTGTTGCTCGGTCACGAGAAGCGCGTGCTGTTCGATATCGTCAATGTTCTGAACGGCGAGGTTCCACTGAAGCAGGCAATTATCCGGGACCACCGCTGCCAGTCACTCTACCAGCTGCCCGGCTCCCAGACCGAGACCAAGGATGTTCTCGTACTCAAGCATATTGCGCAGATGATCGACCAGGCACGCCATCAATTCGACTACATCATCTGCGATTCCCCGGCTGGCATCGAACATGGCGCCCGGATGGCAATGTATTTCGCGGACGATGCGGTGCTCGTGGCGACTCCCGAATTGCCGTCGATCCGTGACGCCGACAGGGTCATCGGCCTGATCATGGAGAAGAGTTTCCGCGCCATGCATGGCCTGAGCCCGGTCAGAACGCACCTGCTGATCAATCGTTACAATGCCGACACTGTGGATGATATTGTGACGCCGGAGTTCATCGTCAAGCAGTTGAATACGCCGTTGCTGGGTGTGATCCCGGAAGACCAGGCACGCGTGAGTCGCGCGGCCAATCGCGGTGAGCCCGTCATCCTCGACAGTACCAGCAGTGCAGGCAGGGCCTACATCGATACCGTGAGCCGCTATCTCGATGAAGACATTCCGATCCGGCTCGGAAGGAATCGGAAACGGGGGTGGCGTGACTTGTTTCGCGCCGGCCGGTAAGCCGGCTTAAGCCGTTCAGCCTCTTCAGGAAAGCAGCTTTTCGAGAATCTTCGCGTAGATCGTGCTGAGCCTGTCCAGGTCTTCCACGGAGACGCACTCGTTGACCTGGTGAATGGTGGCGTTGACGGGTCCGAGCTCCAGCACCTGTGCTCCTGTCGGGGCGATGAAGCGGCCATCCGAGGTGCCGCCCGAGGTCGAGAGTTTCGCCGGTTTTTCCGTCACCTCGTTAATCGCTTCCTGCGCGGCCTGCACCAGTTCTCCCTCAGGTGTCAGGAAGGGCTTGCCCGAGAGATTCCACTCGATGTCATAGTTCAGCCCGTGCCCGTCGAGGATCTCTGCCACCTTGCGCTCGAGCCGGTGGTGATTGGTTTCCGTCGAGTAGCGGAAGTTCATGAGCAGCTCGACACTACCCGGGATGACGTTGGTTGCGCCCGTACCCCCATGGATATTCGAGATCTGGAAGGTCGTCGGCGGAAAGAAATCGTTGCCCCGGTCCCACTCGGTTCTGGCGAGCTCTGCGATCGCCGGGGCGGCCAGGTGGATCGGGTTATCGGCAAGGTGCGGGTAGGCGACATGTCCCTGCTTGCCATAGACCACGAGTCTTGCGTTGTGTGAGCCGCGGCGACCGTTCTTGATGATGTCGCCGAGGTGCTGCGTCGAGGAGGGCTCGCCGACAAGGCACCAGTCGATCTTTTCATCACGTGCCTCGAGTGTCTCGACAACTTTCACGGTGCCATCGACGGCCGGTCCTTCCTCGTCGCTCGTGATGAGGAAGCCGATGGAACCCTGGTGATCCGGGTGTTCCTTGATGAAGGCCTCGCAGGCCGTGATCATGGCGGCAAGGCTGCCTTTCATGTCGCAGGCGCCACGCCCGTAAAGCAGGCCGTCACGGATATCGGGTGTGAACGGGTCGCTGTCCCAGTCGTCGGGATCACCCGTCGGGACAACGTCGGTATGGCCGGCAAAGGCGAAGAGCGGGGCATGCGTTCCGCGGCGCGCCCAGAAGTTGTCGACGTCGCCGAAGCGCAGTCGCTCGACGGTGAATCCCATCGCCTCGAGACGCCCGATCATGATCTCCTGGCAGCCGGCATCCTCGGGTGTCACCGAGGCACGGCTGACGAGTTCCATGGCAAGATCGAGCGTGTCAGACATATCGGTGTCCATCAGCCGAAAAGCTGCTCGTAGGTCTCCGGCTTGAAGCCGACAGTCACCTTGCCTTTCGCTTCCAGCACGGGACGCTTGATGATCGAGGGCGTCTCGAGCATGAGCCTGATGGCGCTTTGCTCGTCGATCGAGGCTTTCACATCGTCGGGCACCTTGCGCCACATCATGCCTCGGCGGTTCAGCAGCGTCTCCCAGCCGACGGCCTTGATCCAGGCGTCGAGTTTCTTCTGTTCGATGCCAAGCTTCTTGTAGTCATGAAAGGCGTACTCGACACCATTGTCGGCGAGCCACTTGCGCGCCTTCTTCATGGTGTCGCAGTTCGGGATGCCGTAGAGCGTCGTCATCAGATGTCGCGCAGCAGCTCGTTGATGCCGACCTTGCCGCGTGTCTTCTCGTCGACGGTCTTGACGATGACGGCGCAGTAGAGGCTGTAGGTACCATCTTTCGACGGCAGGTTGCCGGAGACGACGACGGAGCCGGCCGGGATGCGGCCATAGCTGATCTCGCCGGTCTCGCGGTTGAAGATCTTCGTGCTCTGGCCGATGTAGACACCCATGGAGATGACCGAGCCTTCCTCGACGATGAC
>JARRMY010000056.1:0-3142 GCA_037385505.1 Gammaproteobacteria bacterium | reverse complement strand
GATCACAGCAGCAGATATCGCCGAGATGCCGATCCAGGATCGCCTGCAACTCGTTGAAGATATCTGGGACTCGATTGCCGAACTGCCGGAGGCGGTAGAAGTACCGCAATGGCACAGGGGGGAACTGGAGAAGCGGCTGGATGACTATCACGCCAACCCGGGTGAAGTCTCACCCTGGAAGGACGTCAAGAAAAGAATAACGGGCTGAAAGCACATGCTCACTGTTCGCAGGGAAGCGGAAGGGGACATCAAGAAGGCGTTCGACTGGTACGAGGAGCAGCGTTCGGGCCTCGGTGAAGAATTTCTGGTGCAGATCGAGGCGGTATTCGGACGAATAGAAGACGACCCGGAACTGTATGAATCCGTTTTCAAGCGTGTTCGCCGCGCTCTGATCAGAAGGTTTCCTTATTCGGTTTATTTCTTGCTGGAGAGCGGCAATCCGGTCGTGATTGCGGTGCTGCATCAGCGGAGGAGTCCGGTGAGGTGGCGGGAGAGGACACCAGGAAAACCATGATCAGTACCACGATTACGCTGAATGATTCCTGGGCGAGCTGTACAGAAATTAACCCCTCCGTCCCATTTTCCTCCGTCCCATTTTCCCAGGTGAAGGGGTCGCATACGGGGAGGTTTTTGAGGGGGGCTTTGTCCGAATAGTCGAGAAAACCGTGGTACGTCCCCTATTATTACAGGCACAACAAGACGCCCAGGCATTGCAGCGTTTGCGGGAACTCCGCATGAAAGAGCGAACCGCGCTTTGCAACCAGATACGTGGATTGCTCGCAGAATACGGCATTGTCATACCACAGGGAGTCAACACGCTTCGCCGCCGTATCCCAGAGCTGCTTGAAGATGCTGAAAATGGCCTAAGTGATCTATTCCGACGCCTACTGGCACAAGCACAACAGCAACTTTCCGAACTCGATGCACATATCAGCGCGTATACGTCTGAGCTTGAACGACTGAGCCATGAAGATGCAGACTGTAAACGATTACAAACCATCCCGGGGTTCGGCCCTATTGCTGCCAGTGCATTTCACAGTGCCATTGGCGATGGCACAGCCTTTCAGCGCGGAAGAGATGTTTCAGCTTCTCTCGGCTTGGTTCCGCGACAGCATAGCAGTGGCGGGCGTAATGTCCTTCTCGGCATCAGCAAACGTGGAGATCGCTATTTACGAAGTCTTCTGATCAACGGCGCACGATCAGTAATGATTCAAGCAGCCAAGCGGGAGGATCCATTAAGCCAGTGGGTTAACAGGATACGAGCTGAGAGAGGTTTCAATAAGGCTGCTGTTGCTCTTGCCAATAAGCTTGCAAGAATCGGATGGGCCGTTCTGCGCCATAAATGTGCTTACAACGAGAAATTCAGCACCTTCTGAATATTACGTTTCCGCATAACTGATTGCGAAGGCTTTGTGACAAGCGATGACACGACAGGTAAGACCAACGTATCGAAAACCTGAATTAGCCAGAGGCTGAAAGGCCGCCAAGACGTCGAGGACGATACGTGCGAATTTCATCGAGGCCCGAAGGGTGCGCCCTTCATTGAGAGGCCGGATATACGGCAGCAATCTTACTTCTGTCAACGTTCACAAACCCTTGCAAATCAGGGAGAGACCATATACGGCTAATGGGTGACCCCATCGATTTCTGTGGCATCGCCGCAGCCGGCTAAAGGATGCCCCCGATTTGTGCGTTTTGCCACCCCGCAATCTGATAACAGTTAATTATTCGCCCCGAGCTCGGTGTACTTGCTGCATTTGGGGTAGGTGAAATTTGCAATCGTTGAAGAGACACCACTGGTGTCAACAATTTGCGCGATTTGGGCTGACACGCGGGCTATATCTTCCGCTGTGGTGACGTTTAACGCGGTACTGACGGCCGTGTATTGATTTTTGGCGGTGAGGCCAGCCTCGACTGTTTTTTCAGCAGCGGCAAGTGCGGGAAAATTATCCTTGGCGGTTTTATAAGCGGCTTCCAGTTTTTTGTACAATTCCTTCAACTCGGCAAGCTTGCCCGCGTTGGCTGCGCCGGCGCCGGGTACGGCTAAGGACGAACCCAGCGTCGCGGCGGTTAACGCCAACTGGCCGACTGCAGCCACCTGACCGAATACGATTTCTGCGCATGTCCTGGAATCCCTTGCTGCTCCCATTCCGCAATTGACCCAGCCGGACGGGGCATCTTTCCAACACACCGGTCCCACTCCGGTATAACCCAGCTGGCAACTTTTGTAACACAGCCCTGCATCCCTTTGCTCAGCGCTCCCTGGTGAATCACTGCTACCGCTTGAGCAAACGCCGAATTTAGGCGTACCGATTTCAATCTTTTTCGCGCAAGACAAGTCTAATTGGCCACCCAGTCCCAGTTTCCCACAGTCAGGAACACTTGGACGGCAGATGCAACACCCCACCGCAGAGTAGCCTGGCCGGCATTTCGGATAGGCTATTGCCCCTGACATCTCGCAGTGGTTCTTGCCATTGTCACTCTCACAGCGGCTTATCATGCCATCACTAGAAAACCCGTCGCGAAACTGCCACGCATACCCTGTGCCGCGTCCATACTCAGCACGGCGACAAAACAAACCATCATCGCGCATTCCGGGTGGGCAAACCGAATGGCAGTCGACTGTGCCAGCGGGCCGTTGCATGCCATCCGGACACTTGTCGTAGCAGAGCAGCCCCACCATCTCCTGGCCTGGAGCGCAGGCAGTAGGCACCGTGCCAACCCCGCGGCCATAGGAATCCTTCCAGCAAAATTCATGTTGTTGAGCGAGGCTCGATGACGTGGTCAGTATCAGACTAACCAGAATAAAGCCAATACTTTCAGCCCATTTCATCGCTTTTCCCCTTTATGCATGTTTTATGGACAGGCCCTATCGCCCGCTTCCCTAATCATTGATTTCTGCATCCTGCACTGATTGGCGATAGCGATGGCTTCTTTATGCCTCAGCACAGCATCGTTGGTGGTCTTGTTGATCAGCTGTATTTCATCAAAGATTCGCTCTAGTTGTTTCCCGTCCTGCTGATTATTGGGATTCATCGTCTTCATCGTCTTCATCGCCTCAGTGATCGCGTCTGCCAGTGCCTTTGCCGCGGCATCTCGTCTTTCAATCGCCTCATCCAACGCCTTTGCTCGCTGTTCTAGT
>JARRMY010000055.1:0-5672 GCA_037385505.1 Gammaproteobacteria bacterium | reverse complement strand
ATTGTTCAGTCGCCATGCCAGATCCGTCGTCTTACTGCTGTATGAAACGCCCGATGCCGTCAAACATGGCTGGCATATCGAGCTCGATCCGGAGCAACACCGTACTGGCGATATATGGCATGTGTGGCTGCAGGGGCTCGGTCCCGGCCAGGCTTACGGCTGGCATGTCGATGGTCCTTACCAGCCCCGCGAGGGCATGCGCTACAATCGCCACCGCCTGCTCCTTGACCCTTATGCTACTGCCCTGGCTTGCACTGAGCGCTGGGACTTCGACAAAGCGCGTGGTTTCGATCCCGATTCGCCTCTCGGCGACCTCTCTTTCTGGTGCAAGGATAATGAACCCTGGATGTCCCGCTGCCTGGTCACCTCAGAGGAGTTCGACTGGCAAGGCGATCGGCCCTTGCGTCACCGGTGGTCTGACACGCTGATCTACGAAACCCATGTGCGGGGTTTCACCATTCACCCCTCAGCCGGCACGGCCCAACCGGGCACTTTCCCGGGGCTGATAGAAAAGATCCCCTACCTGAAAATGCTTGGTATTACCGCCATTGAACTCATGCCGGTACAGGATTTTAATGAACGGGAGCTGTGGCAAAGCAATCCAGTCAACGGGGAGAAGCTGCGCAACTACTGGGGCTATAGCACGGTGGCTTTTTTCGCACCCAAGGAGAGCTACTCCAGCCGTGTCAGCCCAGGCTCCCAGGTGGCCGAATTCAAGACCATGGTGCGAGAGCTGCACCGTGCTGGTATCGAGATCATTCTGGATATTGCTTTCAACCATACCGCCGAGGGTGACGAGTGGGGTGCTACCCTCAACTTCCGCGGCCTGGACAATCCCATTTATTACTTGCTCAACGATGATCGGCACAGTTACCGCAATTTCACCGGTTGCGGCAATACCCTCAATGGCAATCATCCGGTTGTACGCGATTACATCCTCGATTGCCTCCTCTACTGGGTGAACGAGATGCACGTGGACGGCTTTCGCTTTGATCTTGCCGCCGTACTGGAGCGCGACGAGAACGGAAAACCGCTCCCGAATGCGCCCCTGCTGGAGCGTATTGCAGAGGATCCTATCTTGCGTGATGTCAAACTCATTGCAGAGCCCTGGGATGCTGCCGGAATCTACCAGGTGGGCCGATTTCCCGGACGGCGCTGGTCGGAATGGAATGGCCGCTATCGTGATGACGTGCGTCGTTTCTGGCGCGGCGACCAGGGTTTAACCGGCGCACTGGCCAGCCGCCTGTGCGGCAGTGCCGACTTGTATCAGCAGTCCGGCAAGATGCCACTCAACAGCATCAATTTCATCACCTCACATGACGGATTCACCCTCAATGACCTGGTGAGCTACGCCAACAAGCACAACGAGGCCAACGGCGAGAATAATCACGACGGTACCGATATCAATTACAGCGCCAACTATGGTGTCGAAGGCCCCTGCAAGGTTCCTGCAATCGAATCCCTTCGCAAGCGCCAGATCAAGAATATGCTCGCAACCCTGATGCTCTCGCGCGGCGTCCCCATGTTGTTAGGTGGTGACGAATTCCGCCGAACGCAATACGGCAACAACAACGCTTACTGCCAGGACAACGAGACCTCCTGGTATGACTGGCGTCTGCTGGAGCGCAACCAGGAGCTGTTTCGCTTCACGCGCCTGCTGATTGCATTGCGCAAACACTTCCCGATACTCAGTGAGGAACGCTTTTATAGAGACATCGAGATCAGCTGGTTGGGCGCTGACGGGAATCTGCCCGAGTGGGATGGACCAGAAGGAATTCTTGGCTGCCATATCCACTCGCCACAGGAGCCGTGAATGGCTCGTCACACTGGATACCGCGAGGCCGAGTCCGGAAGATATTCGTCTGCCGGATACTGTGACCACTGAAATTGCGCTGACTACATATACGGTAAAAGACCATTCACTGGTGATGCTGCACTCGACCTAGCCGGATTTTCAGGTGCAGATGCAGGCTCGTGGATTGCCTATTGATGACCCGGCTGCTTTACTCCATGACGCGGATCACGACCACATCGCAGGGAGCCTGGTGCAGCAAACTGCCGGCCGTGGATCCGAGAATGGCACCCACGCCACTATGACCGTGGGACCCTGTAATGATCAGGTCAATATCCTTTTGTTCGGCGTAACGGTTTATCTCCAGCTTTGGGTGGCCCGCCAGTGCGACGCATTCTGCTTTTACCGCACCCATCGATTCCGCAAGACGAACCAGCCGGGTACGCGCTCGCTCAACCTGTCGGACAGTATGTTCGGAGACTACCGGAAGAACGACGTCATCGTATTCATTTTCAAAAACCGGCTCCTCCACAACATGCACCAGGGTCACTCTGGAGTCATTTCCGGAAGCAATCGCCAGGCCACGTTTCAGAACCTGCGCAGCATGGGTGGAAAAATCGATGGCGATGAGCACATGTTCATATGGTGTGAAAGAAGACTGCTGTGCATGGGCAGCAGAGAGCGCATTCTGCTTCAGCCAGTCCCACGCAGCAACAGGGTCCTTGTAATCAAAGTATCTGACCCTGGCATGGATGAAGGGTTTGGCCAATAACGCAATCCAGTGCTCCCAGTCCTGATCGCCGACGATGGCAATACGCTCGAAACCATCCTGATGGGCCAGACCGAGCTTGAAATCATCCCAGGCTGCCTTGGGCTCCCAGCCGTGGAACTCCTCCAGTTCCAGGAATATGGAAATTTTTCCATACTCCTGAATCAGAGCCTCCAGGCGCGGGACGAATTGCTCATAATCAGCGTCAGTCAGTTTTCCACTGGCCTTGAACGCGCCGATGCCGGGCTCATCTGCGGGTATCTCTTCGATCATTTCATCTCCTCAGTCGTTTCTGTGAACAAACTTTTCTTTCTAATCATGCGGTAGGACACTATTTTTACCGCGTCGTTGACCACAAACCACGCCAGCGCATAGAGCCAGATCCACAGGGCATACTCCCAGCCGATAGGCGTAATCAAAACACCGTAGACGGCGATCAGGGTACCGAGAATCTCGGTGCCGAAGGTCGCGCCAAAGAGCAGTGGCGACGGCCAGGGGCGCTCCCAGAACCACCCCTCGGCACGGGTGACGTAGAGGGTGCTGTGACCGGCGATGATCAGTTTGAGAAATATCAAACTGCGGATGACATCTTCAGAGAAGCCCTGCTCGCGGAGGATGAAAAACAGCAGAAAAGTAGAGACGACGCCGACAACTCCCAGGGCCGTGGAAACGGTTAACAGCTCACGCATTTTCCAGCGAACTGGCGTCGGATGCACCCTGGTACGGTCATAGGCGATGGCCAAAATCGGAATGTCGTTGAGCAGCGCCAGCAGGATGATCATCAGGGCAGTGACGGGATAGAAATTGAACACCACGATAGAGAGCGTCATGAACAGGATAATACGCACCGTCTCCGCGATCCGGAATGTGGCGTAGGATTTCATGCGGGCGAAGGTGATACGCGCCTGGCGCATCGCCTCGTTGATCACCGACAGGCCGGGCGCGGTGAGAACAATATCCGCCGCAGCGCGGGCGGCATCAGTGGCGTTAGAGACGGCAAAACCGCAGTCGGCCTTTTTCAGGGCCGGAGCGTCATTGACTCCGTCGCCGGTCATGGCGACGATGTGATTGCCCTTTTGCAGGGTATCGACTATACGGTACTTATCCTCGGGCACCACCTCGGCGAAGATGTCCACCTCCTCGATCATCTCGATGATGGCCGACTCGTGCGTGTGAATGAACTCGCGTTCCAGCAGGCGCGTATCGTAGAGTTCACTCACCTCATCCATGACCTCGGCAGCAAAATGCCTGGCCTCCTTGAGCGCTACATCACCCTTGAGACGCTGGTATATGGCGGTAGTCAGCACCTCGGCCAGCACCAGCAGCTCATTGGCAGCGGCGCCGGACAGCTGGGCTGAACGTATCGTCCGCTGCGCCAGACCGAGGAGCTTGCCTATCTCCTTGGCGATGGCGGTGTTGTCACCGGTGACCATTTTCACCGCCACACCATAGTCATGCATTTCGGCAATGACCTGCTGCGAGTCCTCCCGCGGCGGGTCGTAGAGCGGGATCAGACCGATGAGTTGCAGGGGGGCCTCACCCTGCTTGCGCCCCACCGCCAGGGTACGGTAACCCTTGGAGGCCAGCAGGTTCACGGTATTGTTCAGGTTGAGTGTCCTCTCCTGATCCAGGCCTGCCATATTCATCAATACCTGGGCCGCACCCTTCACAACCTGGAAATGCTCACCGTCTTTTTCGATCTCGGCCTTGGTGAACTTGTGCACCGGATCGAAGGGCGTAAATCGACGCTGCTGGTAGGATTGCCAATTCAGTCCGGGCAGGTTATGGTCAATGTAATGAAAGATGGGCAGTTCGATGGGGTCGTTGTTCTCCAGTCGCGAGGCGAGCGCTGCGTGTAGAAACAACTCCTCCTGTGAATACTCTTCCAGCAACACGGGCTCCGCCACCTGCATCTCGTTTTTTGTCAGGGTGCCGGTCTTGTCGGAGCAGAAGATATCCACGCCAGCCAGTTCCTCGATAGCGGTTAGCCGGGAGACAATCGCCTTGTGACGGGCGAGATTGACGGCACCCACGGCCATGGTTACCGACAGCACGGCTGGCAGGGCCACCGGGATGGCCGCCACTGTCAACACCATCGAAAAGCGGGCAATCTCCAGAAAGGGCTCATGGCGGAACAGGGCCACCATGATGATCAACAGTACCAGGGCGATCGTGAGAAGAATCAGGAAATTGCCAATCTGGATAACCATCTTCTGGAAGTGACTGCGTTCCTCCAGCTGTGCCTTGGCCACCAGGGACACGACCGTCGAGAAATTGGTGTTCATGGCCGTATTGACCACAATCGCCAGCATCTCGCCCTGTTTGACGATGGTGTTGGCATAGGCCACTTCGCTCTCTTTCTTGCTCACTGGCAGCGACTCACCGGTGAGTGCGGCCTGGTCGATCAGCAGGTAGTCACCCTCCAGCAATTGCAGGTCCGCCGGCACAATATCGCCGATACGCAACTTCACGATATCGCCCGGAACCAATTGACGTACGGGGATACGTTTGAATTGGCCATTGCGCCTGACCGTGACCTCTCTGGCAAGACGCTGCTTGAGAGCCTTGAGGGCGTTTAGGGCCCGATGTTCCTGGAAAAAATCCAGGCCCGCATTGACCAGCAGCATGACCAAGATAATGAAGAAATCTTCCCACTTTTGCACCACGGCCGACAGGATGGCCGCCGCTTCGATCATCCAGGGGATGGGGCCCCAGAAGCGGCGGAAGATACGATGCCATAAGGGCTCTACTTTTTCCTCTATTTCGTTGTAGCCGTAGCGGGAGATCCGCTCTTGCGCCTCGCTTTCCGCAAGCCCCTGGCTGGCATCGCTTTTCAACTCGGTAAGGGTTTCATCCAGGGTCTGCTTGGCGTAATCGTCTGTGCGTTTTGTAGATTGCATTATTTAGACCTGATGCTTAATCCGGAAAACTTCGATGTATCGGACAGGAAAAACACTATTTGCTGTGATGCATATTGTAAAGGCGTGATGAGGGAGTCATGCCTGCGAATCCCGGATTGTGTCTCCTTGCCTCTCGTGACTCCTTTTATCCTGCAAAACGCCTTGCAGCATCCCCAGCACCGGATGAATGCTGGCGAGAAGTTTAATGGTG
>JARRMY010000054.1:0-4947 GCA_037385505.1 Gammaproteobacteria bacterium | reverse complement strand
TTGCCTCCGGAATCAAGCCTGTTCACGTGAATCCTGGTGGAGCTAGGCGGGATCGAACCGCCGACCTCAACACTGCCAGTGTTGCGCTCTCCCAGCTGAGCTATAGCCCCGTAAAGAGGAGCGAATTATGGGGATTCGCCGTGCCTGTGTCAAGGATGAAAATCCCCGGGAGAATCGTGCCACAGCAGCCACAGCGCAGCCTCGTCGGCATAGCGGCGATCGGCAATGGCGACGATGCGCTCGCCGTCAACAATCAGCGGCACGCGGTCACGCAGCCAGGGCGGAATCCCGAGTTCCCGCATGACCGTCTTGAGCGATTTGGTATGCCCCTTGTAGCGGATGCTGTCGCCCTCGCGGCGAAAGCGCACCTTCAGTGGTCGCCGCTCCCCCTCCTCGAAGGTCATGCTGCCAAGATCTGCAGTCAGCACGAGCGGCTCGCTGCAATCCCACTCTGCGCTGTAGCCGGTGTCGATCTCCGGCAGTTCCCGGCCGAGCCAGAGCTTGCCGTCGTAGCGGCGGATGGACCAGCCGTGCCACTCGACGGCCGGCTGGCGATCGTCGGCAGCACTCTCGAGCTGGCGCAGGAGTTCAATGAGCTGGTTGGCTGGCAGCGATGGCGCACCGGCTGCCCGCAGCCAGTGGCGCAGCAGTGGCAGCCGCCAGGCATCGGGTTCCTGCAGGAAACCACCGAGATCGAGCCGGCGGGGTTTGGTTGCGAGCGGGCGCAGGCGTTTGTCGGCCTCTTCGTCGAGCAGGGCGACCGACTCGGCAACGAGCTCTGCACTGCGCGCGATCTTGGAGGCGGCAACCGGCCAGCGCTCTTCCAGCAGCGGGATCACGCGGTTGCGCAGGAAGTTGCGGTCGAATTCGGTGTCGGCATTGGAGGGGTCCTCGATCCACCGGAGTCCCTCATCGCTTGCATACGCCTCGAGCTGTTCGCGACTCAGATGCAGCAGCGGGCGCCACAGCTTGCCCGGATGGAAGTCACGCACTGGCGGCATGGCCGCCAGACCGTGCAGGCCGCTGCCGCGCATGAGGTTCAGCAGCAGGGTCTCGGCCTGGTCGTTGCGATGATGCGCCGTGACCAGCAGGTCGCCCGGCTGCATGTTCTCTGCAAAGGCGGCATGGCGCGCCTCGCGCGCGGCTGCCTCGAGGCTCGATGCATCCAGATCGACTTCAACACGGAGTGCCTGCAGCGGAATGCCGAGTTGTTCGCAGACATCAGCACAGTGCTGCTGCCAGTCATCAGCTTCGGGTTGCAGGCCATGGTTGATATGGATGGCGACGAGTGGCGCATCGAACTGCTCGCGCAGGCCGGCCAGCAGATGCAGAAGGACGGTGGAATCGAGACCGCCGGAGTAGCCGACGAGGCAGCGGTTGTCTTTGTTGAGCCGCCGGAGCTGCGGCAACAGCTCGTCGGCTGAAATCATCCGCTCTCGTCGAAGCGGCCAATGCTCATGAGGCGGTGGTAGCGCTGGTCGAGCACATCCTCGATCGGGATGTTGAGGATGCGCGTCAGCTCCTCGACAAGGATGCCCTTGAGCAGGCCTGCCATCTTCTCGGGATCGCGATGCGCGCCACCGAGCGGTTCGGGCACGATGCGGTCACACAGGCGCAGTTCGTGCAGCCTGTCGGAGGTGATGGCCATGGCCTCGGCGGCCAGCGGTGCTTTCTCGGCATCCTTCCAGAGGATGGAGGCGCACCCCTCGGGCGAGATGACCGAGTAGGTGCTGTACTTGAGCATGAGCAGGCGGTCGCAGACACCGATGGCCAGTGCGCCGCCGGAACCGCCCTCGCCGATGACCGTGCTGATGATGGGTGTCTTGAGGAGGGACATCTCGCGCAGGTTGCGCGCGATCGCTTCGCTCTGGCCGCGCTCCTCGGCGCCGACACCGGGATAGGCGCCGGGTGTATCGATGAAGGTCAGGATCGGCAGTTTGAAACGCTCGGCCGTCTCCATGATGCGCAGCGCCTTGCGATAACCCTCGGGACGCGGCATGCCGAAGTTGCGGTGCAGCTTCTCCTTGGTGTCGCGCCCTTTCTGGTGACCGATGATGGCGACGGGCATGCCCTCGAGTCGCGCGATACCACTGACGATTGCCTGGTCGTCGGCGTAGGCACGGTCGCCGTGCATCTCCTCGAAGTCATCGAAGATGCGTTTCACATAGTCGAGGAAATAGGGACGCAGCGGATGACGCGCGACCTGCGAGATCTGCCAGGGCTTGAGATTGCTGAAGATGGACTCGGTGAGATCGCGGCTCTTGTTCTCGAGCGTGGCAAGCTCATCCTGGATGTTGATTTCGGCATCCGACCCGACGTGGCGCAGCTCGTCGATCTTGGCCTCGAGTTCGGCAATCGGTTGTTCGAAATCCAGAAAATCAAGATTCATGGGTGGGAATCATACAGCAGTTTTGACGGCGCTGGTATTTTGCACCGGATGATAAAAGAGTGCGACCGTAGCGTCACCAAAAACCTGCTGCAGTTGTAAAAGCAGGCTGTCGCGCGGCGTGACTTTCCACTGCTCGCCGAGGACCATGCGGCCCTCGTAACTGTGGCTGATGTACTCGAGGATGACGCGGCAGTTGCCACCGGCATAGGGCTGCAACTGTTGCATGAGATCCTCCATGAGCTGCTCGACATCGGCATGCGGCACGTTGCGGTGATCGATGGTCAACACCATGCTGGTCGCATAGAGGATGCGTGCCTCCTCGATGGTCAGCGCACTGTAGCCGCGCAGGCTTGTCGAGTCACGGTAGGAGTCGTAGGAGACGCCTCCCTCGATGAGCAGCATGTTGCCGGTTGCGAGGTAATCGATGTTCTTCTCGAGCGCATCGCTGAAGAAGGGAATATCGACCGACGCGGTCTTGTCATCGAGCAGCACGGTTGCCATGGGGCCGCGCTGGGTCTCGCGGCGCGCAACCATCTCGACACGCCCGGCCACACGGATCTTCTCCTGCTTGCCACGCTCCTTCGAGACTTTCATCTCCTGCAGGGACGACAGGCGCGTGACACCAAGCGCATTGAGATCGCTCTCGTAGCGGTCGATCGGATGGCCTGTCAGGAAGAGACCGAGTGTCTCGAGCTCGCCCTGCAGGCGCAGGTCGTCGGTCCAGGCATCGCGCTGCGGCAGCACGGAAGTATCGACAGTGACCGGCCGGGTCTCGACAGCATCCATGGCAAAGAGATCGTTCTGCCCCGCCTCCGCCATGGCGTTCTGCTGCTCGGCGATTTTCAGTGCCATCGGCACCTGCGCCATCAGGGTTGCACGGTTCTCGCCGAAGGTATCCAGTGTTCCGGCGCGGATCAGCGCCTCGAAGACACGCCGGTTGACCTTCCTGAGGTCGATGCGGCAGCAGAGATCGACGAGGTCCGCATAGGGACCACTGGCATTACGCTCGCGCACGAGCTCCTCGATGGCCGATTCGCCGACACCCTTGACGGCGCCGAGGCCGTAGATGATGGCGTCGGTATCACTGATGGTGAAGCGGTACTCCGAGCGGTTGATGTCGGGCGGCAGGATCTCGAGCTCCATTGCCCTGCACTCCTTGATGAGGTGCACGACCTTGTCGGTGTTGTCCATGTCCGCCGACAGCACGGCCGCCATGAAGGCTGCCGGGTAGTGGGTCTTGAGCCACAGCGTCTGGTAGGAGACCAGCGCATAGGCAGCCGAGTGTGACTTGTTGAAGCCGTAGCCCGCGAACTTCTCCATGAGATCGAAGATATAGGTCGCCGTCTCCTCCTCGACGCCGCGCTCGAGCGCGCCCTTGAGAAAGATCTCGCGCTGTTTTGTGGTAGAGGATGACGCCGTAGGTCGGCTTCAGGATCGGTTCCAGGTCGGGGTGCGGGTATTCCACCTGCGCACGCCCGTGCTTGCGGTTGATGAAGTCATCGACCATGCCCGACTGCAGAGGACCCGGACGGAACAGCGCCACGAGTGCCGTGATGTCGTCGAAGTTGTCGGGCAGCAGCTTGCGGATCAGCTCCTGCATGCCGTGGGATTCGAGCTGGAAGACGGCCGTGGTGTTACCCGTCTTGAGCAGCTTGAAGGCCGCCTCGTCGGCGACCGGGATGGTAGTGATATCGACAGGCTCCTCGCCCCTGCCCTTCCTGACCCCGTTGATGGTCGCCAGCGCCCAGTCGATGATGGTGAGGGTGCGCAGGCCGAGGAAGTCGAACTTGACGAGACCCACGGCCTCGACGTCGTCCTTGTCGAGCTGGGTCACGAGGTTCTCGCCGCCCGCTTCGCAGTAGAGCGGCGTGAAGTCGGTCAAGACGGTTGGCGAGATGACCACGCCCCCGGCATGCTTGCCGGCGTTGCGCGCGACACCCTCGAGCTTCAGCGCCATGTCGACAAGCGCAGCGACCTCCTCGTCGTTGTCGTACTGCTCCTTGAACTCGGGGTTCTGCTCGAGCGCCTTGGTCAGCGTCATGCCGACCTCGAAAGGCACGAGCTTCGCGATGCGGTCGACGAAGCCGAAGGGGTGACCGAGCACGCGCCCGACATCGCGCACCACGGCCTTCGCGGCCATGGAGCCGTAGGTGATGATCTGCGAGACGGAGTCGCGCCCATAGGTGCGCGCCACATAGTCGATGACGCGGTCGCGGTTGTCCATGCAGAAGTCGATGTCGAAGTCGGGCATGGAGACACGCTCCGGGTTGAGGAAGCGCTCGAACAGCAGCTCGTGCTCGAGCGGATCCAGGTCCGTGATCTCGAGCGCATAGGCGACGAGCGAACCGGCGCCCGATCCGCGCCCGGGTCCGACGGGAATGGCGTTTTCCTTGGCCCACTGGATGAAGTCCGCAACGATGAGGAAGTAACCCGGGAAGCCCATCTGGTTGATGACATCGAGCTCCACCTGCAGCCGGTCGAAGTAGCGCTTGCGCTGCTCTTCGTACTCCCCAGCTTCGGGATCGAGAATCTTTTTGAGACGCTTCTCGAGGCCGACG
>JARRMY010000053.1:0-4075 GCA_037385505.1 Gammaproteobacteria bacterium | reverse complement strand
AAGTGTTTCCTCACCAGGGTGCGAAGCTGTCGGCAAGACAGGTGAAAGCGTGATGAAATCAGCACCAATCCTTTCGGCTTGCATGGCCTCTTCTTCAGAGTGACAGGACGCAGCAAGCAACTGGCCGGATGCAAGAGGCCGTTCTTCAAGACGCATCAGGTCGACAGAACGCAGGTGCAGTCCACAACCGAGCTGCCTGGCAAGCTCTGGTTCCTTGACCATGAGGGCCGCACCGGCACGCTCGCAAAGCGCCATGGCTTTATCAGCCAGCGGGCCGACAGCAGCATCTCCCGGAAGCCTGAGTTGAACGAGCCGGATCCCCTCGACGAGCGTCTTTTCCAGTTCAAGCAGAAACTTTTCTTCAGACTCGATGACTGGTGGCGTAATGGCGTAGCGATCGGGTAAAGCCAGTGCTGTCAGGATGGGCTTGTCCGCCTCGGGCAGAGCGAACTCTTCCAACGCATTCATCTCGCACCAGGCGATCTCCTGGCCTTCCCTGCCATGCGCCTCGCCGCTCCAGGTCGTCACCAGGTGGGTATCGAGAAAGACGGATTTCTCCGGGTAGTGATGCCGGATACCGATGAGCGGACGATGCGCGAGAACATCGAGACCAGTCTCCTCGTGGATCTCGCGCCTGAGCGCCTGGCCGACACTTTCACCGGGTTCGACCTTGCCGCCCGGGAACTCCCAGAGTCCGGCCAGATGCGTACCCTCGCGCCGCCTGGACAGCAGGACTCTGCCCTGCTCATCGCGAATGACAGCAACGGCGACGTGCAACATAAAAATACCCGGGCGCCTTCAAAAAACAGGATTTTCTTGTGAGTGCAAGGAAGTCCCGCGCGTAGAACCGGAGTGTATGAGCGGATACATGAGGATTGCTCCGGGCCTCCTGCCCTCCGCCCTGCGGGCCAGCTTCGCTGTCCAAAATTGTTCCCGACAATTTTGTCGAGCACGGAACTGACGCAGTAATCGCGGGAAAAGACAATTTTTGGAGGTGTCCATCAGGTGCGATATTCAGCGTTGATCTTAACGTAGTCGAACGAGAGGTCGCAGGTCAGCACGGTTGTTTCGGCCTCTCCACGCGCGAGATCGACATGGATCACGAACCCGGACCTGTTCATCACTGCCTGCCCTGCCTCCTCGGTATAACCCGGATCGCGACCACCGTCGCTGACGATGCAGACATCGTCGAGCCAGATGCGGATGGCGTCGAGATCCAGATCGGCAAGCCCTGCCCTGCCGACCGCCGCGAGGATGCGTCCCCAGTTGGGATCGCTGGCGAAGAGCGCTGTTTTGACCAGCGGCGAATGCGCGATGGTGTAGGCAACCTGGCGGGCTTCATCGACACTGGCTGCTGAAGTCACCCTGACCTCGACGAGCTTGGTCGCACCCTCGCCGTCGCGCACGATGGCGCGCGCAAGTTCCATGCAGACGTCGGTGACAGCTTCCGCGAACAGGTCGAACTGGTCATCAGTGATCGTGACACCCGACGCGCCGGTCGCCATGAGCACACAGGCATCATTCGTCGAGGTATCACCATCGACTGTGATGGAGTTGAAACTTGGCGCTACGGCTTTCCCGAGCGCTTTCTGCAGCAATGGCCGCGGGACCGCTGCATCGGTTGCGACATAGGCCAGCATGGTCGCCATATCGGGACGGATCATGCCGGAGCCCTTGCTCATGCCGGTCACGGTGACGGGCTTGCCGTCGATCTCGATCTGGCGACTGCAGAGCTTGGGCACCGTGTCGGTGGTCATGATGGCACGGGCGGCATCCTGCCAGCCTTGCTCGTCAAGGGCAGCCAGTGCAGAGGGTGCGGCCATCGCGAAAACGTTGGTCGGCAGATCCACGCCGATCACGCCCGTTGAAAAGGGCAGCACCTGGCTCATGGCGCAACCGGCCGCGGCCGCGAGCGACTTGCAGGTCTCACGCGCAGCGCGCAGCCCGTTCTGACCAGTACCGGCGTTCGCATTGCCGGAGTTGATGAGCAGGTAGCGCGGCTCGCCTGCCGCGAGGTGTTCGCGCGCGACAATGACAGGCGCGGCGCAGAAGGCATTGGTCGTGAAGACGGCAGCGCAGGTTGAACCCGGAGCCAGTTCGATCAGCACGAGGTCCTTGCGGTCCTTGTAGCGGATGCCTGCCGCGACGCTACCGAGCCGGATGCCGGCAACGGGCAGGACCGCGGCTGTCTCCATCAGGTCAGTTTCCCGTGGCACTGCTTGTATTTCTTTCCGGAGCCGCAGGGACAGGGTTCATTGCGCCCGATCTTGCGACCATCACGCACGAAGGGCTGCGCATGCTGCTCTTCAGGGGACTCATCGGGCGGAGGCGCATTGACCGGTGATTCAGGCCCGAAGCCCTTGAACTCCTGGTGTTTGAATTCGATCGGCTGTGGCGCATGTTCCGGAAGATCCATGGGCGCATCCTCGCGCACCCGGACGCGCGTGAGAATCTTCACAACGTCATGCTTGATATTGTCGAGCAGGGATTCGAACATCGCGAACGCCTCGCGCTTGTACTCCTGCTTCGGGTTCTTCTGCGCATAACCGCGCAGTCCGATACCCTGGCGCAGGTAATCCATGGCCGCGAGATGTTCCTTCCAGTGGTTGTCGAGTGATTCGAGCATGATGCCCTTCTCGAACTGGCGCATCTGTTCACTGCTGACGATTTTCTCCTTGGCCTCGTAGTCCGCAACCATCTCTGCGAGGATTTTCTCGCGCAGCGTCTCCTCGTGCAGGCTCTCGTCTTCCTCGAGCCAGCGCGCGATCGGGAGTTCCATGTCGAATTCGCCCTGCAGCGCTTCCTCGAGACCCGCGACATCCCACTGCTCCTCGATGCTGCCTTGCGGGATGTACTGATCAATCAGGCCGTTGACCACCTCTTCCCGCATGGACGCGATGGTGTCGGAGACATCATCCACTTCCATGAGCTCGCTGCGTTGCTGGTAGACCACCTTGCGCTGGTCGTTGGCCACGTCATCGTACTCCAGCAACTGCTTGCGGATATCGAAGTTGCGCCCCTCGACCTTGCGCTGGGCATTCTCGATGGCCTTGTTGACCCAGGGATGCTCGATCGCCTCGCCCTCCTGCATGCCGAGTTTCTGCATGAGCCCGGAGACACGATCGGAAGCGAAGATGCGCATGAGGTCATCCTCGAGCGAGAGGTAGAAGCGGCTCGAGCCCGGGTCGCCCTGTCTTCCCGAACGACCGCGCAACTGGTTGTCGATCCGGCGTGATTCATGGCGCTCGGTACCGATCACATGCAAACCACCGGCATCGAGGACCTGCTGATGGGTTTTCTTCCAGGCATCCTTGATTGCATCGGCTTTCGACGGGTCAGGATTGTCGCCAATTGCCTGCAGTTCCGCATCGAGATTGCCACCAAGCACAATGTCGGTACCCCGGCCCGCCATGTTGGTGGCGATGGTGACCGCACTTGGCCGTCCGGCATCCTCGACGATATGCGCTTCGCGTTCATGCTGCTTGGCGTTGAGCACCTCGTGCTTGATCTTCGCCTTGTCCAGTAATTGCGCGACAAGCTCGGATGCCTCGATGGAGGCAGTACCCACGAGCACCGGCTGTCCACGCTTCACGCAATCGCGGATGTCCTCGATGATGGCGTTGAACTTTTCCCCTTTCGTCAGGTAGACAAGGTCTGCACGGTCATCGCGGATCATCGGCTTGTTGGTCGGGATAACGACCACCTCGAGGCCATAGATCTGCTGCAGCTCGAAGGCCTCCGTGTCAGCAGTACCGGTCATGCCAGAGAGCTTGTCATAGAGCCGGAAGTAGTTCTGGAAGGTGATCGAGGCGAGTGTCTGGTTCTCCTGCTGGATCGGCACTGCTTCCTTCGCCTCGATGGCCTGGTGGAGACCTTCCGACCAGCGCCGCCCGGGCATGGTGCGGCCCGTGAACTCGTCGACGATGATGATTTCATTGTTGCGCACGATGTAGTGGACATCCTTCTTGAACAGCGCATGGGCGCGCAACCCGGCCATGACATGATGCATCAGGGCAATATTGACGGTGTCGTAGAGGCTCGTGCCCTCCTCGAGCAGCCCGGCCTCGGCGAGCAT
>JARRMY010000052.1:0-4143 GCA_037385505.1 Gammaproteobacteria bacterium | reverse complement strand
AATTCCGATATGATACCGGTCCCGATCTGGTGAACGTTGTAACCGGTCAATAATGAGGCCCTTGTCGGGGAACAAACTGCGGACACGGACAGGTGGGTGTACCGTAGCCCTTCCTCAGCAAGCCGATCAAGGGTGGGCGTTTTCATAACGCCTCCAAATGAGGTCGAATTCGAATACCCGGCATCATCGAGCATGATGACCAGTACATTGGGTGCCCCATCAGGCGCTTTGGGCTGCCCGATAAAATCGGGTTTCGAGTCGGCCAGGGTTTTGCCCTGTACACCTTTCCATTCAGGCAAGGGATAGGGTATTGCATTGCCCTCTGTTTGTGCGCTCGCCTTTTCTGCTGAACATGCGGTGATAAGCGCCAGCATGACCAGGCTTATGAATGTAAAGTAAGCGTTGTTCATATTTTTTCCCTTTTTAATGGATGTGAAAACGGACACTCACAAATTAAATTGACATCAATCAGGGTGTGTACCAGATCGGCGAGGTGTAGGCGCGCTCCTGCTGGGTCGGAGGAACGCCTTCCGGGATGTCCACACCGTAAAATGCCGCATCGTAGGTGGTCCAGCGCGGCGTCGGGATCTCCAGCACGCGCACATAGTAGAAGGCGCGCTGCTGCGGATCGAAGTCCGGATCCTGCCAGTACGCCATCAGGAGCGGTTCGCCGATATCGTTGGTGTAGGTGGCCTTCTCGATGTCGACGGTGTTGCCCACCGGGCGGTCACAGCGGTTCTTGTCATTGATCGCACGGCCATCGGAACAGGCGACATCGTAGATCTGCTCGTGGAGTTCGCCACTGGCGTCGAGCCACCCCTTCACGATCTGCACGCGGTCGAGGTCTGCGCCATCGGGGTCACGCAGGGCGCGCACCATCAGGCGTGGAGCCTTGCCTTCCGGCGCAGCGGTCAGGTCGCCTCCCATGGGCACCCCGTCACGGTAGCCGGTTTTCGCGAAGTCGGGCCGCAGCACGGTCTTCTCATCGAAATCCCAGCCGGCGAAGACGCGGACGGTGATTCTCGTGCCCGTCGTCGCATAGGTCTCCTTGCGTTTCATGGCATCCCACAGGTCGGCCCGAGTGTTCTCCCTGGACCAGACGCCCTGGAGGCCCGAGGCGATGGTCTCGAATTCATAGGTCGCCGTGCCGACGCCCTCCGGATCGGGGACGATCTGCCCGGCGAAACGATCCGGGCCAGGCTCCATGAGGGCGACCTTGCCGAAGTAGTTCTCTTCCCGGGTCGTGGCAAGGGAGGTGTGGGCGTCGGTGGCGCCCACCATGCCGAACTTGAATGGATTGGTGCCGAGTTTCTCCTCGAGCTGCAGGCCAATCTTGAGCGCGCCGCGGGCGTACTCGTGCGGGAGCATCTCGGGAGTCTTTTTCTCGCCGGCCCAGTTGCCGCGGTCCCAGTTCTCGTAGTCGGCGAACTCGTCGTCGGGCGAGAGCAGCGGATGCGCCTCGCCGTCACCCTTCATCTGGGTCACCTCGTAGAGCGGCTCCCATTTGGCCCGCGCCCTGGCGTAGTTCTCGTCGATGGGCTCTCCGGACAGGGTCTCGGTGGCGAACATCACCCCGTTCGCGAGGTTGCCGTTGTGCGGAATGGCGAGCACCTGGCCACCGGTCTTCTCCTCGTAACGCGCCATCCACGCCCAGAGATCCTCGGGGTCGTCCGAGTCGTAGGCAGCGAAAGGCAGCACTTCGGTCGCCTTGTCACCGTTGTCGCGCATGACCACGACGCGGTGCAGGTTGTTGCCTGCCGGCATGGCGGACCATTCGTAGCCGATGAAGGCGGTGAATTTTCCCGGATCGTTGTGCTCCTCCGCGTAACCGACCATCTCCTCCCACATGGTGCGGGCAATGCTTGGGTCATCCATCGGGTTATTGCCCTCGACGAGGACCTTCAATCCGTAATATTCGAATGCCTCGTAGACCTTGCCTTCCATGTAGAGGTCGTGGGTCGTCTTGCCGATCTCGGTCTTCAGAAGGGTCGGATCGGAACGCTGGATCAGTACGGGAACCCCCAGGGTCTCGGCATGATCGGCGACGACCAGCCAGTCCAGGGGACGCACCAGTTTCGCCGGCACCTTGGTGGCGGAGATGACCTGCTCGCCCTTCGCGAAGCGATACGCCTCGTCCGGTCCCAGCGTGTTGCCCACCAGCCCCGCGTCGTAGGAGTAGGAGGTATGGAGGTGGGTATCACCCCAGAATACGCGGTCTGGATAGTCATCGCCGACATAGGGCGAGTAGGCCTCCTTGAGCACGGGCGCATTGTCGCGATCGATTGCAAAATCGCTTCCCATCGCGGAGTCCGCGGCTGGCAGCCAGGTCGGCGCCAGCATCGCCAGTCCGGCGATGGCGACTCCGAGCAGTCGTGTTGGATTGCGCATGATGTTTCTCCACTTTTGCATGATGGCAAGGCGACGCATGCCGATTGATTCTCTTGACAAGAATAGCAGTCGCCCCACTACAAATCGGTCATTTGGTGCCACGATAAGGATAGCGTTTGAGTGGAAAACAGTTTGAAAAAACAAACCCTGATCGAGATCAGCTATTGTTGTAACGATATAGGCAAAGAGGCTCCGGAGAGATGCCCGCCGATAGATGCGCAAGGAGACCCTGAACCCGGAAAACGGGCCTTGTGATCTCCATGAGGACGAGAAGTGAAATTCAGCGGGCTGGTGAGAGTCCCGGCGCGAAGCAGCCGACTCTGTCAGACATTTCGCACCGGGAGTGCTTCACAGCAGGAGGCCGTTGTCAGAAGGCGTAATTGAAGGCCACGAAGGGTCCTGACATGGTCAGGTCCTGGCTGACCGTCACGAGCCCCTGGTCATCTTCGAGGTCGATCTCGAGGTGCCTGTAACCGAAAATAGCACTCATGTTGAGCTGCTTGCCAAACCTGTAGCCCGCCAGTCCCATCAGGCTCCAGGTTCCATCGGTTTCACCCGCCGAGACATCGCCACGCAGGCGGTAGAACCAGTTCCTGTTGATCTCGCCCGTGTAGCGTGCACCGACCAGGAAGTCAGCGTAGCTGTCGTCGACGCTCGCGCTGCGGGTAGTGCCGGTTAACGTGGTGACATCGAGCTCCATGTCCATGCTGAAGTAACGCAGGCCGGCGTAGGCCTCGAAACCGAGGGGCGTGCCACTCAGCCTGTAGACGCCTGCAAGGTCGAAGATGGTCGACGACATGCCATACTCGGTGGTCGCCAGATTGCCTGTCTCCTTGCCGGAGATGTCGAGATAGACCACATCGGCGAAGAAGCCCCACTGGCCGCGAAATCCCTCTCCATGCAGCATGAGTGTCATGTCGAGGTCATCGAGGATATCGCTGAAACTCATGTCGATCTCGCCGACCTTGGTGTTGTTGGCAAAGACTTCGGCATCGATCCCGGACATCCAGCCGTAGAGCGCAATCGACCACTCCCATTCGCTCTCGGCCGCCGAGGCCGGGCCAGCCGAGAGCCCCAGGCTCAATGCAGCGATGGCGGAGAGGGCACCGGATCTCTTTCTGGCGATTTTCATCGTTTGTTTCCTCTTGGGTTTGTTATCAACAAGTCTACTTCCGGAGAGCATTTCATGCCAACAATAGCTTTCCGGGCTTCTGCTTTTCCTGCCCCGATAGCCTTGCCTGGCGCCTCTTCAGGGATTTTCAGGACCAGTTGATACATCTGAGTGTTTCCGGGTGCCCTTCCCTGCTCCGGCATGCGTCTGATTATTCAGACTGAATTCGTCAACCGCAGCATATATAATTTCCGGCACACGAGGCGACATGCTATCTGTCATATCACGCCACACTGTCAGCAAGAGCGATGAATCATTCGATTGACAACAGGCCTGTTCCCGCGACCACTGCTCCGGCGGCAGAGAGTCCTGACTTACGCAGCCGCATCCCCTTCACGAGAGCCTGTTCGCTCTATCCCTTCATCAGTCTGCTTGAGGAGATCGGCGCACCAACCGAACGTCTGTTGAGTCAATCTCGCGTTAGAACAGATGCAATCGAGAACCCGGAAGGACTGGTTCCCCTGCACTTTGCCCATCGGTTCGTCGAACTGGCCTCGCGCAGGGAAGGGATCGAAAACATGGGCATGCTCGCCGCAGAAAAAATCACATCCTTCGAAATGGGACACTTCGGACAGAAGTTGCAG
>JARRMY010000051.1:0-5389 GCA_037385505.1 Gammaproteobacteria bacterium | reverse complement strand
TCAGTTGCATTCCCTCCGGTGCGCTTCGCGAATCAGCGTCACGACTCTGGTAAATAGCTCTCTTCTGGATTTCTATCGATACTACTCAACGCGTATGTGAGAGTCCAAACTGGAGTCCAAACTGGGACACCCACTAATCCCCCAGTCCAAACTGGGACAGTCCAAACTGGGAAGTCCAAACTGGGACACCCACTAATCCCCCGGCTCAATCCAGTCCACACTGGCGTTCAATCCCGTTCAATCTAAGACACCCACCAATTCCAAACTCACTTCTAACTCACTTCTGGACATCCACTATAGGAGAATTGATTGGTCGAGCGTATTGTGAATTCGTTATGTTTTACAGGATCAGCGAATCAGAGATCTTCATGAGGGGAAATGACGGCGGCAGGCATTGATCCCTTGCGACCAGCACCGGCCTGTCTGTGTGCAGGCATTCTTAACCCGCTCTTCAGAACCCACCAGCGTATGGAAAAGTGATTCAAAACCCGCAGTCATGGAGAGCCAGGCGTCCTTCTCAAATTGCAGTCGCCGTGCAATCGGGGGTAGATTGCTCGTGAGGGCTCCGCGCTTGTCATCGCGGATTGCCCGGCCCGTCCAGTCGAGCAGTTCCAGATAGTCCTGAAGATTGAAACCCGGACAGATTGCGGTTTTTTGCGAGTTGCTGCTGAATGGCATCAAGCCTTGCGGCCGAGATTTATCGCAATCACTGCGCAATCCCAAAAGTCTTCGATGGATGGATGTGTGATCGGAGGATTCGGGAGTTTTCGCTACTCCCGCGCGTACCGGATTGAGATCCACATAGGCCATGCACGCGAGAAGCGCTGCTTCATCAAGCAGGGCCTGGCATTTGAACCGGCCCTCCCAGAACCGCCCCGTACACTCATCCTCTGCATTTGCCCGTCGAGCAATATGCTCGTTCAGGCAACGCATGAACCAGCTAACTGACATGAGGTTCTTGCGCCAGGTTTCGGCTTGCTCCTCAACTGCGCGCATTTCCGCATCAGTGAGGGTGTGTCCAGCCAGAAAGCGTTGGGAGAGTACATTTCCTGCGAACAGGCCATGCCAGCGCTCGATAATCTCATGAGTCGACAAGGATGATGCTTTTCCAACATCGATATGCAGCACCACGTGACAATGATTGCTCATCACCGCATAAGCACAAATATCGATCGTGAAGCAGTGCGTCAGTGACAGGATACGTTCTTCGACCCACTCGCGCCGGTGTTCATACGACTGCCCGCTATGCGAGTCATTTCCACAAAGATAGGCACGGCGGACACAGCGTGAGACGCAGTGGTAGTAGCGGGTTACATCCAGGCAAATCTGGTTGGTTCTTGGTCGAGTCATAGCTGTCTGTCCCTGACTGCAAATGTACTAATTATGTTCTCTATTCTGGCAGGATATCTGCAATTGTCAATACATCAGGGATGTCTGGGGGACTTGAAATGTGGATGTCCCATATTCGCCGTTAGCTGTTGGCTGAACATGAAAGGTGGGTGTCATGTATCGGGGGCGTATCGGGGTGAGGCAAAAGGTGGATGTCCCATAGCGGATGGTAGGACATCAAAGGTGGGTGTTCCATATCGGCGCCATATCGGCGGTATCGGGATACGGCTATTCAGGGCATTTGGTCAGTTCTTGAACAGCGGCTCCGCCTGCACGATCCTCGGCCACCTGTCATGGATGGCGGCAAATTCGCCCTCGGCCGGCACCGTCACGATGTAGACGCGCTGTTCCTCGCCGTGGCTCGCGACGAGTCCCTGGATGACATGCAGTGGCGGCACGTCGAACCAGTGGCTCTTGTTGTTACTGTCCTTCTCCATGTAGCGGCGCACGTGAATTTTCACAGGGAGCGGGTTCCAGCGGGCCCAGACACCTTCTTCGATGGACTCGTGCCGCGCCCAGCCGCCGAGCGGCAGCGCACCCGCCTCGTAGTGTCTGCGGCCCCAGGTGACGAGCCGCGTGCGATGCATTTTCGTGACGACAGGCAGGCGCGCCTCCGAATCGGGGAAATAGACCGTCCATAGATGGCCGCTCTCCTTGTATTCGACACCGCCGCACATCGTTGCTCGTCACCGGGTTGGCTGGACCATGCCGCCAGTATAGCCTTGGAGCCGCTGCTGACAACGTGGCAGGGATGCGTGGCGATCGCGGCTTGATGTCGCGCCGTCGACTCGCGCGCCGGACCAGGGTCAGGAGCGGTGCTTGTCGTTGAAGAGTTGCAGCGCCTTGCCGGTTTCGGGCAGGGCCGGCTCGAACTCGATCGTTGCGAGACTCTCGATGGCGTTGATGAACTCCTCGTCTGTGTCGAAATAGCGCTGCGCGAGCCTGGCCGACAGCGCCAGCGTCGCGCGGTAGCGCTCGGGATCATTGGCCAGCAGCGCGAAGCGGGCGTCGTCGAATGCAAGCCGGAGTTCGTTGCGCAGGATGTCCTCGCGATAGCGGTTGTGGGATGCTGTCAGGCCGGAATGCCCCTGTTGCATCACGATCTCGTGCAGGCTGTCACGCACGTGGGCGAGCCACTCCTCCGAGGCCGGATCGCTGATTGAGGTGGTCCGGATCTCGGCGACGGACTTGAGGTCCAGCTCGGCGACACGGTCGGCCATGGCAAGCAGCCGGGTGCGAATGTCGACCTCATCGGGCTTGCTCCAGGCCTGCAGCGCGGCGATCTCCTCGCCCAGAACGGCCTGCACATCCGGATAGAGACGCTTCTCCTCGAGGATGGCCAGCGCCTTCTGCATCAGCGCGAGCGCATCGTCGATGTCATTGCGATAACGCAGCTCGGTCTCGGCGATGTCCAGCAGGTATTCGATTTTCGAGCGCAACATCTCCGACGGCACTGCGGAGAGTTGCTGCCGGGTATCGGTCACCGCCTCGTCGAGGGCCCTGTGTTCCTTGCGCACGTGCGCAATCTCGGTGACGACAGCCGTAACCTGCTCGGCCTGGCGGTCGACAATCTGCTGCTGGCCGGTCAGCCGCTCCTGCTGTTCTGTAATGAGCGCCTGCTGCTCCTCGATCTGTTCGCTGCTGGCCTCGAGCTGCTGCTGAAGCAGTAGCTGCTGGTGGCGAGTCTCCTCGATGCGCAGGTTGAGCACCACGAGATCCTCACGTGACTTGTTCCAGTACCAGATGGCATAACCCATGAGGCCGCCGACGGTGACGAGGAAAAGCGTCAGGATGACGAGGAAGCGCTTGCCCGGGCCTCTTTTTCTTACCGGCACGGAGTCGCCGCCGAGTTCGGTCATGACACGAGGATAGGAACGCATACTTCTCTCTCCGAAATTCGCTATTGCCGGCCCGCGAGGCGGCAGAGTGTCCGCAGCAGGTCGGCAGGGTAGGGGTTGTGTGCCTGCAGGATGTCCGTAAATCCTAGCGTGTTCGCAGCATACTGCAAGCGTTCGCTGATTACGACAAGCGGCGTCTCCAGCACGCGGCGATCCTTCTGTGTCAGCTCGAGCAGATTCTTCAGCATCTGCTCCGATGTGACGATTATGGCATCGACCCGCTCGCCCCAGGCCTGCATCAGCTCAACCGGGGGTGCAGGCGGCATGGCGCGGCGATAGACCTCGGCATAATCGACATGTGCACCGGCCTCGCGCAGGCTCCCGGCCAGCAGCTCACGCCCACCCTGGCCGCGCACGATGAGGACCCGGCGCCCGGCCATGGGTCCAATCCGGACGTCATCGAGCAGAGATTCGCTCGTCGAGCGTTGCGGCACGATGGCAACGGCGATGCCGTTATCCTCGAGCAGCGCGGCCGTCGCCTCGCCAATGGCGATCACGCGCGCCTTGCCGGCGGCGAGCAGTCCGGTTGCATGGCGCACCGCGTTGGGACTGACGAAGAGCAGGTCGTCATAGTCGGCCGCATGCCGCAATTTATCCGTATCGGCGGTGCTGACAGCGGCCTCTATGGCAAGCAGCGGCATCCGCTCGACCTGGCCGCCACAGTCGCGGATCGCCTCGGCGAGGGGTCCCGCCTGCCCGCGCGGCCGCGTCACGAGCACCCGGAGGCCGTTCAGGTCGCAGGGGCAGTCAGTCATCTTTTCTGTAATAAAACGGGACAGCCACTTAATTCACCGATGAAATTCGGGACAACCACCAATAGAGAGCAGATAAATGATGGCTGTCCCGAATTGAGGCATCGAAAAAGGTGGGTGTCCGAAATTGATGATGCAAATTGATGTCGTACAAAGGGGGCCAAGGGGTGGGTGTCTCGCATTGACGCAAAGGGGGCCAAGGGGTGGGTGTCTCGCATTGACGGCATCAGCCTTGTTCGGCGTAGAGGCGCTTCAGGATCGCATCTGCGCCGCTGGCCAGCAGTTCATCGGCGACGGCGATGCCGAGTGCGGTGGCATCCGCGACAGGGCCTGAGCGGTTTGCGCGGACGATGCTGCTTCCGTCTGGCTCGCCGACGAGGCCATGAACGGTCAGGGTGTCACCGTCGAGGACCGCGTGGCCCGCAATCGGCACCTGGCAGCCGCCATTCAGGCGCTCGTTCATGGCACGCTCGGCTGCCAGGCGGGTGGCCGTCTCTGCGTGGTGCAGCGGCTCGATCAGTGATTTGATCCGCTCGTCGTCCGATCGGCACTCGATGCCGATGGCGCCCTGGCCGATGGCCGGCAGGCTCTCTTCCGGTCCGATGAAGGCGCGGATGCGCTCGCTGAATCCCAGGCGGATCAGACCCGCAGCGGCGAGAATGATGGCGTCGTAGTCGCCATTGTCAAGCTTGGACAGGCGCGTGTTGACGTTGCCGCGCAGCGGAGTGATCTTGAGGTCGGGCCGGCGCGCCTGGAGCTGGCACTGGCGGCGCAGGCTCGAGGTGCCGACCGTCGCTCCCTGCGGCAGGGCGTCGAAGCTGTCGAAGTCATTCGAGACGAAGGCATCGCGCGGATCCTCGCGCTCCATGATGACGGCCAGCTCGAGTCCCTCCGGAAACTCCACGGGAACGTCCTTCATGCTGTGCACGGCGATGTCGGCGGTCCCTTCGAGCATGCCGACCTCGAGCTCCTTGATGAAAAGCCCCTTTCCGCCGATCTTGGCCAGCGGTGTGTCGAGAATTCTGTCACCCTTCGTCGTCATGCCGATGAGTTCGACATCGATGCCTGGATGCGCGGCCTCGAGCGCGGCCTTGACGTGTTCCGCCTGCCACATGGCGAGTGGCGACTTGCGCGTCGCGATTCGGATTAGCTGGTCACTCATTGTTCTCTCTCGTCTGCGGGGATGCCTCGAGGGTCCCCTGCGTTTTCTCGCCGTATTCCCTGATCGGCTGGCCGCTCATTCAGGGACAGCCACCCATTACAAAGATCGGGTCAGGGCCCCGAAAGGCGGCTAAAACTCCTGGACATTCAATTGGTGGGTGTCCCGCATTGATATCCCGCATTGATACG
>JARRMY010000050.1:0-5102 GCA_037385505.1 Gammaproteobacteria bacterium | reverse complement strand
GGGCCAAACCTAAAAAACTCCGCGTCCTCCGCAGCCCTTTGCGCTCTCTGCGTCCTAGTCCTTAAACCTTCGCCATTTCCTCGCGCATCTGGCCGATGATGGTGTCGTACTTGTTCGGATCCGACTCGTTGCGGCCACCGAAGATGCCCGAACCGGAGACGAAAGTATCGGCACCAGCGGCCTTGATCTCGCCGATGTTGTCGGCCTTGACGCCGCCATCGATCTCGAGACGGATGTCATAGCCCGAATCGTCGATGATCTTGCGCACTTCCTTCAGCTTGTCGAGTGCAGACGGGATGAAGCTCTGGCCGCCGAAGCCCGGGTTGACGGACATCAGCAGGATCATGTCGATCTTGTCGAGGACATAGTCGAGGTAGGAGAGCGAGGTCGACGGGTTGAAGACCAGGCCGGCCTTGCAGCCCTCGTTCTTGATGAGCTGCAGTGTGCGGTCGACGTGCTCGGAAGCTTCCGGGTGGAAGGTGATGTAGGTCGCGCCCGCCTTGGCGAAGTCCGGCACGATACGATCGACCGGCTTGACCATCAGGTGCACGTCGATCGGCGCCGTGAGGCCGTGCTTGCGCAGCGCCTCGCAGACCAGCGGGCCGATGGTCAGGTTCGGCACATAGTGGTTGTCCATGACGTCGAAATGGATGATATCGGCGCCGGCGTTGAGCACGTCCACGCACTCCGGACCCAGGTTCGCGAAGTCCGCGGAAAGAATGGAAGGTGCGATGAAATCTGGTTGTCTTGCCATGATATAAACCCCGGATACTGTTCAACTTTTCGGCCCGAGAGGCCGGGTTTCAATTCAGGGAAAGCACTTTACAGGATAGAGGGCTGTTTAGAAAGCCTGGAAACCAGCCAGTGCGGAGGATGGCCGGCACCCGGATGAGCCGGAAAGGTTGCCCCGGAAAAACCACCCAGACATGAATCTCAGGACGCCCATGAACATGCCTGCTGTCCACAACAGCCTGCGCCCGAGGAGGAAGGGGCAATTGACGAAAAAACAGGCTGTTTATGACATCTACTACATCAAAAACTGGACTATCTGGCTTGAGTTCTAGGTATTGATCCGAACAGTGAGCACCATATTTTCCCGGAAAGGCTTGTAAGCGAAGAACCCCGCCGATCCTGAACGGGTCATCACGGGGAGGCGCCCCTAAGAACGCAGAGTTCCGCAGAAAACGCAAAGTGGTTCAGACAGACACTATATGGATTCTCGGCCCTTTGCGGGACTTTGCGATCTCTGCATCCCTTCAGGTTTTCACCGCGCCCCTGTGGAACAGCGAGCAGACCTCCCTGACCAGTACGAGCTTGACGAGCGTCGAATGGGGCCGTCCCTGAGGGCGACATGCCGGGCCGAAGCCCGCACGACAGACAAGACACTCATGCTGAAAGGCGTCATTGCGAGGGAGCGCAGCGACTGTGGCAATCTCGATGCCGGGGAATGGTTCAGCGCTGGAATCGCCGCGGCAGCAGACCAGGTGCAGCAGTTGCAAACCGCCCTTGAGGGCGACATGCCGGTGCGATGCCCGACCCGCAACCAAGGCGCCGGGGTGTTCCCTCATGATGCGCGATAGCGGAATAAATCATCCCCGACACTGTATAATGCAACGCGGATGAGATAACACGGACAGAGGCCCTTGCACCCCGAAACCCCCACAATAACAGCCATCCTCGAGGCCTACGGGTTGCTGTTCTTCACGGCCCTGTTCCTATCGCTGCTGGTCACTCCCCTAACAATGGGCCTGGCGCGCATCATCGGCGTCATCGACAATCCGAACGAGCGCAGCATGCATACCCAGAGCAAGACACGCCTCGGGGGACTCGGCATGGCGACGGGCCTGGGCGTGGCAGCGTTCGTCTTTCTCCCATACAACAGCATCATCGCCGGATTCCTCGCCGGCCTCGTGGTCATCGTGCTGATCGGGCTCATCGATGACATCTTCCAGATCCGGGCGCTCTACAAGATGCTCGGCCAGCTCGTCGCCGCATCGGTTTTCATCCTGATCAGCGGCAAGACGCTGGTCACCATGGGCGACCTGGTCGGCATCGGCGATCTCAGACTCGGCATCCTCGAGGTGCCGGTCACGATCTTCTGTATCGCGGGGTTCATCAACGCCCTGAACCTGTCGGATGGGCTCGACGGGCTCGCCGGCGGCATCAGCGCCATCGCCGCCTTGTTCCTCGCTGGGCTCGCAATCCAGGCCCAGCAGTGGGAAGCACTCGGCATTCTCCTGGCGCTCATCGGCGCGATCATCGGCTTCCTGCGTTTCAACACCTATCCCGCAAGGCTCTTCATGGGAGATACGGGCAGCCTGTTTCTGGGCTATACCCTGGCCACCGCTGCAGTCGTGTTGCTCGCCGACACCGCCGATGGCGAGCCTGTCATGATCAAGCCGGTCAGCCTCCTGCTCATCCTCGCCATCCCGCTCATGGACACCACCTACGTCATGACCCGGAGGGCCATCCTGGGCCTGAATCCGTTCCACCCGGACAAGACGCACCTGCACCACAAGCTCATCGGACTCGGCATCCCGCACGGCGCGGCCGTCTCCATGATCTATCTCGGCATGTTCCTCTATGGCCTGCTGTCGATCCTGATCGCGGATTACCCGGACTGGCTGCAGGCGCTGGTGATGGTGCTGAGCAGTGTCGCAATCTATGCCACGATTGCTCACCTGCAGCAGACCGACATGACGCCATGGGCAGAGCGGTATGAGCGGTTCCTGGACTTCGACCATCGATTGCTTGGAATCGCACGCTCCTTCCTGACCGCCACCACCCGCTATGTCGGCGCAGCCACCATCCTGGCGCTGCTGTTCCCGATCACATTCATCGAATCGGCTGCTTCGGAGTGGAGCTGGGTGATCATGGCCTTCATCGGCCTGCTGGTGATCTTTTTCCCGTGGCTGCAACAGCAGTCGCATGTCGGCCTGCTGCGGGGCACGCTTTACCTCTCGATCTTCCTGCTGTTGCTGCTCTATAACCTGTTGCTCGTTCCGGCCAACGACTGGCTGGATACCTATCTGTCAGTCCTGAGCATGTCGCTGCTCGCCTGGGTCATCCTGAAGGTACTCGTCAAGCGGGAGGGGGAAATCATCCTGACGACGGGCTACGAGATGTTCGCCCTGACTGTGACCTGGATCCTGCCAGTCGCCATCATCCCGGCACTCGTCAGCGAACAGAATCACTTCGCGATCGATGCTGCCTGGCACGCCTGTCTGCAGTCCGTGCCGGTGCTGCTGGCAATACGGCTGTTCATTCAGCGAGAGCCAAAGTCGCAGAAAGCCGTATTGTTCGCCTTTATCCTCGGTTTTGTGGCAATTGGCTTGAAGTTACTCGAATTATGACAAACGCCAAATTTACACAATAATTACAGCGAGAAATCTGCAATCATCAGTACTATTCCTGAATTTACACCAGCCTTGGTAGCTCATGAGATACTCATGGTTACTCCATCACTATCATTGCTAAAAGTTAGAGCATCCAGACCAATCAACACAATATGAAAGTCTCAGTAATAACGGTTTGTTACAACAGCTCCAGAACAATACTCGACACTATCGAGTCAGTTAAATTACAAGACCATGATGATATTGAGTACATAGTAATTGACGGGTCTTCGAATGATGGAACCCTGGAAATTCTTAAACAAAATGCAGAGCATATCGACAAGCTTGTCAGCGAGCCTGACGAAGGACTTTATGATGCAATGAACAAAGGCATTCTGCTGTCATCTGGCGATGTCATTGCGATTCTGAATTCAGATGATGTTTATGAAAACGATCATGTCATAAGCGATGCCATCAAAACATTTACGTCAGACTCGACGCTCGACCTGGTATTTGGCGATGTCGTATTTGTTAAAAATGATGACTTGACAATAATCACTCGCCATTACAGAGCGGGACATTTCAAGCCGTGGAAACTTCGTTTTGGATGGATGCCACCCCATACTGCAACCTTTGTTAAAAAAAGCGGTTATGAGCAGGCAGGACTATATTCAATAAACTACAAGATTGCTGCTGACTTCGAAATGTTCGTAAGACTCTTGATAGTCAAAAAATTGAAATTCAAATATCTTCACAAAACACTCGTTCGCATGAGAGTCGGCGGCGTAAGCACATCAGGAATCAGAAGCAATATCGTCACAGCTCTTGAAAATGTAAAGGCATGTAGAGAAAATGGAATCTACACAAATCTCTTTTTTGTATTAACAAAAGTCCCTTTCAAACTGCTTGAGTTCAAACTTTACTGAATTTATTAAGTATGTGCATGAACAGAACAGCTACAACCGACAGCGCGATATCAGCAATAGTTGTTCGTCACAAACAAATGTTCATCTTAGAATCGGGAAAGATAGCAGGAACGAGATGCTCACATGGCGATGTTGTCATGGTCCTGACCGCCTCACGATCAATACCAGCAAGCCTCAATTTTACAAGCGCCGCATCGATTTCTATATTAAATGCAACATAGCACTAATATTTTTCGAGCATTGTACTTATTATTGACAATTTATTTCTCATCAAAGCCAGATTCTTTCTAGTTTCAAGATTGAGCCTGACTACTGGTTCAGTATTGGAAGACCGCAAATTAAATCTCCAATCTGCAAATTCCATGCTTACCCCATCTGTTTCATCTATTTTTAATGCATCGTTGGCATAACATGCTTTTATTTCCGCTATTGCATCCGAGGGACTTTTCAATCTGAAATTAACCTCACCAGGCGATGGATAGGCGTTGATTCGCTCATTCACCATTGCCGATAAATGCTGATTCTTTACGGATAGCAACTCAATAACAAGTAACCAGGGGATCATGCCACTATCGCAATACGCAAAATCCCTGAAATAGTGGTGCGCGCTCATTTCACCACCATAGACAGCATCTTCTGCACGCATTCTCTCCTTGATAAATGCATGCCCCGTTTTTGACTGAATCGGTACGCCGCCGTTTTCCCTGACGATCTCGATGGTATTCCAGACGAGACGAGGATCGTGAATAATCGTCGCGCCTTGCTCTCTCTGTAGAAATGACTCGGCCAGCATGCCGACGATATAGTAGCCTTCGATAAAGCGGCCTTTCTCATCGAACAG
>JARRMY010000049.1:0-5172 GCA_037385505.1 Gammaproteobacteria bacterium | reverse complement strand
TCGTAGCGCTCGTACTCCACATCCTTGCCGCCACGGAACTGCACGAACTCCTTCTCGAGCTGTGCCACCAGTTCCGGGGTGATCGTCTGCATCGTGTAGGAGGATTCGTCGATTTCCCGCGTGTTCTCCTGTATCTCGGCCTCGCCATCCAGGTACATGCTGGGCACGGTGCCACAGGAAGCGAGCGACAGCAGGAGCAGGGGAGTGAAAAGTTTGTATAGCGTCATGGTTACACTGGGAGGCAAATGCGATGGGGGATTCTACAGCAGATTCTCATTGGTTTCATAGCCTTATGCTCTCGTAGCTATCAGGCGCCTGGCCTCGAGCAGGCCGATCAGGCTTGCGAGATTCTCCGCGACAGAAACCTGCCCCGTATCGAAGACCATATCCGGCTTGACGGGCGGCTCGTAGGGGTCTGATATGCCGGTGAAATTCCTGATCTCGCCAGCGCGCGCCCTGGCGTAGAGCCCCTTGGGGTCACGCTCTTCGCAGATTGCGAGGTCACAGTCGCAGAAGACCTCGAGGAAGTCGCCGTGCGGCAGCATGCTGCGCACCTGCTCGCGGTCGCGGCGGTAGGGCGAGACGAAAGCCGCCAGCACGATGACGCCGGCCTCGACAAAGAGCTTGGCCGTCTCGCCGATGCGGCGCAGGTTTTCGTGGCGGTCCTCGGCCTTGAAACCGAGGTCGGAACAGAGCCCGTGGCGCACGTTGTCGCCGTCGAGCACCATGACCTGCAGGCCGCGCCGGAAGAGCTCCTGCTCGACGGCATGCGCCAGCGTGGATTTCCCGGAGCCCGACAGGCCCGTGAACCAGAGCACGAAACTCTTGTGGCCGTTTCTCTCCTGACGGCGCGCCCGGGTGATCTCGCCCTGGTGCCAGTAGACGTCTGCTGTCACGTTTTCCTCGCGGTCGTGAATCCGGCCAGGTTGGCAGGCCGTTCAAAAAACCGACATTTTACAGAAAGCGCCCGGCAAAGGTAAGGGTTTTCCCGCATCGTTGCGCACACGAGGCAGGCCGCCGCTGCTTCCGATATAATGGCGCGTCTTGTTTGCGAGTCACTTGAATAACGATGCCAACATCCCCGGACGTATCCACCTTCCAGGGCCTGATCTTCGCCCTGGAGCAGTACTGGGCCGAGCAGGGCTGCGTGATCCTGCAGCCGCTCGACATGGAGGTCGGCGCCGGCACCTTCCACCCGGCCACCTTCCTGCGCTCCATCGGTCCCGAGCCCTGGAACACCGCCTACGTGCAGCCGTGCCGCCGGCCGACCGACGGCCGCTACGGCGAGAACCCGAACCGCCTGCAGCACTACTACCAGTACCAGGTGATCCTGAAGCCCTCGCCGCTCGACATCCAGGAGCTCTACCTCGGCTCATTGAAGCTGCTCGGCATCGACCCGCTCGAGCACGACATCCGCTTCGTCGAGGACAACTGGGAGTCGCCGACGCTCGGCGCCTGGGGCCTCGGCTGGGAGGTGTGGCTCAACGGCATGGAAGTGACCCAGTTCACCTACTTCCAGCAGGTCGGCGGCCTCGACTGCAAGCCCGTCAGCGGCGAGATCACCTACGGCCTCGAGCGCATCGCCATGTACCTGCAGCACAAGGAGAGCATCTTCGACCTGGTCTGGACCGAGGGTCCGCAGGGCGTCGTCACCTACGGCGACGTCTTCCACCAGAACGAGGTCGAGCAGTCGCATTTCAACTTCGACGAGGCCGACACCGAATTCCTGTTCGGCTACTTCGACCAGTGCGAGAACGACAGCAACCGGCTCATCGAGAAGGGGCTGCCGCTGCCGGCCTACGAGATGGTCATGAAGGCCTCGCACGCTTTCAACCTGCTGGATGCGCGCCACGCCATCTCGGTCACCGAGCGCCAGCGCTTCATCCTGCGCGTGCGCACCCTGGCGCGCGCCGTCGCCCAGGCCTACTACGATTCGCGCGAGGCTTTGGGCTTCCCGATGTTGAAACAGCAGCCGGAGGTGGCCAATGGCTGATTCCGCCGACCTGCTGTTCGAACTCGGCACCGAGGAGCTGCCGCCGACCGCGCTCAGGCGCCTGATGCAGGCCTTCGAGAAGGGTTTCCTGGATGGGCTGGACAACGCCGGGCTCGCCCACGGTGGCTGCAAGGCTTTCGCCACGCCACGCCGCCTGGCACTGCTGATCAGTGATGTCCAGCTGGCGCAGCAGGACCGCCAGGTCGAGCGCCGCGGACCGGCCGTCAAGGCCGCCTTCGATGCCGACGGCAACCCGACGAAGGCCGCGCTGGGCTTTGCCGGCTCCTGCGGCACGACCGTCGACCGGCTCGAGCGCGTCGCCACCGGCAAGGGTGAATGGCTGCAGTACCGCTTCCAGGAGCAGGGCAAGCCGGCCGCCGAGCTGCTGCCGGATATCGCCATGCAGGCGCTGAACGGCCTGCCGATCCCGAAGCGCATGCGCTGGGGCGACTCCGACGCCGAGTTCGTGCGCCCGGTGCACTGGCTGCTGTTTCTGCATGGCGGCGACGTCGTCGACTGCACCCTGCTGGAGACGGCCGCCGGCAGGCTCACGCGCGGCCACCGCTTCCACGCCCCCGGCGCCATCGCCATCAACCAGCCGGCCGACTACGAAACCGCGCTGCGCCATGAGGGCAAGGTCATCGCCGGCTTCGAGGCGCGCCGCGAGGCGATCCGCGAACAGGTCGACGTCACGGCGAAGAGCCTCAACGGCCATGTCGACATCGACGAGGAACTGCTCGACGAGGTCACGGCGCTGGTCGAGTGGCCGGTGCCGGTGGCGGGCAGCTTCGAGGAGAAGTTCCTCGAGGTGCCGCACGAGGCGCTGATCCTGACGATGAAGAAGAACCAGAAGTATTTCCACCTGCTGGACGCCGACGGCAGGCTGCTGCCGCACTTCATCACCATCAGCAACATCGAGAGCACGAATCCCCTGGTCATCCGCGACGGCAACGAGCGCGTCATCCGCCCGCGGCTGGCCGACGCCATGTTCTTCTGGGAGCAGGACGGCAAGAAGACGCTCGAAGAGCGCATCGAATCGCTCAGGACCGTCGTCTTCCAGAACAGGCTCGGCACCCTGCACGACAAGTCGGAGCGCGTCGCGGCGCTGGCGCTGGCGATCGCCGGGCAGATCGACGGCGACGGCGAGCTGGCGCACCGCGCCGGTATGCTGAGCCGCTGCGACCTCATGACCGAGATGGTCTACGAGTTTCCGGATATGCAGGGCATCATGGGCCGCTACCAGGCCAGGCGCGACGGCGAGCCCGACGAGCTGGCCGCGGCGATGGAGGAGTTCTACCTGCCGCGCTTCTCGGGCGATGCGCTTCCGCAGAGCAGGACCGGCATAGCGATCGCGCTGGCCGAGCGGCTCGACACGGTCGTCGGCATCTTCGGCATCAACCAGAAGCCGACCGGTGAGAAGGACCCCTTCGGCCTGCGCCGCGCCACCATCGGCATCCTGCGGATCCTGAAGGAGCACGGCCTGCCGCTGGTGCTGAAAGACCTGCTGCAGCTGGCCGCCGACGGTCTCGTCGAGCGCATCGAGAACGAGGATGTCATCGCCGAGGTGCATGACTACATGCTCGAGCGGTTGCGCGGCATCTACGCCGACGAGGGCTTCCCGGCCGATCTCTTCCACGCCGTGGCGGAACTCGAACCGGACACCCTGAGCGATTTCGACCAGCGCGTCCGGGCCGTGGCGGCGTTCCGCGACCTGCCCGAGGCCGAGAGCCTGGCCGCCGCCAACAAGCGCATTCGCAATATCCTGAAGAAGGCGGAAGAGACGATCCCGGAGAGCACCGACGCGGACCGCTTCGAGACCGACCAGGAACGCGCGCTGGCCGAGCTGATCGGAGAGACCCGCGACGCGGTGCAGCCGCTGCTCGACGAGAGGAACTACAGCGAGGCGCTGACGACGCTCGCCGGGCTGCGCGACCGCGTCGACGACTTCTTCGACAATGTCATGGTCATGGACGAGAACCCGGACATCCGCGCCAACCGGCTCGCGATCCTGCAGCAGCTCGGCGCGCTGTTCCTCGAAGTGGCCGACATCTCTCAGCTGCAGTCATGAGCGAACCCAATCGCGACTCCTGGAAGGCGATGATGGAGGCCGTGCAGGCCTTCCACGACAAGCACGACTTCAGGAACAGCGGCGGCGAGGAACTCAACTACCGCGTGGCGCTCATGGCCGAGGAGCTCGGCGAGATCTCCTCCTGCGTGACCAAGGGCAAGAGCACCGCGGCGCTCGCCGAGGAGGTCGCCGACCTGCTGATCCTGCTCATGGGCACGGACATCGCGGCCGGTTTCGACCTCAACGAGGCGTTCTGGAAGAAGATGGAGAAGCTCATGCAGCGTGAGAGCCGCATGATCGACGGCCGCATCCGCGTCTCCGACTTCCGCGACATGAGCTGACCATGACCCTGCTGCGCTCACTGATCTTTTTCCTGGCCATGGCCCTGACGATCCTCGTCTACGGCCTCTTTATTGCGCTATTCGGCTGGCTGCTGCCGATGAGGACGCGCAATCGCATCGGCAACCACTGGAGCAAGGTCACCATGTGGCTGCTGAAGCACATCTGTGGTCTGGACTACCGCCTGCGCGGCGCGGAGAATATGCCGCCCGAGGACGAGGCGGCCATCGTCATGTCGAAACACCAGTCGGCGTGGGAGACGATCGCGCTGCGCGGCATCATCGGCGGCAGCCAGTCGTGGATCCTGAAACGCGAGCTGATGTGGATTCCGGTCTTCGGCTGGGCCATCGCCATCATGGAGCCGATCGCCATCAACCGCAAGGCGGGGCGCAAGGCCGTCAAACAGATCATCAAAGAGGGCCGCGAGTATCTCGACCGCGGCAACCGGGTGATCCTGTTCCCCGAGGGCACGCGCACGGCGCCCGGCACCAAGGGGCGCTACAAGCTCGGCGGCGCGCTGCTGGCCGAGGCGACCGGCCGCCAGGTCGTGCCGATCTGCCACAATGCCGGCGTCTTCTGGCGCCGCCGCGACATCCGCAAGTATCCGGGCACCATCGACGTCGTCATCGGCAAGCCGATCGAAACCCGGGGCAAGAATGCGCACGAGATCCTCGACGAAGTGGAAAACTGGATCGAGTCGACCCTCGAGACGCTGCCGCAGACGAGGGAAAACCATGACTGACGAGCCGATCCTTCAATGTGGGACACCCAT
>JARRMY010000048.1:0-5855 GCA_037385505.1 Gammaproteobacteria bacterium | reverse complement strand
GTCGACCGAGCAGGAAACAGCCGCATCCTTGAAGTTACCGACCATGACGAGCGTACGCTGATCACCAGTTATCGCTGGCAGTGTCTGTGCGGGGCTGGGGGAAGAGGATTCAGAAACACCGTCTGCTGCCAGGAAAAGCTGACGACCAACTGCCTTCCCTTTTGCGGTGACAGGCATGCCGGTACGAAGATGCCCTGGGGGAGTTCCCTCGAATTCGAGTTGGTCACGTGTGTTGCTTTGCTTGTCCTTGATGAAATACTGGAGTTCGAAACGCTTGTTTTCAAAATCGTCGAGGTAGAGAAGTTCCAGTTCTCCGGTGACGGTGACTGCTTGTGCCTGGTCGGGCTCTGCAGCGATGGCATGTCCAGCCTGCAGGACAATATACAGGCTCGCAATAAAAAGCGCCCGCACTGGCCGCTTCATGAACGCAAAAGTCATGGCTCTCTCCCCTACATCTCATCGAGTTTCTGATCAACGGTGACCAGGGCGTACGTTTCGATTCTTATTTCATCTCACTCGGGTGGATGATTTTTTATGGTGCAGATGCTAACTCAAAATGTCACAAGTCGTGATTGTTATTATTTTTGTAAAGCCTTACAAGTCATAGCCTTAGACAAATTACTGGTAGCTGAGTGTAGACGGCGTGACAACTTTGTCAAATTTTTGTGTCAAATTAGGAATCGTTAATTGATGCAGCAGAATCGATAGTGCCAGGGACTACCTCGCCACAAGCCCCTATGGAAGGAGGATTTACTTCCCAGTTCGATGAATCCAGGTGCATGTATTAGAATGTTCCTTTCTGCTCTATTCATACCAGTAGCCTCGTCCAGTTTGCTGGTCGGTCATTGGGCCGACATGATCTTGTCGCCCTGAATGATCACCTACAGACTACTTTATGTATATCTTTTATATTATTGATTATTAATGATTAAAGAAAAGAACAACCCTGTGATCGGGTTCGGTTATGTCATGCGCGGACTGGAGCTCATCCGCGTGCCGGGACTGCGCCGTTTCGTACTCATCCCCCTGCTCATCAACATCCTGATCTTCTCTCTGATGCTCTGGTTCGGCATCGATGCATTCGGCGGATTCATGGATAACTACCTGCCGGAAGGGACACCGCCGGCATGGCTGCCCAAGTGGGGCTGGCTGCAGGCCACCTTTACCTTCATCGTCGAGCCCTTCCGCTGGTTGTTGTGGATTCTCTTCTCGCTCGCGTTCCTGATGATCCTGATTTACGGCTTCACGCTGGTTGCCAATATCATCGGGGCGCCGTTCAACGACCTGCTGGCTGCGAAGGTGGAAGAGCACCTGACAGGCAAGAAGCCCGAAGATGCCAGCGAGTCGATCCTGGCTGCCATCTGGCCTTCGGTGAAATCGGAGTTGTACAAGACGGTTTATTTCCTGTCGCGTGGCATTCCGCTGCTGATCCTGTTTCTTATTCCAGGGGTGAACATCATCGCACCGGTTGTCTGGGGCCTCTATAGCGCGTGGATGCTCGCGAACGAATACGCGGAATACCCGATGAGCGTGCACGGCATTCTCTTTAAGGAGCAGCGCCTGTTTCTGAAAAAGCGTCGCCTGTCGACCTATGGATTCGGTGGCGGCGTGATGCTGATGACGGTTGTGCCGGTGCTGAATTTCATTGCCATGCCGACGGCGGTTGCTGGTGCGACTGCGTGGTGGGTGGAACGACTCGGGCCGGCGATGCAGGAGCAGCAAGGGAAATAAGCATCCTTCTACTTTGTCATCGCGAGCCTTGCGCAGCATGGTGTGGCGATCTCAGGATGTGAGATTGCCACAGTCGCTGCGCGACTTCGCAATGACGCGATTAGGTGTCGGAGACTATTTCAGGTAACGGAAATAGTCTCTGATACCGGGGTGCTGTTAACGGTATCAGAGATCATTTTCCTGCGGAAAATAATCTCCGACACCTAGACAAGCGACACCTAACCAGGCTGTTCGATGAGTTCGACAGGATTGCCATCCGGGTCGCGGCAGAAGAGTGCCTTTCTGCCCGATTTGCTAAGCGTGTATGGAACGCCCTGCTCTTCGAGTTTCTCCACGATGCTGTCGAGTCCGGTCACGCTGAGAGCCAGGTGGCGGTCCCTGCCGCCGTGCTCGGGCCTGCCCGTGACCGGGTCGGGATTCGGCAATTCCAGCAGGTGGATCTGCTGGTCGCCGATCTGCAGCCAGGCGCCAGGAAAACCGAGGTCGGGTCGCTGGCACTGTTCTATGCCCAGCAGGTCACGGTAGAAGGCAAGCGCGCGTCCGGTGTCGGAAACGATAATACTGGCGTGATGAATGGCGTGGATCTTATGCATGGCCTTCCGGTATCGGTTCGATTTGCTTGTGTCCCCGGGTTGCGACGAGATAACCGGAGACAATGATCATGGCGCCGCCAATGTACTCTGCCATCCCGAGTTCCTCGCCGGCAAGCAGCCAGGCGGAGACACCACCGGCGATCAGTTCGAACAGCAGCAGGACAGCGGATTTCTGCGCCGGCATGTGGGTGACACCGTATTGCAGACAGAGGGTTGCGACCATGAAGCCGGCGACACCGAGCAGCACGACAAGCCCGAATGTCTGCGCGGTGGCATCGGGAACCGGTTCGCCGCGGATCAGGATTGCAGCCACCCCGATCAGCCCGACACCGAGCCAGGTGCTGGCCGTCTTGAGCAAGACCGGCTGGTCCTGGATCTTGCGGATCATGACGTTGCTCAGCGCGAAGGCCATGCCGGAGGTCAGCGCCAGCCAGTCGGCCGTGGAGTTCGGCCAGGGATTTTTCAGTTCCGGATCCCAGAGCATGAGCAAGGCCCCGGCCATGGCTACAGCCATGAGCAGGTAGTTGCGGCGCACGATATGCTCGTCGAGGACGAAGCGGCTGATGATCAGGGTCCAGACCGGGGCCATGTAGAACAGGAGCATGGCACGCACGACCGTCCCTTCGATCATTGCGAGCAGGAAGGCCTGGTTGGCCCAGCCCGCCGCGATCATCATGACGAGATAGTGCGGCCAGTGATGGCCGATGCGCCCGTAGCCGCGGATGAACGGCAGCGCGAGCAGGATGGCTGCCGCGTAACCGATGGAGGTGAGCCAGAATGCACTGATTCCGTTCACCTCGAGGTAGCGCGTCGGGTACCAGACAACGCCCCAGAATGCCGCCGAGTAGAGCAGCGTCACGACCGGGAGCCAATGATTCTCTGGAGAGCCTGTTTGTGTCACGTTAGAATAGTTGTCTTTTGATCAGTCAGAAACAGCATGAACCCCGGATTCGAAGGGCTGCACCCCTACCCTTTTGAAAAGCTCAAGGCGCTGAAGGCCGACGCCACGCCGCCGGAGGCATTGTCGCACATCGCTCTCTCCATCGGTGAGCCGAAGCACGCCACGCCGTCGATCATCAGCGAGGCTGTGATGACGCACCTGCATTATCTGTCGAGCTATCCGGCCACGCTCGGCTCGGCCGAGTTGCGCCAGGCCATCATCGACTGGCTCAACAGGCGTTTCGATCTGCCCTACGGCTCTCTCTCGACCGCGAAGAACATCCTGCCGGTCAACGGCACGCGCGAGGCGCTGTTTGCGTTCGCACAGGCGATGATCGACCCGGCTGCAAAGTCACTGGTGCTGATGCCGAACCCCTTCTACCAGATCTACGAAGGGGCAGCCCTGCTGGCAGGTGCCGAACCGCACTATCTCAACTGCGACGAGCAGAACGGTTTCATTCCCGATTTCGATGCCGTCAGCGAGGAGACCTGGAAGCGCTGCCGCATTCTCTACCTCTGCTCGCCCGGCAACCCGACCGGTGCCGTCATCGAGATGACGACCCTGCAACAGCTCATCGAACTCGCGCAAAAGCACGACTTCATCATCGCCTCGGACGAGTGCTACTCGGAGATCTATTTCGACGAGCAGAGCCCGCCTGCAGGACTGCTGCAAGCCGCGGCAGCAATGGGCAACGACAGCTACAGCAACTGCATCGTCTTTCACAGCCTCTCCAAGCGCTCGAACGCGCCGGGGCTGCGTTCCGGCTTCGTGGCCGGTGACGCGAACATCATCGACGCCTTCTTTCGCTACCGCACCTACCATGGCTGCGCCATGCCCCTGCACCACCAGGCCGCGAGCAGCGTCGCCTGGAAAGACGAGAAGCACGTCCAGGAGAACCGCGCGCTCTACCAGGCCAAGTTCGATGCCGTCCTCGACATTCTCGGCGGCGTGCTGGACGTCGCACGCCCCGATGCCGGTTTCTATCTCTGGCCGAAGACACCGATCGCCGAGACCGATTTCGCGCGCAGGCTCTTCGCCGAGCAGAATGTCACGGTGCTGCCGGGCAGTTACCTCTCCCGCGACACTGACGGTGGCAACCCCGGCAAAAACCGCGTCAGGATGGCGCTTGTCGCCCCCATCGAGGATTGCATCGAGGCCGCACAGCGCATCAAAACCTGTGTAGAATCCTGCTGACCAAATTTTCGACCTGATTTTTACTGATTTTCCGGAGAATTCCGATGAGTGATATTGAATCCATTATCGTCGACGCCTTTGAGCACAGGGCCGAGATCACCCCGCGCAACGTCGACACCCTCGTCAAGGACGCGGTCATGACCGCCATCGAACAGCTCGACCGCGGCGAGATCCGCGTCGCCGAGAAGAAGGACGGCGACTGGGTCGTCAACGAATGGATCAAGAAGGCCGTGCTGCTCTCGTTCCGCATCGAGGACAACGTCTTCATGAAGGGTGGATTCACGAACTACTACGACAAGGTTCCCTCGAAGTACGCCGACTACAACTCGCGCGATTTCCGCGAGGGCGGCGTGCGCATCGTACCGCCGGCAACCGCGCGCAAGGGCTCCTTCATCGCGCCGTCCTGCGTGCTCATGCCCTCCTACGTCAACATCGGCGCCTACGTCGACTCCGGGACCATGGTGGATACCTGGGCGACCGTCGGCTCCTGTGCCCAGATCGGCAAGAACGTGCATCTCTCCTCCATCTCTCCGGCGGTGTCGGGATCGGCGGTGTGCACGAGCCGTTGCAGGCTGCACCGACCATCATCGAGGACAACTGCTTCATCGGTGCGCGCTCGGAAGTCGTCGAGGGCGTCATCGTCGAGGAAGGCTCGGTCATCTCCATGGGTGTCTACATCGGCCAGAGTACGAAGATCTTCAACCGCGAGACCGGCGAGATCAGCTATGGCCGCATCCCGGCCGGCTCCGTCGTGGTCTCCGGCAACCTGCCGTCGAAGGATGGCACCTACAGCCTCTACTGCGCGGTCATCGTGAAGACGGTCGACGAGAAGACACGCGGCAAGGTGGGCATCAACGAGCTGCTGCGCGACATCTGATGACGACGCTCTACGGCATCCCCAACTGCGACACCATGAAGAAGGCGCGCAAGTGGCTCGCCGACAATGGTGTCGAGTATGCCTTTCACGACTACAAGAAACTCGGCATCGAGAAGAAGAAGCTCGCCGAGTGGATCAAGGCCGTCGGCTGGGAAACGCTGCTGAACCGTCGCGGCATGATGTGGCGCAAGGTACCCGACGATGTGAAAGCCTCTATTGATGAGAAGAGTGCCATCACGCTCATGCTCGAGACACCCTCGATCATCAAGCGCCCCGTCCTCGAGGCAAAGGGCAAGGTCACCGTTGGTTTCAAACCTGAGACCTACGAAGAGCTTTTCGGCTGATGCCCGCCCAGATATCAGGCACGCTCGATCTCGCCATGGAACTCGTCAGCCGCGCCTCGGTCACGCCGGAGGATGCCGGCTGCCAGGAGGTCATGATCGAGCGTCTCGTGGCGATGGGATTCACCATCGAGCGACTGCGCTTCGGCGAGGTCGACAACTTCTGGGCGCGCCGCGGG
>JARRMY010000047.1:0-5465 GCA_037385505.1 Gammaproteobacteria bacterium | reverse complement strand
CTTTTCGTCTGCATGGGCAATATCTGCAGATCCCCGACTGCGCATGGGATCTTCCGTCGTCTCATCGAGCAGGAAGGACTGGCGGATCGCATCCTGATCGACTCGGCAGGCACCCATGCGTACCACATCGGCAAGCCGCCGGATGAGCGCGCACAGGCGACTGCACTGAAGCGCGGCTTCGATCTCAGCGACCTGCGCGCTCGCCAGGCCGCTGCCGCGGATTTCGAGACGTTCGACTATGTGCTGGCGATGGACCGCGAGAACCAGGAAATCCTCGCAAGTCTCTGTCCTGCGGGTTACGAGGAGCGCCTCTCGCTTTTTCTCGACTATGCGCCTGACCTCGGCATCGAGGAGGTTCCCGATCCCTACTGGGGAGGAGAGCAGGGCTTCGAGCAGGTGTTCGACATGCTCGAGGCCGCCTCGCTGGGCCTGCTCGAGGAGATCAGGTCCAGGCTCTGACGCTGACAGCTATCTCGCGGGTGGCAAAGGAAACCACTGCTGCCCCGGCGGCTGTTGCTGTGTCGCGGGTGCGGCCTGAACAGGTTGCTGCGATGGCATCGGTTGTGGCATCGGGGCAGGGGGCTGCAGGCGTGTCTGTGGCTGCAACTGTGGCGTGGTCTGGACGGGGACTGCAGCGGGTAGCGGTTCGAGCCGGTCGAGATACCGAAGCAGTATCTGGTCAGGATAACTGTCCGCCGGAAGCCCGAGTTCCAGCTGGGCATAACGAATCGCGGCGCGGGTCTTCGCACCGATAATGCCGTCCGCACCACCCACATCATGACCGAGCTGCTCCAGGGTGGTCTGCAGGTACTTGATCTGGTCGATGTCCAGTGGCATGACTTCGCCACGCCCGGGATGCACCTTGTCCGCTCCCGCGAGACGCGTCGCAAGATAGGCAGCGGTCGTCGAGTAGACCAGTGAGTTGTTCCACTCCAGGTAGACATTGATAAAGTTCGGGTAGGCCAGGAAGGCTGGCCCGTTGCGCCCCATCAGTAACAGCAGGGAAGCCTGCAGGTCGTCCCGCGGAAGCGGCGAGCCATCTGCTTGTGTCACCCCCCAGTCCGCCCATTGCGCACGGCTGTTCATGACATCCGTACCGGTATGCTCCCAGGGCAGGTCCCGGGTGATTCGCACTTCCTCGAGCCAGGGCTGACCGGTTTGCCAGCCAAGGTCGCGAATCGCGCGAGCCGTGGAGGCAAGGGCATCGGGAGTGCTGCGTATCAGGTCGACACGCCCGTCTCGATCGTAATCCACACCCTTTTCGAGATACTCCCCGGGCAGGAACTGCATCTGGCCGAGTTCGCCGGCCCAGGCACCACGCATTTCCTCGACGCCGAGATCGCCGCGGTCGATGATTCTCAGGGCAGCCAGCAACTGTTCGCGAAAGAGTTCGGGGCGGCGACAGTCCCAGGCCAGCGTCACCAGTGACGGGATTGTCGGCATGTCGCCGGTATTGGCACCAAAATCGGTTTCCAGCGCCCAGAAGGCGCTGATGACGGCTGCGGGGACGCCATACTCCTGCTCGATGTGTGCAAAGGTGTCGGCATATCTGCGGATGTTTTTCTTACCCTGGGACAGGCGGTAGTCGTTGACCATGCGCCCCGCAAATGTCAGGAAATCCTGGCTGAAGACATGCTGCTTCCGGTCGAGGCGAATGATGTTCTCGTCGGGCGTCACGCCGCCGAGCGCGCGCTCAAGTGTCCGCTCGCTGATACCCGCGGCGCGAGCTTCCTGCAGAAAGGCAGCCAGCCAGCTGCTGTAATCATTGCTGTTGCGGCAATTCCTGTCGTTTTCTGCCGCGGCTGTCAGAGAGCAGAGCAGCAGGAGGAGGGCGACCAGCAAGCGAGATTTGTTGCGCATGTAACGGGTTCGAGTGAGACCAGGTTGCGCGCATTGTAGCTGATCATGACTGCCTGCATACACCGGTAGCAACAGCGCAGTGCGGCAGACGTCATGCCGGGATTGCACCCGCTTTTTTGTGCGAAATCGCCCAATTCGCAACTCGTTACGGGCAATTTCCGATATAATCCCGACCTTCATGGTGGCCCGCATGGGTTCCCTCGCAACGATAGGTTGTAAACCCGGTCAGGCCCGGAAGGGAGCAGCCGTAGCAACTGATTCGTGTGCCGGGGTGCAGCTTGTGCGGGACACCTCCAGATTCATAAAAACAGATACGCTTTTCATTCATGTCCTACGAGGTGCTCGCGCGAAAATGGCGTCCTCACCGGTTCGACGAACTGGTGGGACAGGAACATGTCGTGCAGGCACTTTCCAACGCGCTGGACAATGACCGGCTGCACCATGCCTATCTGTTTACCGGCACGCGCGGTGTTGGCAAGACAACACTGGCCCGCATCTTCGCCAAGTCGCTGAACTGCGAGGAAGGCGTCTCCTCGAAACCCTGCGGCAAGTGCAGCATCTGCCGCGAGGTCGACGAGGGGCGTTTTGTCGACCTGATCGAGGTTGATGCGGCTTCCAGAACCAAGGTCGACCAGACACGCGAGCTGCTGGAAAACGTTCCCTATGCGCCTGTCAGGGGGCGCTACAAGGTCTACCTGATCGACGAAGTCCACATGTTTTCTGGTAGTAGTTTCAATGCGTTATTGAAAACACTTGAAGAGCCACCTGAGCATGTGAAGTTCCTGCTCGCGACCACCGATCCCCAGAAAATGCCCATGACGGTGCTCTCCCGCTGCCTGCAGTTCAGCCTCAAGCGCATGACACTCGAGCAGATCACCGGGCAGCTGCGCCATATCCTGGAGAGCGAGAAGGTCGAGTGCGATGACGCGGCCCTGCTGGCGCTGGCCGCAGCGGCCGATGGCAGCATGCGCGATGCCCTGAGCCTCCTTGACCAGGCGATTGCCTTCGGGGGCGGCGAAGTGCACCAGCAGCAGGTCGAGGCGATGCTCGGCTCTGTCTCGCGCGATTACGTCTTCGGACTGCTCGATGCCCTGGCGAGTGGCGATGGCGCCATGCTGCTCAGGCGCATCGGCGATCTCGCCGAACGTGCGCCGGACTTTGTCGGTGTGCTCGATGAACTGCTGCGCATCCTGCACAACATCGCGCTGATGCAGATTATCGGTACCACGGGCGAGGAGTCACCGGAGACCGGCAGGTACGAGGAAATCGCAGGAGCGCTCCCGCCGGAAGATGTCCAGCTCTATTACCAGATCGGGCTCTCCGGCAAGCAGGAGATCAACCTCGCGCCCGACTCACGCAGCGGATTCGAGATGATTCTGTTGCGCATGCTCGCTTTCCGCCCCGAGACGCCAGCCGACAGGCAGGTCACCGGCGGTCAGCAGCCCGCACGCAATGCCGCTTCCCGGCTACAGCAAGCAGAAAGCACAGCGGCCCCCGCCCCGAAACCAGGGCCAACAGCCAGTCAGGAAACGGGCGGCAGCAGTCCGAATCCTGTCCCTGCGGGTGCTGACTGGGGGCAACTCATCGAGGGGATCCAGCTTGGCGGCATCAGCAAGCAACTGGCGGCCAACTGCACCCTCGAGCGATTTACCGATAATCACCTGGTCCTGCTGCTCTCGGAGCAGCACCAGGCCTTGAAAACAGAACTATCCGAACGCAGGTTGCAGGAAGCACTGCAACAGAAACACGGCAGCAGTCTGTCGCTCGAGATCCGGGTCGGCCAGCAGCAGGCGGAAACGCCGGCGCAACAGCTGGCACGCGCGGAGAACGAGCGTCTCGAGGACGCGCGGCGACAGATGGCGGAGGATCCGCTGGTCCAGGCCGCGCAGAAGCATTTCGATGCGACCTTGCTCGAGGATTCTGTCAAACCAGTTACACGTGGAGAGTAGACGAATGATGAAAGGCGGTCTTGGCAACATCATGAAACAGGCGCAGAAGATGCAGGAAGAGATGAAAGCTGCGCAGGAAAAACTCGAACGGGAAGAGGTCACCGGCGAGGCAGGCGGTGGCATGGTCAAGGTGACCATGAACGGCAAGCACGAGGTGCGCCGTGTCGCCATCGACGACAGCCTGGTCGGTGATGACAAGGAGATGCTCGAGGACCTGATCGCATCGGCCTGCAACGACGCGAACCGTCGCGTGGCGGAGATGATGGAACAGAGCATGTCAGGCCTGACATCCGGCCTCAACCTGCCACCCGGCTTCAAAATGCCGTTTTGATGCCATTGATTCCCTGTCGCGACCGGCGGCTGCATCGTCCCGTGCCAGTCATTGCTTCTGCTGGAGAGCTTGCCACTGCTGCCTCCTGTCGCGGGGTGCTCCTGCGTGGCTGACTCGCTGCTGAAAACGCTCATCGAGAGTCTCTGCTGTCTTCCCGGTGTCGGGCAGAAGTCCGCGCAGCGCATGGCATTTCACCTGCTCGAGCGCGACCGCGAAGGAGGCCGCCGGCTGGGCGAGACCCTGCTCGAGGCAATGGAAAAAATCGGACAGTGCGAGCGTTGCAGGACGCTGACCGAGCAACCGGTTTGCAACATCTGCAGCAGCGAGCGACGTGACAGGTCGCTGCTTTGCATCGTCGAGACACCGGCCGAGCTGAGCGCTATCGAGTCGGCGACGGATTACCATGGCAACTATTTTGTGCTGCATGGGCGGCTTTCCCCGCTCGACGGGCTGGGGCCCAGGGAACTGGGTCTCGATGTGCTCGCGAATCGCCTGCAGGAAGGGGGGATCGAGGAGATCATCCTGGCCACCAACCCGACCATCGAAGGCGAGGCGACAGCCCAGTACATTTGCGACCTGGCGGCAAAGAGCGGTATAAAAACAACCCGCATCGCGCACGGTGTTCCGCTCGGTGGTGAACTCGAGTACCTCGACGGTGGAACCCTGGCGCATGCCTTTTCCGGACGCAGGGAACTGTCCTGACACACGAATTTGAAGAGTGATAGCAATGTCTGACGACTGCCTGTTTTGCAAGATTGCCTCCGGCGAGATCGGAGAGCTGATGTACGAGAACGACCATGTCGTGGCCTTCAGGGATATCAGTCCCCAGGCGCCGACACACGTGCTCATCATCCCAAGAAAGCACATCTCGACCATCAACGAGCTCGATGCCGGTGATGCCGAGATCGTCGGCAATCTCTACCTCGCCGCCAAGGAGATCGCGGCCGCGGAAGGCCTCGCGGAGCGGGGTTACCGCACGACCATGAACTGCAATGCCGACGCAGGCCAGAGCGTCTTCCACATTCACCTGCACCTGACGGGCGGGCATGCCATGGGCTGGCCGCCATGGCCTAACTGCTGAAGCAGGTCATGACGACACCGCCACTCAGTTTCCGGATCCTCGACTACCGCCTGCCCACCGTCAGCTTCGCGACCGATGACCTGTCGCTGGCGAAGGAGCGCCTGTCGAGGCTCATCAACAAGCATCCCGAGGTCTTCGATGATCTCGGGGTGCTGGTCTCGTTCGAGACGACCGGCTGTGAAAACCTCGACAAGCACGAGGCGCTGGAGCTCGTGCGCAACCTGAAGATGCGCCCGCTCGCCGT
>JARRMY010000046.1:0-5495 GCA_037385505.1 Gammaproteobacteria bacterium | reverse complement strand
GGTCGCGAAGAATCGGTTTTGACTGCCTGTGAACAAACAGGCAGGAGCTGGTCACACGGGATCAGCGCCTGTCGACACTGCTTTCCAACCTGACAATCGATCTTCTGGAGCAAGCGATCCCGCCCTTCTTGCCCCGATCATCCGGAACGCTTCCTGTGCCCGTCAACCCATCCACGAATCCGCTTCCCACCATGCGCTAAACCCTCGCGCAGGTTTTTTCGGTCTCGATCATTCCCAAACATCAAAATCCCGGTCATTCGCCACGGCCCTCAAAGGCGAAAATCTCTGATTGCTCAAAGGTGGATGTCTTGCATTGAATTGGATCAAATCAATGGGTGTCTTGAACTGAAAATGCTGGTTTGGTGGGTGTCTTGAAATGAAGGGGAGGGATTACTCCACGGTCACGGATTTGGCGAGGTTGCGTGGCTGGTCGACATCGGTGCCCTTGAGCACTGCCACGTGGTAGGCGAGCAGTTGCAGCGGGACGGTGAAGAGCACGGGGGCCGTGATCGGGTTGGCGTGCGGTACCTGCAGCACATGCACAGTGTCGGATTCCTCGATGGCGACCGAGGGTTCGGCGAAGATGAAGAGCTCGCCACCGCGCGCCCGAACTTCCTCAAGGTTGGACTTGAGTTTTTCGAACAGCCTGTTGTCTGGCGCGACGGCGACGACTGGCATTTTCTCGTCGATGAGTGCCAGCGGACCATGCTTGAGTTCCCCGGCGGGATAGGCCTCGGCATGGATGTACGAGATCTCCTTGAGCTTGAGCGCCCCCTCCATCGCGATCGGGTACTGGTCCCCGCGCCCCAGAAAGAGTGCGTGCTCACGCTCCTGGAAATGTTCGGCAAGCTCCTCGATGTTCGCATCCATGGCGAGCAGCCCCTCGATGCCTGCGGGCAGCTGTCGCAGCCCCTCGACGATGGCCTCTTCCTGCTCCTCCGAAAGCCCCCTGTATTTCGCGATGTTCGCGACCAGTAGAAGCAGTGCGACGAGCTGGGTCGTGAAAGCCTTGGTCGAGGCGACGCCGATCTCGGGACCGGCATGCGTCATGAAGGAGAGCTCGGATTCACGCACCAGCGTGCTCTCGGGCACGTTGCAGATGCAGAGCGTCGAGAGATATCCCGCTGCATTCGCCTTGCGCAGCGCCGCGAGGGTATCGGCCGTCTCGCCCGACTGGGAGATAGTGACGAAGAGGGTGTTTTCCTCGACGACCGAGTCGCGATAGCGAAACTCGCTCGCGACCTCGACCTGGCAAGGGATTCTGGCGTAGCGCTCCATCCAGTACTTGCCGACGAGGCCCGCATGAAAGCTGGTGCCGCAGGCGATGATTTTCACGCGCTCTATCTTCGGAAACAGCTCTGATGCTGCTTGTCCAAAGGCCTCGGGCACCAGGTGGCTGGCCGTGATCCGCCCTTCGAGCGTCTCGATGATGGCCGAGGGTTGCTCGTGGATCTCTTTTTGCATGAAGTGGCGGAAGTTGCCAAGCTGGGTGCGCTCACCCGAAACTGTCGAGTCCTTGATTTCGCGCTCGACCTGCTTGCCTGTCCTGTCGAAAATCTCGAGGCTGTCGGTGCGAAGTCGCGCGACATCCCCCTCCTCGAGAAAGATGAATCGGCTCGTGACAGGCAGCAGTGCAAAGACATCCGAGGCGATGAAGTATTCGCCGATCCCGACGCCGATCACGAGCGGGCTGCCATAGCGGGCAGCGACCAGTGTATCCGGAGACTCCCGGTCGATGACCCCGAGCGCATAGGCGCCCTCGAGCCCCCTGATGGTTTTCTGTACGGCGGTCAGCAGATCCTGTCCTGCAGCGAGATAGTCGTAGATTGCGTGGACGATCACCTCGGTATCGGTATCCGAGGTGAAATGATGCGCCTGCGCTTTCTGCAACGCCCGCAGGCTTTCATGATTCTCGATGATGCCATTGTGCACCAGTGCAACGCGATCGCGGCAGATATGCGGATGCGCGTTGTAGGTGGAAGGCTTGCCGTGGGTCGCCCAGCGCGTGTGCCCGATGCCGATGGTGCCCTCGAGCCCCGAAGCGCTGATCAGCTCCTCGAGGCGCGCGACCTTCCCCTCGGTGCGTTCGCGAGCGAGCTCACCGTTTTTGGCAACCACGGCGATGCCTGCCGAGTCGTAACCACGATATTCGAGGCGCTTGAGCCCCTCGAGCAGCAGGGGTGCAACGTTGCGCTGGGCGATGCCACCGACGATTCCGCACATCAGGACTTCTCCTTCTTCAACGGTCTTGTCCAGCCGGCAATCGTCGTCTGCCGCGTCGTGCGAGAGAGAGTCAGCTGGCCGGCCGGAGCGGTTTTGGTGATTGTCGAGCCTGCGCCGATCGTGGCTCCTTCCCCGATGGTGACCGGCGCGACGATCTGGGTGTTCGAGCCGATGAAGGCATTGTCGCCGATGACCGTGCGATGCTTGTTGGCGCCGTCGTAGTTGCAGGTGATGGTACCGGCGCCGACGTTGACATCGCGCCCCATGGTGGTATCGCCAATGTAGCTCAGGTGATTGATTTTCGAACCTTCTGCAACCTGCGCATTCTTGAGTTCGACAAAGTTGCCGACGCGACAGTTATCGGACAGCTCCGTTCCGGGACGGATGCGCGAAAAGGGTCCGAGCTGACATCCGGTGCCGATATTTGCCTGCTCGATCACGCAGTTTTCAAGCACGCGGCAGCCGCTGCCAATGTTGACATCGCGCAGCACCGTGTTAGCACCGATCTGCACATCGTCTCCGAGTACCACCCTGCCCTCGAGGATGACATTCGGTTCGATGACGACATCCTGGCCGACAGAGACCTCGCCGCGGATGTCGACCCGTGCCGGATCTGCAAGGGTTGCGCCCGCGCGCATCAGTTCTTCGGCCAGTCGTTGCTGACAGACTCGCTCAAGACGCGCCAGCTGCACCCGGTCGTTGACGCCCTCGACCTCGGAGACATCGTCGGGATGCGCGGAGGCGATGACATGCCCTTCGGCGACAGCCATCGGGATGATGTCCGGCAGGTAGTATTCGTTCTGGACGTTGTCGTTGCCGACACTGGACAGCCACTCCTCGAGCTCCTCACGCCCGATCAGCATGATGCCGGCATTGATCTCGCGTATATACAGCTCCTCGGGAGAGGCATCCTTGTGTTCGACAACACGAATGATGCGCTCGTACTCATCCCGCAGGATTCGACCGTAGCCGGTTGGGTCCTCGAGCTCGACTGTCAGCATTCCCATGCGGGTTTCTGCGGAGGCATCGATCAGACGCTTGAGGGTAGCTGACCTGATCAGAGGCACATCGCCGTAAAGCACCAGGACCTCATCGGCATCCTTGAGCGCCGGCATCGCCTGCTGCACCGCGTGCCCGGTACCGAGCTGCTCTTCCTGGTGCACCCACTCGACATCGTATGATTGCATCCTTTCCCGCACCAGCTGACCGCCGTGTCCATACACCACGACAACAGTCTCCGGCGCGAGGCTCCGGGCGGTCTCGATGACATGCCCAAGCATCGGCTTGCCTGCGACCGGGTGCAGCACTTTCGGGAGGCGGGATTTCATGCGGGTGCCCTGCCCCGCGGCAAGGATAACAACGCCGAGTTTCATAAGGTGGGTGTCCCGGATTGGTCTGACTTGTATAGATCCATATTCAGCTGGCTATAGGGTTTGTATTTACTCACAAACATGAATTGCAGATCGGGTGTGGCGGGCATCAAGTATCACCAGAATCACGATTGAAAAGGCGGATATCCCGTATTAAAAGCAGCAATCTTGCGATTTTATCCTGTTTTCCACTTTGGGAGAATGCGAAGTTGTGACGACCTGATGTTCCCTTAGCCCGGCAGCATAGGTGCTTCGACTTCCCTCACCCCCCTGGCTGGTCTTACTGAACCCGGAAGACCTTTACGTTCAAGGTCAATTGCTCAACGGCCAGCGAGCCATGGAGACGAAAGGTGGGTGTCCAAAATTGGCGCTCAAAATTAGCACTCTAATTGACGCTTTGACTAAAAGCAGAAAGTGGGTGTCTCGTATTGGAGGGTGGTCCTCCCGAATTCGAATCTTCATGAAAAAACCGGGCATTTGCCCGGTTTTGTCTTGATCTTGCGGGAAAAGTCCCGAAGTCGATGATCAGCCGCGCCTGTTGCGCATTTTGCGCAGGTTCTCGATGGCGCGCAGCTGTGCGGCCGCTTCGGCGAGTTCGGCCTGGGCCTGGGCGTATTCGAAGTCCGCACTGCGATCTTTCATCGCTTCCTCGGCGCGCTTCTTGGCCTCGAGTGCTGCGGCCTCGTCGAGGTCGGTCGCACGCACCGCCGTGTCAGCCAGGATAGTGATGAGATGCGGCTGGATCTCGAGCATGCCACCGGAGATGAAGTAGTGGGCCTGCTCGCCGCCGGCCTTCTCCTCGATGCGCACTTCGCCCGGTTTCAGGCGGGTAACAAGCGGGGTATGGCGGGGCGCGATACCGAGCTCACCCATGACGCCCGGCGCATAGACCATCTCGGCAAGACCCGAGTGAATCTGGCCTTCCGCGCTGACGATGTCGACATGAATTGTCATAGCCATTGCCTGTTACCTCTGGTTTCAGTCTCAGCCTTTCATCTTCTCGGCTTTCTCGACAGCCTCGTCGACGGTGCCGCACATGTAGAAGGCCTGCTCGGGCAGGTGGTCGTATTCACCCTCGACGATCGCCTTGAAGTTGGCGATGGTCTCTTTGAGACTGACATAACGGCCCGGTGCGCCCGTGAAGACTTCCGCGACAAAGAAGGGCTGCGACAGGAAGCGCTGCAGTTTACGCGCACGGGCAACTGTCAGCTTGTCATCCTCGGAGAGTTCGTCCATACCGAGGATCGCGATGATGTCCTTGAGCTCCTTGTAGCGCTGCAGTGTTCCCTGCACGGCGCGTGCAACACGGTAGTGCTCTTCACCGACGACGTTCGGGTCGAGGATACGCGAGGTCGAGTCGAGCGGATCAACCGCGGGATAGATACCCAGCTCGGCGATCTGGCGTGACAGGACGAGCGTTGCGTCGAGGTGTGCGAAGGTCGTGGCTGGTGATGGGTCGGTGAGGTCATCCGCCGGAACGTAGACAGCCTGGAACGAAGTGATCGAGCCGGTCTTGGTCGAGGTGATGCGCTCCTGCAGGACACCCATCTCCTCGGCCAGTGTCGGCTGGTAACCAACCGCGGACGGCATCCGGCCGAGAAGTGCCGAGACCTCGGTACCAGCCAGCGTGTATCTGTAGATGTTGTCGACGAACATCAGTACGTCCCGGCCCTCGTCACGGAAGTATTCCGCCATGGTCAGACCGGTCAGGGCAACGCGCAGGCGGTTGCCGGGCGGCTCATTCATCTGGCCGTAGACCAGTGCAACCTTGTCGAGAACGCCGCCCTCTTCCATCTCGTAGTAGAAGTCGTTTCCTTCACGGGTCCGCTCACCGACGCCCGCGAAAACCGAGAAGCCGGAGTGCTCGACCGCGATGTTACGGATGAGCTCCATGAGGGTAAC
>JARRMY010000045.1:0-6989 GCA_037385505.1 Gammaproteobacteria bacterium | reverse complement strand
GAAACTGTTCCCTGTGCTCATAATCCTTTGGTCCGGGGTTCAAGTCCCTGACGGCCCACCACATACATCTCGATTGTAAACAACGGCTTATGGGAAACCATGGGCCGTTTTCTTTTGCAAGCACCAAGGGACTATGGATTTTGGGGAGTCCTTTGGTGTGTTCGTCTACAACGGTCGAGCTTGTCTTTAATATTGTCAGCGAGCTGATCTACGCGTTGCTCTGCCAGGAGATGAATTCACGTCGATAATGGTCTAGCCTTAAGAGAATTGTGTTTCGCAAGCATTCAGAAATTCACAACACTAAGGATAATAGCTATGAAGCCCGACCGGTACCTGCTTGTCTTGATTCTCGCTTCACTATCAACTGCTCCCGCGCTAGCTGTAGAGTACCCCATGGCAAAAGCAGACAGGACAATCAAGTATTCGCCTTACCCAGGCGAAGACTTCCCGAATCAGGTATTTTTTGGAGACACCCACCTGCATACCAGTTACTCCACCGATGCCGGTATGGTCGGATGCACGCTCACACCTGAAGATGCCTACCGCTTCGCCATGGGAGAGAGCGTCACCTCGAGCACGGGCTTGCCTGCCCGTCTCAACCGCCCGCTGGATTTTCTCGTCGTCTCCTGGTGATGTCCGGAACAGAAGGTGCTCTCGAGGCCTATGAAAACTGGATGGAAAAGAATGCCACTCAGGACGATCCACTCGCAGACATGCCGCAACTGGCCAAATCGATGTGGGAGAACGTGGTCGATGCAGCCGAGAAATACAACAGTCCAGGGCGGTTCACAGCGTTCATTGGTTACGAATGGACCTCGATGCCCGGCGGTAACAATATGCACCGTAACGTCATATTTCGCGGCGGTGGAGAGAATGCGAAACAGGTCATCCCCTTCTCCCAGTACGACAGCTTCGATCCCGAGGACCTGTGGAAATGGATGGAGGAGTACGAGAAGAAATTCGGAGAAAGGCTGCTGGCGATTCCGCATAACGGCAACCTCTCCAACGGCCTGATGTTCGATGACAAGACCTACACCGGCGCCCCCCTCTCTGTGGACTACGCAAAACGCCGGATGAAATGGGAGCCGATCTACGAGGTCACCCAGATGAAGGGCGACGGTGAGTCACATCCGATGCTCTCTCCTGACGACGAATTCGCGGATTACGAGGTGTGGGACAAGGCAAGCTTCGGCCCGGAGCCCAAGACCAAGGAGATGCTGCCGAAAGAGTACGCGCGTGAAGCCTACAAACGCGGCCTGGCCTACGAGCAAGAACTCGGCACTAACCCCTTCAAGTTCGGCATGATAGGATCCACCGACTCCCATACCGCGTTGTCAACTGCCGAGGAGAACAACTACTTCGGCAAGGTGACCTTGCTGGAGCCATCCGCGGATCCTGTCCGTTTCGAGGAAGTGATCGCAGGCCGCCCTGCGCCCGAGGGCCATCAAATCTACGCACGCGAGATCTCTTCCGCAGGCTTGGCCGCCGTCTGGGCACGTGAGAATACCCGCGAGGCTATCTGGGACGCGATGGCCCGAAAAGAGGTCTTCGCGACGACTGGCACCCGTATCCGCGTACGCGTCTTCGGTGGCTTCAACTTCAGCAAGGATGATCTCTATCGCTCGGACTTTGCCAAGCACGGTTACGAGAACGGCGTTCCGATGGGCGGCGATCTCAAGGGCTCCGACAAGGCGCCGAGTTTCCTCGTGCGTGCGATCCGCGATCCGGACGGCGCCAACCTGGATCGGGTGCAGATCATCAAGGGCTGGCTCGACGCGGATGGCAAGACACATGAAAAGGTTTACGACCTAGCAGTCTCCGACGGCCGCAAGATCTCCGAGGATGGCCGTTGCAGGACACCGGTTGGCAACACAGTCGACATCGAGGAGGCCACCTACACCAACGCCATCGGCGCCGCCGGCCTGCATGCCTTCTGGACTGATCCCGATTTCGATTCGTCGCAAAAGGCTTTTTACTACGCTCGCGTCATCGAGATCCCCACGCCACGCTGGACCACGATTGATGCCAAGGTCTTCGGCGTGAAGCGTCCCGAAGACGTGCCAGCGACCATCCAGGAACGCGCCTACACTTCACCGATATGGTACACGCCTGGTGAAAGCTGATTCGAGCAGAGCTAGAAACTGTTCCATCTTGACCTGACCGTCGGTCCGGGGTTCAAGTCCCTGACGGCCCACCACATTTTCCTTCATTGAATTCACAGGCTTGCATCACATGCAGGCCTTTTTTGTGCCCGAGGCGCCAAGGGACTATGGATTTCGGGGAGTCCTTTGGTGTATGGGACACAAAAAAGGCCCGCATGTAATTTTCGGGCCATTTCCCCATCAATAGTCGCACTTATTCACTGAATCGATTCCCAGCATTGTTCTCTGAGTCAATTAACTCCATATGCTGCGCCATCAGCTTCAGTACTCGCTCATGCGTCAGCTTAAGGTCAGTGAAGAGGTCCGTTTCCTGCAGCAGTGGTGATGCCGTCATCAGCACCTCGCCTGTGGTCAGCGCCAGCCGCTTCGCATCATTTGCCCAGGAAGGCGAGGGTGCCTGAGAAGCAAGGGCGCGGTATTTACTGGCGGCGAATTCAACGAACTCTCGATATTCTGGTATGTTGCTGTGCATGCTGTCACTTTATACCTGCCCGATGGCTCATCTCATGACCCTCTGAATAATCTCAAAGTGCTTGATGACGCGAAATATCAAGTTATTGGCACTGCATGCCAAATGCTTGTTGATTAAGTCATGCAGAATACTTCTGTGTATACAGCCGTCATTGCCCCGAATTGACGAATGAGTACTAAGCTACCTTTGCGGACATTCCAGAAACTAAAAGCCCCACCGAAGTGAGGCTTCCATAGATATGAAGGTTGAATCAGGCTTACAGCTGGTTACCATCAACTATGTTAGATAATTTCACATATTCTTTGCCTTTCCACTTTCCTGAGGTACCTGTGCCTTTATAAGTACCATCACCCATATCCTTCATTTTATTACAATAATCGCGACCTTTTGTGTGGCACATCTCGCCCTCATCACTCATACTTATAATTTTTCGCTCAACAGTTTTTCCAGCCTTTTTGCCTGTCAGAAAGTGAATCGTATTTGTTTTACACTCCGAGTCGATATGAACCTTAAAAGTCGCTCCAGTAGATAAGATTTCACCATCAAATGTTTTACCGCAGAATGTAGTCTGACGTTGTTCTTTATTCATATAATCTTCAGCGTACTGGTAGGTGTCGCCGGCATGAATGCCTGTATTGGAGAGTGCCAGGATCATTCCGAACAGTGCTTTTGTGATGTTTTGTGTTTTCATTGGTCTGTTACCTCGTGTTGGTTTGGTCTTTGTGCCGCGTTCGGTTAGAGTTGTAATCGAGGGGCAAAAAAACCTCCTGACGAAACATTCACGGATGTCTAATGTTTAGATAACGGAGAGATAACGGCCAGATAAATCAATAACTTGGAAATCCCCTACGAATGGAGTTATCAATCGGATGAGTTCAGATCAAGCACCAGAAAATCAGCAATTCCTCATAGGCGATTGGCTGTTTCATGCTGATCTACACAGGTTGGAACGCGAAAATGATGTGGTGAAACTCGAACCCAGGGTGGCCGAGTTATTATTGTTCATGGCTATGAGGCCCGGAGAGTCAATCAGTAGAAGCAATCGTAAGCTTCCCCTGAGCCTAAACACCTCATAACAGAGGCCTTCTGGTAGGCCCCAACTCGGCCTCAACAGCTTCCCGGCTTTTCAGCTTCCCAGGATTTCAGTTTCCCGCCACCCCCCAACCATGAAAACACACGGTAATCATCCCATTTGTAGCTGACTTCAGAAGTAGAGCTACGCTGCTTTCAGCAGTTTCTGTTTCGGGGTAACCCCGCCTATTGCCATGTTGGGACGTTCGTTGTTGTAATGCCATAGCCATTGTGTCGCTGTTTCTCGTGCATGCTCGATGGACTCGAACAGGTGCTGATCCAGCCATTCATGGCGAACTGTTCGGTTGTAACGCTCGACATAGGCATTCTGTTGCGGTTTCCCAGGTTGGATATACAGCAGCCTTATACGCTGCTTCTCGGCCCATGCCTTCAACTGATTACTGATGTATTCCGGGCCATAGTACATATGGAAGTATGAAGCGACGTCAGCCATTTGCATCAGAATCATTGATACCCATACCGATGATTTTTCAGGAGATGCAAATGACTGACACAAGCAATCATAACTCTCAACCAGTGCTCGTTGCGATTGATATCGCCAAGCGATCGCATGATGCGGTGATACAGTGGCCATCCGGCAAAACCAGAACACTCAAGGTCCCGAATTCCTTGGAAGGGTATCAGCACTTGCTTGATGCTATTGAAGCGCCTGGAGCATTGGTTCATGCCGCCTTTGAACCAACAGCGGATTATCATCGCAATATTGCTTTTTGGCTGCGTGAACAAGGCGTTATTTGCTTTCTTGCGCCATCGCTGGCCTGCGCACGCGCCCGCGAGATGCTCTTCAACTCCTGGGACAAGCATGATCGCAAGGATGCACATGTGATCCTCTATCTCTTGCAGCACGGCATGGCACAACCCTTCTATGACCCACTGGTCGCAGGCAACATGGATCTTCAGGAACTGTCGAATACCTATCACCAGATCTCACTGGCGCGAACGCGTTGCCAGCATAGCCTGCTCAATCACTACCTGACGCTGTATTTCCCGGAGATGGAACGCTATTTCCACAATTCACGCTCCGAGTGGTTTTGCCAGCTGTTACTCAAGTTTCCAACACCGCGCACAATCACGCGTTACCGCAAGGCGACTTTTGTCAAACGTGCCTGGAACCTGGTCGGTCGCAAGGTCGCCAAGCAGCGCTTTCTCGAGGAACTTTACGAACTGGCGACAATCTCGATCGGGCTTCCGCTCGACGCAGAGAGTCTGGCAATTCAAACCTACAAACTGCAAATCCAGCGTTATCTCACGCTCACACAACAACGATCGAAGCTGGAATCGGTGGCGGACCAAATCCTCTCGGAACGCGACGATTACCAATGCCTGAGGACCATCCCGGGGATCGGCCCGATCATCGCCTTGATTATCCTGGCCGAGAGCGGTGATCTGACGCGTTTCAGGCATTATCGCCAGTACCTGAACTTCTGTGGCTTCAATCTTTCGGCGATCCAGAGCGGGCAGCGCCGGGGCAACTATCAGCTCTCCAAGCGCGGCAACGCCAGGTTGCGCTATGCCTACTGGCTGGCCGCTGTCAGTGCTATCAGACAACGTGAAAACAGCCTGCGATACAAATACGAACGCTATATCCGCAAAGATCCGGAGAACGCTGATCTGAAGCGCAAGGCCCGTGTTGCAGTTGCTGCCAAAGTTGCACGCGTGGCGCATGCGCTGGTGAAGCAGAAAACCGATTACCGTGGATTTTACGAGTATGGTCATGAGACGTAACTCAGACGGGCCGTCAGGGCGCTCAGCGACCCTGTAGATAATGCGCTACGCTCATGACCTCCTGATGATGCTGTGTTAAGTCCTGTTGGGCCGTCATGACGGACCCTTGTACATTATGGTGAGCAATATTTATCGGAGTGCTCGAGCATGCGTACCGCGGTTCAACAGATGGGCTCAGACATCAGTCCGTCATAGGATGTTCTTATGCACATTGACTTGACTCCGCAGGTAGTCCGTTATCGCAACGAATAGAGAGTGGCTTTCCTCGCCATTCGATGATCTGTTCCAACGCACGGATCACGCGTAGCGCCGGCAGGGAGAAGTCGACTTCAATGCCCAACCCCTCGCGATTGTAGTCATCCAGGACATTGAATGTTCGGAAGCTACGACCGTCTCTCAGACTATCGTGCATGAAATCCATTGACCAAGTCATGTTGATCGCTCTAGGCACTTCCAGTTCATCCGGTTGGTCGCGCTTGAGCCTGCGCTTGGGCTTGATACGCAGGTTCAGCTCCAGCTCACAATAGATGCGGCGGACACGCTTGTGGTTAAAGGAATAGCCTTTCACGTTGCGCAGGTAAAGAAAGCAGAGTCCGAAGCCCCAGTTCCGGTTACTTGTAGTCAGGCGAAGCAACCAGTCGGCGATAAAGGCGTTCTCTTCCGACAGTTTCGGTTCGTAGCGGTAACAGGTCTCGCTGATGCGGAATGCCAGGCATGCCTGACGTATCGAGATCTGCCGTTCTGCAACGGCGCGTTTGGCCATCTCCTTGCGTCGGGATGGCCTCACCACTTTTTTTCGAGAGCCTCCTGGACGATCTCGGCTTTGAGACGCTCTTCGGCGTACATCTTCTTGAGCCGGCGGTTCTCCTCTTCCAGTTCCTTCACACGCTTGAGCATGGAGACATCCATGCCACCGTACTTCGAGCGCCAATTATAGAAGGTGGCATCGCTCATGCCGTGCTTGCGGCAGAGCTCCGCGACTGGAATGCCACTCTCGGCTTCTTTCAAAATACTGATGATCTGGCTTTCGCTGTATCGCGATCGTTTCATGTAGATTCTCCGGTTCTCGCTATCTTGGAAAATTCTACTTTTGAACGCTACTCTTTTTGGGGATGATTACCCCTCCCTCAGCCTATCATTAGGGATGAATGCTTTTGGTTCAGTTTCTCAGCTTACTTCACGGGGCACGCGTTCTACTTGAACGTCAGTAGATGATATGGACACACTCAAGATACTAATAACACTAGCGATTGGCCTGCCAATTTCATGGTTCTTCCTCCCAACCGACTGGGCAGGCTGGGCGATTATTCTTTGGCTAGGTGTCATAAGCTGGATACTCATCGCAGCCAGGATGGCACTTGAAGACATCGCCCTCAAGGGCATGGGCAAGAAGTGGCGTGATGAGGACTGATTCATGCCATCAATGGTGGCGATGGTAGATTTACCTTCTCTGCGTGAGAGAGTGAGAATGTCGTGACTACTGATCTGAAAACAGACTCTCCTAAGTTCAGGCTGATATGGAAATCAGGATGCAGGTC
>JARRMY010000044.1:0-7260 GCA_037385505.1 Gammaproteobacteria bacterium | reverse complement strand
GGAGAAAGGTTTTCTCGAGGGGCTGGATAATGCCGGGCTGTCGCATGGCGAGTGCAAGGCGTTTGCGACGCCACGCCGGCTGGCGCTCCTGATCAGCGACGTGCAGCTGGCGCAGGAAGACCGCCAGGTCGAGCGCCGGGGCCCGGCCGTCAAGGCCGCCTTCGATGCCGATGGCAACCCGACGAAGGCCGCGCTGGGCTTTGCCGGCTCCTGCGGCACCACTGTCGACCAGCTCGAACGCATTGAAACCGACAAGGGCGAGTGGCTGCAGTACCGCTTCGAGGAGCAGGGCAAGCCGGCCGCCGAGCTGCTGCCGGAGATCGCCATGCAGGCGCTCAACGGCCTGCCGATTCCGAAGCGCATGCGCTGGGGCAGCTCCGATGCCGAGTTCGTGCGCCCTGTCCACTGGCTGCTGTTTCTGCATGGAAACGAAGTCGTCGACTGTACGCTGCTGGATACGGCTGCCGGCAATCAGAGCTACGGGCACCGTTTTCATGCGCCCGGGGCCATCAACATTCTTCATCCGACCGACTACGAGCCCGAGCTGCGCTATCGCGGCAAGGTCATCGCCGGGTTCGAGGCGCGTCGCGATGCGATCCGCGAGCAGGTCGATGTCACGGCGACGAGCCTCAAGGGGCATATCGACATCGATGAAGAGCTGCTCGACGAGGTCACGGCACTGGTGGAGTGGCCGGTTCCGGTCGCGGGCAGCTTTGAGGAGAAATTCCTCGATCAGCAATATCGAGAGCAGCAACCCGCTGGTCATCCGCGACGGCAACGAGCGCGTGATTCGTCCGCGCCTGGCCGACGCCATGTTCTTCTGGGAACAGGATGGCAAGAAGACGCTGGAACAGCGTGTCGAATCGCTCAAGACAGTCGTCTTCCAGAACAAGCTCGGCACCCTGCACGACAAGTCCGAGCGCGTCGCGGCGCTGGCACTGGCGATCGCCGGACAGATCGATGGTGACGGCGAGCTGGCGCACCGCGCCGGCATGCTGAGCCGCACGGACCTCATGACCGAAATGGTCTACGAGTTTCCGGACATGCAGGGCATCATGGGCCGCTACCAGGCACGCCGTGACGGCGAGCCGGAAGAGCTGGCCGAAGCGATGGAGGAGTTCTACCTGCCGCGCTTCTCGGGCGATGACCTGCCGCAGACGAAAACCGGCATTGCGATTGCGCTGGCCGAGCGCCTCGACACCGTGGTCGGCATCTTCGGCATCAACCAGAAGCCGACGGGCGAGAAGGACCCCTTCGGCCTGCGCCGCGCGACCATCGGTATCCTGCGAATTCTGAAGGAACACCACCTGCCGCTGGTGCTGAACGACCTGCTGCAGCTGGCCGCCGATGGGCTTGTCGAGAAGATCGAGAACCGGGATGTCATCACCGAGGTGCGCGACTACATGCTCGAGCGCCTGCGCGGCATCTATGCCGACGAGGGCATGCAGGCCGACCTCTTCAATGCGGTCGCCGAACTCGAGCCCGACACTCTGAGCGATTTCGACCAGCGCATCCGGGCCGTCGCGGCGTTCCGTGACCTGCCGGAGGCCGAGAGCCTGGCGGCCGCCAACAAGCGCATTCGCAACATCGTGCGAAAAGCTGAAGAGGAGATCCCCGGCGAGATCGCCAAGCGCCTCTTCAAGCTCTCGCAGGAGCGTGCCCTGGCGGAACTGATCCTCAAGACCCGCAAGGAGGTGGAGCCGCTGCTGGAGGAGAAGAACTACAGCGAGGCGCTGAAGACCCTGGCGGGGCTGCGCGAGCGCGTCGATGACTTCTTCGACAATGTCATGGTCATGGACAAGAATCGCGAGATCCGCCAGAACCGGCTCGCGATCCTGAAACAGCTCGGCGACATGTTCCTCGAGGTGGCCGATATCTCGCAGCTGCAATCATGAGCGAGACGAGCCGCGACTCCTGGCAGGCGATGATGGAGGCCGTGCAGGCCTTCCATGACAAGCATGACTTCAAAAATACCGGCGGCGAGGAGCTGAACTACCGCGTGGCACTCATGGCCGAGGAGCTCGGCGAGATCTCCTCTTGCGTGACCAAGGGCAAGAGCAGTGAGGCGCTGGCCGAGGAGGTCGCCGACCTGCTGATTTTGCTCATGGGGACGGATATTGCGGCCGGGTTTGATCTGAATGAAGCCTTCTGGGCGAAGATGGAGAAGCTCATGCAGCGCGAAAGTCGCATGATCGACGGGCGCATTCGTGTCTCCGAGTTTCGGGACATGAGCTGAGCATGATCCTGCTGCGCTCGCTGCTCTATTTTGTGTGCATGGCGGTGACGATCGTCGTCTACGGCCTGCTGATCGCGCTGTTCGGCTGGCTGTTGCCGATGAAGTCGCGCAACCGCATCGGCAACCAGTGGAGCCGCGTCAACATGTGGCTGCTGAAGACGCTCTGCGGACTGGATTATCGGCTGCAAGGGACGGAGAACCTGCCGGGCGAGGAAGCCGCGATTGTCATGTCGAAGCACCAGTCGGCCTGGGAGACCATCGCCCTGCGGGGTATTATCGGGGGCAACCAGTCCTGGGTGCTGAAGCGCGAGCTGATGTGGATACCGTTCTTCGGATGGGCGATCGCCATCATGGAGCCGATCGCCATCAACCGCAAAGCGGGGCGCAAGGCCGTGAAGCAGGTGATCCGGCAGGGCAGCGACTATCTCGAGCGCGGCAACAAGGTGATCCTGTTCCCGGAGGGGACACGTACCGCGCCGGGCACGAAGGGGCGCTACAAGCTCGGCGGCGCGCTGCTGGCCGAGAAGAGCGGCTGCAAGGTGGTGCCCGTGTGCCACAACGCCGGGGTTTTCTGGCGCAGGCGTGACCTGCGTAAATACCCGGGGACGATCGATGTCGTCGTCGGCAAGCCGATTGTGACAGAGGGCAGGAAAGCGCAGGAGATCCTGGACGAAGTGGAGCAGTGGGTCGAGTCGACGCTCGAGACGCTGCCGCAGACGAGAGATGCGCATGAGTGACCATTCCCGATCCCATATCCCCAATTCGAGACACCCACTTTTTGCCCTTATGCCGTTCCCGATTCGGGACACCCACCTTTCGAGGCAGAGTTTCAATATGGGACACCCACCTTTTGAAGGATGGATGCTAAATATGAGACACCCACAGATCGGGGCCAGGAATTTGGGCATTGCCTTGAATGTCGAAACTGAATTCACAATTGGTGGCTGTCCCGAATTGGGCAACCACAGGAATGAGAAAGAAGCATGAGTGACCAGCTGATCCGGATCGCAACCCGCAAGTCGCCCCTTGCCATGTGGCAGGCCGAGCATGTAAAGGCAGCCCTCGAGGCCGCGCACCCGGGTATCAAGGTCGAACTGCTCGGAATGACGACCAAGGGAGACAGGATTCTCCACACCCCCTTGGCGAAAATCGGCGGCAAGGGGCTCTTCATCAAGGAGCTCGAGGTCGGCATGCTCGAGGGCACAGCCGATATCGCGGTGCACAGCATGAAAGACGTACCCGTGGAGTTTCCGGAAGGGCTCGAGTTGGCGGTGATCATGGAGCGTGAGGACCCGCGGGATGCCTTCGTATCTAACAATTTCGACTCTATCGATGCCCTGCCGGAAGGGGCAACGGTCGGTACCGCCAGCCTGCGCCGCCAGTGCCAGATTCAGGCACGTCGTCCGGACCTCAAGATCACGCCATTGCGCGGGAACGTTAATACGCGTCTCTCCAAGCTCGACAACGGCGACTATGACGCCATCATCCTGGCCGCTGCCGGACTCATCCGGCTTGGCTTCAGCGAGCGCATCCGTGCTTTCATCGAGCCCGATGAGAGCCTGCCGGCGATCGGCCAGGGTGCGATTGGCATCGAGTGCCGTTCGGACGACGAGCGCATCAAGGCCCTCATCGTCCCGCTGCACCATTCCGAGACATCCACCCGGCTGGTAGCAGAGCGTGCCATGAACGAGCGCCTGAACGGCGGCTGCCAGGTGCCGATCGCGGGTCACGCGACGCTCGACGGCGAGGCCCTTACAATCCATGGTCTCGTCGGCGAGCCTGATGGCAGCAAGATTATTCGCGCAAGCCGCTCTGGGCCCACCTCGGAGGCTATCTCGCTTGGCACCGCCGTCGCAGACGAACTTCTGGAAAAGGGCGCGGATGCGATCCTGAAGAAACTCTACGCCGCAGAAGAGTAATGGCTTCTTCCATTACAAGACACCCACCTCTTTCCAGGCTGTAGATGATGGACGTCTCTGAATTGCCCGAAGTGATAAAAAGTGGGTGTCCCGGATTTGCGCTGGAATTAATCCATACCAGTGATGACTGACTGCCCCTGCAATCTAAACGGCCTGAAAGTACTGGTCACACGTCCGGAGGGACAGGCCGAAGCGCTCAGGACCGCCATTCTCGACTGTGGTGGCGAGGTCGAGCGACTGCCGCTACTTGCGATCGAGCCGGATGTCCTGGAAACAAACAGAGAAAAGCTGGAAAAGGCATTCCAATTCAATGACCTGGTGTTTGTAAGTCCGAATGCGGTGCGACATTCTCTCGACTTCCTGCGTCCCGGCGAATCATCGCGCATCATCGCGATTGGTGAGGCCACCGCCGCGCTGCTCGATGACCAGGCGCTTCGGGTTGACCTGGTGCCAAACCACTCGACCAGCGAAGCACTGCTCGGGGATGACCGGCTTGGAGAGATGCGGGGTCGAAAGGTGCTTATCATCCGGGGCCATGGCGGGCGTGAGCTGCTGGCTGACGGATTCAGGGCGCTGGGCGCGGATGTCGAGTATGCCGAGGTCTACCGGCGCACGATGCCTCCTCCGCCATCACCCGAACTACTGGCAACATGGCGAGAACGGGTCGACGCGATGATCGTGACTTCAGAGGAAATGATGAAGAACCTTGTCGAACTGACCGATTTTGATCAGAATGTCTTGCAGACACCGCTGATCGTCATCAGCGAACGCTTGCAGAACAGTGCAGAAACATTGGGGTTTCAGCATGTACTGCGGGCTGGCAACCCCTATCCTGCCGACCTGCTTGTAGCCTTGTGCCAGCTGGTCGTCCGGCGAAATTGATCCCTGGAGTGAGAAGTATGCGCTCGTATCCCCGTGTCCACACTGAGCTGTGCGGTGAATCTGTTCCGGTATCGACCGGCCCCGGCAAGCGTTTTGTCGTTGTTATCACACTCTTTCTCGTCACTGTCACAAGCATTCTAGGCTACGCGCTCTGGTACTGGAACCAGTCACGCGAGGACCTGGTCGTGCTGAATCTGCGTATCGAGGAGACGCGCCGGCAACAACTGCTTCTGCAGCAGCAACTCAAGGCGAGCAGCGAGCAGATTGCAGAGCAGAATGCACTGATCGCCGAACAGACGGAACGCCTCAACGGGCAGCAACAGAAGGTGGACCACCAGGCCGAACAGGTGACGGCGGTTGTCTCCGAGATTCAGCATGTACGTGAAGAGCACAGGGTACTCGACGAAGAAGTGACCAGCGCCAGATCACAACTGGCTGCAGTGCCCTCGGAGATCGTCCGCTCGAGAATCGAGTATCTTCTGGATATTGCGGAGACGGAGCTGCGGTTTCGCGATGATATCGAGGATGCGATTTCACTGATGGAAAAAGCCCTGGCGGTGCTTCAGAAAGAACAGCTTTACACTGATATCCAGACGGTTCTGCTTGAAGAGATTGCTACGCTGCGAGCCTATGAGCGACCTGACGAAGTGTCGATTCGCTCAGAACTGCTGGCCATGGCCGACCGTGTCGCGGAACTGGACATCAAGTCGGATACCGCGATGCAGGCTGATATCGCAAGTGATGTGGAATCCGAAGAATGGTTAACTCTTGTGCGCGACAGCCTGCGCGAGGTTGTGACGGAACAAGAGCCCGGCCTCACCGCTTCTGATAATCCCTATCGCGAGGACATCCTGCGCCACGAGCTGCGACTGGCGTTCGATGATGCGCGCTTTGCACTACTGGCGAAGGACCCCGAACGCTTCCGGGCCACCCTGTCTCTCTCGGCCAGACTTGCCGAACGCTATTTCGAAGTCGACGAAACATTCATCGAAAGCATCCAGGCGCTCGTTCAGACGGAATTCGAGCCGGACATGCCGGAAATTGGAGAAGCGCTGAAGCTCTTCAACGAAAAGACCCGTTCCTGATCTGTTCGGACAGGATTTGACTGGGGCGTTGATTGGGTACATCCACTTTTTGCTCAGACAGACGGGGCTGATTTGAGAGGGCTGATTCGAGACACCCACATATCAGACACTGAACGTCGATGCCTTGACAATCCCGGATAAGCTGCCAGAATAGAGAACATAGGGAGATCATGGAGCGCTCAAGGACGGACAGCGATGGCACGATCAAGAAAACACGACATCTGCCTGGATGCCACCCCTTATTACCACTGTGTATCTCGCTGCGTACGCCGTGCTTTCCTTTGCGGGGATGACGCGCATACCGGCCAGTCCTATGAGCACAGGCGCGCGTGGGTCGAAGACCGCCTTCTCTCAATAAGCCATTGTTTTACCATTGATATCTGCGCCTATGCCGTGATGAGCAACCACTGCCATGTGGTGCTGCACGTCGATGTGCAAAAGTCCGCGTCCTTGACAACACGCGAGGTTGTCGAACGCTGGCACGGCCTGTTTGCAGGGAATCTGCTGTCACAGCGCTTTCTCGCCGGTCATCCCTTGTCAGATGCAGAAGTTCGCATGCTCAGGAAGCAAGTCGAGACCTGGCGAGAAAATCTGATGTCGGTGAGCTGGTTCATGCGTTGCCTCAATGAGCATATCGCTCGACGGGCAAATCAGGAGGATGACTGTACAGGACGCTTCTGGGAAGGACGCTTCAAATGCCAGGCTCTGCTGGATGAATCCGCGCTTCTCGCCTGCATGGCCTATGTCGATCTCAATCCCGTCCGTGCCGGGATGGCAAACTCCCCGGAAGAGTCTGAATACACCTCCATTCATCGACGAATAGCGATATTTCTTAGCGAAGCAGATCAGCATGGACCTGCTAATTTAATGCCATTTCGCAGCAAATCGGATCTTTTAACGCCCAACTGCATTCATTTCAAGTTTCAGGACTACCTGGAGCTTCTGGACTGGACAGGGCGCGCAATCCGCCCTGACGCTCATGGGGCCATCCCTACTGATTTACCACCAATTGCCAACCAGCTGAAGATTGAAAGTCATGCCTGGCTGGCGATGACAAAAGGATTCGAGTCACTTTTTCACGCGCTGGTTGGTCGCGAAGAATCGGTTTTGACTGCCTGTGAACAAACAGGCAGGAGCT
>JARRMY010000043.1:0-6978 GCA_037385505.1 Gammaproteobacteria bacterium | reverse complement strand
GAGGCCTGTGCGACTGGCCCTCGACATGCAGGGAGACGATGTTCTTCGCGAAATCGCGGATCATGTAGCTGCCGGGTATCCACGCCGGCAGGTTCAGGAGCATCTCGCCGGGGCGCGACGCAAAGCGCATTTCGACGTCGATCAGCCTCGAGTCGAGAGCAGTGAAGGCGATTCTGTATGCGGGCAAGGCGTTGTCCTGTCTGCGAAGTTGAGGCTGATTTTTCCGTAATCAGCCCGGCAACTCCAGTCTTTTTTCAGGCGCGCACCCGGAACGGGTGCCGCCATAGCCAGGTCAGTACTTGCCGATCAGGTTGATGAACCACCCCTTGGTGTCGTAGTCGTAACTGGTCAGATCATCATCGAAGTCCGTGAAGTTGTAGCCCACGCCGACCTTGAGGTTGTCGCCGATGTGGCGGTAGACCGCCAGCAGGGCGCCGCTGCGGGTCGATTCCGAGTCCTCGGAATTGAGCCAGTGATACTCGGCCATCGCATCCCAGTTCTTCACGATGTGGTAGCGCGCCCTGATGGCCGCGAGCATGGCGTCGTTCGAGATCCAGCTGCCGGTCACGCGATCCGTGCGGATGGAGCTCTCGCGCCAGGCCAGCTTGCCACCGATCTCCCATTTCCTGCTCAGGTCATAGAGGGCCTCGAGACTCAGGACGTGCGACTGCTGGTCCGGCTCGTTACTTTGCGACAGCGGATAGAGATCATAGAGGTAGGTGTAGCGACCGAGAATGTTGAGCCGGTCGTTCTCGACAGGACGGTAGGCGAAGCCAACTCCGAACTCCACGAACTTCGCATCCTCGAGACCCGTGTCCTCATCATCAGTCTGGGCATAATTGAACTTGCCCTGCAGCGTCCACTCCGGAGTGACCTTGTAGGTTCCCCTGTTGGTCGTCAGCCACTGGGTCGTATTGACCGTGTCGCCCTTGTCACGACGGTACTCGAGCTTGGAGAAGAGACTCACCTTGTCCTTCAGATAGGTGAGACTCACAGACGCCGCGTCCCGGTCGGTCAGCCCACCCGCATAGGTCGTCAGGTCGGCCGACTGCAGCGAGAAGGTCGCCGTCGTGTACTCGTCGAAGGTGTAGTCGATACCGTAGGTCTGGCCAAGGCCGTACTGGGTCTCCTCGTTGGTGTACTGGTACTCCGTGAAGACACTCAGCTGGTCGCTCATGGTCTTGCGCTGGCCAACCGTGCTGATGCCGCGCGTACCATAGTACCTGTCCGTCGAGAGCGTGTAGGTGCCATAGAGCGTGTGGGTATCATCGACATCGTAGTCCACGCCGATTTGCGCCGCGTTGCCGAGGTCGCCATCACTGTACTCTGCCCTGATGTTGAGCTTTTTGGTCGCCCGGTAGCGCGTACCGAGGGTATAGAGGTTGTTGCGCGGCGTCCCGTCATCACGGTCGAGGGTCGCCTGGACGATACCGTAGACATTGAAGCCCGGACGGATCTCGTAGTCGACCTTGACGGCGCCGAGCAGCTCCTTCGTCGAGAGCGAGGGATCATCGAAGTATTTCATCTCGACATAGCGCACTTCGCCACTGACAAGCATCCTGTCGCTCAAGCGGTAATCCGCCTGCACGCTGGCCGTGCTTTCACGCGTATGCTCGGGGATCAATGCACCTGTCAGAGAACCATCCTCATTCGTCTCGTAGTAGGTTGCACGCGCCGAGATATCCAGTCGATCCGTGACCGTGACACGCCCCTCGACACCGTAGTCCTCGATCTCGCTGCCACTGTCGAGCCGCGCGTTCGAGAAGCCGGGATCGCGATGCTTGTACCAGGCGGCGATGGTGCCATCGACACGCCCCCCGGTCACCTCGGCGAGCTCCATGCGGCCCTCGATGCTGTAGGCAGCACCGTCTGCATCGGAAGGCAGGCTGTTGGAGGTGAACGCATCAAAGTTCAGACCACCATCATCCGACTTGTAGCTCGCATCGGTCTGCTGCGACTGGCTCTCGGCATACTCCAGCTTCAGGTAGGTGCCCTCTGCGGCCTGGTAAGTCACGTCGACGCCCGCGAGTTCGTAGTCCTGCCCGCTGCGGTCCTCGTGCACGTAGGTGCCGCCGACGGCGACACTGTCATGGAACCAGTGCTTGGCACGCGCACCGTAGGTCAGGTCATCCGAGTCATAGCCGGTCGGGACGTACTCGTAATCGACCAGCAGGTAGACCTCGTTGCCGTCGAGCGGCGTGTCCTTGATGATCGACGGGCCACTGGTATCGGCGGCGATCTGCATGAGCGGACGCGTCAGGATGATGCGGCCCTGCAGGTCGTCGATCTCGTAATCGCGTCCCGCCTGCAGGATGAGGTTCTCGACGACGCGCTCGGAACCGCGCTGGCGGATCTCGATCCAGACCTTCTCGGAGCCGACAACGATATCCTTGTCCTTGAGGTAGTAGAGGCTGCCGCCCGTCCCCAGGAACTGGTTATGGCGGAACAGCGACTGGGCTTCCGAGCCAAAGGCATTGACCATGCTCTTGTGCTCGCCGTAGCGCGTCACTTCGGGACTGCGGTAATCGAGCTGCGCACCATAGAGCGAGCGGTTGAACTGGGCCAGCTCGGCACCCGTAAAGCTGGTGTTGTAGTTGCCCCAGACAGCCTGCGACTTGTCCCACTCGACACGGACATAGAACCTGCCCATGCTGTCCGTGTCGTCGATGAGGGTCGAGTCGTCACCGTAGGTCGGATAGTAGAGGTCGGGATCGAGACGGCGGAAGACGCTCTTCGGATCACGCTTGTGCAGATCGTTGAAGATCTCGCCAATGTCATCCTCGTGCGTATCCATCTGCGCCGTGATCAGGTACTTGCCCTTGTACTTGCTCTTCAGATAGAAGGCGAGGCGGCCATCGACGAAGACATCACCGCTGTAGTGGTGCTCGTCGGCAGCAACCAGGTCCGGGCTTCCGCTGACATCCTGCTCACCGATGGTGACATCGGCGATACCGACCATGAAGAAGTACTCGTCGCTGAGATCCATCGACAGGCCTTCGTTCCAGCTGCCGTAGTCGTCGGTCATTTCCACATCGAGCAGGTGCTCGCCCGTCGGCAACAGCTTCTCGACGACGAACTTGCGTTCCGAATCGAGCTGCGCCGGTTCCCCGTCGATGCTGATCGTGGTTCCCTCGGGAACATCGTGGCCATAGATCCGGACACGCGCGCCGCGAACCGGAATGGACTGCACGCGCAGGTTTGACTCGCCGAAGACTTTTGCCTGTTCGCTCTCTCTCGTCCAGTAGTCCGTCACCTCGTCGGGAGCAGACTGCTCCTGGATCGGATCCAGCACGTCGAGCACGCGCGGCAGGGTTTCGTCGAGATGCCCCGCGTCGTCGTAGGCACGGAAGACATACTCGAGTTCATCTCCGACGCGCAGCCTCTCGTTGCTGTCGAGGCTGCCGTCCCACTCGATCTGCTGGTTGAGATCAAGCATCTCGCCACGGATCACCTTCAACGGGCGTGACGGCTGGCCCTTGCGGAAGATCGAGAGCTCCCAGCGATCGATATAGGTGTTGTAGTTGGTCGACAGGCTGAAGTTGACCGGCTTGCTGATTTGCCCGCCCTCGACGACGACACTGCCGCCGCCGCTGATATCCAGACGCGGGTCGATCGTTGCAGGATCCTGGGTCGCCCAGATCTTGCCGCCGCCCGGCAGGTTGATGATACCCGTTCCCGATTGCGTCAGGACATCGACGCGCCGGTTGTCCTGCATGCCCGCTGCCGTGTCGTTGTCCGAGCGCGGCTGCTCCTCGCCATAGCTGACAACCTCCATCGTGAACGAGGGTTCGACAAGATCGGCGACATCACTGGCATGGGCCGTACCGACGAACAGACCAACCACTCCTTCAGCAAGGGTCTCCATCGTCTCCTGCCACAGCTGGCCCATGTCGAAGCGCTCGAGTGGGTCGTCAGCGACGGGCTTGCGTTGCGGCGGACGTTCCTTGCGCGGGATTTCGCGCGGCGCAGGCGATTTCTGTTCCGCGCCACCAGGCTTGCCTGCCTGCGCTTTCTTCCAGTCGATATCGACGACGATCTTCTTCATCAGGTCGCTGCCAAGCCTCTGGCGCAGGACCTTGCGCACGGTTTCCGCACGTCGCTTGGCGAGCTGCTTGTTGTAGGCATTGGATGCGCGCGCATCCGTGTTGCCCGCGATGAGAATCCTGCCGGAACGGATCTCGCGCAGCTTGGCAACGATCAGATCGATCGACTGCCACTGGTCGGCGCGGATCGTCGCCTTGTCGGTATCGAAGAAGATGGCGCCGAGCTTGACGCGCACGCCCTTGCGATCCGGCAGTCCGACACCGAAGTTGAACTTGTTCAGCGTCGCCACCGAGATGCGCATGACACGCGGGTTCTCGGTCGTGAACACGGAGCCCCTCGGCAGGGTCACAGGGTCGACCTTGACGATGAAGTTACGACCCCAGGCAAACATCTTGCCGTCTTCCACGGCAGGGATATGGTAGCGCCCGTAGGCATCCGTCTCGATGACCCAGCCTTCGACGGTCGCAAGCCTCACGCCCGGCAGGCCTTCCTCGTAGACACCGTAGTTGGTCAGCGTGATCTCGAGCACGTCGGTGCTGCCGGTGACCGTCTTGCCGGCGAGCGGCGAAGGCGTCGGCTTGCCCGTGGTGCGCCTGACCTTGACGCGCAGATCCTGCGCCGTCATGCCCTTCTTCTTCAGCCCCGTCTGCTTGTAGGTGACTTGCCCGCTGTTGTCGACCTCGATGATGGTGCCTTCCTGCGTCGTGACGCGGAAGCTGTTGTCACCTCCCCTGATATAGGGCATGCGCACGATACGCTGATGATCGTCCAGCCGGTCATCGATGCTGCTGCGCGCCGTGATCGTGCCGAGATCGAGGCTGTCCCAGCCGAAGTAGTTGCTCTTGACCTTGACCTTCGTCGCGTCGGCGCCGTCAGGATAGCCGTCGCCATCGCGGTCGTGGAAGACCTTGCCGATGATCGTGGTCTGGTTGAACAGCGGGTCCGAGGTGACGACGACCGTGGCCGTCGCCTGGTTGCCGATCGTGGAGCCACCGCTATCGACAGGTATGGCCGTGTTGACATACTCGCCAGGCGTCACGCCGGTACTGACGCGCAGGACATAGCTGATGTCGACGGCGTCATTGGCAGCCAGGTCGAAGGGGCCGAATTGAATCGTGTTAACACCGCTCGCACCGATCTGCTCGACGACATCATCCGCAGTGCCGAGAGTCCCGTCCGGGCCCGCGCGCTTGAGGCGTGCAGACTCTTGTGCGTAGCTGAAGCCTGGAGGCAATGTATCGTTCACGAAAATGCCTGTCGCATCGCTACCCACATTTTCTGCTGTCAGGGTATAGCTCACCACATCGCCAACGGTGACCTGGCTCTTGCTGGAACTCTTGCTGAGCAGGATATCTGCTGATTGTGTCGCCGGAAGACCCAGCGGAATGTGGTTGTTGATGACGGCCGGATCATTCGCCGCATAGTCGAACGCCAGGTAGTAAGTCGTCTCCTCACTGCCCGTTGGCGGTTCTTTCTGCAGCTGGACTTCACAGACCGTTGTCGCTGCGTCGGCATCGATCGGACAGGCGCCGACATCCAGGGCGTCCGGCTCCGCAGCAATCGTCGTCGAGACAAGGTAACCGTCATTCCCCGTGATCTCCAGAGCGTAGCGCGTGTCCTCCGCCGGACACAGCGGATCGATGCCCGCCAGAAGATTGAACTGGTAGGTACCATCGTCCGACGTCACCTGCCCTTGCTGACCCTGCAGCAGGCAGTTGGCCGGCAGTGGTTGATTGGCATCGGCATTGATGACCGTGAGTGTCGCCCCGGCAAGAGGATTACGCGTCTCCTCATCGTAGACGACACCTGCCGGGTCGATGGGAAGATTGAGCACGAGCGCTTGCGGGTCGACAGGATCCGGCGCTGGCACATTGAGCGTCACGTCGAGGAACGTGAAGCCTTCCGGGCTGATGAAACGAATGCTGTAGTCATCCGGCAAGACATTCTCGAAAGTGTAGGTACCGGCACCAATCGTCTCGCTACTGAATACCAGTGTGCCTGAAGAGTCGTCAATCTCGATCGTCCAGTCTGCAAGCTTATCCTCGAGTTCATCGATGATCCTGTCGCTATTGCGGTCGAACCAGACGGTTCCGAGCACGGTTGCGAGAATTTGCATGCTGACAGACTCGTCATCACTTGCAGAATCAGTCCGGGTAGATGAATTGACAGCGAATCCGCTGGCATAGGCCGTGTTGACGAGGTCCTGTTGTGCCAGGACGTCTTCCGTCGTGACCGTATAAGTCGATGTGAAGCGAATGACATCCCCGACACCGAGCGTGTCGAAACTGCCGTCGACAGCGGTATCGCTGGAGTCACCCGTCGGACCGCTGTCTGTCAGCAGGGTCTCGTTCGAGACCGGAAGCTGCGCTGTACCGGCAGCACTGGTGTGTTCATCGGTCACAGTGACATTGTTGAGTGTCACGTTGCCCGTGTTCGTCACCGTGTAGGTGTAGGTAATCACCTCGCCCGCTGATACCTCGGTCGTTTTGTCAGCGACCTTGGTGATCGTCAGCTCAGGAGTTGCAGCAAGTTCTATCGAGACACTCGCCTCTCCGCTGACATCATCGGCATTGTCCGGCGAGGAGCCCGTCGCAGTCGCGGTGTTGTCGTACTGGCCCGCATCGATATCGGCCTGTGTCAGCGTGTAGCTGCCGGTGAAGGTCGTGCTGTCGCTCGCACCCGGCGCCAGGCTCGCGATCGGTCCGCCACTGACGGTCACGTTCGGATCCGCGTCGTCAACGGAGATATCCGTCAGCGTCACGTTGCCCGTGTTCGTCACCGTGAACGCATAGCTGATGGTGTCGCCCGCGCTCAAGCCAGCCGTGCCGTCATCATCGTTCAGCGTGCCGGCCTTGATCAGATCGAGCGAGGCCGTTGGCGCCAGCGTGGTCGACTCGCTGCCATCGCCACTCACATCATCGCTGTTGCCCGGCG
>JARRMY010000042.1:0-7153 GCA_037385505.1 Gammaproteobacteria bacterium | reverse complement strand
ATCGCCTGCAGTGAACTGGCCGCCCACCGTGCCGGTGACGTCGACATTGGTGCCCGCTTCAGCGGCATTGAGAATGTTGTCCGGCGTGATGTCATTGACCGCGATGGTCAGTGTCGGGGCCGTCGTGTCGATGGCTGCCGTCGCCGAGGCCGAACCATGGTTGCCAGCCGGATCCATCGCGACCACGGTGATCGGGTTGGCGTTGCCGTCCGGGATGGGCGTCGTCAGCTGGTCGCCCGGCAGACTCCAGGTGCCGTCACCATGATTGGTCGCGGTGTAGGTCTGGCCGTTCACCGTCACGACGATGATAGCGTTGGGGTCGTCGGTGCTGCCGGTGATGTCCGGCGTGTTGTCGTTGGTCAGCGCCACGGCGTTGACCGTGACGGCCGGGGCTCCGGCATCGACCCTGTAGGCGTGGTCGAGGCTGGCCGTTCCCGTGTTGCCGGCGCTGTCGGTGGTCGACACCGCGGCATGAATGCTGCTCGCCCCCTGGAGTTCGCTGCCGGGAACCGCAATAGTGAATTTGCCCGCCGCATCGACCTGGCCGGTGTGACTCTTGCCGCTGACCGTCAGCGTTACTGTATCGCCGGCATTGAACTGGCCGCCAACCATACCGGTGACATCGACCTTGTGGCCGCTTTCGGCGGCATTGATGACGTTATCGGGAGTGATGGCGTCGACTGCGATCGTCGGAACCGGGTTCGCGGTGCCGCCAGTGCCTGTGGGCGTGGTTCCTGTACCAGTCGTACCCAAACCAGTGGGTGTTGTACCTGTACCGGTGGTTCCAGTACCGGTGGTTCCAGTACCGGTGGTTCCTGTGCCGGTGGTTCCTGTGCCGGTGGTTCCTGTGCCGGTGGTTCCTGTGCCGGTAGTACCCAACCCAGTGGGTGTCGTGCCCGTGCCTGTACCTGTGGTTCCTGTACCTGTGCCTCCGCCTGGAATTGTTCCGGTACCAGTCGTTCCAGTTCCGGCAGTCGATGTCGTACTGATTCCCGCGCCGGTAGAACCACCGGTACTCAGCCCTGATCGGCCTGAAGTCCCGCTATCTGCGTGCGGCATCGTGCCAGCTCCGCTGCGCGGAAGTCCGGTTTCAGGGATTTCTTCAGCCGGCCCAGGCGTAGCAACACCCTGCCCCTGATCGACTGCGGAATGGCCTGCTTCACCAGCATCAGAAAGAGGCTCGCGGCCCGTTTTCCCTGCTGTTTCAGATGCTCCAGCCGCTGATCCGCCACGGACAGCAGTCTCTGCAGCGCCTTCTTCTGACGCGTCAGATCCACCTCTTACAGAGCGGTCACCAGGCGAACTCTCGCCTGGTGAGCCCTCTCCTTCCGTCTCTTCAACCCAGCCAATCGGGGCATTCTCATCCGGTTCGCCTTCCTGCTGGTCGACCCGCAATTCACGTGCACGCAGGTTCTCGAGCTGCTCTTCCCTGCTCTCCTGCCGTTTCTCGTCGGTGCCCTTGCCGTTTGAAGACCCTGAATTGCGTTGCTTGTCACTCATGACTGCGTACCGGTGTAACTGGTTGATGAACATTCATGGGCGTTGAGCCCTGAATGTCAGAAAAGTATAGGTCAGACGCAGATCCTGCTTGGCCTGCCGCGCCAATCGCTTGTCCCAACCCGCCGTTGTAAGCCTATCTTTCCGAAAAGGCGGTATCCAGCCCGATGTAGACCGGCTTGGCGATGTACTGGAAGACAGTTTTCTCGCCCGTGACAATATCCGCTTCTGCGGTCATGCCGGGCATGAGCATGCGTCCACCGTCAGGTCCCATGTGCTGCTTTTCAAGCTCGATATCAACCTTGTAGAAGGAACTGCCGTCGCGTTCGTTCTTGAACGCCGTGGGAGAGATGCGCAGGACCTTCCCGGAAACAGAGCCAAAGCGGCTGAAATCGAAGGCATCGATCTTGACGACTGCCTTCTGGCCCTGGCGCACGAAGCCGATGTCACGCGGGGTGACCATCGCCTCCATGATGACGCCGCCCTCGCTCGGGACAATCTCGGCAACGATGCCACCCGGTTGCAGAACAGCGCCTGCCTTCGTCTCGGGAACATTCTGGATGTAACCATCGACTGTCGCGACGATCTCTCGCCGCCCCTGGCGCGTATTGAGGGCGTCGAGTTCGGCCGTCAGCTCGTCGACCTGCTCGATGAGTTTGCTGCGTTCTGTCCGGGCCTCCTGGATGATCTCGTCGGTCGCCTGCTCGATCTCCGAAAGAGCACCATCGATGCTGTTCTTGACTTCGGCAATCCGCGACTTGATCCCGGTGAGCTCTTCCTCGGCACTGGCCACGCGCTGTTCAGCTTCCGAGACCTGGATCGCAGAAACCAGTCCTGTTTCAGCACCCGTTTTGTCTCTCTCGAGGATATCTTTCAGAGAAAGCACCTGTTGCTCTGCGTTCGGCAATTGCTGTTCGAGGCCGTCGAGCTGGGCTTTGAGCTGGTCGAGTTTCTCCTTGCGCGTGTCGACACGTGCCTGGTTCAGCATGAGCTGATTCTGGTAGAGCGCCCTGGCCTCACTGACGAGCACCGGGTAGGTTTCCTCCCACTTCGAGAAATCGGACTCCCTGAACTCGGCTACCGCGCCCCAGCGCTCGAGGCTGATCTCCAGGGCGGCGCGGCGGATCTCTGCCTGCGCCTTGTCCTTCTCGAGATTGGTCGAGATAAAGCGCGCGATTACCTGGCCCTGCTCGACGAAATCATCGCGCTCGACCATGAGTTCGGCGAGAATGCCGCCCTCCTCTGTCTGCAGCTGCTGCACGCGTGAAACCGGCTTGATCTCACCACGGGCTTTCGCCAGTTCCTCGATCTTTGCGATGAACGACCAGACCAGAAAGGCAATCACAAGACCTGCGATGAGCAGCAGGAGCCTGCGCATCCTGCCGGTGGTATGGCCATCCTCGTCCAGCAGGGTTCTGAGCGAATGTGCAGGACGTTCGTCTCCGCCTGAGATCGCAACAATATCGGGTGATTTTTTCGTGTTCATGCCTCTGGTTCCTTCACGGGCTCCACGTTCGGAGCATCTGGTTGATCTTTCATGACTGGTCCGGCGTAGACAAGGTTCCCGCCATCGAGGATCACGACCTTGTCGGCGCTCTCGATGAATTCAGGACGGTGCGTGGCCAGGATGACCGATGTCCTGCCATGCAAGGCATCGAGTGTCGCCTTCAGGTACCCGTCCAGCTGCGGATCCTCGTCATTCAGGGGGTCGTCGAGTACCAGCAGTGACGGATTGCCAAGGATTGCCTGCGCAAAGCCCAGGATGGCACGCTGGCGGATTGCGATCGCATCCTCGCGCGAGGGCACGAGCAGTGTGTCGAGTGCCTCTGCGGCGGAGCCGGCAGCGAAGTAGTTCCACCATTGCGAGCCGGCTGCGCGCAGGAGCGCCGCTTGCATCTCGGCATCACTCGCCGAGAAATGCCCGAGTTGCAGGAACTGGCGCACGCTCACAGGCAGCAGCCGCATGGACTGCGCCTGGTAACCCACCCATGCACGGTAGTCGGCCGGATCGAATTGCCGGATATCGCGACCGGCGAGCAACACGCGGCCGTTTTGCGGCGTGAGGATGCCTGCAAGGCAGTTCAGCAGGGTCGTCTTGCCGGAGCCGTTGGGCCCGATCACCGCGATGCGCTCACCCTCCTCGATCTCGAAACTGACACCATTGAGGGCCGGCTCCGATTGCGGGCCATAACGATAGAAGAGACGATCGGCGTTGATACGCGGCGGTAACTCCTCGATGGGCGAACTGATCTGCGGATTGCTGACCTCACCCTGCGTCATCATCAGGCGTTCCATCTGCCTGGCCGAATCACGCGCCTGGCGCACGCGCACGCTGCTGGTGAAGAACCGCTGCGCGGGTGTCGTGATGCGCCAGATGAGCATCATGCTGGCGATCAGGCCACCCATGCTCATGCCGCCGGAGAGAACCAGCGTAATGCCGATGCCCATGGTGGCCAGTACCGTGAACATGCCGATGGCATGACCCACGCTCTGCATCATCGCCATGAGCAGGGCGGAGTCCCTGTTTGCCATGGCAGCCTGCGTGGAGAGTTCAGAGAGCCTGCGCAGCCATGACTGCTGGCCGGAGATCCCCTGCAGGACGCGCAGCCTGCCCGAGGCAGCCACGATGGCCTCCTGCAGGCGGTTACTGGCGCGACTCGCCCTTGCAGAGCGCGCCTGCACCAGGCCCGAGAAGATCCTGGCGGCGATCACGAAGAGCGCCAGGCCGATGATCGGGACGAAGACGATCCAGCCACCGAGCAACGCGATGACGAACAGGAAGACGACCACGAACGGAAAGTCCACCATGGCAGCAGCATTGACGCCGGAAAAGAGCGAGCGCACTCCCGAGAGGGAACGCATGCGCGTCATGCTGCTGTTGAGTCCCATGCGGGAGCTCATCTCGGGAGACAGGCTCAATGACTTGCGCATGGCCGCATCGCCGACATTGGCACCGATCCAGGATGCCAGCTGATTGAAGACGCCGGCGCGACCGAGACGCAACCACCATCCGCCGATCACGGCCATCAGAGCAGCGATCGTCAGGGTGACGAGCGAGCCGGTAGTGCCGCTCGGAATGACGCTGTTATAAACCGTCATGGTGAAGAGCGAGACGGCCAGCGCAAGAATATTGGCAAAGAGACTGACGAAGGCGATGCCTGCCAGTTCCCTGCGTGCCTTGCCGATGAGCTGTCCGAACCACCCCTGTTGCGGGGCATCGACCGGTGTGAATGCCGCGTCACGATGGATCATGAGGACGCGCTCGGTGCCGGTCGGTTTCCAGGCCTCTGTCACCGCTTCGCCGTCATGCCACCAGTCGGTGCCGCCGGTGCGCCCGAGGTAGAGGTGACAGGCATCATCGCCGAGCAGGAGGCTGCCAACAGGCAGTTCATCCGTTGCATGCACACTCCCCTGCTGCACGGTGAAGCCGATATCGCCGAGCATGGCCGTGAGGTCAGCCGCGTCGAAGCGGGTCTCCTCTTCAGGCAGGTTGGCGACCAGTGCGCGCGGGGCACCGAACCAGTCCAGTGCGACGAGCATGGCCGGGACGCAGCGTGCCAGCGGAGATGCCTCCATCCTGCGCGCGCCTAGCACCTCTGCGATGCGGCGCATGCGCTCGTTCTCATCGGCATAGGCGCTCGCCTGCCCTGTCACGGATGTGCCGGCCCCGGGCATGCTGTTCACAAGTGTCTCGCTCATGCTTCACTCTCCCTGATCCTGAGGGATCGGTCACAGGCTTCGATCAGTGGTGCCTTGCGGGTTGCGATGATGACCGTGGTCCTGCCCCTGAGCTCATCCAGCACGGCAGCCAGGCGCTTGAGGCCATCCATATCCAGCCCGGCAGCGGCATGATCGAGAAGCAGGATCGACGGCTGCCTGACGAGTGCGCGAATCAGCGAGATGCGCTGATAGGCACCCTCGTTGAGCTGCTCGGCAGCAGCCGGGCCGACCTCGGTCAGGATACCGTTGCGCAAGTTGTTGATGTGCGCGCTCAGTCCGAGCTTCTCCGTGTAGCTGCGCGCACTCGCGTTGTAGCGCGGGTCGTAGAGCGTCAGATTGTTGAGAATGGATCCGGGCAGCAGGGTCGAGAGACGCGGCACCAGGCAGACCGATTGCCGGTAGGCATCGGCAGCGTAGGTCTCCTGTGGCTCGCCGTTGATGCTGACCGAGACGCCACTGCTCCTCGAGAGTCCGGCGATATCGGTCAGCAGTCGCGATGCCATGGAGGCGTCATCGCTGTCGAGATGCACGATCTCACCGTGTTTGATCTTCGCCTGCCCCTCCGCGAGCAGCCCACCTGACAGTTCGAGCAGTGGGTCCTGCGGCATGGCCGCGATGCCCCCCTCAGGACTCATAGCCGGGCTCGGCGGCAGCTTCAGCAGTTCGTCGACACGGCCCTGTGCCTCGCGTGACTGGGCGATGCGGGAGATGAAGCCCAGACTTGCCATGGCAGGTGCGATGGACCTGCCGGCAAGCAGTGTTGCTGCGGCAAGCCCGCCAGTTGTGAGATTGCCGTCGATGACCTCCTGCGCACCGAAGAAGACGATCAGAATGGTCGCCAGCTGGCTCAGCAGTGCCGAGTTCTCGCTCACGAAAGCGGTGCGCGAGTCGAGAGCGTTATTGGAGGAGAGCATGCTGTCGTTGACCTTGCCGAAGAGCCTGCCAAGTGACGCCTCGCTGCCCATGCTCTTGAAGTAGGAGACGCCGGAAGCAATGTTCCAGACCAGGTCCTGGCGGCGACGCTCCTCCTCATCGACACGCTCGGCCGCGCGTTCTGTCGCTCCCTTGTTGACGAACGCCGTGACGAGCGCCACGACGAAGAGGACCAGGGGAATCCAGGCCAGCCAGCCCGCGACGTAGGCAATGAGGCCGATGTAGACGAAGACGAAAGGCAACTCGTAAAGAGCCAGTGCGGCCTGGCCCGTGGAGATATCGCGGATCTTTGCGACCGAGCGCACTGCCTCATTGATCCAGGCACTGCCGCGGCGCTCGAGATCAGTGATGTCGGCACGCAACAACCGCTCGAAAAGGGCGACCGTCATGCGGGCCTCGTAGCGTGCGCCGAGGTCGATGAAAATGCGGCTGCGGCCATAGCGCAGGAAGGCATCGAGCAGGATCGCGATCGCAACGCCACTGATCAGAAGTGTCGCGGTGCCAAACGACTGGCTCGGCAGGATACGGTCATAGACCTGCAGCAATGCGAGTGGAAGTGCAAGACCCAGAAGATGAATGACCAGCGAGACTGCCAGGAGATCTGGTCGCATGGACCCTGTGGGTACAGTTACCCTGTCTGTTGTTGATGGCATCTGGTGAATATCCTTTGCCGTTGAATCGGGGTGTGACAGGGCCAGATATTACCATTCAAATCAGTCGATCACATATCCCAATGACCACAGGAAAGGTGTTGCAGATCAATCTACTGGAACAGTGTCGGAGATGAGTTCCCCCGGTGTCAGTTCCCCCCCGGTATCGGAGATGATTTTCGCGCAGCGAAAATGATCTCCGGCACCTGAATGGGAGACCTGGATAAATCTCAACCACCGAGTACCACCGCGTCGGGTATCTCGTAGCGCTCCGGGCCGACCTGGACTCTGCTCAGGTCGTTTTCACGCGTGACGCTGAAATCCTGATAGCCGTCCGCCTCGCTCGTATCGGC
>JARRMY010000041.1:0-8093 GCA_037385505.1 Gammaproteobacteria bacterium | reverse complement strand
CGCTCGTCAAAATGAATCACCTGCGCTGCACCGGCGTTCTGGTCCTTGCAGGCCTCCGTCTGTGTCGTGTCCTCGTAGGGATGCGGATCGCGGTGATGTTCCGACCCGGGCAGGTCGATCTCGGTCGAGTCGATCACGCTCCAGCCTTCGGGGATTCCCTGGCGCATGAAGCCGGTGCCACGGATGTCCCTGATCTCGCCGATCTTCTCGCCGCTTGCCAGCCGGTGGGCAATTTCGACAATGGCGCGCTCGGCGTTGCCGAACAACAGCATGTCCGCCTTGGAGTCAGGCAGCACAGAGCGGCGCACCTTCTCCGACCAGTAATCATACTGGGCAATGCGGCGCAGGCTCGCCTCGATACCGCCGATGACGACCGGCACACCCTTGTAGGCCTCTTTCGCGCGCTGGGAGTAGACGATCACGGCGCGGTCGGGACGTTTGCCCGCCTCGCCATTCGGCGTGTAGGCGTCGTCCGAGCGGATCTTGCGGTCGGAGGTGTAGTGGTTGACCATCGAATCCATGTTGCCGGCCGTGATGCCGTAGAACAGATTCGGCCTGCCGAGCTTTCTGAAATCCTCGGCCGAGCGCCAGTCTGGCTGCGCGATGATGCCGACACGAAAACCCTGCGCCTCCAGCAGCCGCCCGATAATGGCCATGCCAAAGCTCGGATGATCGACATAGGCGTCACCCGTGACGATGATGATGTCGCAGGAATCCCAGCCAAGCGCGTCCATCTCCTCGCGCGACATGGGCAGCACGGGAGCCGGACCGAACTTGTGCGGCCAGAATTTGCGGTAGGAGAAGAGATCGGGGGCAGTCTGCATGGCGGCATTATAACCGGCCGCCTGTCAGCAGGCTGAGTGAAAAACCTGCATTGTCATGCAGTTATCAGTTCTGATCAGGCAGAAATGCCGGGAAGTGTCATCGCGAGGAGGCCGTGGGCCGACGTGGTTATCTCAACAGAGGAACAGTGTCATCGCGAAACTTGCGCAGCAAGTTGTGGCGATCTCAAGCCCTGGTCTGTCGCGTTTTCTCATGGCCGGGAGGTATCTCACAATCCGTTCAACGGACTGCGTACCGCATTTGCGCCCTTGTTCATGACATCATGCGTGTAATCTGTTTTGTCTTGACATCCTTGTGCCCGAGCAGTTCCTGCACAGTGCGGATGACATAGCCATCCTCGAGAAGATGCGTGGCAAAGGAGTGGCGTAACGTGTGGCTGGTTGCGGGCTTTGCGATGCCTGACTTGAGGACCGCGTTCTTCACCGCTTTCTGAATCGTCGAGGCATCAATATGATGCCGTCTTCTGATGCCTGTCCTGGGATCGATCGAAATAACACCGGATGGAAAAAGCTAGTGCCAGGCAAGTGTCTTGCCGGCATTCGGGTACTTTCTATCCAGAGCATTGGGAAGCTGGGCACCTGGAATGTCTGCATCGCGATCCTTATCTCCCTTGCCGCTTCGGATGAGCAATCGGGATTGATCGAAGTCGACATCCTGACGCTCGCAGTCGCCGCGCTCCGGAAATGGCGGCGAGCTATGCTCGTCACGCATCGATAGCATGTATGATTTACTGGTCCGGTGCCCTGGTCCTCCTTGCAGGTCTTACAGCCGTGGTGGTTCGCTCCAGGGTTCGCTGAAAGCGATGAGAATAAATCGGGCATCCCGAATTTCAGGTATCGTTACATGACTGAACAGATCACAGACTGCGATAGCCCGGTCTGCTATCAATTCGATGGCAAAGGCGGAGCGGCGCCCGTCTCTCTGGATCAATGGAAGAGCTCGGAGGCGAGTGCCTGGGTTCCGCTCGATTACAGCATCCCATCCCATCGTGACTGGTTAACGCAGTTCTCGGCACTGGACCACCTGGTGGTCGAGGCCCTGCTGGCCGAGGACAGCCGGCCGCGTACCACCCAGATCGGCAATGGCCTGTTGATCGCATTACGCGGCGTCAACCTCAACCCGGGTGCCGATCCCGAGGACATGGTCTCTGTTCGCATCTGGATCGATGACAAACGGATTGTGACCACGCGCCGGCGTGAGCTGCTTTCAATCAATGACATCATCAGCCAGCTCGAAACCGGCGAAGGACCGGGATCCACGGCAGACTTTGTCACCTTGCTTGCCGACCGGCTCGTCTGGCGTATGACGGACACTATCGAGGACATGGAGGACAAGGCCGCGGAACTCGAGGAGAGTATGCTCGAGAGTGGCCAGGCATCCCTGCGGTTTGAACTGGCCAGTTTGCGCAGACAGGCTATCACCCTGCGGCGCTACCTCTCCCCGCAGCGTGAAGCGCTCGGCCGGATGGTAGCCGAGAAGGTGGAATGGATCGATGACGCACACCGCATGCGTATTCGCGAGATAACGGACCGTTTGATCCGCGACATGGAAGATCTCGATGCCGTCCGGGAGCGCGCTGCCGTCAGCCAGGAGGAGTTGCTGAGCCGGCTGTCCGAGCAGCTCAACCAGCGTATGTATGTGCTTTCCATCGTCGCCGCGATTTTTTTGCCACTGGGCTTTCTGACTGGATTGCTTGGCATCAATGTTGGCGGAATACCGGGCGCCGACAACGCGCAGGCCTTCTGGATATTTATCGGGCTGCTACTGATCGCGGTTGTCATGCAGTTGCTCGTATTTCGCTGGAAAAAGTGGTTATAGGCCTCATATAGAATAGGTATCGGAGACTATTTTCTCTTGGAAAATGATCTCCGACACCTGGTTTTCTACACCGGTATTTATTCATGCGCATCTGGGACATCGATCCGGGCTATCTCAATACCGACCTGTTGCTGTCGGAGCATCGTATCCTGCACGAAACCGTCGCTATCCTGACGGCCAGGAAGCCCGGCATGATCAACAGTCAGGAGACCTCGCGCTGGTTTGGTTTCGGCTGGGCGCTCAGGCAGCGACACAAGCTGCTCGTCGCCGAGATGACCCTGCGTGGCTACGCTGACATCACATCGGTGCTGACCCGCAGCGGGAAGGAGTCCTGGCCGGATCTGGAGCGCGACGAGCCCATCGCACAGCTGCAGATGCTGGCCGACCTCTATCTCGAGCAGGAGCCTGGCCGTATCCCGTTACCGGCCAATGCCCAGCAGCTCTGGGCACAGCACAAGTACTCGGTGCTGGCGCGTAACCAGGCTGTCTACCGGCGTATCGGTAAACGGGTTGCGGGATACCGGCGAAATGATGATTTTGCGGACCTGGCCTTTCAGCTGACACAGACCATGCGCAAGCCGCCAACGGAGAGCGGGATCAGGAATGCCTTGCAACACATGTGGGGGCATGTTTCGGATGATGGCGATGCGACGGACTCCGAGGTGCGCTTGCAGACCCCGTTAAAGTTGCTCAGGGAGATTCAGCATCGTGCCATTGAGCAGAGAGAACCTTACCTCATGGTCTCGACCGCTCTTGGCGAGTTGCAGGCGTGGATGGATTGACCAGCCTGTGAAAGCCTGTCATTGCGAAGGAGCGCAGCGACTGTGGCAATCCCGTTGCCTGAGATCGCCACGCCTCGCTCGCGATGACATAAAACACCATAGAATCCGGGTGCTTGCCTGTAGTCACGAGGCCAATGCTTCTTCTATACTTGATTGAATATCGCAATCCTCCACTCCGGACAGGATCCCCCGCATGTCAGCCAGTTCCAGAAACACCACCATCATCCTGGTCGCCCTTGTTGTCATTGTGGCAGCAGGTGGCTATTACTTCTGGCAGCAAGCAGAGCAACCCGCGGGTGGGCCCAAGGGCCCGCCTCCCTCGACCGTCTCATCCACAGAGGTGACAACCGAGCAGTGGCAACCCGTGCTGACGTCGGTCGGCTCACTCGTCGCAGTCAACGGCATCGATGTCAGCAGCGAGGTCAACGGCATCGTCAGTGAGATCGCCTTCGAGTCCGGGCAGGAGGTCCAAAAAGACCAGGTTTTGATCAGGCTCGATGACTCCATCGACATTGCGGCGCTCGAGGCGCTGCAGGCCGACCAGGCGCTTGCGAAGGTGCAGTTCAATCGGGTCAAGGGGCTGTTCGAGAAAAGCGTCACCTCCAAGTCCGAGTTCGACGAGGCCGAGGCGCGCTTCGATGCAGCCCGTGCGCGTGTCAGACAACAGGAGGCCGTTATCAAGCGCAAGATCATCCGCGCGCCCTTTCCCGGGCTCGCCGGTATCCGCAAGGTCGATATCGGGGAGTTCATCGAGGTTGGCGACGCCATCGTGAGCCTGCAGCAGCTTGATCCCATCTACGTCGACTACACCCTGCCGGAGCGCTACCTGGCGCGTATTAAAAAAGGCCAGGCTGTGACCGCGAGCTTCGATGCAGTGCCTGACAAAACCTTTAGCGGGACCGTCAGTGCCGTCGACTCGGGCATCGATATCGGCACCCAGACACTCAAGGTGCGCGCCACGCTCGACAATTCAGAGGGTCTTCTGCGCCCCGGCATGTTCGCGCAGGTCGAGACCGTCACGGGTGAAGCGCGACCCGTTCTGACGCTGCCGCGCACGGCCATCAGCTTCAACACCTACGGCAATGTCGTCTATGTCATCAACAGGGGCGAAGACGATGCTCTCACGGTCAAACGCACCCCGGTCAAGACCGGTGAGGTGCGTGAAGGCCGCGTTGCCGTCGAGAATCTCAAGACCGGCACCGAGGTGGTGCGCACCGGGCTCGTGAAGCTGCGCGACGGCGCGGCCATCAAGATCGACAACAGTGTCGCGCTGGATGACGCAGAGATCACCGGCGAATGAAATTCACCGATATCTTCATCCGCCGGCCGGTGCTGGCGACGGTCGTCAGCCTGCTGATCCTGCTGCTCGGCCTGCGCTCGGCAACACTGCTCGAGGTGCGCCAGTTCCCGCTCATCAAGAACACGGTCATCACCATCACGACGACCTATCCCGGCGCGAGCTCCGAGCTCATGAAGGGCTTTGTGACCTCGCCTCTGCAGCAGGCGGTCGCAGAGGCGAGCGGCATCGATTTCATCTCAGCGACGAGTTCACAGGGCCGTTCGACCATCGAGGCGCAGATGCGCCTGAACTACGACCCCAACGCGGCGGTCGCCGAGATCCAGGCCAAGGTCGCGAGCAAGCGCGGTGAGCTGCCGGCCGAGGCCGAGGATCCGATCATCGAGTCGACCACGGGCGACCGCACGGCCCTGATGTACATCGCCTTCTACAGCGACGAGATACCGCGGCCGCAGATCAGCGACTATGTCCTGCGTGTCGTGCAACCCCAGTTGCAGGCGCTGCCAGGCGTGGCCAAGGCGCGCCTCTTCGCGGCCCAGTTCGCGATGCGCATCTGGCTCGATCCGCGCCGCATGGCCGCACTCGGCGTGACGGGCGAGGATGTGCTGAATGTCCTGCGCAACAACAACTACCAGGCCGGTATCGGCTCGACCAGGGACAAGTATCTCTCCATCGACCTGACCAGCACCACGGCCGTCAACGAGCCCGAGAACTTCCAGCGCCTCGTGGTGCGCAACGAGAACGGCTCGCTCGTGCGGCTTCAGGACATCGCCACGGCCGAACTTGGCTCCGACGACTACGAGACCACCACCTGGTACAAGGGCATCCCGTCAGTCTTCATCGCCATCGAGCAGGCGCCCGGCGCGAACCCGATCAACGTGGCCGACTCGGTCAACGACCTGATCCCGAAGGTGCGCGAGCAGCTGCCGTCCGGGCTCAGCGTCAAGGTGCCCTACGACGCCAGCCAGTTCATCAAGTCCTCGATCAGGGAGGTCTACAAGACCATCGCCGAGGCCGTACTCATCGTGCTCGTCGTCATCTACCTGACGCTCGGCTCGGTGCGCGCGGCCATCATCCCGGCCGTCGCCGTGCCGCTCTCCATGATCGGCGCGCTCTTCGTCATGTACCTGCTCGGCTACTCGCTGAACCTGCTGACACTGCTGTCGATGGTGCTGGCCATCGGGCTCGTGGTGGATGATGCCATCATCGTGGTTGAAAACGTGCATCGCCATATCGAGGAGGGCATGTCGCGCATGCAGGCTGCATTGCAGGGCGCGCGCGAGCTGGCGATCCCGATTATCGCCATGACCACGACCCTGCTCGCGGTCTATGCACCCATCGGCTTCATGGGCGGTCTGACCGGCGCCCTGTTCGTCGAGTTCGCCTTTACGCTGACCGGCGCGGTGCTGATCTCGGGCGTCATCGCCCTGACGCTCTCGCCGATGCTCTCCTCCCGCGTGTTGCGCAAGCACGGCCAGGAGGGGCGCTTCGAACAGCGCGTCGAGAAGGTCTTTACCTCGCTCTCGGACGGCTACGCGCGCCTGCTGCACCGGGTGCACGATGTGCGCTGGTTCATGATCCTGCTCGGCTTCGTCATCCTCGCCTCGAACTACCTGATGTTCATCAACAGCAAGAACGAGCTCGCACCAGACGAGGACCAGGCCATCCTGTTCGTCAATGCGACCGGACCGCGTACCGCGACGCTCGAGTATCTCGAGGCCTACGGCCAGCAGATCCAGTCGGTCTACGAAAGCTTTCCGGAATACAACGAGAGCTTCTTTATCCTCGGGCGCACGCCGGGGCAGATCTTTGGCGGCTTCAAGATGGTTCCGGCCGAGGAGCGCGAGCGCTCGCAGGGCGAGATCCAGGGGCCGCTGTTCGGCGGGCTCGGCCAGGTTGCCGGCCTGCGCACCTTTGTCTTCCCGCGCCCGAGTATCCCGACGCCGTCGCGTGGCGCGCCGGTGCAGTTCGTCATCACGACGGATCGCAGTTACGAGGAACTCGTCGAGGTGGCGAACGGCCTGCTCGGCCAGGCGATGGGCAGCGGCAACTTCCAGTTCCTGCAGAAGTCGATCGACATCGACCGGCCGACGATCAACGCCGTTATCGACCGTGACCGCGCCGGTGATCTCGGCATCAGCATGGACAGCATTGGCCGCAACCTGGCCGTCTTGCTCGGCAGCGGCTATGTCAACCGCTTCAGCATGGAAGGACGCAGCTACAAGGTGATCCCGCAGGTCGCGCGCGAGTACCGGCGCGATGCCGAGATGCTCAAGGACTACTATGTGCGCAGCGCCCATGGCGGCCTCGTGCCGCTGTCGACCTTCGTCACGCTGGAGCAGACCGTCGAGCCGACCGACCGTACCGAAATGCAGCAGCTCAATTCGCTGACCCTGCAGGGCGTGACCGCGCCCGGCGTGGCACTCGGTGACGCGCTCGACTATCTCACGGGACTCGCGCAGGACAACCTGCCGAAGGGTTACGGCTACGACTACCTTGGGGATTCACGCCAGTACGCACAGGAGGGCTCGGCGCTGACGCTGACGATGCTGATGTCGCTGCTCGTGATTTACCTGGTGCTGGCTGCCCAGTTCGAGAGCTGGCGCGACCCGGTCATCATCCTGGTCTCGGTGCCGCTCGCGACGGCGGGCGCGCTGCTCTTCAATCACGCTCATCGGCGTGGTGGCCAAGAACGGCATCCTCATCGTGGAGTTCGCCAACAAGCTGCAGATCAACGAGGGACTCTCGAAACGCGAGGCCGTCGAGAAGGCGGCGCGCATCCGCCTGCGCCCGATCTTCATGACCACGGTCGCGCTCATCGTTGCCATGGTGCCGCTGCTGCTGGCCACCGGTGCAGGCGCGGTAAGCCGTTTCCATATCGGCCTGACGATTGCGGCAGGGCTTGGCATCGGCACATTCTTCACGCTCTTCATCCTGCCGTCGTTCTACATCCTGCTGGCGCGGGATCACAATACCCCCGCGCAAACTTGAGCAGTCTGGATGTTTTAACATCGAATCTTGTATCAACAATTGTCAATCTGTGAAAAGGAAGGGAACCCTTGGCGGATTTGGTGTCTTACCTGTAGTCAGATGAGACTTGCCATCCCCAAGATAATGGCGACGATCTGGAATTAACATAAGGAACCACACACGATGTTGAAAAACAAATTCTCCATGATGACCAAAACCCTTGCCTGCCTTGCTCCGCTCGGCATTGCTGCTCTTGGCATGAATGCCAATGCCGAACAGTCACCGGCACAATCGCCCCTTGTCCAGCAATCAGGCTGCGATCAGCCGGCACAGCAGAATCAGGGGCAACGCCAGGGCGGTCCCGGCTATGGGCAGGGCCCGTG
>JARRMY010000040.1:0-9496 GCA_037385505.1 Gammaproteobacteria bacterium | reverse complement strand
TTCGGCCAAAACCATCTCTACGGTGTCGCAGCAGATCGTGTTCCGGATCAGAAGTACAGCCATGTACTCAATCGTGCGGCAGCTAATCCGGGCTGTCTGGATCTGGCCGGCACTACACAAAATATTGCACCGAGCGCTGATTTCACCTTCAGTACGACTGACCTGACCGCAACATTCACAGATGCCTCCGATGACAGCGATGGCTCAGTTGACAGCTGGTCGTGGAATTTTGGTGACGGAACATTTGCAAGCACTCAGAATCCATCTCATACCTATGTTGCAGCCGGAGACTATGAGGTGACTCTGACAGTCACCGACGATGACGGTGCGACCGACTCTGCCACGCAGACCGTCACTGTTACTGAACCTGCCGGACCCCAGCCACCCGCAGCACCGACCAACCTGGTTGCCACAGTTGAAAAGACAGGCCGGGGAAAAACCAAGGTTGTCACCGGTATCACCCTCAGCTGGACGGACAACTCTGATAATGAAACCGGCTTCATCGTTGAATCCTGTAAAGAAGAAATTACAGGCAAGGGCAAAAACCGGTCTGTAACCTGCAATTATGATCAAGCAGGATCTACCAGTGCCAACACCACAACATTCAATGTACCCACAAGTGAACACGATCATTTTCGTGTGAAAGCAAATAATGATGTTGGATCCTCGGGCTATTCGAATGAAGTAAAAATATAGAAATCGAATTGCCCCCCGCATCTCGGCCATGGGGAGTCTGAATCAGATTGAAAATCTGCGGCAATAAAATACCCCGCTTTGCAGGCGGGGTTGAGAAGGAGTTTCCGCTTGGCCATTTCAGTGATGGCCAGATTCAATTCTACAGAACAAGTGTTTCGTTTCTGTTAAACAGCGAAGTCTCAATAAGACGATGGTCCCGACAGGCAAGCAAAACAAGCCTGAAAGTGGCCATCAAAGGGCATCGCGGGTGTTTAGCTTGATCACAGTTGATTTTTTATTAATTGCCCTTTTGCTTTTTCTTCTGTTTTCCGTCGTGATCATCATCTTTCATGCGATCTGACAGCGAGTCACGATCCTTGCTTTTTTTGTCATCATCATCGATCTCTTCTCTGATCCTGTCAGATATCGAATCACCGCTGTCCCGATTGAAGCTGGCGTTGTCACTGGCACGGTCTTCTGCCTTGTCACTTGGTGCCGCCATGGACGACGCAGAAAAGCATGCAAGCAGGACAAATACTAGCAGGTAAGTGAGTTGTCTCATTTTTCTCTCCTTCGGTGTTTCTCAAGGCCCAATGGCTGGGCCGTTATGAATGATAGTTTGTCACTCACTTCTGTTTCAACGAACAATGAATTAAGGCGCCAGAGACGATGAATTTTCAGGAGCCCTTTGTTGTGCTTCAGGGAAAATATGGGCGATTACTGATACGTCACTTTTGGACTGTCTGCTGAACGGTGAAGCTCATGTCTCAAACAGGTGATGAAGACACAATCAAACTGAATCTCCCATGATTGACTGGTCAATTGAGCGTGTACATCATTGCTGAATATTCTGGATATAGTAGACGAGTTCCAAAATACGCGCACGGGTATAAGCTTCAGCATTCTCGAGTTTATAGCGGTCACCCCACGAAACTCATCTGAACCGATAAGTTCTTCTTCGGCGATCACTGTGTTGCTCGCTCCAATTGCAGTAGCGAAAATCAGGGTAAGAACATTTCGTTTGAATCTCGTGGGTTTAGAGTTAAATTTCTTCATTTTGCTACCATTTGGCTGAGTGGAAGATTGATCGTCCATTCTTTTATTTTTAGCAGAACAATCTATGGCCTGCAGGTGTTTAAGGGTGAAAATGACTTTGGTCAATGCCGTATTACTCTAATGGCACGTCTTATGCGGCTTGAATGACAATGCGGTAACCAATCTGTTCCTTGTTCGCATAATCTTTTGGTCGGGAGTTCGAGTCTCTGATGGCCCATCACATTTTATTTCATTGAAATCAGATGCTTGCATAATCTGCGAGCCTATTTTATTTTTGAGAAACCAGGGGACTGTGGAATATGTGGGTCCTTTGGTGGATTTGCGTTTCGGTGCAGAGTTCTCCAGTTCTAGTTCGCAGGATCCTCGACAAGGTTCTGGATGTCCCGCATTGGTGGTGCGCCGAATAGTCGACTGTACTCCCGGCTGAACTGTGAAGGGCTTTCGTAACCGACTGCAGATCTGTAGGGTCAGACTCGATTGATCGGCTACTCACCGCGAAACTTCTTTGATTTCCTGTCTCCACCCTTGGGCTTTGGAGCAGCTTGGCGTTCAAGCAAATCCTCTACTCGACTTCGGAATCGGTCATTTCCCAGAACCCAGGCCTTGTTTGTGGCTTCCCTGATCTCTTCGAGGGTTGCATCGTGGATATGAGCCTGGAACAGGGCTCTGTATTGTTCACAGCGAGACTCCCGGGTATTGCCCAATCGTAGATATAGGTCATGAGGGACGATGAGTGAATCGACTTCTCCTGTCGCATTGCACCGATAGCTAGACCATGGATATTCGCCGGGGAGTTGAACCATTGCAGCCCTAACGGGATTTAATTCAATGTAGCGATAGCATGTGAGCAGGTAGGTTTCGCTGTCCAGCAGCGTTGCCTTGTAACGTCCCTCCCAGAGAGTGCCCGTGCGCTGGTAACGATCATTGAAGTAGCGGACATAAACACGCCCTAAAGACTGCATGACCTGGCTGATACTGTGTTCCTCCTCGGGAGTGATCAGTAGATGAACATGGTTTGTCATCAGGACATACGCATGAACCTGACATCCAAAACGCTGGCAGGCCTCTTCGAGTTTCTCCAGATAGAAGTGGTAGTCGTCTTCAGAAACGAAAATGATGTCTCTGTTATTTCCACGTTGAATGACATGCTGAGGTTCGCCCGGTAGGACGAAGCGGGGGAGTCGAGCCATTCCTTGCTCCTTGTTGTTCCCTATCCATGGGTATTGGCATTGTTGCGCAGCTTATGATCCGGATCAATCGAGTCTGACCCCTTTGATCTGTCTTTCGCTAGTTGGGACAGCAGTGGGTCTGTCCCCTATTATTAATTGCCCAGAATCAGGAGAAAACCGTGGTCTGTCCCCTATTATTCCTTGTCCCCTATTATTCCTATTATTAAGGGAGGGCTCCCGGATCAACCGTCCTTCGCGCCGCGAAGCAGCCTGGGGATCAGGACAATGCTTGGTTCCAGAGTCCCTGGGTGACCGTGGCGGGTCCATTCCGGCGTTTGGGGAAGGTTTACGGTTCCGGTGAGATCCGCTAGCATGCGGCTGCACCTACACAACAAAGACGCTGGCCGGGAGTGCTGGAAAGGACCAACCAGCGCCACCTATCTTCAGGTAGGCAACCAGGAGGCTTCGCCATGCACCGTCTATTCGGATATCTCGTCCCCTTTCTTTTTTTCTGTTCCCTGGTCAGCCCCGCCACGGCAGCCTATCCCCCCGGGGTCTATGCCGTGGAGGGCCAGTATATCTGGGACAGTTGGATCGTGGAGGACCAGGGCGTGCTTCACCGCTATGCCCTCTCCGCGCCCAAGGAGGGCTACACCCCCAACGAGCGCCACGAGCACGCCTTTGTGCGCCATGCGGTTTCCAATGACGGCGGCGTCACCTGGAAGGATCTGGGGCCAGCTGTAACGCCTCAGCCAAAGGGGACCTGGCCGGACCATGTGGTTTGGACCAGCAGCGTGATGCTGCACAAGAACGAGCAGGGGGAGAAGGAGTTCCTGATGTTCATCACCGGGCGCAGCGAAGAGGACGACCTGACCCAACGCATCGGACTCGCCCGCTCCACCGACGGCCATCACTTCTCCGTGCCGACGGTGATCCTCAGTCCGACCGAGACCCTGGGCTACGACATCACCGACGATGACGGCATCATCATGGCGTGGCGCGACCCATATCTGATCCAAGACCCCGCGGATGGACGCTGGCACATGGTGTTCTCCGCCAAGTCCAAGGATTCCTGCGGGGTGATCCGTCCCACGGTGGGCCATGCTGTGGCGGAAGACGCCAGCTTCACCAGCTGGAGCCTGCAGCCCCCCATGACCCTGCCCCAGTACTACCGCCAAGTGGAGGTGCCTTACATGCTCCACCGCGATGGGAAGTACTATCTCTTCGTCTCCACTCAGGCCAATCCCCTCGTGGACAACAATGCCGGCAAGGAGGCGGCATTCCGCGGCTATGAGGGCGACAGCATCACAGGCCCCTGGACCCTCGTCTACGAGGACACCGACCGCATATACGGCCACCAGATCTATGCCCCCACGCTCTTCGAGAAGCGGCGCGGTAGTGGGGAATATGCCGCCGTCTCTTTCTATTCCTTAGACACGGGCTGCCCCCTCACCGGCACCCCCGTCGTGGACATCCGCTGGGAAGAGGGCGACCCGCACTTCGAGTTCAACGAGGACCTCGGCCCCTGCCTCACCCAGCCCCCCTCCTCCGGGGCCAAGGAGGCCCAGCCATGAGCGACTACGGCATGGACCTCCATGTGATCGACGAGCAGGACCGGGAGATCGACACCCTCCCCAGCAAGGAGATTCACGAGCGCGGCCTGCTGCACCGCGCAATGCATACGATCGTGCAGTGAGAAAAGGTGACGGAAAGAAAAGGTGACGGAGGGAATAATAATTAATCCCTCCGTCACCTTTTACTCGATTCTATTGATCCTGGTGATGTGTCTGTACAATAAATAATCCCTCCGTCACCTTTTCATACTCCTTTTCATACTCTGTTCCTGTTACTACTGACCTGGCTTACTCAAGCCTGATTTTACGGATAAAGATCTGCCTACCCGACATTTTGCTTCCGAATCGCTCCGAAGGCTGCCTGCGTAGCTCCAACCACACGGTAAGCAACGTTCCGGCTTGGTCAACACGCTTGTAGAATGGGTCCCAAAGCAGGAAATGACCCGAGACAGTACTGCGCGATCAACGATGCGGGCAGTGGGCGGCCGCTGAGTTGGGATGGCGTCGGGTTCGCAACGCGAAGGTCGGGGGGCGGCTTTCCTTCGCTCGACCATCGACATCAAGCGTAATCACAGCAACAGCTTCGTGGTTATGCGGCACAACGCCGCTGCTAAGCTGATCAACAAAATGCAACCTTGCGAAGCGGGATAGGAAACTGGAATGACGATATCGACGCTACTGCTAATATGTCTGGCTGCCGGACTGCTCGGCAGCATGGCTTTTTTTGCTGCCGCGGTTGCACCCACCGTGTTTCGAATCCTGCCTGCTGAACACGCAGGAAAATTTCTCAGGGCATTCTTCCCGATCTATTATGTCTGGGGTTTTGTGCTAGCCGCTGCGATCGCGGCAATCGCGTTTACTACGAGCACGACCGTCGGTATTATCGCTGTCATCATCGCAGCATTGTTTGCTGGTTCCCGCCAGCTTCTGATGCCGCGGATCAATCACGCACGCGATGAAAAACTCGCGGGCGATCAGGATGCAGATACCCGCTTCAAACGCCTTCACATGTTCAGTGTGCTGATCAACCTTTTACAAATGTTGCTGTTGATCGGCATGGTGGTGCTGTTGATGATCGAAACGTGACTCACCCAGGTCTTCGGTGAGACGCTGCTGTCGCCGGACGACCAGGCCATGCTCCATGACATTGCAAACTGTGCTGCATGCTAACTCTCTACTACCACCCACTGTACACCCGCGGTATCGACCCCGAGGCCCGCTTTCCACGCGAGCGTTACGAGCTCCTGGCTGAGCGACTGCAAGAGAACCCGATGATCCGGTTTTACGAACCGCGACGTGCAACGCGTGATGAGCTCGTCACCGCACACGATCCGGATTACGTGGACCGTTTTCTCAACAACGAACTGACCGAAAAGGAAGTGCGTCGCATCGGATTGCGTCCGTGGACGGCAGACCTTGTTGCGCGCACGCTGCATCTGATGGGCGGCAGCCTGCAGGCACTCGAACATTTACTCACGCATGGCGGACTGTCGGGCAACATGGCGGGTGGTACTCACCATGCGTATCGCGAGTACGGGAGTGGTTACTGTATCTTCAATGACCTCGCCCTATGTGCATTGCACGCTCTGAATGCACCGAATATCCATCGCATCCTGATACTCGATCTTGACGTGCACCAGGGCGATGGTACCGCGGCCATATTCGCCGACACGCCCGAGATCGTCACCTGTTCTGTCCATGGCGATAAGAATTTCCCCGTGCGCAAGCAGCGCAGTGATCTCGACATCGCATTGCCAGACAATACGCAAGATGCGGAATACCTCGATGCAATCGATAGCGTGCTGAAACAATTACCGTTCGATGAATTTGACCTGTTGCTCTACCAGGCGGGCGTGGATCCGCTGAAGGCTGACCGGCTCGGGCGACTAGCCCTGAGCCGGGATGGGCTCGATCGCAGGAACCGACGTGTATTCGAGGAGGCTGCTGGCGTCGGTATTCCAGTGCTCATATTTATGGGAGGCGGGTACGCCGAACCGATCACTCCCACGATCGATGCCTTCATCGATCTGTTCACCGCAGCAGCCGAGTTCGCGGATGAGTGAAGTTTCTCCGGAGTCTCGTTACAGCCGGGGGAGTATCAGGTGTATTTTCGATTGTCGCTGATCGTACAGACAACCGGAGACTGACGCGATCAGATGTCTCATGCATCGCTTACTCAGGTTTAATCAGGGCCTATAGAAAATGAAAAGGGGACGGTGAAAAGGGGACGGAGGGAATAATAAATAATCCCTCCGTCCCCTTTATCAAGTGCGATCGATTAGACCCCATCGATTAGACCCCATCGATTAGACCCCATCGATTAGACCCCATCGATTAGACCCCATCGATTCCGGCTTTTTCACTCACCACATCAGGTCGTCAGGCACCTGATAATCCGCATAGGGGTCATCGTCATGACTATCCTGCGGCCGTGATGCATTGCTGACGATGCATTCCGTATCGCGCTGCATGATTTTTTCAGCAACAATTGCGGGGATGACCTCGTAACCCTCGTCGAGCCGGGCGATAGCCAGCCGGCCGAGGCTGAGTGATCTGTGGATCTCCTGGGTAACAAATAGCTTCTTGATGGCAGTGCCATCCTGGAAGTTGTAGCCGATGTCGCCCTCGTCTCTCGGTAGTCGATTCATTTCGATCAACTGACGCACCTGTGCGTGAATCGCCTTTCTCTCCAGATCCTCCTTTCGCTGGCGATTCAGTTCGCGATCGCGAGCCGCTTTCTCTTCCACGGCTTGTTGTGCGGCGACAGCGGCTTCGTTGACTGCCACACTGTTCTGCTTTTTCTGCTTGTGCTTGGATTTCTTCGCTTTGTGAACCTGATCCTTGCTTACAAGACCAGCCTTGAGAAATTGGTCGCCAAATGAATTTGCCATCGAAGGGTTCCTGTAGTCCGGTTGATCGTCACGGAAGGCCCGTGATCAAAAGTGCGTAGTTATTCTACTGTACACCGGCAGTAAAGTGAGGAGAGGAGAAATCAGGAACAGAGTAAAAATAGAAGATTTGTAAATCATTGATTCCACGCGCTGAAGGGTTTTCGTAAATGCGGGTCAGAGGGGGAGGGGAGCTGTACAAAAAATAATCCCTCCGTCCCCTTTATCGGTTGCTTTATCGGTTGTTCCTTGCTCCTTGTTGTTCCCTATCCATGGGTATTGGCATTGTTGCGCAGCTTATGATCCGGATCAATCGAGTCTGACCCCCTTTGATCCCTTTGATCCCTTTGATCCGTCACCAGTGATGTGACGGAAAGCGATCACTTCACGCTCGGTTGCGCTAAGATGGCAGTAGGACATTGTGGACTCCAGAACGGCTGAGATTTAGACAACCCCATCCTATCAGGCTGCTTCACAATGTCCTTCTCTCAACCCTGTGCACTTGGAACTGGAATCCGGCTTGAACATCACAAAAGGAACCAAAAAACAGAGGCAGTCATTACTGCCCCTGTATCTCTATTGAAGCTCAAGCCTCAATCCCAACTCAAAGCCCCACCAGTCTGATACTCCGTCACCCGCGTCTCGAAGAAGTTCTTCTCCTTCCTCAGATTCGCCTGCTCGTCCAGCCATGGCAGTGCCGGTTCCTTGATCTCCGGGAACGGCTCGTCGAGGTCGAGGTAGCGCGCGCGGCGGTTGGCGATGAAGCGGAACTGGTCGAGGTGGTCTTCCTTGGAGTAGCCGAGGATGGGGTCTGCCAGCAGGTAGTTGGCATAGCCCGTCTCGGCGGCCTCGGCCTCGTCCCACATCTCGCGCAGGGCCTTGGGATCGGGCTGGATCTTCTCCTCGAAGATGATCTGCTTGGCGACGCGCATGCCGAAGGAGGCGTGCAGCACCTCGTCGCGCATGATGTATTGCAGCTGCTCGGCCGTGCCTTTCATGAGGCCGCGGCGCTGCAGTGCGAAGACCGGGCTGAAGCCGTTGTAGAACCAGCAGCCCTCGAAGATGCCCGCGAAGAAGATGTAGGACATCAGGAACTCGTGCAGGTCGTCGCGGTTGCGCAGGTCGATGTCGGAGCGCAGCGAGGCGTTCAGGCGGCGGTTGGCGATCTGGATCTTGCGGTTGATCTCCGGCACGACGCGGTAGCGGTTGTAGATCTCGCCCTGGTTCAGGCCGATGGTCTCGATGCAGTGCTGGTAGGTCCAGGTGTGCAGCGCCTCCTCATAGACCTGGCGCGCCTGGTAGATCTGCAGCTCGGGGGCCGACATCTTCTCCATGACCGCCAGCCCGATGTTGCGCATGGCGAGAATGTCGGAGGTGGTCAGGTAGGCCAGCACGTTCTCGTAGACGTGGCGCTCCTCGAGCGTCAGCTTGTGGTGGTAGTCGTGCACGTCCTGCGCCATGTTGATGTCGAGCGGCGTCCAGTGGTTGCGGTTGGCATTCAGGAAATACTCCCAGGCCCAGGGATACTTGAAGGGCGCGAGCTGGTTGATGTCCGTCATGCCGTTGATGACGCGCTTGTCCTCCGGGTTGACCGGCTTCTGGCCGAGCGCGGCGTGGTCGATTTCGTCGATCGTGTCGTGGGGCTGCTCCGCCTTCGTCTCGTACGAGAGCGCCTGCTCGTTGATGACATTCTTCGTCGTCTCGGCCGGTTGCGGGGCAGGGGCCTTGGGTGCCTGCGTGCCGGCGGATGCGGGCTTGGCTGGCTTGTCGGCGGTTTTCGGGGTCAACGGGTCATCCCAGTTCAGCATGGTATCGGCCTCCAGAGTGTCTCTGTGTTTGTTTTGACGCGACAGATGCGGTTCGCATCGCTCACCACATCCTACGGTCGTCACTTTTCAGTTTGTCGTGGTCGGTGGCTCACGGGGTGAGTCTTACACCGGGTTGCTGGTCCATGTGGCTGACATGGAGCAGGTTTTAATCTGTGTCGCTACGCGACGGTCTTCATCAGATGCGGGCGGCGGCCCGCGCGCGCCTTACTTTTGGTCCGCCAAAAGTAAGCAAAAGCATTCGCTCCGGGACACCACCCTTCGGGTGCCCTGCGTTCCTCGCGGCCTGCGGCGCGAAAAGAACTCGC
>JARRMY010000039.1:0-8226 GCA_037385505.1 Gammaproteobacteria bacterium | reverse complement strand
CCGGCTCGGACGTCTTCTGCTGTGCCGGCTCGGACGTCTTCTGCTGCGCCGGCTCGGGTTTCCTCTCCTGTGCCGGCTCGGATTTCTTCTGCTGTGCCGGCTCGGGTTTCCTCTCCTGTGCCGGCTCGGGTTTCTTCTGCTGTGCCGGCTCGGACGTCTTCTGCTGCGCCGGCTCGGACGTCTTCTGCTGTGCCGGCTCGGACGTCTTCTGCTGTGCCGGCTCGGACGTCTTCTGCTGTGCCGGCTCCGGTTTCTTCTGCTGTACCGGTTCGGATTTCTTCTGCTGCGCCGGCTCGGACTTCTTCTCCTGCGGCGGCTCGGATTTCAGTTCTTGCGGCTTCTGTCGGGCGGATTCCTCTGAAGCAGCCGGCTTCTCGCCGGCAGGCCTGCGCGCGCGTTCGGCCGTATCAGATTTGCGCGGCGCGCGCGGCTTGCGCTCGGTTTTCGCCTTCGCCTTCGCCCTCGGTTTCGCGGTTTCCTGCTTCTCGTCGGCGGCTTTCCCGCCGGACTTCTGCGCATCGGACTGTTTCCCGGAGGCTGTGCGACTGTCATCGCTGCGTCTCTGACGCTGGCCCTGGCGTCCCGCACTTGTCCTGCGGCCGCCACGGCGTCCACGGCTGGAGCGCTGGCGTGGCCTCTGCTCCTGGCCTTCGTCTTCCCCGGCCTTCTGCTGTTTGGTTTCATCCTGCGGTTTCTCGCCGCCCGTCTGCCTGCTCTCCTGACCGCCCTTGCGCTGCGGGGACGCAGTGCGCGATCGCTGGCCGGATGACGGACGACGTGCGCCCTGCTGCGGTTTGCCGCCGCTGCCGGTCCCGGAAGGCTTCTTCCCCTGGGGTTTCCTGCTCTCCTCTTCCTCCAACCTGGGTGCTGCGAAGAGTCCGAAAATGCGCTTCAGGAACCCGGTCTCGGAAGCATTCTTGCTCGGTGGCATCAGGCGCTGCTCGCTTTCTTCACGCTGCTCGCTCTCTGCTTTGGCTACAGGCGCGGGCGCGGGTTGCGGCGGCGCGATCTGGCGCACGGCAGGCTGTTCGATTTTCGCCTGCTGGACGGCCTTGCTCTCGGGAACCTTGGCTTCAGGGGTCTGCACGAGTTCGTAGCTGGATTTTTCTTCCCCGCTTTTCGGAAGATCGCTGATCCTGACGCGCTCGATGGTGTACTGCGGCGTTTCCATGTGGGGATTCGGTACGAGAACCACCTCGATTTCCTGGCGCTTCTCGATATCGTGGATCGCCTGGCGTTTCTCGTTGAGCAGGAAGGTCGCGACATCGACCGGCAGCTGAGCGGTGACGCGGCCGGTATTCTCCTTCATGGCGTGTTCCTCGATCACGCGCAGGATCGAAAGCGCCAGGGATTCGACGCCGCGGATGAAACCGTGGCCCTCGCAACGCGGGCAGACATGCTGGGTCGACTCGCCGAGCGAGGGACGTAGCCGCTGGCGCGACATCTCGAGAAGACCGAAGCGCGAAATGCGTCCGAGCTGGACGCGCGCGCGGTCTTCCTTCAGCGCATCGCGCAGGCGGTTCTCGACCTGGCGCTGGTTCTTGCTTGGCCCCATGTCGATAAAGTCGATGACAAAGAGACCGCCGAGGTCGCGCACGCGCAGCTGCCGGGCGATCTCGTCAGCGGCCTCGAGGTTGGTGTTCAGCGCCGTCTCCTCGATGTCCGCGCCTTTGGTCGAACGCGCCGAGTTGATGTCGATCGAGACCAGCGCCTCCGTATGATCGATGACGATGGCGCCGCCGGATGGCAGACGCACCTCGCGGTCGAAGACGGATTCGATCTGGCTCTCGATCTGGTAGCGCGAGAACAGCGGCGTTTCGTCGGTATAGCGCTTGAGCTTGCGCGCATTGTGCGGCATGACAGACTGGATGAACGCCTCGGCCTCGGCATACATCTCGGGATTGTCGATGATGATTTCGCCGATGTCGTTGCGCAGGTGATCACGGATCGAGCGGATGATGACGTTGCTCTCCTGATAGATCAGGAAAGGCGCCGGCCGTTCCTCGGCGGACTTCTCGATGGCGGTCCAGACCTGGTTCAGGTAATCCAGGTCCCACTGCAACTCCTCGGTCGACTTGCCAATGCCGGCTGTGCGCACGATCAGTCCCATGCCATCGGGAACATTGAGACCGGACATGGCCTCGCGCAGATCGGACCGGTCCTTGCCCTCGATACGCCTGGAAATACCGCCGGCGCGCGGGTTCTTCGGCACGAGGACGAGGTAGCGGCCAGCCAGCGAGACGAAGGTCGTGAGTGCCGCACCCTTGTTGCCGCGTTCCTCTTTCTCGACCTGGACAATGACTTCCTGGCCTTCCTTGATGGCTTCGAGGATGCTGGGCTTGCCGCCCTTCTTCTGCGCTTCCTCGGTGAAGTAGCTGCGAGCGATCTCCTTGAGCGGCAGGAACCCGTGGCGCTCGGCGCCATAATTCACGAAAGCCGCCTCGAGGCTCGGCTCGACCCGGGAAATCTTGCCCTTGTAGACATTGGCCTTTTTCTGCTCCCTGCCCGGATGTTCGATATCCAGGTTGAACAGCTTCTGGCCCTCGACGATCGCAACCCGCAGCTCTTCGGGCTGGGTTGCGTTGATCAGCATTCTTTTCATTGTGACATTCTACCTGTGTCCCGCATCTGCCGGATGCAGTTCCACCCGGATATGGCTTTGCAGATGCAAGGTTTCATCGCTGCAGATGGCAGCGTCATGTCGACTGAACAGTCGCACAGGCAAGAGCTTGTCTTAAGAGGACTTCAGGCTGGTGCGGCGATCGGGCCTCGCCAGCCGGGTTTTCAAGCGAACAGCTGTCCATCTGAGATTCCAGAAACTGTCCGGATTTCCATTGCATTCATTCCGTGTCACAACCACGAAATGGTGGCGTCGGCAGGTGTCTGATGAGTCTCGTTGCCTGCCCTTCCCTCCAAACCGCCGCGGTGCGCGACGCTTTGTGAAATCATCTTTCTCTTTCCGGCTCGGTTCAGCCAGCGTCCGGCAGCATCAATGGCTCCGGGAGGTCATGACCGGACACGAAGCCGTGATCATGACAGTAACGATCTTTGGTTCACTCGAAAGCGGCGCATCGGCCCGTTTCGGTGACGTCAGCTGACTATATCAACTGACCTGTTTTCAGGCAATTAGCCTCGGAACCTTAGCCAGGTTACGAAGCTTCCATCTCCTGATTCTCTTCTTCAAGCTCTTTCTGGAACGCGGTGTTCACGCGCTCGCGCATCTCCTTGCCGGGCTTGAAATGCGGCACATGCTTGCCGGGAAGCGCGACCGGGTCGCCCGTCTTGGGGTTGCGGCCCATTCTCGGCTTGCGATAGTGGAGTGAAAAACTACCGAAACTGCGAATCTCTATTCTGTCACCTCTGGCCAGGGCATTGCTCATCTGTTCGATGATGCATTTCACAGCCAGCTCGACGTCCTTCTGTGCCAGATGCGGTTGCTGTTCGGAGATCACATGAATCAGTTCAGATTTGGTAACCGGCATTTTCTCGCTTCTGATTGTCTAAACGGAGTAGTGACGGGGCGAATGCCCCGCCACCTGGCAGGCGATATCAGTCGTTATCGCCGGATTCCATCTGCTCCTTGAGCAGATCACCGAGCGTCCCGCCCGTCGCAGCCTGAGACTTGGAGGAGTAGCTGCGAATCACTTCGGCCTCCTCCTCGACATCCTTGGCCTTGATCGAGAGGTTCAGACTGCGGCTCTTGCGATCGATGGCGATGAATTTCGCCTCGACCTCGTCGCCGACCTTGAGCACGGTGCTGGCGTCGTCGACGCGCTCGCGTGCGAGCTCTGATGCGCGCAGGTAACCCGTGACGGAATCGGCCAGCTCGACGGTCGCGCCGCGCGCGTCGACATCGGTGACGACACCCTTGACGATGCTGCCCTTGTTATGGGTCGCGACATAGGAGGAGAAGGGATCGGTATCCAGCTGCTTGATGCCGAGGGAGATACGCTCGCGCTCGGGATCGACAGCCAGGACGACGGCCTCGACCTCCTCGCCTTTCCTGTAGTTACGCACGGCTTCCTCGCCCGGAAGATCCCAGGCGATGTCGGAGAGGTGCACCAGGCCATCGATGCCGCCTTCGAGACCGATGAAGATGCCGAAGTCGGTGATGGACTTGATGCTGCCCCTGACCTGGTCGCCCTTGTTGTGGCTCTGGGCGAACTCTTCCCACGGGTTCGGACGGCACTGCTTCATGCCGAGCGAGATGCGGCGGCGCTCCTCGTCGATGTCGAGAACCATGACCTCGACCTCGTCGCCGAGCGAGACCACCTTGCTGGGATGAATGTTCTTGTTGGTCCAGTCCATCTCCGAGACGTGCACCAGGCCCTCGACGCCCTCCTCGATCTCGACGAAGGCGCCGTAATCGGCGATGTTCGTGACCTTGCCGAAGAGGCGCGTGCCTTCGGGGTAACGACGCGTGATGTTGACCCACGGATCGTCGCCGAGCTGCTTGAGGCCCAGCGAGACGCGCATCTTCTCCTTGTCGTACTTGAGCACCTTGACATCGATCTCCTGGCCGATATCGACGACTTCGGAGGGATGATGGACGCGCTTCCACGCCATGTCGGTGATGTGCAGCAGGCCGTCGACGCCGCCGAGGTCGACGAAGGCGCCGTAGTCGGTGAGGTTCTTGACCACGCCCTTGATGACCGCGCCCTCCTCGAGATTCTCGAGCAGCTTTTCGCGCTCTTCGCTGTACTCGGCTTCGACGACAGCACGGCGCGAGACAACCACGTTGTTGCGCTTCTGGTCGAGCTTGATGACCTTGAACTCGAGATCCTTGTTCTCGAGGTAGGCCGTATCGCGAACCGGCCGGACATCGACGAGCGAGCCCGGAAGGAAGCCGCGGACCTGGCCGAGGTCGACGGTGAATCCACCCTTGACCTTGCCGGTGATGCGGCCGCTGATGATCTCGTCATCGTCGAACGCCTTCTGGAGTTCGATCCATGCGTGATGGCGCTTGGCCTTTTCACGCGAGAGGCGGGTTGCGCCGAAACCGTCCTCGACGGCATCGAGCGCCACTTCCACCTGGTCGCCGACACCGACTTCGAGGTCGCCATCGACGCTGACAAACTGTTCCCTCGGGATGACACCCTCGGACTTGAGACCGGCATTCACGACAACGAAATCGTCGTTGATATCGACCACGGTGCCCATGACCATGGTGCCGGGCTTGAGGTTAAGGTTGGCTACACTCTCTTCGAAGAGTTCTGCAAAGCTTTCTGACATGATTGAGTTATTCCCAGATGCCCGGCTACCGGTCATCCCCAATGCCTGTTAGGGCAAATCGATTGGTTGAAAAGTAATCCCGTCACAGCGACGGGCGCGAAAACAGGAAAAAGCCGTGCTGGCGCTATTCACCGTTGAATATGCCATGACATGCCTCGAGTATTTTCCCTGTTACCTCATCGATCGAGAGTGCCGATGAATCGATGACGATGGCGTCCCCGGCGGGCCGGAGCGGCGCCGTCGAGCGATTGGTATCGCGCTCGTCTCGTTCCCTTATCTCTTCGATGAGGCGCGGAAGATTAGCAGACATTCCTTTTTCTTTCAACTGTTTATAGCGGCGGTTCGCGCGTTCCTCCGCACTTGCCGTGAGGAAGATCTTGAGGGGCGCCGAGGGGAAAACGACGGTGCCCATGTCGCGCCCGTCGGCAATGAGTCCCTCGGGGCAGGCGCAGTCGCGCTGCCACTGCAACAGCGCCTTGCGGACCATAGGCAGTGCCGCGACGCGGGAGGCGTCATTGCCCGCTGACTCACTCCTGATATCGTTCGTAACTTCCTGTTTATCAAGATAAACCTTTCCACCCTCGAAGCTTGCGTCCAGCGCTCTCGCGAGCGCCTCGAGGCGCGCCTCGTCATCGAGCTCGATGCCACGGTTGCGTGCAGCGAGGCCCACGAGACGGTAGAGCGCGCCGCTGTCGAGCACCCGCCAGCCGAGCCTCTCGGCCACTCTCCGGGCGATGGTCCCCTTGCCGGACCCCGAGGGCCCGTCGATGGTGATGATCTTCGGCGCCGTCATCAGGCGTCCGTGACGGCAAGCTGCATGCCGAGGCTGTTGACGAGATCGCTGAACCCCGGAAACGAGGTATTGACGTTGGCGCAGTCGTCGATGGTGATTGCCGCGCTGGCGCGCAGCGCGGCGATGGTGAAGGCCATGGCGATGCGGTGGTCGCCGTGGGAGTCGACGTGGCCTCCGCCGATGGCGCTCTCGCGGATGACCATGCCGTCCGGCGTCGGCGTGGCGTCGACGCCGAGCGCCTGCAGGCCGTCGGCCATGACCTGGATGCGGTCGCTCTCCTTGACGCGCAGCTCCGCGGCCCCAGTCAGCACCGTCTCGCCCGTGGCGCAGGCGGCAGCGACGAAGAGCACCGGGAATTCGTCGATCGCCAGCGGCACCTGCTGCTCGGGAATGCGGATGCCCCGGAGCTGCGCCGAGCGCACGCGCAGATCCGCGACGGGCTCCCCGCCGACCTCCTGCTCGTTCAGGACCTCGATATCGGCGCCCATCTCGAGCAGTATATTAATGATACCGATGCGCGTCGGGTTCATGCCGACATGCCTGATGGTCAGGTCGGCATCGCGCGCGATGGAGGCGCCGACGAGAAAGAAGGCGGCCGAGGAGATGTCGGCCGGCACGTCGATGTCGGTCGCCTCGAGCCTGCCGCCGCCCGTGAGGCAGACACGGTTCCCGTGTGTATCGACCTCGTAGCCGAAGCCGCGCAGCATGCGCTCGGTGTGATCGCGTGTCGGCGCCGGCTCGGTCACGCAGGTCTGGCCGTCGGCGTAGAGACCGGCCAGCAGGATGGAGGACTTGACCTGCGCGCTGGCCATCGGCATGGCGTAGTGCAGCGGAGCGAGCCTCTCGACGGGCTTGATGTGCAGCGGCGCCGTGCCCCTGTCCGTGGTGTCGATGGCGGCGCCCATCAGCGCCAGCGGTTCGGTGACGCGGCGCATCGGACGCGACGACAGCGAGCGGTCGCCGACGAGCTTGACGTCGATTCCCTGCCCGGCCAGCAGTCCCGAGAGCAGGCGCATGGAGGTTCCGGAATTGCCGAGATCGAGTGGCTTCGCCGGCGACTCGAGGCCATGCATGCCGACGCCGTGCACGGTCACCTTGCCGTGATCCGGCCCCTCGATCCGCACGCCCATGTCGCGGAAGGCCCGCAGCGTCGCGAGGCTGTCCTCGCCCTCGAGAAATCCCGAGATATGCGTCACGCCGTCGGCCAGGGCGCCGAGCATGATGGAGCGATGCGAGATGGACTTGTCGCCCGGCACGCGAATGTCGCCGTTGAGGCTGCCGCCCGGCTGGACGCTGTAGCGAATCATGGATGTCAAGAGCGGATATCCCCGTCGGCTCGGTATGTTGTCGGCCCGCAAGCTTAACGCCAGCGCCCGGTGGTGTAAACTGTGGTATTCCAGACAAGGCAAACGCAGAGTGAATTCGCATCATGCAACGCACGATCGTCCTCGCATCCACATCCCCCTATCGCCAGGAACTCATGAAGCGGCTCGGATTGCCGTTCGAAACGGCCGCACCCGCTGTCGACGAAAGTCCCGCGGAAGACGAGACGCCGGAAGAGCTCGTGATGCGCCTGTCGCTCGAGAAGGCCAAGGCGGTCGCCAAAGACTACCCGGACGCGCTGATCATCGGTTCCGACCAGGTCGCCACCATCGACGACGAAATTCTCGGCAAGCCGGGCACGCACGAGCGCGCCATGCAGCAGCTCAGGGCCGCCTCGGGCAAGGACGTCGATTTCCTGACGGGCCTGGCGGTCTACGACGCCAGCTCGGGCCGCAGCCACAGCATCTGCGAACCCTTCCGCGTGCGCTTGAGGCAGCTCACAGACAACCAGATCGACGACTATCTGCGCCGCGAGGAGCCCTACGACTGCGCCGGTTCGTTCAAGTCCGAGGGGCTCGGCATCGCGCTCTTCAGCCTCATGGATGGCGAGGACCCCAACGCCCTGGTCGGTCTTCCGCTGATCCGGCTCGTCTCGCTGCTCGAGGAGTACGATATCGCCATCCTCGGCGACTAGACATCATGTTTTGACCTGCCCGTCCTCACGGACACTCCGGCGCGGCAACGCCTCCTCGCCCCCGCGGCACAGCGCACCTCTCGCCTGTGCCGGCACGCACCGGCGCTAGACATCATGTTTTGACCTGCCCTCCTCAAGGTGGCTCTGTGTCAGGGTTGTTTCCCATCCCCAACATAACCCACGT
>JARRMY010000038.1:0-8508 GCA_037385505.1 Gammaproteobacteria bacterium | reverse complement strand
GATTATTTCGCCGCGTTTCGCGATGGTGATTTCAGCGCCATCAAGTTTGCAGAGGACATCGAGTTTCTGAGTCCGCTGAGCGGGACCACCTTCAAGGGCAGGGAAGAAATTTCCAATTTTCTGCATGGTGTGACCACCCGGGTCGAGAAAGTCGAGGTGCTTTCCACGACGATAGAGCCGCCCACGGCCAGTGGTGTCTGGCAGATGACCACCACCAAAGGCAGGCTGTACACACTGAACAATTTTTTCCGCATCGCCGACGGCGAAATTACCTACATCTGGCCGATGTTCGATCCGAAAGCCGTCATGGAGGATCCGGCCGGTCTGACCCGGTGGCTCACCGGCGAGGGCTATTGAGCCCATGAACGATCATGCTGGCTCAATCGAGGTGGTGGCGACTCTCGATTCGGCGCCTGGTAACCTTCTGCCGGGCAGCGTGGTCAACTCTGTCTGACTTAGCAGAGGTTTCACGATCCAGAGATGCGGGTGGCTGAGTTGATCGAAGGTCAATTGGCGCCTATCCCTTATGGTCCTGAAGCCGGGTTGCTTGCATTCGAGGCTGTGCTGGGGATTCAGAGGGACACCGAAGACCGCATTGGGATGCGAGATAACGGCAGCCAGAATGCACGACTGTCGAAGCTGTGACCCGGGAAACCCGCAACGACCGACTCGACCGGGTCATCTATCTGCCGCCGCCGATCTCGACAGCCCAGTCCTTTACAACGCTCTTGCTATCGACCTCGAGCGGAATGTTGTCTACATCTCCGACCCAATCCAGGAAACCTCCGCCATCATTCGGATCGATCTGGCTACCGGCCTTGCCCCGGGTTTCTGGAGGGTCATGAGAGTGTCGTGCCGGAACAGATCGATCTGGTCATTGATGGCGTGCCGGTCCAGATCAAACAGGCCGATGTACGACACCGGCATGTGCCGCATCCGCAGACCTGAGCGACCCGAGCCTGGCTCCGGATCATTTGTCGGCAGCGGTCGGGCACCATGTGGTCAAGCCAATCTGCGATGGCATCTCCATCGATCTCGAAAATAACCACTACGTCTGAGATCTGGCGGCAAGCGGTGACTGAAGAGCTTGTTCTGAGGGTCGCCGCTTATCCGTGCCAGCTGTTTAACAGCGATTTCCGCGCTGCCTGTTCCGGCTCATTCATCCTGATTGCTATCGCTCTCATCCATGCCACCAACCTCCTGCAGCATATTCTGCAGGTTTTTCTGTCGTTGCGCGGCTGTGTCAGTGTACTTGTTGATATCAAGGTTGAGGTTCTGCACGAACAGTGTTTCGAGTTCCTTTGGCATGCCCTTGATGGACAGGCTGGCGCGTTCCCTGATGCCTTCAAAAATTCTGATTTTCTCGTCCAGAAAATCGGTTGCGTCCAAGCCCAGACCGGCGATGTAGTCACCGTAGCGATGCAGGCGGCTTTGTAACAGATGGATATATTCGCCAAGCAGGAATTCGGTCGCGACGATGAACGGGCGTGGCGGATCGGTCGACAGGGTGTTGAGTGCATTTATGATATCGAACAAGCTGTCGGAGTAGCTGATCAGCAGTTCACGATATTCCCGGTCGATCAGTTCGGCTTCCCTGAGTTTGTCATCGAACCGGGAAATCTTGGACCACCAGAGTGACAGCAGAAAGCCCAGGGTCACCGCGAACAGGCTGGTAATGATGACCTTCATCGCATAGAGAGGTCCGTAGAGTATGTCGATACTCTCGAAGAGAAAGGCAGATCCAGCGAAAAGCAGGGCAAAGACGATGAGCAGGGCGAATTGGGGATTACTGAATCTGTTCTGCTTCAGTTTCGATCTGGCAGTTTCCAGCCATTCGCCATGGGTCAATTCAGGGTGCGCTGCACCGCCTTGTTGGTCGCGGCCCATTGCCAGTACTTCCTTTGCGTTTGTTTCCGATTTTCGTTCTTTCGAGATGCTGGATTGGATGTAGTCTGTCATTTCGTGAATCCTGTTGATGGCGTGCGAAGTCATCGCTGTCCTCATGGTCCTGATGCTGCAGGTCCGGTGCCGTGTTCTACCATCCGCTATTCAGCCTGCTTCCGGTGTTTGTAGCTGCCCTCCAGCGTGACCACGGTTCCCGGCTCCGAGGGAGTTGCGGAACTGGTTGTCACCTTCAGGATATAGTCCATGCCTTCGTGGCGCAGTAAAAACACCTGTCCTTCTGCCCGGTCTTCAGCGGTGTCCAGGACGAGCGTTTCGCTCCACTCGACGGCCTCCAGTTTTTCATCAAGCTGATCAGTGGTCCGGATTGCATCATAGTCACTCTTTTTCAGTAGAGCGAAGCGGGTGTCGCTGCTTGCAGCCGCACTGATCCTCACCGCGACTTTTGCACTGTCGATGTTTATCCAGTCGATGCCGAACAGGTCGGCACCCTGCAGGGCGCCGCTTCCCGTACGCTGCAGGGCAAAGGTTCCTGTCTGCAGCCTGCGGGCTTTTTCGGCACGGGCGAGATCCTCCGGGGAGAGGGCTTCATGAATCCTTACGGATATTTTTCCCTCGGCCGTATTGTCACGTTTGTCCGTTACCCGCAGGCGGAATTCATAGAGCCCACCGCTGGTGATCTTTTCGTTGATATAGCGTTGCAGGTTCAGGGTGACATCCGCATGTGATCTGGGAGATTGATTCAGGCCGAAAAGGTGGAGGTTATACTTGTCTTTTGTGGTGGCCAGATCGACATCATAAGAACGTTCCTGGATCCGCAGTTCACTGATCCTGCAGGGGGCTTCTATCCGCACCCTCAGGCGTGGATATTCGCCCGCGACACCGTCCTGTGGCTGATCAGCGCTGAAGCCCTGGGCAGTGATTTCCGGCATGACGGTCTCAGCAGCGGCTGCCCCGGCAAACACGAACAGGTTGAGAAGGAGCAGAAATAATGCAGGATTAGCAGGTTTTCTCATGATCGACATTGTGTGCGACTTTGTGGTCTTGATGAGGAGAATTCGGATCGCACTACTCAAACCGCTTGCACGTTCAAAGTCTAACATAGCGCAGAATGCCTTTCGCAATGTATTTACACGCTTAAACTCAGCGGCGATATAGCTCCTGTATGTCCGGCCGGAGTCGGAGACGGCACGCGACGAAATTACCCGGATATTCGGTCAGGAGATACCGATTCCAGCCTGACACGGACATTCCCGGTTGATCCAGGCAGGTCTGAAAAACCGCAACTTAGCCTCGTGAGAGGCCCATCAGACACTCTGTTCGTTCAGCCATTTCAGCATCCGGTTTGCTACCACCTGCCAGTCGGCCTCCAGTATCAGTCGCGGGGAATACCTCTCTTTATTCAAACCATATGCGCGCGCAGTCGATGCGACTTTCCCTGGTGCAATGACACTGTCATCAGCCGCACCCAGCACGCACAGCGGTGACTCTACCCGCCCGGGATTCAGCCGATGCGGTATCAGCATGTCGAGGAAAACCCGGATTGACTCATCGTGCAGGGACGCGAAGTCGTCTTCGATTTTTCCTGCGGCATACCTTTTGAATAGAAGCTTCAGTCCTGGATCTTTATTCGGGACCGGTTGTCGACTGGTCGATGCGCCATAACCAGACTCGAGACCAGGTTCGGCATGCAGTCTTGATGGCAGGCTGGCAACAACGCGAAGGCTGCGAATCGGTGATCCTGCTTTCTGGTCGGGGATGCCAATTCGCCAGTCTCGGATATCAGCGCTTTCTGTCGGGACATAATCCGATGTTCAGCACGAGCGCAGTTGGTAGTTGTGCCGATGATGCAGCCGTGGAGGGGTTCTTCGGGATGCTGAAGCGTGAACGGGTCAATTAGCGGGTCTATCGAACCAGGACCGTGGCCAGGAGTGATGTTTTTGACCACATCGATCGGTTCCACAATCCCGGGCGGCGACGTCGCCTGCAAACGGATAATCTGGACGTCGTTGCCTTGATCCAACCGTCTGTGGAGATGGGGTAGAACCCTGGAATCTGGATCTTGAGCAGTAGTCATTGAAGAGGGTGCCGTATCATTTTGCTCGTTTGTCCGAAACCAAGCGCTTGAGTCAGCGATGCCGTTCACGCCTCCCAATGCGGAGAGGGCGCTTGTCTGGAAAGCTCGGCGAGCCGCTTGGCGGAGTCTTGAACGAACTCTGCTAACTCGTCGGCGGACGCGACTAGCTCCTGTTGCGCGTGGAATCTGCGTGGCTGCGATCAACAAGCGCCGCATACCAGCCCGAAAATGAAAAGGGCCCGCATCGCTGCAAGCCCTTTTTTAGTTGGCTCCCCGAGCTGGGCTCGAACCAGCGACAAACGGATTAACAGTCCGCTACTCTACCAACTGAGTTATCGGGGAAGAGGCCGCGTATAATAAGGATTTCACAAAAGCAGGTCAATGCCCGAAATCCAAAAAATGCAGCAGAAAATGCGACTCATGGAGAGCCCTTCGGCACGCCTCGTGCTGGCAATTCTGGCGGTGCTGGGCGTGTTGCTGGCGGCGACCGGCGCCGCTGACCGATCCGGGCGCGAGTATCTCAACAACAGCATGCAGCGGACCCTCGTGACCTTCGGCATCGCGCGCACGATCAATGGCGTGATCTCGGTGGCGCAAGGCACCGAGGTGGCGATCGAACCGGCCGGCATCGGGGTCAACTTCGCACCGGGAGAAATTCTCGACCCCGTCAACGACATGATCGAGCGTTTTTCCTGGGTCATGCTTTCGGCGACGGCTTCGCTCGGTCTGCAGCAGCTGCTGAGCGAACTTTCCGAGTGGTTGCCCGTGACCCTGATCTATGCCATTTCCGGGCTCGCGGTGTTGCTTGTCCTGCTCTTGCACAGCAGGACGCCCGATGGCGTTCGTCTCCTCGTCCTGCGGTTTTTCGTGCTTTTGACGATTGCCCGTTTCCTGATACCTGCCGTCTCCGTGACTGCCGAGTCGATTCATTCCGGCTTCCTGCAACCGAGATACGATGCAGCCGTCGAGAAACTGGAATCGTCGAGCGATCGACTCGGCAATCTCAACGAGGCGGCACAGCCGGAGATCCCGGAGGAGAGCGGGGTTCTGGACAGCCTGCGCCAGTTCTTCGATTCTGCCCAGACCAGCCTGGATGTCGAGACGCGTCTGGATCAGTACAAGGAGGTCGCGGCCGATATCACGAACACCTCCGTGGAACTCATCGTGATCTTCCTGTTTCAGGCGCTGCTGCTGCCGCTGGCCGTCGTCTGGTTCGGGACTTTCCTGTTCAGGTCGACCATGCGCCTGCTGCAATGACCAGGTGGGATCGAGCTATTGTTTGACCCGCTGCATCGCAACTGATATATGTCATCGTGGATTTGTAAACCACAATCGAAACACTACCCTGGCTGGAGTAAACACCATGAAAATAACGCTTGTACTAGCAGTCTGCGCTGCTGCTGCACTGAGCACCACGACAGTCCTCGCGGGCGACGCTGCCGCAGGCAAGGCGAAGTCGACAACCTGTGTCGCTTGCCACGGGATGGATGGTATCAGCGCTATCCCCAATTACCCGAACCTCAAGGGGCAGAAAGAAGCCTATCTCGTCAAGCAAATGAAGGATTTCAAGTCCGGCAATCGCAAGGACCCCGTCATGAGCAGCATGGCGATGCCGCTTTCTGATGAGGATATTGCCGATCTTGCAGCCTACTATTCGAGCCTCTGATCGGGTATAATCCGCCGAAATTCAGGTGGGGCAGGGGCGCGCAAGCGCCCTTGTTTCTGACTCTTAGCATTAGCATTTTAGAATTTAGTAAAGGTAGACTCATGAAGAAATGGCTGATGACGCTGTCAATGGCGACAGCAATGGTATCCAGTGTTGCAGTTGCCGGCGGTGATGCCGCCGCAGGCAAGGCGAAGTCTGCGATGTGCGCAGGCTGTCACATGGCAGATGGCAACAGCGTCAACGGCATGTGGCCAAAGCTGGCGGGTCAGCACGAGAGCTACATCATCAAGCAGCTTCAGGACTTCAAGGCAGGTGACCGTGTCGATCCCACCATGGCGCCGATGGCGGCTGGTCTCAGCGAGGACGACATGGCCAATCTCGCCGCCTTCTACAGCATCCAGACTCTCAAGAGCGGTGAAGCCGACCCAGCGCTGGTCGAGAAGGGCAAGCAGATCTTCATGAACGGCAATGCCGCGAGCGGTGTCGCCGCGTGCTCTGCGTGCCACGCACCGAACGGCGTCGGCAATCCGGCGGCCAATTTCCCTTCGCTGCAGGGTCAGCATGCCGACTACACCGTCAAGCAGCTCAAGGATTTTCGCGCTGGCAACCGCGCGAACGATGCGGGCAGGATGATGCAGAGCGTCGCCGCCAAAATGACGGATGACGAAATCGCTGCAGTCGCCAGCTACATCCAGGGCCTGCACTGAGCAATCAGTTTCTCCTGAACGTAAAAACGGCCGGGGTTTCCCGGCCGTTTGCGTTTGTACGACTTCGACATCACAGTCAGGAGTTCATGGACGCGGGGATCAGAATGAAACGACTCGCTACACCTCTCCCCTGGCGAGCAGCAGGGCCCCTTGCAACCGCCGGGGAGGTCCCTGTTCACTGGCCCCATGCAGAGGTCTCGTCAATCCAGAATCCCGTTGATGAGTTCCAGCCCGATGCGGCCGTTCCGGTAGCGCACGCGACTGATCATGCCATTCTTGATCTCGAGGTTGTACATCTGTGCCGGACCGCCGCCGATGGCATGGATCAGGGCGGCCCGGATGACGCCGGCATGCGCCACGACCAGGACTCTTTTGTTGATAAACTCATTGAGTATATCGTCGTATATAATTGATATTCTAACAAAAAAGTCTATAACTCTTTCCGCTTTCTCCGGCGGATTTGCAATCGGGTTCTCGTAGAAGCGCCGGAATTCATCGGCGCGTTCGCTGAGCAGCTGCTCCCTGGTCATGCCTTCCCAGGCGCCGAAACCGATCTCCTTGAGGTTGTCGATGAAGCGCACATCGATGTCGCGTTCTGTCCCGAGCCGGCGGGCGAAGTCGGCGCATCTGGCGAGCGGTGAGGAGAGAATGATGTCCCAGTGATTCGCGTTGCCGATGCCGTTCCACATCTGGTTCCAGCCGTGTTCCGTCAGCGGGTCGTCGACGCCGTGACCGCGGTACTTGCTGCCACCCTCCGGCTCGCCGTGCCGGATGAATTCGATCAGGGTCTCTTCAGCCATGGTCGGTGCCGTCCGGCTCCTCGCCGGCAAAGAGGTAGAGCTGGTCGATCTCGTCGGCCCAGATCGAGGGGTCGACCGTCTCCAGGACCATCGGAATATCGTCGAAGCGGGCGTCCTGCATGATGTACTCAAAGGCCTTCCAGCCGATCTTGCCCTTGCCGAGACTCTCGTGGCGATCCACGCGCGACCCCAGATCAGGCTTGCTGTCGTTGAGATGCATGCCCATGAGGTAGCCAAAGCCAACGACGCGGTCGAATTCCTCGAAGGTCGCGTCGCAGTCGGCTCTGGTGCGCAGGTCGTAGCCTGCCGTGAAGATGTGGCAGGTGTCGATACAGACGCCGACACGGGATTTCTCCTCGACCTTGTCGATGATTTCAGCCAGGTGCTCGAATCGATAGCCGAGATTCGTGCCCTGACCGGCCGTGGTCTCGATGACGGCGACGACGTCCTCGGTCTGTTCGATCGCGAGGTTGATCGATTCCGCGACAAGCGCGAGACTTTGTTCCTCGCTGATCTGCTTGAGATGGCTGCCGGGGTGAAAATTGAGCAGCCCGAGGCCGAGTTGTTCGCAGCGCTGCATCTCGTCGAGAAAGGCTGCGCGCGATTTTTTGAGTCCCTCCTTTTCGGGATGGCCGAGGTTGATCAGGTAGCTGTCATGGGGGAGAACATGACCGGGGCTGATGCCGGACTTGTCGAGGTTCTCGCGGAAAGCCGCAATGCTCTCGTCGCTCAGGGGTTTTGCTCTCCACTGGCGCTGGTTTTTCGTGAAGAGCGCAAAGGCGTGGGCACCGATCGTCATGGCATTGAGCGGTGCGTTCTCGACGCCGCCACGGGCGCTGACATGTGCTCCGACGTATTTCATCTCTCGAGGTGTCTATATTCAGGAGGCCGCAGTATAGCAGCCGTCCGGCTTGCCGAAAAAAGCGGCCGCGCTGTGGTTACCGCGCCATCGATGGGGTATCAGGTAGCCGCTCTGGCGTAGAATCGCACAATTGATGAAGAGGCAGTGCAGATCTTGAAGATCCAGATTCACAGCGATATCGCCAGTATTCCTGCCGACGACTGGAACGCGCTCGTCAGGGACAACAACCCACTCGTGCGCCACGAATTCCTGCATGCCATGGAGGCGAACGGCTGTGTCGGCGAGAACTTCGGCTGGCTACCGCGGCACATCGCGGTCTATGACGGCGATCGCCTGGCAGGCGCCATGCCCCTGTACGAAAAAACCAACTCCTACGGCGAATTCGTCTTCGACCACGCCTGGGCAGACGCCTACAGGCGTTCGGGGCATGCCTATTTCCCGAAGCTGGTCTCGGCCGTGCCCTATACGCCCTGCGGCGGGCAACGCATGCTCTG
>JARRMY010000037.1:0-9196 GCA_037385505.1 Gammaproteobacteria bacterium | reverse complement strand
CCGTCGTGCTAACCGTGTCAATCATCTCTTGTTTGATGCTGAGAGTAGTCGAATTGCCGTTACATTTAGAGACGGTATTCTGTTGTTATGGGATGTCGAGCGAGGCCATCAAATCGGATCACCCATTAACATATCAGAGGGTCAGGTAGTCTATGGCAAATTGGCTTTCAGCCCTGAAGGTACCCTGCTTGCCTCCTTCGCAGAGAGGCGCTCCTTGGGGTCTTTACGAAACGAGGGGCGGTTGAGCAAGCTGATACTGATCGATGTTGAGAACGCACGCATTCTAGGAAAACCCTTGCTCGAGCAGGAGGAAAGAATCGTGGACGTGGCTTTCTCAAAAAATGGTCGCGAGATCACCGTGTTGGAGTCTAGAGGTGGTTTGAAAACCCTCGAACTTGATACGGGATGGGAGGCGGCTGCTTGTGAGATTGCCAACCGGAATCTGACCTGTGGTGAATGGGAGCGTTTTTTCGGCCCGGAAGCCTATCGCAAAACCTGTCCGGACCAGCCAGGTCCAATAGATTGTTGAGGATTAGGTCCAGTTGTAATCCAGACCTGATCTGACACCGCACTTGAAATCGCTGAGGGTTACCGGTTTAAACCATAGAGAACCGTTACGATTGATTGGAATCGAGAGGTAGTTTCAATCGAGTCAGACTCTGTCGATGGCAGGCGATCCGACTGCGCCCCAGCGGGTCGGCGAAACTACCTGACCCGCTGCAAGGTGTCATATTCCTTTCGGCTGCTCTGATAGTTCAACAACCAACCGATCGCCCTGTCATCATCGCTGTTCGACACGGCGAACTCACCGCGGCCGATGTCGTACATCTCCACGCGAAACTTGCGCGGCATGTTCGGGATGAACGCGCCCTCACCTCGGCCGTAGCCAGGGCTGTTGACCGAAAAACTGCCATCGTCGCGTTGGGTGACGATATACGCCGTGCCATCCTTCTGGCTGATCCAGGTCCCCGAGATATTGGGAAAATCGGCAGTTTGCGACGACCTTGTCTCCACCGACATATCCGCCGGCGCCGGTTTGGCAGCAATTGACTGGCTGGCCGACTCCAGGTCGTCAGGCAGGTTCTGCTTACCGGCGATCCAGAGAGCGGCGCCACCCAGGGCCACGACGGCCAGCGCAATACCAAGCCATTGCCCGGTTTTTCGGCGACCCTCATCACCGCCATCGACGCGGGGCTTTCGGCGATCGTGCGCGATCGGTGGACCGATGGCTGGCAGCGCTGCCAGATTTTGGATCAGGCCCTGCACGTCGTTCGGCCAGCGACCCTGCACGTCCGAGATATTATAGGACTGCGTGTCGTGCAGCCAGGCGACACTACCCAGATCGAGATCGCGCGGTACGGACGCCTGATTGAGTGTGACCGGGATCACCGGTATGCCCAGTTCCCGGGCTCGCTCCAACTCGAAGGCGACGTAATTGACCTCGTCGTCGGCGCGTGTGCGCCAGATGTCGGCCCAGTGGGGACCGATGACCAGTACCAGGGCACCGGATATCGCAAGATTCTCTTCCAGGACCTCACGCCACTGTGCGCCGCCGGAGATGTCCTCGACATCACGGAACACCCGTTCGGCGCCGAAGGCATATTCGAGGTCGTCCTCCAGTCGGGCGACGTAACCAGGTGAATCATCCCGCCGGTAGCTCAGGAAAATCTTCTTACGCGACATTGAAACACCCCTTGATCGTGCTACGCGGCGGCAGGCGGGTGGTGTCCAGCTTGCACCGCATGTTGGAAACGTGAAATCGCTTTCCGGCTCGCCCCATCTTGACGGGAGTGAAGTAACGATGTGCCATGTGCTGCATGCTCCACATGTCCTCCATCTCTTGCGTTGTTGATAAACGAAATCAGTATAAGTCAGCTTTTCAGAGGCTAGCAATCTCTCCTCATCGGTGTCGATGACCATCCTGGTCAGACAAGATTGACTGGAATCGAGAGCCGTTTTCAATCGAGTCTGATCCCGTCGTTCTTCATGCGCCTGAAATCATTCCGCTCTGGCAGCCGGGGCTTCCAGGCCCGGGTTCTTCGGACATATCCACATGGACATTTCATCCTCTTGCTCTTAATCTCACTGAAAACCCAGTTTGAACCCGGGCATGCGCGATTGTGCGCGACAGGAGGATCTCCTTGCCCGGGTCATCATCTTCAATCAGGACTATTTCATGCGTATCTATTTCGCCGGCGCCGGCCAATGCGCGGAGTATGTGGCACGCCGACTGATTCGCGAAGGGCACGACCTCTGCCTGATGGACAGTGACGGGAAGCGATGCCGGGATCTGGAAGAGACGCTTGATGCACAAGTCGTGGAGGGTGACGCCTTTTCCATTGAGGAGTGGCGCCGTGCCGGCCTGGAGAAGGCCGATCTCTTCGTCGGTTGCACGGATTCAGACGAACTCAATATCGCTTCCTGCCTCATCGCCAACGAACTGGCGCCCGATGCACTCAAGGCGATTCGTCTGCGCAGCCCCGAGTTTGCGGAGTGGGGATCCATGCTCAGGAATCTCGGCGTCAAGGTCGACCGGGTCGTACATCCTGAAACCGACATTCTCAGGCGTATCCTGCGCGTCATTTCGACTCCCGGCATTTCCGACATACGCAACTTTGCCGATGAACGCGTCAAGGTCTTCAGCATGACGATTGAACATGGAAGCCCGCTGGCGGACATGTCGCTGCGCACTCTGTATCGAGATGGCGTCCTCAGCAAGGCCAGGGTGAGCCTGGTCTTTCGCGGCGCGGGCGTGACCGTTCCGGACCTCGACACTGTCTTGCTGCCCGGGGACCATGTTTACGTGGTCACCACGGCGGACGCCCTCGAGCAGGCCCTTGCCGCGGCAGGCGTCAGGAAGACCGAGCACCTGCGCCAGGTCTTTGTCGTGGGTGGTGGTGAACTGGGCATGGAGCTCGCCAGGGCGCTGGAGGAACTGAATATTCCGACCAAGCTGTTCGAACAGGATCCTGCGCGTTGTGAAGAGCTGGCCGAGCAGCTCCCCCATACCACGATCATCAATGCGGATGGCACATCACAGCGGATCTTGCTCAGTGAGAATATCGAGGGCATTGACGCCTTTCTCCCCCTGACAGGGAACGACGACGCCAACCTGATCGCTGCGGTTCTTGCCAGGCGGCTCAATGTCGACATGGTCATTCCACTGCTGCGTCGCCTGGATTACCTGCCCCTGGCACAGCGGCTGGGGATCAATGCGACGGCCAGCCCGCGCGTCAAGGCAGCCGACGCGCTGTTCGAATTCATTCGCGGCGGCGGCGTGCTCTCCATGCGCACCCTGGGCGAAGAGGCGGCCGAGGCCATCGAGCTGGATGTGCCGGAAGGCTCAAGATATGCCGGCAAACCACTGGGGGAACTCAAATTGCCCTCGGGAACTCTGGTTGGCGCCGTTGCGCCACCGGGTGAGCCGGCGTTGATTCCGACCGAGCAGACGATCCTGCATCCCGGCGACCGGGTGGTCTTCTTTGCCGAGGAGAGGTCTGTCCACGATCTCGAAGCCAAGATACTCAAGGTCGCGAGGAAATAGTGTCTGCCGCGTTGATTGATTACCGGACGATCAGCTGGATCATCGGCGCTTTCATGGCGGCGCTCGCCGCGCTGATGCTGACGCCCCTGGTGTTTGCGGCCGGCCAGGACACCATTGTCATTGGCGCGTTCCTGAAAGGGGCTGGCGTGACACTGGGCGCAGCGGCTCTGCTTCTGCTCATCGGGTTTCGTCGTCCGCGACAGGAGATGCGGCCGCGCGAGGCCATGCTGCTGGTCGTGCTCGTATGGGTCATGACCTGCCTGCTCGGCGCCTTGCCACTCTGGTTCACCCCGCACTACCCCGCTTTCACCGATGCCCTGTTCGAATCCACGTCCGGATTTACGACAACCGGGGCTTCCGTGATCGATGATGTCGAGGCGTTGTCACGCCCGGTTCACCTCTGGCGCAGCCTCAGCCACTGGCTCGGCGGCATGGGGATCATTCTTCTGGGTCTTGCCGTGTTGCCGCTGCTCGGCCACGGGGGCAATGCCATGTATCGCGCCGAGTTCTCCGGTTCGTCATCGGAACGGCTGCGCCCGCGCATCCTGGAAACCGCGCGCTCCCTGTGGCGCATTTACCTGCTCCTGACCGTCCTGGAATTCCTGTTGCTGATGTTCGCAGGCATGGGCGCATTCGAAGCCTTGTGTCATGCCTTCTCGACGCTGGGCACGGGCGGCTTTTCGACCCGCAATGCGAGCATTGCAGGTTTTCAAAGCGAGACGATCGAGTACATCGTGATCCTCTTCATGCTGCTTGGAGGCATCAGTTTCGCGCAACATTACAGGCTTCTCGTCGAGAGACGGCCGCGACCGGTCATGCGTGATTACGAAGTGCGCAGTTACCTGGCAATCACCGCTGTCGCCACCCTCGTCATCGCCCTGAGCCTGCTGGTCAGCAGTGACGCCGGTTTCGAACCCGCATTGCGTGCAGCACTGTTCCAGACGGTGTCGATTGCGACAACCACGGGTTTTGCCACGGCAGACTATACACTCTGGCAACCATTTGCCCAGCTGGTCCTGCTCGTGCTCATGTTCGTGGGCGGCTGCACCGGTTCGACCGCAAGTGGCCTCAAGGTCGCCAGGATCATTTTTCTGCTGAAACTCGTGCAGCGCGAGTTCCGCCGCTTCACTGAACCCCTGGGTGTATTCAGGATAAGAATGCAGGGCTCTGTCATCCCCGATCAGGCGATCTGCGGTCTGCTCAACCTGGTTTTCCTCTCCCTCCTGCTGATGCTGGTCGCCAGCCTCTTGCTGACTGCAATGGGAATGGACCTGCTGACAGCCATCTCTTCGGTGATGGCCAGCCAGTTCAATGTCGGACCGGGACTCGGAGAAGTCGGTCCGACATCCAGCTACGGCGACCTGCCAATGCCGGCCAAGTGGGTGCTGATCTTCTGCATGATCGCCGGCCGTCTCGAGTTCTACACCTTTCTGGTTGTACTCACCCCCGTCTTCTGGCGCAGGTGAGATCATGCCGGGCCGAACACCAGGGCCGATAACAAGGTTCTCCATCTGGAAAACCGCGAGCATCGGGGCTCGCGGATGATCGGGAGACAGACAAGATTGATTGGTAAAGAGAGGCGTTTTCAATCGAGTCCGACCCTGTCGATGTAAAGAGAGGCATCTTCAATCGAGTCTGACCCTGTTGATGCGCTGGGCGCGGTGTCGGCTCACGGGGCAAGCAGCCCGAATGTCCTCTCCTGGCAGGTTTTGACCACGCTGACTTAACCTGCTTGGAATCGATCGAATCGTCGCAACCACGGACACTCATGCCATTTGTCGGTAATCATCACAAAGCGATGCCAAAAGGCCTGACATTTCATCTCGATGATTACCTCGAGTTGATCGACTGGACTGGCAGGACTATCCGTGATGACAAAAAAAGGCGCTATCCAGCAGACGCTGCTGCCGATCCTGCAAAGACTCAACCTCGAGCAGAATGCCTGGTTGCGTTTGACGACACCGAAGACGATGACCTTCCCGGCATCGCCCCAGCCCCGTTTCCCGTGCCTGGCGCCGCCAAACGTGGTTTCATCGCATTCCAGTTCGCCACGGAAAGGCTCCCTGAGATGCTCTTCATGGGCCATGCAGGCCCGGATCGGGCGATAGAAACGTTCCGTTGCCGGCACACTGGCAATGCCACGAAAACGCTGCCGATAAACTGGAACGCCAAAATCGTATCTTTCCAGGGTAGCCGTTAATCTGCCACCTGTTTTTGCCCACCGGCGACAAAGACGGTCTGCGTCGGGTAAGCGAACTCGATACCCTCTTCTTCGAAACGATGGTGAATCTGTAAGTTAACCGCTTCGTTGATATCCATGTAGAGGTTGTAATCGGGACTCATGACGAAGTAGACCGTCTCGAAGATGAGCGCGAAGTCGCCATATTTCTGAAAATTGGAACGGTCGAACGTGATGCTCTCCTGTGACTCGATCGCTTCCCGGAGTATCTGCGGAATGATCTTCAGCTTGTCGCGCTGTGTCTGGTAGGTGACACCGATATGGAACACGACACGCCGCTTGTACATACGCCCATAGTTACGCACCCGGCTGGATAGCAGGTCGGAGTTGGCAAACACCAGCTGTTCTCCGGAGAGACTGCGTACGCGCGTCGTCTTGAGACCGACATACTCGACGCTGCCCATCATGTCATCGACGACGATGAAGTCACCGATGGTGAACGGCTTGTCGAGAACGATCGAGAGAGACGCGAACAGATCGCCGAGGATATTCTGTACCGCAAGCGCCACCGCGACACCGCCGACACCCAGACCGGCGACCAACGCCGTGATATCGAAACCGAAATTATCCAGTATCAGAAGTAGCACGATGCTCCACAGGAGCAACTTGCCGATAAAGCCGATCACGCTCAGCATCGTGGCGCTGGCCGGATCCTCTGCGATACGGCGAGACCGTGAGCGATCGATCAGGCAGGAGATAGCCGCGTTTACCCAGATACCGCCCTGTATGAGGACTGCGATAACGGTCAGGATATGTATCACCCGGGTAGCCGGCTCTGGCAGCTCAAGGAACCTGGAGCCGATATACAGACCGATGATCACCATCCACAAGGTGTTGGTCTTGCCCAGTGCGAACACGAAAGCATCATCGATGATGGTATCAGTCCGTTTGGCCAGGATCTCGAGGCGCTTGAGCAGATACTTCCACGCCAACGCCATCAGTATCCAGGTGGCGAAGATCGCCAGCATGGATAAGGCCAGGCTTTCAATGGTTATACCGAAGAGATCGAGTTGCAGGAAGTCTTGTGCATTCATAACTGGAAGACTGTGTCAGAGATCAATTGTTTCTAATAGTAACAACTATCGCTCTCTGACCCTATCTGCTCCCACCCTTTCATCGTTAATCGGCATGAATCTTTTATCTCAATGAGTCTTTCGCTCTTTGAACATCTCATCACACTGGCCGATCTGGTTGCAGTACAACCGTTTGAACTCATCCGGCACCCTGCTGCTGCGAGCACTATCGTATGCTCAACCGCTGGGTTGCCGAAAGAGATAGGGTTGTCGCTGCACGCACAGATGGAGGGTGGCGGGGAGCTGCGCGTTACCGGAGGCCCTTCCGGAATGATTCGAAGCGCTTGCAGATTGCTTTTGCAACAGCCTCACAAGCCGATTGCCAGTGAGCAGCTGCAAGAAATCCAACCGATTGCAACATGGCGCGATGAATGACTCACATGCGATCGGCCGGGCTTGTGCAATTGTTGCAAGACGGCAAGCGTGCCACCAAGCCATGGCCAGCTCGATCCGTCGAGGCAAGGGACTTCCCCGGAGCCTCACGAAAAAGGCCGGGCGATGCCCGGCCTTGTCTGGCTTGAGGGTTCAGGTACAACTTTACTGCCTGACGGCAATGGCCATGCCCAGAGCGTAATATGCCTGGCTCGCATTGGCGTCGTCATCCTCGACATACCTGAATACGATCATGTTGCCATCCGATGAGACAAAGCCTTTGATCGACATGGTTGCATTCGTCTGCGGATCCATATAACTCAGGGAGATCTCGCCATTCGCGGCAAGTGAGTCGACACTGAAGTCGAATGCAGGTGCCTCATCATCGACGACAGGCTCGATATCGCCAATGTCGGTGGGACGCATGAAGCCCGAGGAAGTGAAGTCGGCCGAGGCAGTGCTTGCATCCGGCGCGAAGGTCAATGACGACGCAAGTCTCAGCGAAACCATCTCGGTTTCGCCATTAACATCCGATCCATAGACCTGCGGGTAGAGCTTGAAGACCGCATTGCTCAAATCCGGCTGTGCCGTGGGCAGCTTGACACCGAAAACAAGCTGCTTCTCCACAGCGATGACTTCAGAAGATGGATCGTTTGGATCGGCATTCGTGGTTTGCACGGCAACCAGTGACATTGCTGAAGCATCATCATTCACCCATCCCGCCAGGTCGCCGGCAGTCGCACCTGCCTGGCCATCCGTATCGAGGGTCAACTGCCCCTCAGTGCTCACACTGTATGGAATGCCCTGCACAGAGTCCGGGACGGGCGATGTGAGTGTCAGCAGGATATTTTTCAGTGGCGCCTGGCTTGTCATGTCAGGCTCCCTCGTGAGTTCCACGACGTCACCGGCGACATCAACAAAGCCATTGCCTCCGAAGTCCACCGTATAGGAAGCGCTCGAGACAAGAGCGCCTGGCGCAGGCCCCGTGTAGAAATCCAGGCTTGTGGTGATTACGCCATATTCGCCAAGGAGATCCTCCTGCGCCATGTTCGAAGCCTGTTTCAAAAGGATGCTGCGTCTGATTTCGACTTCATCCCCATCCTTGGCGTCGGGGTCGATGGCGTCATTGATACCATCTCCATCCGTATCGGTTGTCTGATAGCGAACACCCGCCGTGGTATTTGCGTAAACCAGCGTATGGTTATTCGCATTGTCCACGAAAGCAACGCCCGGCGGGAAACGCCAGCCATAGTCGGGACCATCAGCTTCCGGATCGGTGACCGGGTCGCCGATGTTCACCGTTTCGAGTTCTTCCTCGAGCGGCTCATCGAACGTGATGTTGCCGTCGCTGTCGATTGAAACCGGGAATGATTCAGTCTCATCGCTGATCGAGGTTTCATGCCAGATGCTCGTCGAAGCGTCTGAAAAAGTGGAATACCGGGTTTCGGTATCAGCAGACGAATCGGCATTCAGCTGCACGGTGATTTCGGCAGGATCATCCGTTGGTGTAAAGGTCAAATTATCGATGTAGGTGTCATAAGAGAAAACGCCCCAGTTCTGTGGCGTCTGGTCAGTATCGTGCATACCGAGGGTCAACTCGACGATATTCCAGGTACCCTCGACAGCGGCTGCGACCGACGCATCCTCCGCGGGGGTCGATTCGATGATGGCGATTTCAGTTTCAACCAGCTCGCCGAGATCTGTTTCCAGCTGTTCCAGAATCTTGTCCAGGGTGTTGTTGTCGGGATCGAGGGTGATGTCGAACTCCTCGACCTTGCCAGTCAGTGCAACAACCTCGTTTGGTGGCAGATCTGCAAGTACCAGGTCCTCGTCATCGACGAACTTGCTGAGGATGTATTCCGAAATCGGGTTGATGTCGACGATTTGGTCGACAACCATGGCACTCATGGTGTTGGCTGGATCGGCCCCCGTAATGCGCACGATCAGGTTACCGGCCAGGCTGACACC
>JARRMY010000036.1:0-10675 GCA_037385505.1 Gammaproteobacteria bacterium | reverse complement strand
GCTTTCTGGAGCGCCAGGGCCTGCTGGAACGGGATGCCGAGAACAGCTACCTGGCTTCAGACGCAGTGAACGACGACCCGATGACGCCACTGCTGGGGCATTCCATCACCTACCGAATCGCCGTTGGCCCACAGGCTGGACGCAAGGTGTTCAGCCTGCAAACCCTGCCGGCATGTGACGAGCCGTTTGATGACGGGGTAGTTAAGGTGGACGGGTTCTCCCTGCACGCAGGCGTGGCGGCCAGGGCCGATGAACGTAAGAAGCTCGAACGGCTGTGCCGGTACATCAGCCGCCCGGCGGTATCCGAGCGGCGACTGTCGCTCACGCCGAATGGCAACGTGCGCTACGACGTGAACGGATTCACAAGTGTCGTGGGCGCAGGGATGCGCAGGAGCGACCCAGCTCAAGACGCCGTACCGGGACGGCACCACGCATGTGATCTTTGAGCCGCTGGACTTTATCGCAAGACTGGCGGCGCTGGTGCCGAAGCCGCGTGTGAACCTTACCCGGTTTCATGGGGTGTTTGCGCCCAACAGTAAGCACCGGGCGTTGGTCACGCCGGCAAAGCGGGGCAGGGGCAACAAGGTCAGGGTAGCCGATGAACCGGCAACACCAGCACAACGCGAGCGTCGATGACCGGTTTTCGCTCCTGCAAAACCGGCATACATGCCATCCATGGCAATAACCTGTGCACAGCAGCTCAAGCGTGTTTTCAATATCGACATCGAGACCTGCAGCGCCTGCGGGGGTGCCATGAAAGTCATCGCCTGCATCGAAGACCCTGTGGTGATCACGCAGATTCCATCCTTAGGTCCGTAAACGGTGCATCTCTGCACCACTTCTCTCGATCACCTGAAGCACAAAGCCGAAACCAGCGAGTCCAGGGCGTTACCCGAAAGCCGGGCGCCACCGGCTGAGCTGCCCCTGGGTCTGTTTGACTGACGAGCCTGAACGCCAACGATACCAATCAAAATGCTGCGCTCACAGCGCTGCGGCAGGGATTCGCCGTGCCGGGTAGCAGGTATGGAGTCAGCCGTGGAGAACAGAGGGGGAGTTTTCAGCGCACTGGGCTCCATGCCAGCCGGATTCTGGTGAGCATACAGGGTTGCAAGACGGTTGCCATGCAATTTAACCACAGGCCGCTACTGCTGGAGCTGGGTGAAAAGGGTCTTTATTCTTCCCATACTCCTATTATCGAATAAAACGATAATAAAATGCGATAAATTTCGATATACAGATAAATAATCCCGTCATATAGTTAACTTCGATTGAGAAGCCTGCGCATTCTCATGCCAGGCTCGAGGCGTGATGCCATGTTTGGATGGCAACTGCTTGGAGAGACAGTTTACTTTCGAGGTGAAGCGATGATCGCAGTAAGGGTTTTCATGAAAGTGACAGATGAACCGTTGAAGCGAACGCCAGTGGTTCTTCAAATGGATGCGGATGATATTGCGACCGGCCCGATTCTGACTGACCGCACCGGTGTCGCGCATTTCAATTTGCCACCGGGCAGCGGAAAGATACTGGTTTCGGGCGTCGAACGCTATCACGGCCATATCGAGGGGGAAATCCCCATTGGACTCTGGTCAATCACAGAGTCAGCCAATGATTCGACCGGTACACCGGGTGAATTTCCGGCAGGCAGTAATGCCTACCCGGGCATGACGACCCGTGCCCTCGAGGTGGAAGGTCGCACGATATTGACCGACAGCGAGGGCTACCTCGCGGATCCCGCGGATTGGTCTGAAGCCTTCGTAAAAGCATTGGCCGCGCAGGAGGGTCTGACGCTCAATGGCGAGCACTGGGAGGTCATTCGATTTCTGCGCAGCTACTTTGCCGAACACGGTCACCAGGCCAGCGTGCGTGACATGATCAAGCATTTTCGCACTCTCTGGGACCCTGAACGCGGCTCCAATCGTTATCTGCATAGGCTGTTTCCCTTCGGTGGTCCGCAGAAGCAGGGCAATCGATTCGCCGGGTTGCTGCGTACAAAGGGTGAGCATTGAGGCAGCCCTCAGCAACAGGACTGGCATACGCCGGACTGCTGGCAGCCTCCGCTGCTCACGCGACCCCGTCTTGACGGGCGCCCCGGGCAGGCGATTAGGTGACGGAACCGCTTTTCTGTTCCTCTAGCGCGAGCTCGCGTAAACCAGCAAGACCCGAGCGCAACACTTCGCTATCCGCTTGACGCGGGAACACCATGTACGCTGGGTGTGGAAATTCAGGGGCGTCGGCGACTCGAAACAGGCGGCCAGCCTGGATAAAGGAACGGGCCATGCGGATGGGCAGGAAACAGGAACCCCCGTTCGTCAGGATCAGCTGAATACCCAGCCAGCCGATATTGACAACCTGTGCCGGCCGTTCCAGATCTGGATAACTCTCGCGATGCCTGGCGTAAAAGCCGGGTCCCCATTCCACGTAAATGTAATCATCGCCTGGCCAGCGTGTCTCGGGGTGCGAGCTGACCATCACCAGCGTCTCGTCGAACAGGTGTTCCACGGCCAGGCCCGGCGCATGGCTCGGTGTATACATCAGCCCGATATCGAGTGTGCCTTCGATCAGTCGCCGCATCAGGTCTTCCTCGAACCCGATCTCACTGCGGATAGAAACATCGGGTGCCGTTTGACGCATCCAGCCGACCCATGCGGGCAGAAACTCTTCCCACAAGGCAATCCGTCCGCCTACCCGCAGGCTGGCCCTGTAGCGGCTGGGCAAGCCAACGTCATGACGCGCCTGTTCAACCGTCAGCACCAGCGTCTTGGCGTGCTGCAGAAAGCGTTGCCCGGCCGGTGTCATACTGGCACCGGCCCGGTTGCGTACAAACAACCGGGCACCCAATTCATCCTCCAGGTTCTGGATACGGGCGCTGACGGTGGACTGAGTGATATGCAAGCGTTTGGCGGCTTCAAGGAAACTGCCATGGGCTGCGATCGCGAGAAAAGTTCGAGCCTGATCGATGTCCATGTTGGCGCATTAGCGTCCTATATATCGAGAATGGCGATATTATCATGCAATAAAATTCGTTAGTTACTTCTATCGCGCCCCATTATGATGCGTAGCGGTAAATGCCCCCTATCCTGATCGCAACGTTGTGCATCAATCAGTGACTCTATTGGGTCCCGTGTATCCGCGTCCTGTCAGGCTGATGTCCCCGGCGGCATGTGGATAAAGTACGAGGAGACCTCATGAGCCTTGCTGAGTTTCTTGACCTGATCGGTTTTAGCCGACACAAAATGCATGTTCGAGAAATACCGCTCTCCACACTGGGAGGTTTTCTCGGCATATTCGGTATCTTTATGACCAGTCAATGGTTGCTTGATCCCGAGGTGTCTGTGTTGATCGTCCCCTCCATGGGGGCGACTGCCGTGTTACTTTTTGCTGCGCCGCATGCACCTTTTTCGCAGCCCTGGAATGTCATTGGTGGGCACGCAATATCCGCCCTTATTGGCGTGGCATGCTGGCAGTGGATACCTGACCAGGTGGTGGCGGCATCCGCCAGCGTCGGTCTGGCGATCGGCGCCATGTATTTCACCCGCTGTATTCATCCCCCCGGTGGTGCAACGGCATTGGCTGCCGTTATCGGTTCGGAAAAGCTGCATCAGCTGGGTTACGCCTACGAATATGCCCCGATTCTGCTTAATGCGACTTCGATATTGCTTGTAGCAATATTGTTCAATGGATTGTTCAAATGGCGCCGCTACCCGGCGCATCTGCATTTGAAGCAATCCTCCGTTGAGCCAGTTGGCCAGGGATATGAACCCATCAATCATGAAGACTTCGTTTATGCGCTGAGCCACATTGATACCTTTGTTGACATCACCGAAGAGGACTTGCTGGAAATTTACAAGTTGGCGACCCGGCGGCATGTAGAATCAGGTAAGGAATGACAGTAGTATCTGACCTGCATCCAAACTCCCATCCCCGCCTGAACTTCGTAGAGTTCGATTTCAGAACAGGAGAGGGGCATGAAATCGCGTTTTTCCGAAGAGCAGATCATCGGCTTTCTGAAGGAGGCTGAAGTCGCTATTCCGTTGAATGAGCTGTGTCGCAAATATGGCTTCAGTGATGATTCGTTTCATATCAGGCGGAGCAAGTTCGGCGGGATGGACGTGTCAGATGCCAAACGCCTCAAGGCCATGGACCAGAAGACTGCGCGGCTGAAGAAGTTACTGGCTGAAACGATGCTGGAGAGGGAGGCGCTGGAGGCGGTACTGCGAAAAAAGTACTGACCTCACAGGTCAAACGTCAGGCCGTTGCGGAGGTGCAGAGGGCCACCGCTGTATCGGAAGGGCGGGCATACCAGCTTGTGGTGGTATGTTGCAGAATCCGGCGTTACGCACCAGGGTGTTCCGAGGAAGATCATCAGCTCCGCAGCCGAATTCCGGAACTCGCGCAGGAGCGGCGAGCTCGAATCGAGAAGGCCCAACCGATCGCTGCTCAAGTGTTATTGAATATGGTATTTTAATCAGCTTGATTCTGCATTGAACACTTCGGGTGCAAATGTCTGGCCGGACAGTGGAGAAGATATGACCGCAACACTCTTACAGAAACACCCAATCAAGGGTACACGGGAATTCAAGCTTGTTGGGGATGAGCTTGAATACACCATCAAGTCACCGTTGAAAAAAGAGTCATTGAGCGTTGTTTTGAGTGTCCTGGATTCCGAACCCGTGATTTCCGGTTCCATGCTTGCGTTTGTCAGCCAGGTGAACAGGGAACCGCTGGTCGAGTTGTTCCTCGACAGGCCGGACAAGGAGAGCTTCGATGCGTTTGTCAGTACGTTGCGGCAGCGGATTTCCGAAGAGGATTTCGGGCGTCTTCGCGTCCGGGAGCAGGGCGTCGCCGTCAACCCGGAGCGGGTGCGTGAGTCCATTGACATGTTGCAGACATACGTCGACGCGGCCGAGATCGATTCATTGCTCTCGGCACTGGTGAAACTCGAGTCGAAACCTGATGACGTTCAATGCCTCGTGAATGTTGCCGATGCGTTCAATGCACTTGGTTTCGTGCAAGGCCAGGTCATCACCTACGCGCCTTATATCAACTTCCTGCTATCCGGGGACAATGAAGACTAGCCACCAGGATGGCCACAGGTAACCGAAAAATACGCATTGATTACTTACCAACCGGATTCGGGGAAATTCGATAGCCATGGCTGTAAAAGTCGAGATTTACGGGACGAGCAACTGCAAGAAGTGCGTCAACGCCCGGGACTTGCTCGATCGCAAGAAGGTAGAATACACCGATTACCTGATCGATCTGATGCCTCTAGAAAAAGATGAAATGATTCGGCGCACCGGGCTGAAATACTACCCCCAGATATTCATCAACGATAAACATGTCGGCGGCGAAGAAGAACTGCTGGCGCTGGAGGCTGACGGAGAACTGGACAAGTTGCTGGGTTTGAAAAACAGAGAATAACGGCATCGGGGGAGAGTCCCCTTGTCCGATTCGCAGAGGTTCTATTCGAAATAAAAGGGTACTGGCCTTTTGTCCCTTTGCGTTTGCGAAGCGTATCAAGCCCTCTAGTGAGCCGGCCTGGCCGGCCATTTTTCCGCATACCGGTTCATGACTTTCAGGACAGCTTCGGGTACATTCTGCGTCATCATCTGCCTTTTACCATCTGCAAGGAAGCCTGGCATATCGTAAGGCAGGCGGCGGCCCAGGTTATCGAATACGCGTTCCATCAGTTGGGGGTCGCGTGAGCGGGTTGCCGCGATCCCCGCATTGAGATTGAGGACGCGCCATGGTCGCCATGGATTGCTTCTGTCCTCGTCCATCTGTTTTTTCTCTGAAGCCGCCTTTGCCACCTCCTCGATGAGTTGACACATTTCGCCGAGATCGCCTGTGTCGTTCAAGCCGTTGACAATCCATGCAAAACCATCCGCTATCCCTTCAAGATTGTCCAGAACAGCTTCGCGACGCACGAGCCAGACTCCCAGAGAAGCGTATATATGCGCCATCCGGTCCCGTTGATCCATGATTTCCATCAACCGGAGCTGGTGGGCGAGCCGGTCAAGCAGGTCCAGGCCATATTCGGCAAACTCCGAGACCTGATCGTTATCCATCACCGCATTGCCACTCTCCATGATCGATGAAATCTGGTAAAAATCGGACAAGGCGGATGCCAAAGCAACGGGGCCCAGCCCGTCTTCGGTGAGTTTTTGTTGTTTTTCATTCTCTGCCAGCACTGCCTGCATGACCTCTAATGTCATTTGGGAGATGGCATCCACTTCAGTAGCCAGTGTGGTCATGGGTATTCAATAGTCAGTCAATCAACGGGATCAGGCCCTGCATTATACGTAATGCGAAGCCAGCCTCCGGCAAGCAATACCACAGATTCTGTTCAGTGTATATCTGTGCCTGCATGGCTTTTCTCGTTACCATGAACGGGAGCTAGCACCGGATGTATTCGGCTTTTTTCTGAAGTTTGATCCGGCGTCAAAAAGGGTACCGACCCCGTTTTCTTGTTATCCTGAAGACCATGATGAAAGCCTATTCTCAACGTCTCCTGCCGCCGTATTCCGGCCAGGTCCAGATTGTCGAATCGGAACACGCGCGCGCCCTGACCATGGATATGGACACCTGGGAGATCCAGTTCCGCCGTCATGAAACCAACTTCATCAGGGTCGCCTGGGTAAGTCATCGCGATCTCGGCGAGCTCGAGGAACGGGCGGCACGGGACGGCGAGGAGATCGATGAAAGAATCCTGGAGCTGACGCGCTTTCTCGAAACGGCGTCACTCCCTTTTCCGGCAGCGGACAAGTTCGAGTACTGGCTGCTGGACCCGGTCGATGATTCACCGCTGGCGCTGATATTCAGCTGCACGGAAGGGGTGCAGATGGGGCGGTTTCCATCCCACCCGGAGTGGACTGCATTGCCCGCTGCGGTCATGCCGATCGAGCTGACCTCGGAGGAAAAGGAGCGGTCGGATACACCCGTGAACTATCGGCTTGAACAGCTCGTCGCCGAGCGCGCCGGCAAAAAGCCCCATGCCCGCTGGTTCCAGCGACGCCCCGGCGAACCCGATACGTTCCCCCCGCTCATGGTCAGGGAAGACTGGGAGAACGAGGCGGATCATGAGATCTGCCAGCGCTATCTGAGGCGGCAATCCACACGCCTGCTGATGCTGCATGGCCTCGAACATCAACAGCGTAAACGCCTTGAAGAGGCGGCCAAACCCTATGCCATGGAGGTCTTCAGGTTCCACTCGCTCTACCCGGAATTTGCCGACGACAAGTTGATGAGCGCCATTCTCGTTGAAGCCAAGCTCAGGGCCTCCCATGGAGAACACGACGATCGCTTGCGACGTCGAGACGGCATTACGTACCTGTGAGGGGCACCCCGTCGCATGTGTGCGATTCGGAAAAACCTGATCAATGCGCATGCCTCTGAGGCTGTCGACAGAGGTGCCCTTTGCGACCGGGCTGTCAGTCAAACTGGCGTGATTGCTGCTCATGCCTTCATCGCTCTTCCCCATCTTGTCGTCAACAGGAAGAAGAGGATGGGTGATGCACCCGGGGCCCGGCCAGGGTCGCCACGGGGAATACCCGCTATGTGATCTCCCGTCAGAAAGAGGCGAGCGGGAAGCGGTCTGTCGGCTGGAAATGACCTGGGAGTCGTCCCGGAAAGAGGTAAAATACGGCACCTCGGGCAACCCTGAGTACCGGGGAAGCCGTGGCGCCGCGCGAGCCGCTTCGGGCGCGCAGCCAATGTTTCTCCCCGGCAAGGCAGGGGGCGGATATCGCCGGCGGCAATGCCGTCGCGTTGCAGTCGACCCTTCGTGGACAGGCCTGTCTGGCCGGAAACAGGCTCCAGCAGTCTCAACCAGATGAACAAGCGGGAATAACGATGATGGCAGATGAGGAAGAGTGCCGTTTTTGTGTGCAGAAGCCGGGCGGGCGCCTGATTGCCGAGAGTAAGTATGGGTTCGCCGCCTGGGATCGCCATCCGGCCAGCGAGGGACATTTCCTGGTGATTCCGTATCGCCACTTCGCCAGTTATTTCGATATCAATGAGGAAGAACTGGTCGACCTCTGGGGACTGGTGGCAAAGGGCAAGCAAGTCTGTGACGAGAAGTATCACCCCGATGGTTACAACATCGGCATCAATGTCGGAACTGCCGCAGGCCAGTCCATCCATCACCTGCATATTCATGTGATCCCGCGCTACAAGGGTGATGTGGAAAATCCCAGGGGTGGGGTACGGGGCGTCATCCCCGGGAAAAAACTGTATACTTTCGAGCCCGATTAGGGCTGGCAGCAATCCCGGCTCTCTGCGATTCGTGCCCTGATGCGCGTTTGCTGTTCATGCTTCCGGTTCCCGGGCGGCAACGCCATCTGGACCGGCAGCCGAAACAGACATGCAGAGCGAGCTTAATTCAGTCCAGGCCGAATCAGTCGGTCATGATGGAGTAGATGATGGAATTGAAATTTGATATTGAACAGTTCGAAAAGTGCCAGGCGATACTCATTGACGATATCGCCCAACGTATCAAGGTCAAGCTTGTGGAAGCAGGCATGGAAGGGGAAGAGCTGGAGGACTATGTCGCCAAAATCACCTTCAGCGTCGCGAATGCCATTGACGACATGTCAGCTATCGAATCTGACGGCTTCGAGGTCAGGCCCTACCTGACTTTCCGCGAGGACGAAGAAGTCTTGCTTCATTGTGGTGAAAACTCTTACACCAATGAGTTTGTTCACCTGGCATTGAAAAAACTCTTCGGCTGAATCTCCCTGCAGGCGCCCGGACCCGGCAATCCGGGCACGGGTGCCGGAAGAGAGCATGAACCCTCACGTCTGACGATCCAGCCTGTCCTGTCAGGCAATATCCTTTAGAATTCCGACACACCTAACATTTCACGGAGACCGGTTGGCATGCCGCAATTTATTTTCGTCTACCTCGGGGGGCAGTTCCCCACCGACCCCGAAGAGGGGCAGAAGCATCTCCAGCGCTATCAGCAGTGGCTGGCTTCACTCGGCGACGCCGTCGTCAGCCCGGCAATTCCCTTCAAGGACACCCATGTGGTGCAACCGGACAAAACGGCCGAGCCCGGCAGCACGAGTGCGATGTCGGGGCTCAGTATCATGCGGATGGATTCCATGAAAGAGGCGCTGGCAGCTGCACAGTCCTGTCCGTTTCTGGAGATCGGCGGCGCCCTCGAGGTCTCCGAAATGATCGAGATGTCCGGTCAGTCCGGCGATGCGTCAGGCGAGAAGCCGAACTGATCCTGCCGCCCTGGCAAACGGCCTCTTTGGTGCTGCCAAACGGGCACTCGCATTCCTGAACACAGGACCGGGGATCTTTCGGACCGCGATTTTCCTGGAAAGCGGGTGATCAGATGGAACCCCGCGACATGTACACGATGCCACGAGGCAACCCTGATTTGTCTCCCTCTGTCGGGAAAGTTCGGGTAAAATATGACTGTTTTGCGCAGGCATGGCGCTGAGAATTAGAGTGCGGGTCATCCGGGAGGGACCGGCACGAAAGATTGATTCACACCTCCCGTTTATTACTGTTTAGTAGAGGTAGATTATGAGTGATGCACCCAAAACCCGTCCAAAGGTTCCCACGGGCAAGGCGCGCTATGTGACAACCCGTCAGAAAGAGGCGAACGAGAAGGGTTTCGTTGGCTACGAAACGACCTGGGAGTCGTTTCAGAAAGAGGCTGAGTACAGCACTCCGAAGCGCCCTTGAGCAAAAAGGCCGCGTTCCCGTCAGGGCGCGCGGCCTCATCTTGCATTTGAGATTTTTCCAGCTGTCGTTCTGACAGCCTTACTCCTTCAGATCGGGACGGCTGTACCCCCGGAGATATCCGGTCCCTGTTCAACCTTTCCGCCAGCCTGAATCTCCTCATCCGTGGCATCGCGAACGGTCAGGATGTCGAGCTTGAAAATCACCTCCCGGCCGCAAAGGGGGTTGTTGCCATCGATGGTGATGATGTCCTCGGCGATCCGGGTCACGATGAAGGTCTTGACCTGTCCCTTGTCGTTCTCCATCAGGATGGAGGTCCCGACCTCGCGGTATTCTTCCGGCACGTTGTGAATATTTTCGTTGATGACGAGTGATTCGTCCCTCGGGCCGTAGAGCTGGTTGCAGTCGATCGGTACCTCGATCGTTTCGCCGGCCTTCTTGCCCTCGAGCTCCTGCATCACGGAGGGCGCCAGCACCTCGTTGACGCCGTGGACGTAACCCAGGGGATACTCGACCTCGGTCAAAACGCTATCTGTCTTGGCGTCGATAACTTTGTACTTCAGCTCGACGTACTTGCCATTGGTAATGATGTCGTTGTTCATGTCTGTCATGTTGTCTCACAGGTTACCGCTGTTTAGAAGATGGAAGCGGCGAATATACGGATTTCGCCTCTTTCGTAGCCGATGACCATCCGGCCCAGCCATTCGCCTTCCTTCTTGGTGCTCCTGACCCGGTACAGGCATGTCACATGCTGGCCGCGACGAATAAACCCGAGAAAGTCGTATTTCGGATCCAGGTTGCGCGTGAGTTCGCTCTTGGCGAACTGCTTGCCGACCTCGATCTCGTTGAGGCCGCGTAGGAGATCGTGTGAGAATTTCTTGACGAAATTGCCGTACTCACCCTTGTTGGAATATTCGATGAGTTCATCCCACATCGTATTTGCAATCTCAAGGAGCTCCTCATCGGTATGGTCAATGATGTT
>JARRMY010000035.1:0-12320 GCA_037385505.1 Gammaproteobacteria bacterium | reverse complement strand
TATCAGGAAGGCGGGATGTCCCGTATTCGCTAATGAAAAGCTCTGGCTGCTTCGGAGAAAATGGATAAGCCATTTCCCACCCCCATGTGTGTGTTGTGTCAAGTAAACCAAGTAACGACGTGCCAGGCACCCTGTCCCGCTCGCTGGGAAATATTATTTTTTACGTCTAGCTGTAATTGGGAGGCACTGTCATCCGCCATGTGGGGCCGCCTTATTTTTGTCGACTCGATTTCCACTAACGGTAGAATTAAATTTATACCAGGATCACAGGTCTGTAAAGCTCCCCTGCCGAATTTGACTGCGGATGCCTCATGGGGCCGTCAGGGGATGGAACATAAACGCCAACAACAGCAATGCCGGGGAAACGCATTTCGGTCCGGGGAGAAAAACCACCCCTGCGCATGATGTTTCATGGGATTGTGAAGCGGGAAAGCCGCATCAGACAACACCTGGAGCTGGCGCCGTTGGATAAACAGGTTTCGGGGGATTTTCTGACGCATCGGCCTCATCGATGAGCCGGAACGCCGGCCCTGGTGATCCGGGCCAGGCGCCTGCTGAACTGCAGAAAGACTTCCCGAAGAATACCAATACCGCCTGGCGGGTCAAGCTGCGCACAGTCGGGGGCTGGAATGGCGCGGTTATCTATCTGTTGAGTAACCCGGAAGCCACAGGATCATCGACAGACGCCCTCTCCATTCCCAGGTAGCCGGTCATTCCGCCGGTGTGACTCGCGGCAAGCCGCCAGCCGGAGATGGGACGATGCCATCACGCCGGAATCGGGCGATGCCAGAAACCACGAACCCGCAGGCGTCTGCGGGTTCGTGGAGGGATCGTGGAACCTGATCAGTTGTTCTGGATCACGATGTTCGGGAATTTCGCCGCGTAACTCTTGGCCTGCAGCGACAGCTTGGCGGCCGCCTTGCGTGCGATCTCGCGGTAGATTTGCGAGATGCGCGCATCGGGCTCGGCGACGACGGTCGGCTTGCCGCTGTCGGTCTCCTCGCGGATGCGCTTGTCGAGCGGGAGCGCACCGAGGAAATCGACGCCGTACTCTTCCGCCATGCGCTGGCCGCCGCCCTCGCCGAAGATCGGCTCCTCGTGGCCGCACTGCGAGCAGATGTGGATACTCATGTTTTCGACGATGCCGAGCACCGGCACCTCCACTTTCTCGAACATCTTGAAACCCTTGCGCGCGTCGAGCAGCGCGATGTCCTGCGGCGTGGTGACGACGATCGCGCCCGAGACCGGCACTTTCTGCGCCAGCGTGAGCTGGGTATCGCCGGTGCCCGGCGGCAGGTCGATGACGAGGTAGTCGAGATCGTCCCAGTTGGTGTCGTTGAGCAGCTGCTCGAGCGCCTGGGTGACCATCGGGCCGCGCCAGATCATCGGGGTCTCCTCGTCGATCAGGAAGCCGATGGACATGGCCTGCAGATTGTAGCTGCTCATCGGCTCCAGCGTCTGGCCGTCTTTCGAGTCAGGTTTGCCCGAGACGCCCAGCATGCGCGGCTGCGAGGGGCCGTAGATATCGGCATCGAGGATGCCAACACGCGCGCCTTCAGCGGAGAGGGCCAGCGCCAGGTTGACGGCGGTTGTCGACTTGCCGACGCCGCCCTTGCCCGAGGCGACAGCAATGATATTCTTGACGTTGTCGATCGGCTTCAGCGCCTTTTGCACGGAGTGCGCAACGACCCTGGTGCCGACGGAAACATCGACCGCGGAGACGCCATCGACCGCGGAGACTGCCTTCCTGACGGCTTCTGCGATCTCGTCATGGACGCCACTCGCCGGGAAACCGAGCTCGATGGCGATCTTCACGTTCCCGTCGTCGACATCGATACTCTTGACGCTCTTGGCGCTGACGAGGTCTTTCTCGAGGTGCGGTTCGACGTAGCCCTTCAGGGCATCTTCAATCTGTTCTTTGGTCACTGCCATTGAATTACTCCTGCAATCGGATCGCCGACGGCAATCCCGCTGTTCTGTCAGTCGAGGCGCATCATACAACACTCCTCGCGTAATTCCCAAGTAAAATACTTGGGTATTTGCACGGGTATTCCCGGGCCATATCTGACTTCAATCAGTTAAGAAAATCCGGCCGTTGTGAAATAATGCCGCCATTGACAAGAATCAAGTGTTTGACGGCTTTTTATGACACGCAACATCCTCGTGACCAGCGCCCTGCCCTATGCCAACGGCTCGATCCATCTCGGCCACCTGGTGGAATACATCCAGACCGACATCTGGACGCGCTTTCAGAAAATGCGAGGCCATAACTGCACCTACGTCTGCGCGGACGACGCCCACGGCACCGCCATCATGCTGCGCGCACGCCAGGAAGGCATCACGCCCGAAGCGCTCATCGAGCGCGTCTCCGGAGAGCACCAGCGGGATTTCGCGGGCTTCAACATCGACTTCGACAACTACCACTCGACGCACTCCGAAGAGAACCGCTTTTTTGCCAACACCATCTACGAGCGCAACCGCGACGCAGGTCATATCCATTCGAAATTTATTACACAAGCGTTTGATCCAGTTGAGAATATTTTCCTTCCTGATCGCTTCATCAAGGGCGACTGCCCGAAGTGCGGGGCACCGGAGCAGTACGGCGACAACTGCGAGAGCTGCGGCGCCAGCTACAACCCGGCGGACCTGAAAAACCCGCGCTCGGTCGTCTCCGGCGCAACGCCGGTCGAGAAGGAGTCGGAACACTACTTCTTCAAGCTCGGCGACTTCGAGGAGATGCTCAGGGAGTGGACGCGAGCCGGCCACCTGCAGAAGGAGATCACCAACAAGCTCAACGAATGGTTCGAGGCCGGCCTGCAGGACTGGGACATTTCGCGCGACGCTCCCTATTTCGGTTTCGAGATCCCGGACCACCCCGGCAAGTATTTTTATGTCTGGCTCGACGCGCCGATCGGCTACATGGCGAGCTTCATGAACCTCTGCAACAGGCGCGACGACCTCGACTTCGAGTTCTACTGGGACCCTGATTCCACGGCCGAGCTGTACCACTTCATCGGCAAGGACATCCAGTATTTCCATACCCTCTTCTGGCCGGCGATGCTGCACGGCGCAGGCTTTCGCGTGCCGACGAACATCTTCATTCACGGCTTCCTGACCGTCGACGGCCAGAAGATGTCGAAATCGCGCGGCACTTTCATCAAGGCCGAGACCTATCTGAAGCACCTCAATCCCGAGTACCTGCGCTACTACTTCGCGGGCAAGCTCGGATCGGGCGTCGACGACATCGACCTGAACCTCGAGGACTTCGCGCAACGCGTCAACGCCGACCTGGTCGGCAAGTTCGTCAACATCGCCAGCCGCTGCGCCGGCTTCATCACGAGACGTTTCGACGGCAGGCTCTCAGACAGCCTGGCCGAACCCACGCTGTGGAACGAATTCAAGCACGCCGGCGACACCATCGCCGAGCGCATCGAGAAGCGCGAGTATGCACGCGCGGTGCGCGATATCATGGCGCTGGCCGACAAGGCCAATCAGTACATCGACGAGAAGCAGCCCTGGGTCATCGCGAAAGAAGACGGCAAGGATGACGAACTGCAGCAGATCTGCAGCATGGGTCTGAACCTCTTCCGCGTCATCGCCTGCTACCTCAAGCCCGTGCTGCCCGCGACCGTCGCGGCGGCCGAGGACTTCCTGCAGATCGACCCGCTGAGCTGGGACGATGCCAAGACCCCGCTGCATGGCCATCTCATCGGCAAGTTCAAGCCGCTCATGACGCGCGTCGACCCGAAGCAGATCGAGGCCATGGTCGAGGATTCGAAAGAGGACCTGGCGGCATCGGCGCCGGCCGCCGCGGCAGCCTCCGGCCCGCTGGCCGACGAACCGATCGGCGAGACGATCGGGTTCGAGGACTTCGCGAAGCTCGACCTGCGCATCGCGAAGATCGTCAGTGCCGATCACGTCGAGGGCGCCGACAAGCTGCTGCAGCTCACGCTCGACCTCGGCGGCGAGACGCGCAATGTCTTTGCCGGCATCAAGTCGGCCTATGCACCGGAGGATCTGCAAGGTAAGCTGACTGTCATGGTCGCCAACCTCGCACCGCGCAAGATGCGTTTCGGCGTCTCCGAGGGCATGGTGCTGGCCGCCGGCCCCGGCGGCAAGGAGCTTTACATCCTGAACCCCGACGAGGGGGCGCAACCAGGCATGCGAGTCAAATGATGAAGAAGCTGATTCTGATTCCACTCCTGGCGGCAGCCATTGGCGGCTGCACGCAGGAAACCCAAAACAAGTTCGGGCGCGCGGTGCAGAACTGGACCGGTACCGACGGCATCCTCGAGGTCTACGCGGGCAACAAGCTCGTCAAGCGTTTCCTCGAGATCGACAAGCTCAGCACGGCACTCGGCACGGGGGACAGCGTGCCGCGCTCCTACCGCTTCGGCTACGGCGTGCTCGACAAAAATCTCAACGGCGTCGTCGACAACGGCGAGAAGAAGGTCTACTTCGAGTTCAGCGACTACTCGACTTCCTACATCTTCCACGACAACCCGAACTGAGCCGCGATGAGCGAGTACGCCCTGATTCTCATCAGCACGATCCTGGTCAACAACTTCGTCCTGTCGAAGTTCCTCGGCCTGTGCCCCTTCATGGGCGTCTCGCGCAAGCTCGAGACTGCCACAGGCATGGGACTCGCGACCACCTTCGTGCTGACGCTGTCGTCGGTCTGCTCCTATCTCGTCAACGAGTACATCCTGATCCCGCTCGGCCTCGAGTACCTGCGCACCATCGCCTTCATCCTCGTGATCGCGGTCGTCGTGCAGTTCACCGAGACCGTCATGCACAAGACCAGCCCGCTGCTCTACCGCGTGCTCGGCATCTTCCTGCCACTGATCACGACCAACTGCGCCGTGCTCGGCGTGGCGCTGCTCAACACGCAGCAGGATCACGGCTTCGTCCAGTCGGCCCTCTACGGCTTCGGGGCGGCGGTCGGCTTCTCGCTGGTCCTCGTGCTGTTCGCCGCGATCCGCGAACGTGTCGCCGTGGCCGACGTGCCGGAAATCTTCGACGGGAATGCCATCGCGCTGATCACGGCCGGACTGATGTCGATGGCCTTCATGGGTTTCGCCGGACTGGTGAGCTACTGAAAAGTCATGCTGAGCGCGATCCTGACCATCACGATCCTCGCCCTGCTGTTCGGCTTGCTGCTCGGCTACGCCGCCGTCAGGTTCCACATCGACGGCGACCCGGTCGCCGACCAGATCGATTCGCTGCTGCCGCAGACACAGTGCGGCCAGTGCGGCCACCCGGGCTGCCGCCCCTACGCCGAGGCCATCGCCGCCGGCGAGGACGAGATCAACAAGTGCGCGCCGGGAGGCGAGGAAACCATCATCGCGCTGGCCGACCTGCTCGGCCGTGATCCCATCCCGATGGACGAATCCATCGAGGAGCGCCCGCCATCCGTGGCGGTCATCATCGAGAAAGACTGCATCGGTTGCACGCTCTGCCTGCAGGCCTGCCCCGTCGACGCGATTCTCGGCGCAGCCAAGCAGATGCACACCGTCATCGAGAGCGAGTGCACGGGCTGCGAGCTGTGCCTGCCACCCTGCCCCGTCGAGTGCATCGTCATGGAGCCGATCCATGCGACCTACGAGAGCTGGAGCTGGCCCTACCCGATCACCGCACACCGCAACGTCGCCCAGGTGCAGGAGGCCTGATGAAGCTGCATACCTTCCACGGCGGCCTGCATCTGCCGGAGCACAAGTCCGAATCGAACGACAAACCGATCCGCGAGGCCGCCATTCCGGAGCGTCTCGTGCTGCCGCTCAAACAGCATATCGGCGCACCCGCACATCTGCTCGTCAAGCCCGGCGACAGCGTGCTCAAGGGCCAGATGCTGGCTGCGCCTGAGGGGCGCATCAGCGCGCCGATCCATGCGCCGACCTCCGGCAGCGTCACCGGGATCACCGAACACCAGATCCCGCACCCGTCCGGACTCAGCGCGCCCTGCATCATCATCGAGACTGACGGCAAGGACGCCTGGTGCGAACTGCCCGCGCCCATGACCAACTGGCAGGAACTCGATGCCGAGACTCTCGTCGGGCGCATCCGCGACTGTGGCATCGTCGGGCTCGGCGGCGCGACATTCCCGAGCAGCGTCAAGCTCGAGCACCGCGGCCAGCACATCGACACGCTGATCATCAACGGCGCCGAATGCGAGCCCTTCATCACCTGCGATGACATGCTCATGCGCGAGCAAGCCGACCGCATCATCGACGGCATACTGATCCTCAGGCACATCCTCGACATCGAGCATTGCCTGATCGGCATCGAGGACAACAAGCCCGAGGCGATCGCCGCCATGCAGGCCGCTGCCGGCAAGGCGGGCCTCGAAACCAGCTGCGTCGTCCCCGTTCCGACGATCTATCCGAGCGGTGGCGAGAAGCAACTCATCGAGATCCTGACTGGCAAGCAGGTGCCGAGCCACGGCATCCCGTCCAACATCGGCATCGTCTGCCACAACGTCGGCACGGCGCATGCGATCGCCGCGGCCGTGCTCGAGGGCAAGCCGCTGATCGAGCGCGTCGTCACGGTCACGGGCGACGGCGTCAACGAGCCCTGCAACCTGCATGCCCTGATCGGCACGCCGATACACGCTCTCATCGAACAGGCCGGCGGCGCCAACGACCGCTCGACGCGTCTCGTCTACGGCGGCCCGATGATGGGATTCTCGCTGCGCAGCGACGCACTGCCGCTGACCAAGGGCGGCAACTGCATCCTGCTGCCGAGCGAGGAGGAATCACCGATACCGCCACGCATGAGCGCCTGCATCCGCTGCGGCAAGTGCGCCGAGGTCTGTCCCGCGCGGCTGCTGCCACAACAGCTCTACTGGTACGCGCGCGCCAGGGACTTCGACAAGGTGCAGGATTACCATATCCACGACTGCATCGAGTGCGGCTGCTGCTCGCACGTCTGTCCCTCGCATATCCCGCTGGTGCAGTTCTACCGCTTCGCCAAGACGGAGCTCTGGAAGAAGGAGCAGGAGAAGCGGAAAGCCGACCATGCGCGCCGGCGCCACGAGGCCCGCGTCGCGCGTCTCGAGCGCCTCGCCGCCGAGCGCAAGGCGAAACTGCGCCAGAAGAAGGAAGCACTCGGCAAGCCGGCCGCCGGCAAGGGCAAAGGGACAGGCAATGCGAAAGACGCCGGTGGCGACGACGCCAGGAAGGCGGCCATCGAGGCAGCCATGAAACGCGTCGCGGCCAGGAAAGCCGCCGCGAAAGAACAACAACCGCCGCAGGGCAGCGACAACTGATGGCCTGCATGATCAATACGAGTTTCGCCATTCCCGCGCAGACGGGAATCCGGAGCGTCAGCCCTGCGCAAGCAGGAACAACGCCGGAATAAGGAGTGCCGATGTCCCTCCCCGTCTACAGCTCTCCCCACTTCGGCCATGCGCAAAACGTCACGCGCGTCATGGCGGAAGTGCTGCTCGCGCTGGTCCCGGCCATCATCGCCATCTGGTGGTACTTCGGCTGGGGCGTGATCGTCAACATCGTCATCGCGACCATCGCAGCGATCGCCACCGAGGCCGCGATACTGAAGGTGCGCAACAAGCCGCTGAAACCCCTTTCGGATCTCAGCGCCGTGGTCACGGCCGTCCTCTTCGCGGTCGCCGTGCCGCAGCTGCTGCCCTGGTGGATGACGGTGCTCGCGATGGTCTTCGCGATCCTCGTCGTCAAGCAACTCTACGGCGGGCTTGGCTACAACCCCTTCAACCCGGCCATGGCGGCCTACGTCTTCCTGCTGATCTCCTTCCCGGCGGAGATGTCGGCCTGGCTGCCGCCGGCGGAGCTCAACCAGACGCCGCTCTCGCTCGGTCAGACGATCTCGGTCATCTTCACGGGCAACCTGCCGCAGAGCCTGAGCTGGGACGCCGTCACCATGGCGACGCCGCTCGATGTCATGCGCACGGAACTCGCCCAGGGCGCCATGATCTCGGAGATCAGGCAAAGCCCCATGTGGGGCGATTTCGGCATCGTCGGCGGCGAGTGGGTCGGCAACTGGATCCTGCTCGGCGGCCTGTTCATGCTGTGGCGCAAGACCATCACCTGGCACATCCCGGTGTCGATGCTCGGCGCCGTCGTCGTCTTCGCCACGGCCGCCTGGCTGGCCGAGCCCGAAGCCTTCCCGAACCCGCTGTTCCACGTCTTCAGCGGCGGCCTGCTGCTCGGCGCCTTCTTTATCGCTACCGACCCGGTCTCGGCCGCGACGACCAAGAAGGGCCAGCTCATCTACGGTGCCCTGATCGGCCTGCTCGTGATCATCATCCGCACCTGGGGCAACTACCCGGACGCGGTGGCCTTCGCGGTCTTGCTGATGAACATGGCCGCGCCGACGATCGACTACTACACGCAGCCGCGGATCTATGGCGAACAGGAACGCAAGCGTGAACCGTAACGTTCTGCTCTCGGCATTGATCCTCGGCGTCTTCGGCTTCATCGGAGCAACGCTCGTCGCGGTCACCGAGTTCGGCACCCACGAACGCATCGAGGAGAACGAGCGCCAGGCACTGCTGCGCCAGCTCTACGAGATCGTGCCGCCACAGAAGATCGACAACGACCCGCTCGAGTTCCCGCTGACAGTCAATGCACCGGACGCGCTGGGCCAGGAAGCCTCCACGGTTTACGTCGGCGAGAAAGACGGGCGGCTCTCGGCCATGGTCTTCGAGGCGACCGTGCCGGACGGCTACTCCGGACCGATCCGCATCCTCGTCGGCATCGACGGCAACGGCGTGCTGCTCGGCACGCGCGTCATCGCGCACAAGGAGACGCCGGGACTCGGCGACAAGATCGAGAAAGAGAAGTCCGACTGGATTCTCGGTTTCGAAGGCAAGTCGCTCACGGACCCGAAACTCGAGCGCTGGAAAGTGAAGAAGGACGGCGGCGACTTCGACCAGTTCACGGGAGCGACCGTCACGCCGCGCGCGATCGTCAACGGCATCAGGAGTGTCCTGGTCTACTATGACCAGGAGAAGGATGCACTCTACGAAACCTATCTCGAGAAGGCGAAAAACACCCCATGAGCACCAGTTACCGCGAAATCGTCAACAACGGCCTCTGGACCAACAACCAGGCGCTCGTCGCCCTGCTCGGCCTCTGCCCGCTGCTCGCAACCAGCAACACGGCCATCAACGGCCTCGGCCTGGGTCTCGCGACGACGCTCGTGCTGCTGCTGTCGAACACCAGCGTCTCGCTGATCCGCAACCTCGTGCGCCCGGAAGTCCGCCTGCCGGTCTTCGTGCTCATCATCGCCTCCTTCGTCACGGCCGTCGAACTCAGCATGAACGCCTGGTTCTACGACCTCTACAAGATCCTCGGCATCTTCATTCCGCTGATCGTCACCAACTGCGCCATCATCGGCCGCGCGGAAGCCTTCGCCTCCAAGAACACCGTGCCCAAGGCCGCGCTCGACGGCCTCATGATGGGTCTCGGCTTCGCCGCCGTGCTCTTCACGCTCGGCGCGACACGCGAAGTCATCGGCCAGGGAACGCTGTTCTCCGGCGCGCACCTGATGTTCGGCGAGATGGCGCGCGGCTGGACCATCGAGATCGCCAACTACAGGGGCGTGCTGCTGGCCATCCTGCCGCCAGGCGCGTTTCTCGGGCTCGGCAGCCTGATCGCGGTCAAGAACTGGATCGATAAATCAAGAAAAGAGAGAGTCAAGAAGCAGGCGCCGGCTTCCGACGAGGCGGAAGCAGCAGCGACCTGAGCATGCAGCTACCCATCCCGGAGGACACCCAGATTTCGGAGGCTCCAGGGATATAACGCCCCTCTCCACTTCTGCTGTTCCACCGCATGACCATCGGGGCAAGGCACGATTGACTGGAATCGAGCGGTATTTTCAATCGGATCTGGAACTGTCGACACCTGTCGACCCAGGACCCTGTCGATCCGTGGTGTACAGCCGAAATACCTACACCTTTACCTGGGGGAAGTTTGCTATCGTTATAATCAACCCAAGAAAGACCCGAAGCCCTTGCTTTCACGGCTTCTGAAGCATGTTAAAAGGGATGGAGCCAAGGGAATTTCGGTCCGGATTGATCTGGGAATCACCTAATTCTGAGAGTTAAAAAACGACGTGGCATACGACGCTTTTATCTCCTATAGCCAGAAAGCGGATGGCTTGTTGGCACCGAGCCTCGAGGCTGCTCTGAGAGCATTGGGAAAGCCCTGGTATCGGCGCCGGGCCCTTCGCGTTTTTCGTGATAAAAGCAGCCTGTCCGCTTCTCCTTCTCTGTGGAGCTCCATAACAGAGGCTCTGGACACTGCGCGGTACTTCATTCTACTGGCGTCGCCGGCTGCAGCACAGTCTGAATGGGTCCGCAAGGAAGTTGCCTATTGGCTAACCCATCATTCGCCCGAGTCGCTGTTGATCGTCCTGACAGAAGGGACAATCTTGTGGGATGAGCAACGCAAGGATTTCGACTGGGATCGAACGGATGCGGTGCCGTCGGAACTCGGCGGGGTTTTTAAGGATGAGCCCCTGTACGTGGATCTCTGTTGGGCGCGCCAGGAGCAAAAGGTCACACTCGAGCACCCCGATTTCTTGAATGCCGTGGCCGATCTGGCCGCTCCGATCCATGCGTGTAGCAAGGATGAGCTGGTAGGGGAGGATATTCGCCAGCATAAGAAAACGAAGTTCATGGCCTGGAGTGCAGGAACTCTGTTGGTTTTGCTCACCGTCTCTGCAGTCATAGCAGCCTATCAAGCCACTTTGGAACGCGACGAAAAAGAGCGGCAACGCCTGGTAGCACTATCGGGGCGACTGGCTGCAGAGAGCCGGTTTGCGCTCGAGGAAAAGCGCTTTGATCTTGCTGCCCTGCTCGGGGTCGAAGCAAAAAGAACACTCTCGGAAGAGTCAGACCCTCAGATCCAGTCAGCACTGTTCAGGGCTATCTACTCATATCCGCAGATACGCACTCATCTGCACGTGGAATCGTTCACGACGTCGATGGCTTTTTCGCGGGATGGTAAACGCCTGGCGTCTGCGCATTTCGATGGAAGCATCATTCTCTGGGATCTCGAATCGAAGACCCATCGCTGGCGTGTTGAGCGCCCATCCTCACAACGCCAGGGTGATTACTTTGGCGGTGCTACTGATTCACTGAGCTTCAGTAAAGACGGAAAAACACTGGCAATCACCAGTGGTCCCGGGGTTGCAGTTTGGAACGTCGAAACCGGGAAGTTGTTGAAACAACTCGATGCGGAAAAAGTCGTGGGTGATAACCGCAACGCGGTCACTGGTAAGCGCGCGGGCATGCGACAATTGGCGATATCCCAAGACCATCAAAAGGTAGCTGTTGTTATTTCTAGCTATCCCAACCTCGTATTGCATGTGTGGTCACTTGAGTCTTCGGCGTCCACAAAGATTAAGCTGGAAAAGCCTCTTAACTCGCCTTTCATGTATTTCTCGTCTCACGGCCATCTTGTCATAGAGCCGAACGAAGTCTTCGAGCCCATCCTGAACAGGGAAGCTGACAACCAGGAGAGTAACTCAAAGACGGTTGTTTTGAACCCTGAAACCGGCGAGCCAGTGAAGGACGCCTGGGGCGACAGGGTATGGGACCCAATAATGCTGGCCAACTTGCATAAGGAGAGGCTTCGGAAGTTTCTGTCGGAAAAAGAGCTGCCGCTCGATGATCCAGATTTGCCTTTAGCAATAGGGCTGGGCCCTCCAAGAAATTCGATGGAGGCAATACGCCGAATCAGGGTGGATGAGCGTCAGGACACACTAGATATGAAACAATCGATAGTCGCTGCGGTAACGGTTGAGGGTGACATCCTCCTGCTAGATATGGACCCTGCGGAACGGACAAATGTTGTCAAAGAATCACAGTTCACTTTCGGTTTTGGCAACGGGGTTGCCTTGAGTCGCGACGCTTCTACGATTATTTCTGGTCAAACAATTTTCGGTACTACGTTGACTTTCAGCGATGCACAGACGGGGCGTGTGCTCGGCGAGATCAAACAATCGGATACCGAGGACTCTTCATTGACTGGTGGGGTCTCGGCTGATGGCAAAACCGTGGTTTTTGTTACGCGCGACTTTACGACGGTGATGGTTTATCGCGCACCTGATGTTCTCAATCGCTTTCAACTCCCCGAAGGCGCACTTGCCAGATCAGTGGCAGTCTCTCCGACTGGCAATATGCTAGCCGTGTGCTTCCAGTTCGGTCGCCTGATGTTATGGGATATCCCTTCTCAAAAAATTCTTTCGGACCGCCAAATTTCGGCTGAAAAGTCTCCTATCATGGCATTGGCTTATAGTGGCGATGGTGAGCATCTGGCGATTGGCTCCGATGTAACAGC
>JARRMY010000034.1:0-12470 GCA_037385505.1 Gammaproteobacteria bacterium | reverse complement strand
CGGATTGTGGGTAAAAGAAAACCTGCTGAGAAGGGTGCCGAAGGCGGGCGTGTGTGGAGACAGTTGAGGAACATATGTTGAGTAGGTAAGTCGGGTCATTCGGGATTGGAAGATGTCCTTGTGAGTGCTTGAATCCATTCTTCCGTTGGAGAAGAAACCGGCGATGATCTAGCATTCAGAAGGGATCACTGGCTTGGAGATGGGCGGTTTGGGTGTGCGGTATTGTCCATATATCCCTTACACTAGTGACAAGTCGATATTTCAGTTGGTGATGATGTTTTGAAGGCATGATGACAAAAGTTGAAAGCTCAATTGAAGAAGGCACAGTACGTGTCGGAGCTTCGTTAGGAATGCTCGAGGTTCTGAAGCAATTTGATGTGGACCCTGTTGAGCTGTTGCATGAAGAAGGGATAGACCCAGAGATATTCTCAAACCCCGACAACAGGGTTCCATTCCGTTTCAGAACAAGATTGATTCAGACATGCTCGGAAAGAACAGGATGCCCGCATTTCGGCCTGTTGGTGGGCCAGAAAGGCAATCTGGCATCCCTTGGCCTTATCGGTTATGTCGCTATTAATTGTCATAACGCGGAGTCCGCCCTTCGCAGTCTCATCAATTATTTCTATGTGCAATCTCAAGGCTCTGTCGCAAGCCTGTCTATTGAAGGTGATCAAGCGCTCTTTCGTTACACCGCATTGAATGCAGATACACCTGGTATCAATCACATCCATGAAGCTGCTGTCGCAATTATGCTAAATATTATGCGCCAGCTTTTTTACCCGGACTGGAGGCCAGTCGAGGTTTGCTTCGCACATAAAAAACCACTGGATATCGCCCCTTACCGCCAGTTTTTTCGTACTGCTTTACGATTTGATGCTGGAGTAAATGGATTATATTTTCCTGCAAGCATGCTCAACAAAACAATCAAGGGTGCAGATTCAGAATTGCTCAGGATATTAAAGAAACAGATCGATCAACTGGAACTGGATTTTGAGGACGATTTTGCACGGCAGGTTCGGCAGCTTTTGTGTACATCATTCTATGCGGGACAAAATTCAGCTGAAGAGGTTGCATCTCTCTTCTCGATTCATACTCGTACCCTGCATCGACGATTGAAAGAATGTGGAACCAGCTTTAGAGAAATATCAGACAGTTGCCGCTTCGATATAGCGAAACAACTGCTTCAGAATTCATCGGTGGATTTAATTCGGATAGCAGAAATGGTGAATTATGCGGATGTCAGGACTTTCAGTCGCGCATTTGAAAGATGGAGTGGTATGACTCCAACTCAATGGAGAAAGCGGAATTGCTAGGTAAATCCGCGATCGATGAATAGCTTGTTTGACTGATAACCTCCAATCACGCCTGTTATACCATCCGGGCCCACTAAATTTCGGTTCGGCTTGAGAGAGGAGGTAGCGGTGGCGGCGGTTCTTGCTTCCTTCGTTACTTGACTGTTTCTTCTTCTTTCATCGTTGAGTGTCAGGGTCCTGGGACGCCTCAGTCGAATCTGCACTCACGGATACAGCAAACAAGGATCCGGCAATCACGGGAACCAATTGCCTGATGTTCATTTAATGCTAAAAACGGTATATCACCGCTATCAAGGCCATAGCACCCAATATGGCGGTTAATAAAGCGATTAATCGTGAGCCTGAAAAGGGCATGTCGGGGTAGTCTTTTAGCAAGCCTCTCAGATCTCTCGCATGCTCAATTGAGCCAATGAGCAGTGACAAAATCCCGATGCTGATCAGAATCACCCCGAATTCCCGGGGGCCAAGCAGAGATGCGCTCACTATTCCCTCTTTTGACGGCAGGCTAGCTGCTTCAAATTGAAAGAATTTGTAAACCGCGAAACCAAATGTGATGAGTGAAGTCCCCAGCTTGACCCAGGCCATCATGGTGCGTTCGTAAGCAGCTCGCGTACGCTCTAGCGCGAGTCGGGTTGCAGGAGAGATTTTTTCTGCCGGATTGTCTTTGGTTCTGTCGTTCATGGATCCCGTTTCATTCCTTACCAGCTACAGCGGCAACTGGCTCACAAGATACCCAGTGCCCGCAATGAGTTATTGATAATCTGGAGTCCCAAGGCAACCTGTACAACGCCAAGAACGGCTCCCAGAATCGGCAAAAGAATGCGCATGGTCGGGAGAATGTGGCGCGTCAGGGCCATGACGATCAAGTTCAAAAGCATAATCACCAGAACGATAGCGCCAATAATCAGTTTGCTCTGAAGATCAGGGCTGACGGCCATAAAGACGACCAGTGCAGCAATGCCATAGGGGGTAACGATGGTAGGGAAAGCCAATGGCATCAGTGCCATATTCATTGACGGACCCGTATCATTGCCGACGTCGCGGTCGATATCCGGGGAGAACTGCTGAAGGACAGTCTGTAATGCAACCAGAAAAAGAATGATTCCTGCGGAAAGAGCCAGTACAGGCACAGGAATACTGTAACTGTCCAATATGCTTTCGCCGAGAATCGTAGCAATAAGAAGTGCCAGACTCGAAAAGCCAATTGCCAGAATTGCGATACGAAAAGTGAAAGTCGCATCTGCTCCCTTCGTGATTTTTGCGAAGGGCCCGATAATCTTGAACGGCCCCAGCATGAGGAACAGGAATGTAAAAATATGCGAGAGAGGAAATTTTCTTATTTGAAAATTCCCCTCTGTAATCTCGGCTGCATCGGCAAAGCCCGCATGGAAGAGATAAATGGCAGTGGCAGCCAGGGTAACCAATAACGCGCTAACGCGGCCTGTGTTGATGCCTCGTTCTTCATGACTTCGAAAATTATCAAGCCTGAACATCATGAGTCCCGCCATTCGGACATGACTGATGGATTGCATTATTTCCCGTGTATTGCACAACCTGTTTAACCGTACAGTTTTTCATTACTCTGTCTGCTTCGATGTGCTCTCTCAGGATGATTTTTTCCGGATCGATTGTGTATATCCATGGAGCGGAGTTCTTCCAGCCGTTTCGCATTCTCTTTCCATGAAAGACACTTCCGGGATCATCTACCTTGTCTCCCTCGAAACCGTCTGTGATCGTGTAAGCATTGTTGTAACCTGCTGCAGCGAGCTTGTTGACGGCCATTGCCGAGCGGTCACCTGAGCGGCACATAACCAGGAGTGGGTCGTCCTTTCCGGCTATATTCTTGATCTCGTCAATAAACTCTGTGTTCCACATGGGGCCATATTCGGTTATGCCGTTTTTTCTCGTATAAGTGACAAAGGCAAGAGGAATGTTCCAGGCGGTGTCGGGATGGCCAATAAAGCCGTACTCCTCGGGTGTGCGAACGTCGATGATCTTGATCCGGTCGGGGTCGGATTTCCACATTTCATAAGCCTGGACTGCATTCACATAGAGGCCGAGTGTGGTTTGTTTGTTTTCCGGTATCTCCTCTCTGGACGGAGAGCCAGACGTCTCTCGTTCTTTCATAAATTCACCTGTATCCATTTCCTCGTCGAACAGCTCTTTCAACTGCACTGTCTTGTGATCGGCGCACCGTCAATTGCTTGCCAGAATCGCTTTCACATTCGAAATGCCGCCACCACTCAACGCCTTGAATCCACGCGCATTCAGCATATCCGCACCTTTTCCTGCCCGCTTGCCGGACACGCAGAATGTAATGAGCGTCTTGTCTTTGGGTAGTTCGTCGTAATGCCACCTCAGTCGCAACAGGGGAATGTTTTTGGCACCCGGAATAAGGTCAGCTCCCTCTTTGCGTGTTTCCACATACATGCGCATGTCCAACAGCATCGCCTGGTTATCAAGCGCCGCTTTTAGATGCTCAGTGGGTGCTGGTGGGGTCGTGCCGCAGAGAAAATCGAGTATTTGAACCCTGTAATGCCATCCTGCCAAAACAGCAATAACCAGGATGGCCAGGGAAGCCATCAGGATTGTATTGGACATAATTACCTCCTCACATCGTGCTGAGAGTAACGGTGTCCTCTCATGTTGAAGACACCGTTTTTATTACTCAGTCGAAAGATGCCGATGATTCACTTCTGCCTCTCATTTACATGCACGTCGACACTGTTCATGCCTGAATCGGCGTGCGGCTAGCCCAGCCTTGCCTTCATCGACTCTTCCAGGGTTGTTGCTTCAGGTAAAATGGCCGAGCTGCGTTTAGCCCATTCTTCCTCGAGCAATTCCTTCGCTGCCTGCTCCAGAAACTCAGGTGCTGCCCATTCGAAAACATCGAAATCATTTTCAATGTAGCCGTGGCTCAGCATGAAGTCCTTGTTGATCTGCAGGGCTTCGAGGTTGTAGGGAGAGAGGGTGGGTACCATATCGACATCCTTGATGCCGCGATAGGTATCCTCGACATCCAGGTAGTAGGTCTGTTTGTCCAGTATTGCCGCAGCCGCGTGCTTGTGTTGATTAGACCAGCGGCCCACCTTGATGAGTCCTTTTAGCAGTGTGACAACCATCTCGGGATGCTCTTCACATGCCACGTCGGTAACCGTACAAGTTGCGGGAACGTTTGCCCCCTGGAGAGTCCAGTCTGGATAATTGGCAAGGTTTTCGATCGCCTTGATTTTTGATGTCTGCTCCTGGATATGCTGAAAGACCTTGCTCTGGGTATAGATTGCATCGACTGTACCATCCAGCAATGCCGTCTCCAGCGGGCGAAATGCCAGGTCATGCTTGTGGTCCCGCTTCAGCCATAGTTCTGAAGGGTTCTCCATCGGGGTGAGCATAGCGGGATTATCGTACCAGTCATCCGGGTAAGGAAAATCTACCATCTCTACGTCATCGCGTGTCATGTCGTTCAGCATCAGCATCAGCTCGATACCCTGCTCCTCCTGAATGCGCCACCAGTCGTTTTTGATGACGTTCAGGCTCTTCGTAATGCCGATCTTCTTGCCCTTGAGATCCTGCATACGATAGATGGGGTCGCGGGAACGAACCAGCATGCAGCCGCCTTCGTAGACATGCGTCGTCCCGATCAGGCGGGTGCGACGAATATCGGCCTGGACATGGATGGCCGGGTTGCAGCCGCCGTAGCGCATCAGATTGTCGAGATTGTGCACATAATGTGGATACCAGTCATTCTCGGTGGTGGAGCGAAGGAACTTGTATGCGATATCCATCTTCTTGAATTCCTCTCGCACCCAGCTGATCTCCTGGTCGACGTTGCTGGGGGAGACCAACGGACAGTTGGTGTAGTAGAACTCGTTCCAGTCAACATCTATGGAACGCATCGTCTTGCCTTTGATTGTCATTGTGCCCATCGTCTTTAACTCCTTCAGTACCATGTACTGTGATCAGTGCGCTTTTCCTAATAACCGAATCGGGACTGCAATTTATCTTTACGTATTCAGTATTTAGTTGACGCAGTAATAAATAACGAGGACTTATTCAGACACGCAGCAGTCAAAACATGACACAGCAAAAGTGCGCCGGATCATTCTTATGCACCTTTGATTTAAGTCAATATGCTGAGCCGAAAGATGAGTCAGACGAAGAGGAGTGAATGAAAAGCTATGACCTGAAATATGGCACCCTGTGAGGGGACAGCAAGAACAGCGCAATCATCAGCCTCCCAGGATTCCACCTTCCCAGCCCCCAGATCGCCGCCGCCCCCAGAAACACACCAAAGGACTCTCCGAAATCCATAGTCCCTTGGTGTCTCGGGCAGAAAAAAGGCCCGCACATGATGCAAGCCTATGATTTACATGAAATAAAATGTGGTGGGCCGTCAGGGACTTGAACCCCGGACCAAAGGATTATGAGCACAAGGAACAGTCTCTTTACGGCGTCGTAAGCTGAAGAATCGTAAAGGTTTCTTTGAGGTGCCCCCGGGTCATGCCGGTTGGACCGAACCTTTATACCGAACTCTTTATTGGCCAGTGGGCCGAACATTGAAGGCCTTTCTCGATTCCTTTCATTCAGTTGCGTTCCCTGTAGTCCCGCGATGGACCGAACCCGGACCGACCATAACCGAACTTTGACCGAACCTGTCTCGACCGAGCTTCGAGGGGGGAGGGGGCTGGAAATCTGGGAATCTGAAATCCTGGGGGCTGAAACTTGGTGAATATAAGCGAGGGACCTGATGCGGATGCTCAGTAGTCTCCAAGCAGGTTAATCAGCGAATTCCAGCGTCTCCTTGATAGCGTCAATACCGGCTCGGGCACACGCATCATCATTATCCCCCTGTTTTATATCCGCAGGTGCCCCCGACACGCCGACTGCGCCGTACATGTGACCGCCGACACGAATGGGAATGCCTCCACCAACGCGCAACATTCTATGTCTTGCATTGAGAAGGCTGGGGCGATCTACCCAATCAATTGTGCTTGCCTGGAATGTTGCTGCCATATAGGCCTTATCCTGAGCGACATCAACTGTATGCACACCCGACAAGGGATTGCGTTTGAAAGCAAGTAAGTTCCCATATATACGGAACATTTCCCCATTTCGCGCTGTAATATTTCCTTATATTGCCCCGGTCTGGCGTATCCCCGTGTTTTCAAGAGGCTTTTTGAAAATAATATGTGGAAGTTTTCCGTCTTTCATGACGTGATATGTGGAAACTTTCAATATACACACCGTTATGCGTAAAATGTGCACAATATGAAACTAAATGGGTGGCAACGTTGCGATCACCGTCAATGACTGGGATCCGAAGTCCTCGGATGAAGTACGTTTCTGGCTCTACGTTGGTAAGAACAAGGTCGCTGAGAAGTCTTTCCGCTTCAACATTGCGCAAGTGCCATAACTTAAACGGTGGCAGACCCACTTGGTAGATTGCAGAAAGGCGAATCTTTCTGTAGTGCGGAAAGTTAATTGAGATCGCGGGATGTCTTGAATAGTTGAATCTCACATGCGTTATTTGTGTGAATTCTCGAGATAATGCTGATGAAAACTGGAAAAATGAGAACAGAAAGTATCCTGTTGTCTATCACGAAAATACAGGCTTCACTGCTTCTGTTTTTATTTTCTATTGCTAACAATATTTCTATTGCTGGAGAGTGGACTCTTGAAGAATTAACATATGCGAGCCCTTCTCTCATCCAGGAAATACGATCGCAACGTCAAAAAATGCAGTCGCTCGGCGTGCCTATTCCCGAATGTTCTGAAGAAGACTTTCAGAGTAAGGGAGTGTATTACTTGTCAATTGACGATCACACAGGGAGTGTGACCGGCCATGGAAGGCGAACTGGTCGTGATTGTGAAGGAAATAGCAGTCTTTACGAGTATAAGCGTGTTACTGGTAATGTGCGGAATGGCATGCTTGAAATCAATACCGGTCCATCTGTTTTCACGTATGGACCCTGGGCGCCGGTAGAGACTGGTGATGATGCCTTCACTATTAATATAAAGTATGAGGATGGAGCCACTAATGAAGTCAGATTGGATGATCCATCTGGCCATTGGCAAAAAATCAAGTACACACTCAAAGGTAAGAAAATCGAAAAATGGACTCTGGTCTACAAAGGCTATGAAGTCGTCAATTTTAATGCCGAAACCATTTCAGAGAAACGTCTTGAAGGTGACATCGCGGATCAGCTCGTCGGCGGTCTCAGGGTCAACTGGCTCATATCGGTTGATTTCAGGGTGCAGAAAAGCAAAGGCCGGAAAACCTACCTCGATGGCAGTGGATCAGCAAGGGTTACAGGCGCAGAGATATTCTCGAGGCCGCCTGGAGTTTATGATTGCCATGCTGACGAAAATCCCATACCTGTCACGAAGATGGCTTTCAGGGTGGATGGGTCGATCAGCGGTGATACAGTCAAGCTGACGTTGCCAGAAAATGATTTTCAGGTCACTGTCGATTGCCTGCTGGACAAGGATGCCTTGAAAGAGTACATACGTGCACAAACTGGAGCGACCAGCTTTCCGAGTCTCGAAAAAATCCCTGCAAACCCCAGAGGTCGCTTCACCGGGAGCATTGTCAATCCTGGGGACAAAACACGCGCAATGCCATTGCAGGACCACAGCAAGATTATCAGTTCATCTCCTTTGGAGGGCCTTCAATACACGCTATCAAGGAATAAATAGGCTTGTATGAATCGAGTTGAGTGAAGTCGATATGCTAAATCTACGTATTGCGATAACCATTTTATTTCTGTCATCAACCGCTCTCGCAGACTGGGACAAGCCGTTTGGTCTTACTCTCTCGCCTGCAGATGATTTTTCAATCGGGACAGATGTCTATGTTGAGTCTGTCAAAGAGATTGATATCAAGCCATTCAACAAACTCCTTCTCGAAGCGCAGGAAACACGGCAGACATGGGTAACTAACTTTTTTGAGATTGCGCTAAGGATTCCTGGCCTTGGCCTTGACGGTGATGGCATCAGAAAGTCAATTACTGTTGAAATTTTGCCTCTCGATTGGGAGGTGCGTGGTGTGGCTCTCGAAGCGGTGCGTATCTCGATTGAGAATTCCGGGTGGATGGATGATTCTGTGACAGGTGAGCGCCATGTCGTATGGTTGATGCCGGACTTCAATGGTTTACTTCAAGCCAAGAGAATCTTGTGGGCTCAGCACTGTTCACGCCATTGGGATCGTCATTTCTTCTCAGCCGGCCTGTGTCCATAGCGTATTCTTTTTCTATTAATCATGATGGGGTATTTCATGCTGAATAAGAAAGCACTTACTGCAATTACATTTATTCTGGCTGGTTCAATTCAGACATCTTTTGCTGCAGATGACAAGACAGCTGTGAGGGTGGAAGGTGTCGTTATCACTGAACATGATGTTCCGGCTGCGAGTTTCTGTATGGGTGGCACATCCAACGGCGCGTATGTCATCTTGCGGGATTCGGATGGCGGCAAACAAAAGACCTCAACAGATATTCAACTGGGCGGGTATTTTTCTTTTCTGGACGTCGTGCCTGGGATTTATGATTTGTTCATTGAGCAAACGGAAACATGTCAGGATAATAAGAAAACACAATACCGCGCTCAGCACATCATCGGGGTGGTTGTCGAGCCAGGTAAGCAGCTGAATTTTGAACTTCGGGTAAATGAAGGTACGGGACTCGAGACGATTGGTGATCCGGTTTTCGAGAAAGATGACGTGATATTCATCTCAGAGAAAATCCGGATCCTGGAAGCACAAATCATTGAGTTGCGCACCATGCTTGAGGCAAGTGATTCTCTAGTCGAAAGTGCTAATGAAAAAACCGAAGATGAATGATCAGCAGCTCATAAGATCACTCATCCATCTCTGGTATTCCGAGAAAGCGTGGGCCGAGGAGTTGCTCAGGCGGGTTTTCGGCTTGACCGAGGCGAGAGAAATTCTCTGCAAGAAATTTCGTGGAGATCATTCGATTCCAGGCACGAACTGGAGATATCGGACACACGGTGTTGGTGTCGATATCTATCAGACGAGCGATGTTGGCGGAATTGACTTTGATTTTGATAAACCGGATCCCGACGCTTGGAGAATCCAGTTGTTTCTGATGAAACAATACAATGCTGGTAATCTTTCATTTGATAGCTATAGGAATTTTATTGAGGATGAGGAGCATTTTAAAACCCTCTTGAAGCAGGACTTGCCTTTGCTGATTGATTCTTCGCAGTAATATAGTGCAGGGTGTAATCCCAGCTCTAAACGAAACCACTAAACCATTACCGGTGGCCTTGCATCAGGGCTAGTCATGCCGACACCTTATATTGAAAATATCGTTATTGAAGATGACCTTTCAGAACAGGGACAGAGGGCAATTGAGATGATGCTCACCCTGTCAGACAGCACCCGCCGCTGGTGCTACTTCATGACGCCACAAGCATTTCAAGCATGTGGTGATTGGATCGATGGCACGAATACTTCGTTCCATTACGGTTCCCCGCATATGATTGTCGTTGCGGAAACATTGACTGAAGAAATGATTAATAAAACACTCCGAAGCATTGAGGATCGTGGTGAGCTACACAATTGCACTTTACCTCTTGATGTAATGGACGCGCCAGATCAAAGCCCGCAGTAGAGCAGAAAGAAACAACTCAGCAGAGAAATGACGAGTAATGCGACTGGCAAGCAGGATACGCAGTGCCATAGCTGTGGTGCTAATTGGGCAGCAGGGGACTACACATGGCTGCGAAGAATGTGGTGGTGCGATGAAGCATCCCTACCTCACTTGTGGTGGCAAATGCGGAAACATTTGGAAGAAGATGCTACTGGATACACATGATACTGGTCAGGCACCCTGGTTAGGGGCCTGTGGTCTCAAGAACCGCTGAACAAGCTACCGCATGATTCTCTAATTATCCGCACAAATTAGGCTGATTGCTGTAGCTGAAGGAATACTTATGAGTGAGAAAGAACTCAATGAATGGCATTTCGATTTTGGTCTGTGCGTCACTCGTCCAGACCAATCAATACCGGAAAGCAAATGTGACGAACTATTCGACATCATCATTGAGTGGGCTGAAAGCAATCATCTGGGTGTGGGTGGTGGTTATCGAGAATTCAAAGAAATTGAGACGACCTAGTTGACCTACTTTAAGTGAGTGGTCCAGGTGAACGTTAATTGAGTATCTTTTCGAGATAGACATCTTCAGATTTGATTGCTAACGTAATCGAACGACCCTCCTCTCGGTCCGGTCGTATTCTCATGGGCTCTAATCTAACCAGCAGGGTCTTTTTTTATGCTCATTCTGCGTCAAAATTCATCGTGCCGTACCCCAGTTTTTCAGGATTTCAAGATACAAATTTCCCGCCATCCCTTCCGGCCACCAACGAAAACACACCAAAGGACTCCCCAAAATCCATAATCCCTTGGTGCCTCGGACATAAAAAAGGCCCGCACGAGATGCAAGCCGATGATTTTTATGAAGGAAAATGTGGTGGGCCGTCAGGGACTTGAACCCCGGACCAAAGGATTATGAGTCCTCTGCTCTAACCAACTGAGCTAACGGCCCCTGAGAAATCGGAATTCTACATGGAAGTGTTTCTGCCATCCATGGCCGGCAGATCCCGGTCGGAAAATGATCAGCCTTCGTCGAGGAAACTGCGCAGTTTTTCCGAGCGGGAAGGGTGGCGCAGCTTGCGCAGGGCCTTGGCTTCGATCTGGCGGATGCGCTCGCGTGTGACATCGAACTGCTTGCCGACCTCTTCCAGTGTGTGGTCAGTATTCATGTCGATGCCGAAACGCATGCGCAGGACCTTGGCCTCGCGCGCCGTGAGGCCGGAGAGCATGTTCTGGGTCGCCTCGCGCAGGCCCTCGACGGTCGCGGACTCGACGGGCGTGACCACGTTCGAATCCTCGATGAAATCACCGAGATGCGAATCCTCGTCGTCGCCGATGGGCGTCTCCATCGAGATGGGTTCCTTGGCGATCTTGAGGACCTGGCGGATCTTGTTTTCCGGCATGTCCATTTTCTCGGCCAGCTCTTCCGGCGTGGCCTCGCGGCCCTGTTCCTGGACGATCTGGCGCGAGATCCGGTTCAGCTTGTTGATGGTCTCGATCATGTGCACCGGGATACGGATGGTGCGCGCCTGGTCCGCGATGGAGCGGGTGATGGCCTGGCGGATCCACCAGGTGGCGTAGGTCGAGAACTTGTAGCCGCGGCGGTATTCGAACTTGTCGACCGCCTTCATGAGGCCGATGTTGCCTTCCTGGATCAGGTCGAGGAATTGCAGCCCGCGGTTGGTGTATTTCTTGGCGATCGAGATCACGAGACGCAGGTTGGCCTCGACCATCTCTTTCTTGGCGCGTCGCGCCTTGGCCTCGCCGATGGACATCTTGCGGCTGATCTCCTTGATGTCGCGGATCGACATCTGGGTGATCTCGGTCAGTTCCAGCAGCCTTTTCTGGATCTTGCGGATCTCGTCGGCAGACTCCTGCAGCCTGGCGGCGGCCTGTTTCTTGCCCTTGCACTGGGCGTCGAGCCACTTCAGGTTTGTCTCGTTGTCGGGGAACGAGGTGATGAACACCTTGCGATCCATGCCCGCGCCGATGCAGAGCCGCATGATGTCACGCTCGTGCATGCGGATGTTCTGCACGGTATCGCGCAGCAGGTTGGCGAGCTCGTAGAAAACGGCGGGCGTGAACTTGAACTCGCAGAATGTGGTGATCACTTTCTGGCGCGCGGCCTCGATCTTGGAGGGCTTCTCTTCGCCCATGGCCTTGAGAAGTGCGTTGTACTGACGCTTCAGAGTGGTAATCTTCTTCTTGACGTCCTTCGGGTCGAGCTCGTTGCTGTCGCTGTCGTCGTCGGTATTTTCCCCGTTTGCGGGCGTGACCGGCGTGTCGTCATCGAAGTCGATGAAACCGGAGATCACGTTCGTCAGGCGACCATCCTCTTCGAAGGCGGCCTCGAAGAGCGCGAAGAGATGCTCGACGACGGGCGGAAAAACGGCCATGGCGCTCAGCACCTGGCGCAGGCCGTCCTCGATGCGCTTGGCGATTTCGAGCTCCCCTTCGCGAGTCAGCAGTTCGACGGTGCCCATTTCGCGCATGTACATGCGGACCGGATCGGTGGTGCGGCCGAATTCGCTGTCGACAGTCGCCA
>JARRMY010000033.1:0-13433 GCA_037385505.1 Gammaproteobacteria bacterium | reverse complement strand
ACGAGGTCGTCGTCGAAGCCAGCACATCGCCAATCTGATTCCCGTCGTCGTCAATGCGAATCAGTTCAACGATTGCACCCGTCACCGGATCCAGACCGGATATTGCGGCATGGGCCGCAGGAATCAGAAACTCAGCCGCAATCATCAGCATGGGTTTGTTTTCCAGAAGTGCAACCTGACCGTCCAGGGCTTCGGCCACACCCGAGATGGTCGTCGTTGGTACGGGTGCCGGGTCGTCCGGGGATGTCGTGGAATCGTCGTCATCGTCACAGGCGGTCAGGAGTGTGAAGGAGCCTGCAATGGCAAGTGCGAGTATTGAGCGTTTGAATCGGTTTTGCATGAGAGTGTCCATATCCTCTTTGATTGTGATTGACTGATTTTTTCAAAAAACCGTGACAGCTGTATCACAAAAAATTTGCGTTTTTAACCCTCCAATTTATCCAGGTGCGGATTCAACTCGAGAGAACAATCACTCGCCCGGGCAGGGATTATTTTTGCAAGCTAATGCCTGAAAAAACCTGACCCATCGTGATGGTTCCGGAGAAGACAGAAAAGACTTTTTGGCTTGAACGGGTGCGTCTTGTGTTACGCGAGTAACCGGCTCTGTCCTTGCCGAGGCATGACGTCAGAATACCGTCATCCCTCATGGATAAACTGGCGACAGGCACGCTCATCGAGGCATGACCCTGAAATTGCTCTTGCGGTTTCAGTGGCCTGTCAGCTGGAAGGAAGCCGAGACACTCCTGCATCAGATTGGCGTGTCATACGCTCATTCGGCAGGTTCACAAACGCCAGGCCCCGACAAATGTGGCGCACAACACTCATCCCACCATATCGCCGAGCCCGTGATATGGGTACTCCTCCAGGGTGTCCGCGCCTGCATGGCCGAGCAGAACCCGCCACTTGTCCGCCTCCTGCGCATCGAGCCGCAGCATCACGATGTAATGCCCCTGCTCGATGGCATCGTGCAGCATGCCGAGTTTCTCCTCCGGCACGCCGGAGCGGTGCATCGCGACCGTGATCTGCGAAGCCGCTGCCGCGCCGGCCATGGCGCCGCCGCCGAGACCGGCTCCGGCCAGCGCGCCCGCGAGCGCCTCGACAATCGGGCCGGCCGCGAGGATCGGGCCGACACCCGGGATGAAGAACATGCCGGCCGCGCCTGCCAGCAGCCCCCAGAGGCCGCCCCAGAAAGCCCCCATGGCGCCCCACCCCTTCATGCGCTCGCCGACGCCGGGATAGTAGAGCCCTAGGGGATCATCGCCGCTGGCATTGCCCTTGCCGAGCACCGAGAGCATGTCCATCGGGAAATCGCGCTCGACGAGCATGCCGACCGCCTTTTCAGCCGCGGACTCCCTGTCGAACAGCGCAACGAGCAGCTTTTCCGAGCCATTGCCTGTCGAGGTGTCTTGTACCTTCATATGAATCTCCCGAAAAGAGGGTTGTATCACCTGCCACTCTCTTGCATATATTGGCGGCGCACCGGAATTTCAAAAGCGTCGCCTCGGCGAGACCGCCACGTCGGCCTCCGGCTTCCTCGCGATGACGGCTTCTGCATTCAGGACATGCTCCCGGATATTGTCATGGCGAGGAAGCACAGCGACTGTGGCAATCTGATGCAGGAACTGCAGCACCGCGCGCCAGGCGTGGCGATCCCGGCTCCTGATCAACCCGAAGCCGGATTACTCCTCAGGAACGATGCTCCGGAAGATCGACGAATAGTCCATGACATCAAACCCCTCCTCCACGGTCTGGCGCGTGATCTGCTCGATCCCCTCCAGCGCGGCCGTGTTCAGTCCCGCGGCACTGGCGTCATCGATAAACAGCCGAATATCCTTCAGCAGGTGCCTGGTCGAGAAGTTGGCCTTGCCGAAGTCCCGGCTGAGGTACTTATCCAGCTTCTTGTCGTAGGTCTTCGCATAGAGCGCGCTCTCCCGCACCGTATCCATGAAGACCTCCGGCTCGACGCCGTTTTTCATGGCATACCCCAGGCTCAGGGAAAAGCCGGCCGTCAGGGCGGCGATCAGCTGATTCATCGCCAGCTTGAGCGCGGCCGCCGAACCCGTCTGACCGACATGGCGGGGCGCGCTGCCGAGCACCTGCAAGACGGGCAATGCCTCCTCGTACACCGCTTGCGGGCCTCCGGCCATGACGATCAGGGTGCCGGCCCTCGCCTCGGGCAGACTGCCGAGCACCGGCGCCTCGAGGTAGCGGCCACCGCGGGACGAGATGGCCTCCTCGATGGCGAGGGACTGGCTCGGTGCAATGGTCGCCATCTGCAGGATGCGTTTCCCCTGCAACGCCGGCGCCTGCGCTTCCGGGCGATCGAGAGACAAAACCTCGCGAATCGCATCGGCATGGCTGACCATCAGGATCATGGTGTCGCAGGAACCGATGAGCTCATCGACGCTGGCGCAGAGGGTGACGCCACTCTCTTCGAGGTCCGTGACCGTCTCCCGCGTGCGATTGAAAACCCCGACCGTCAAGCCCTGTGACCGGAAGCGCTCCACGAAGGCGCGTCCCATGAGTCCAATGCCGATAATGCCTATATCCACAGTAAGCCCTGTTTCCAAGCCAGAAATATCGCCCGGGAAAAACCAGGCGTCATCATATGCGCAGACGAATCATCGCATAACCTGACCCGTCTGTTCCCGGGCTTCCGGTGACGCCAGGAAGAGAAAAAATGGCCGTTGCCCCCGAGCATGATGGCACTTGCGATGCTGGCGACCGCGAGGAGCGCGCCAATCACAGGACAGCGGCAATCAGGCGGGCAGTGTCATTCGCCTCTATCCTGATGCAGCATTCCGGAAGAGAATCCCTTGACTGTTCGAGACGAGACAGTGATGGTCCTCTTTACCACGAACAGCGGCAAGAGCGATGAGACCCGGCCAGCCATCGGGAGTGAACCGCAGAGCCGATCACTCGAGAATCCGCTGGTCCTTGCTCAATGGCCTCACGCCCTCGGACTTGCCTTTCTCCTTCGGCTTCAGTTGCTGCGGCATGCGCCGCCTCAGTCGCGCCTCGACGCGGATAGCGGCCATGCGATCCTCGTCGTTGACCTCGGGATAGAGGGGAAAGTAGTCATCCACCTCGAGCGCATACTCCTTTGCGGCAAGCTCCATGCGCTCCCTGTCGGCGTGCGGAATCCCCTGGAGCATCAGCAGGCGCGGCGACTTGCGATGCAGGTAGCGCTGGCAGAGATCGTGGTCTTCAGCATGCTCCCAGTCCTCGCGCACGAGGAAAGGGGGAAAGTCATGGGTCTCGGCAGGATGCCTCTTGAACCATGCGGCCTTCGGCTTGACCCCTGCCCTGCTGGAGACCAGCCGCTGGAACCTGTCGTTGACCGGTGGCTCGCTGCGCGATTGTTCCCTTTCCGTGTTTTCGACGCGCATCTTCGAATGCGGCAGCGCCGTCCAGTTCACGCGCACGGGATAGGTCGCCATTTGCGATTCGGTGCAGCAGGAGAAGATCAGGGCGAGCGGGGACTCATCCGAGCCATCCAGCAGCCAGTATTCGTAAATGTCCGCGATCGGAAACGGCAGCTTCGCCGTCGAGAGAAACTCCGACAACTCCTCGATCGACGCTGTCACCTCGGCGGCGTCCAGGTGCGTCGGGAAGATGTAGGTTTCCAGTTCCTTCTCCTGAATCTGCGCCACCCGGAAGTAGCTCCGGTCCAGGGCATATCCCTGCTCGCGTTCATGTTCACCGCTGGCCTGACCATCCCCGGGCAGGTACTGGATATCCCAGTTGATGCCATCGAAACTCTGGGCCCGCGCACGGTTGGTTTCGGCAATCAGAACGACACCGGAGTACGGAGGCAACAGGCGTTGTGTATAAGCTCGAATCATGGACGCATGATGCCACTCTTTTTTGCCGAACTAAACCCGAGCGGCTATGGGTTTATTCTCCGGGAACGACGGTGGCGAACACGATTCGCGTTGACCATCTCCACGGTCATTGCGAGGCTGCAAAGCGTCCGTGGCACTCTCGCGCAGCGCAACAGCTGCAGGTCGGCCTCCATCTGCCCTCGGGGCATCAGGCCGACACAGCATTCACACCAGGAAGGAATCCAGCGACAGTGGCAATCCGGGCCAGGAACTGCATCACCCCTGAACAGCGCCATTGCGAAGGAGCGCAGCAACTGTGGCAATCTCAAGCCTGTTCGAACATCACTCAGCGAATATATTGGGGTCTGTCCCGGTTTTCATTCGCCCGCGCCGCCCCGGGCGGAAGTAGCGAGGGTTGTCATAAAAGGCCTCGCTTGCATTGTCAGCCACCCAGCCCGGCATACCGAGGATCGGAAATGGCGACAGCTCTTTCGGCCTGGTGTACCGGTTTCCCTCCCTGAAGATGTCGGCAAGCGTCTCATCCAGCCATGCAAGTTGCGCATCCAGATCCAGTTCAATGACTGACTGATCGGTATGTAGCAGGATGGCGTTCGCTGTCATGCCGATGTAGGGCCTGAGCCCCTTCTCGTACATCGCGTGACCGAAGGTGACACAACGCAGGTTCCGGGCCAGCTCGTCCCGGCGTTCCCAGAACAGCCTTTTCCACTCGAAGTGTCGTATGTGATCCAGCAATGATTCATCGGACGAGAGAATCACCACCCCACCCTCGTCGAACAGCGACAGCATGTTCTCAATCGGACTCCTCCGGCCGACATCTTCACCTTGTTCGATGCGTTCGCGCGCAAGAGGAACATGGATTGCATTGATCACGGCCTTGGTTCGGGGAAAGACCAGCCAGCTCAGAAACTGGAAAAAGTCGTGCCAGTTATTGGCGCGCGTCTGGATCTGGCCGCTGTAGTAGATGCGAGGCGCGTAGTGTTCAGCAAACTGCTCCGGCCGCCCTGCCTGTTCGACGATGGAAAGCTGCTTGCCGTTCAACGTACGGATGGGCGGATGCTCCCTGAGCAGGCGACGATAGTCATCCAGCCCCGGCCACTGCTCGAATTCACTGAAACAGCCAACCCATTTGCGGATGGGCGCATACATGGGCAGCTCATCGCAGAAGTCTGAGCGCCATGGGACAAGGGCATCGATTCGGGTGTTCGTTTTCAAATGAGGAAAACCGGGTTTGACAAGGCAGCGGTGCATATTATGACTCGACGAGATGCCTGAAGCCCAGCAGTACTTCTTGCGAGCGCAGCGACTGTGGCAATCTCAATCCTGTTCAAACACCACTCAGCCAAATCGACACGTCGGCCCTGGACCTCCTCGTGACGACCTATTTCCAGGAAAGTATCCCGTAGCCGAAAGGCGTCGTTGCGAGGCTGCATAGCAGCCGTGGCAATCCCGGGCTCCACCGCGGGAGCGAAGCATACAAATGCCACGCCCCGGACTATCCCCGGGTAGCCAGCCAACTGCCCGCCTGTTTGCAACCCGCTATGCCGCAAACCAATGCAAACTGGCGCCTGCGCCGGAATTGCATCAAAATGTGCAGGGAGACTATTTTCAAACAGGAGAAAGCAACAATGACATACAAAATCATCATCGCACTTGGACTGGCAGGCATGCTCGTAGCATGTTCACAAACAGACGACACTGAATCAACTGAAACCACGTCGGAAACCACACAGGAAGCAACCGCGACTGAAGAACTGAAAGAACAGGCAAAAGAGCTTGTCGAAGAGGTCAAAGAGGAAGCAGAGGTACTGAAAGAAAAGGCGGAAGAACTTGTCGAAGCGGCCGAAGAGGAAGCAGAGGTACTGAAAGAAGAGGCGGAAGAGCTTATCGAAGCGGCCGAAGAGGAGGCAAAGGAACTGAAAGAGAAGGCCGTGGAGGCAATGGAAGACGCAAAGCAAGCGACTTCTGAAATGGCAGAGGACGTTACCGAAGAAGCCTCCGAGATGACAGAAGATGTCAAGGAATCAGTCATGGAGATGACTGAAGACGCACCCGAGACACCGGAAGCGGATGCCGAGACACCGGAAGCAGATGCCGAGACACCGGCTGCTGAAACGCCATCAGAGTAGAGCCCGGATCATTTCTGACCCGGCATGAAAATGGCGACCGCATGGTCGCCTTTCATTTCATTGCCTGTTTCAAACCTGGTCAATCAAGCGGTCTGAACCTGACAGGATGATCTCGAACTGGTCTACAGCCTTATCCCGGCAGGCCTGAATCTCCTCAGCCGTATTGCGCTCGCTGCATGCAATCTGCTCTTCCAGGAGTTTCTGGCCGGATTTCGATTCAAGGGGCACGGCATTCCAGCGAAAAGGACCACCTGTGCTCTTGATCTCGGGGTCGAGGTGCCGGACTGGCAGCGTTTCGAAAAGCTGAAGTCAGCACTGATTGACACAGAGGACTTCGTCCAAACTGTACAGAAATTAATCCCTCCGTCCCATTTTGAGAACCCGGTACTTCACGACGCGATTGTTGCCCGAATCCGACAGCCACAGGATGTCGCCGGAGATCTCGACACCCTCCGGGGTACGAAAGACGCCCTCGCCCTTGCCCGGCTGCCCGTCGCCGAGCGTCGCCAGCAGTTGCCCACGGGGGTCGATGACCTTCACGCTGTGGGTGTACTTGTCGGCTGCGATCAGGATGCCGTCAGGCATGACGTCCAGGTAGCGCACGCCGTCGAATGCGAAGGGCTCTCCGCTCAACTCGCCGAGCTTTTCCAGGGTTTCGCTCAACAGCAGTATCCGGTCATTGCCGGCATCCGCCAGCCAGAGTCGCCCATCCGGGGCGAGCTCCAGGTCGTGCGGCGCCGACAGGCCGCGCAACTCGTGCGCGACCTCGCCGTCGCGGTAGGCGACCACGTTGTTGGACCAGGCGCCGGCCACGTAGATCATGCCGTTGGGGTGCACCAGCACACCCTCCGGCCCGGAGATGCGATCGTCCAGCGACCCGACCAACTCGCCGCGCGTCCCCTGCATCGCGAATATCGCCACCCGGCCCTTGTGCGTGTCCGCGACATACAACTGCCCCTTGTCGTCGAAATCGACATCGTGCGTACCGTCGAGGCTATCGCCCCCGAACGCATCCACCCGCGCCAGGCTGTCGGCATCGAGGACCACGACGCGATCGTTGCCGACGTCGGAAACGAACAAGTGCTTGCCGTCGGGAGAGAGCTTGATGTCGTGCGGATTGGACAGCCCGGTGGTCGTGGCGCCGAGAAACTCGAAGCGCCAATCGCTGGCGTCCGCGCCCGCAGGGAATGAAATGATGGAAAACAGCGCGACAAACGAGAGACCGCGTATAAGGGCATGCATTGGTAACCTCCGGGGCGATAACCGGACGACTATCTCTTGTAGTTTAGAGGCTGTCAAAGCAACCGTCCCGGCCCCTTTCCAGTCATTGCAAGGGAGAGCAGCGACCGTGGCAATCTCGTCACCAGAAGGACCACCAGCATCTCACAAGGAGAAAACACGTAGGATGTGGTGAATGCAATGAACCGCATCGATCGCGTCGTTATCCACTTCGCAATCGATTAGGTGCCATTTAGAAAGTCCTTCACCGATACAGCATCACCGCTTCCCGCTCGGCCAACCATGCCGCCTCGTCTGCTGCGGCAAGGGCTTCGAGGTCATCCGGCGTCGCTGCCGGATCGTCGACCCACTGGCGCAGGAGTTCACTGCCATTGATCAGATCGATGGCAAGGCGGTCGACTTCATACTCGTAAGGGAAATCGCGCCACAGGTCGTAATCCGGCCGCTGGCTGCGCAGGGCCTTGAAGGCCAGGGCGATCAGCCGCCAGGGCTGGAATTTGCCATGATCATAGGCGCCATCCTCCACGTGAATCTGCACGCCGGCGCACAGCTCTCCTGCGTGCTTGTGGAAGGTGGGCTCGAACCAGCACTCCCTTAGCCGGCATCCCTGCAGCCACCGGGGCGCAAGGCGCTGCATCTCCGACAACAGCTTGCCGGGTTCCAGGTCCGGTGCCCCGAACAGTTCCAGCGGGCGGGTGGTGCCGCGCCCCTCGGACAGGGTCGTGCCCTCCAGCATGACAGTGCCGGCATAGCAGCGTGCCATCCAGAGGTTGGGCGCATTGGGACTGGGATTGATCCAGGTGCGCTCGTTCAGCGGCCAGCCGTAACCCGGTCCGGCAGCGGGCGCCCACTCCTCCATGGTCACGACGTCGCATTCCACGTCCAGACCCAGGCTATTCACAAACCACAGTGCCAGTTCACCCATGGTCAGACCGTGGCGCATGGGTAAAGGACCGGCGCCCACGAAACTCTCCCAGCCCGCACGCAATGTCAGCCCCTCCACCGGTCGCCCGGCCGGGTTGGGTCGATCCAGCACCACCACCTGCTTGCCGAATTGCGCCGCGGCTTCCAGCACATAGCGCAAGGTCGTCATGAAGGTATAGATACGGCAGCCCAGGTCCTGCAGATCCACCAGCAGCACATCAAAAGTGTCCATCATGGCCGGCGTCGGCCTGCGGACTTCGCCGTACAGACTGAATACCGGGATACCCAGCTCGGGATCATTGAAATCCGGCGACTCCACCATGTTGTCCTGCTTGTCACCGCGCAGACCATGCTGGGGGCCGAAAGCAGCGCTGAGCTGAATATCGGGCAACCCTGCAAGGGCGTCCATGGAGTGCGTGAGCTCGTCAGTCACAGAAGCCGGGTGGGCCAGCAATGCCACACGCTTACCCTCGAGGGGTTTTCGCAGCGTCGGCTCCTGCAGCAGGCGGTCGATGCCAAACTTCATGGCCACTCTCCCCTGTCAAAAATGTTCAAGTCATGCATTCAGTGCTTCTCAAGTTGCAAGGCAAAGGCATCAGTGTGATGGAAATCGGGCTTGCCCGCAGGGTGTCGCAATGCCCAGTAAGAGAATATACCAGCAGCATCCTCCACGACCGCAGACAGCCCCAGTCGCAGCGGACGGCCATGCGGCAGAATGTCCCGGTCGATTTCAGCAATCAACTCCAGCCGATCCATGGACTCGTGCACGACGATTCCCGGTGCGAACTCCTTCTCCAGCACGCCACCGTTTCGATAACCACGAAAATCATAAACCGCCCATTCCCCGGAGGGCGAGAAATTGAACTCACGATATCCGGGACCCTCTCCCGCCATCACGAAAGCCTCGAAGCAGGTATGCTGCCACAGATGGTCGGCTCTTCGCGGCGATCGGGGTTCAGGGATACGCAAACCTGAAATCTCACCCACCAGGCTGAAGCTCAACATCAGACTGCCACTGCTTGCCTCACGGACCACCACATCGATTTCACGTATCGACCGAGAAGGGGTTCGAGGATGGCAGGTAAGTGTGAGAGAGCCGGAATCAAGTGTGATCATTTTACGCTTTTACAAATCATTCATGATCGAAGTAATGGTTATCAGGATTAATATTTTGACTCCGGATATTCGGTGTCGAAACCACGGCACAGCCGCAGACAACGGGGTCTGCCCCCGAGAGTCCTTCCCAACGCGTCATTGCGAGGAGGCCGCTGGCAGACGTGACGATCTGATACAGCAACTGCGTCATCGCGAGCGAAGCGTGGCGATCTCAGGCTCTGTTACATCCACTGACGACGAAATTGCCACGGTCGCTAACACTCCCTCGCCATGACAACGGGCTCGGGCTGGGCGGTACCTCACTCCTTCCAACCTGTCAACGCGAGGTGGCCGCAGGCCGACATGGCGATTTGGTTTATTGTGGTCTGTCCCTGATAAGTGCGTGTAGTTTAGATGCTTTCACAACAACCGTCCCGGGTACCAGACCCACTATTTTCCGGGGTCGAAACTACGAAAAAGCTGGATAAAACGAGGTCTGTCCCTGATAACCACTCGGTGATGGCTCACAGGATGAGTCTCGTGTCTCCTAGAATTCATAATGAAACAGCCAGTTCAATGGTGAAGCCATGCCTCTTTACGCAAATCTGAAAAATCGGCAGCTCTCGATCGACGGCTATCGTTACGCGGATGCTGCACTCACCAGACTGGATGCGCTTATCCATGCCCATCGGTCCAATGCTGATGTCACCCTGGCGACAAGGATCGAATGGGAAAACATTCGGCAATACAGAGAACTGATGGAAGCACTCAGGCCATCATATTCACCCATTCGGGCTTCATGACCACACAAAGCGGGTAAGAAAATGGACAGGTTAAAACTACTACTCATAGCGATTATCGGACTTCCGATCAGCGTATTTTTTCTTCCGACAGAGATTGCAGGCTGGGTCATCATAATCTGGATAGGCCTGTTCATGTTCCTGATCATCGTCGTCAGAACTGCATTGGAAGACATCGCCCTCAAGGGTATGGGGAAAAAATGGCGTGACGAGGATTGAGATATCCTCTCGAGATGACTCATTATTTGAAAACAGCTATATCACGACCGGAACAGAGCAGCACTGACAGCAAATCGAAAAGCGATGCCAGAAGAATTTCAATACAACGATGAAGCTGCTCTCATCCGCGCTGTAATAAACGGAGACCTGAACGCGTCCAGAGTGCTAGTAAACAACTATTGCAGGCGTGCGTACAATATTGCGCTGAACGACTTCGAGCTGGACATGGCGACTGCTGACGATATCTTCCAGGATTTGTGTATTCATCTGATCTCGAATGATTTCAGGGTCTTGCGGCAATGGAGGGGTGATAGCCCGTTATCAGCCTATTTCAGAACCATCATTCGCAATCTGATTCTGGGTCGCCTGCGAAAGGAACCACGCCAAATTGACCCTCCAGATCCACCAGGAGCGGATCCAGATCCGGAACCTGGAACAATAGATGATGGACTTGCTGAGTGTATCCGGAACGCGCTCGATCACCTGAAGGACAGGGATCGCGAACTGATAACCCTGAGGCACTGGAAAGATTTCAGCTATGCTGAAATAGCCTCAATCATCGGTATCACCATCAACAATGTCGGTGTTGCGCTGCTACGTGCCGAGCAAAGGCTGGCAAAACTGGTCACCAATCGCTGCCGTGAATGGCTATGAGAATTTGTAAGCAGACTCTTCTGTCATGATGAAGCAAACGAAAACGCATTTGTCGAATGCTGAATTGCTCTCCATCAGGGACGATGAGCATCTCGACCCGGACGCAAGGGACCACCTTGCGCGTTGTGAATATTGCCAGGACATGCTGAAACACATCAGCGAAGATGCCGATCTGATCAAGGCTTCCCGCCCAATGGAACCTACCTCGGAGGCCGGGCACATCAGTAAAAGCTCACTCCCGGAGGTGATGGAAAGCGCTTCACTTGATTCCTCCTGGGTTCACATTGACGAAAAAGAGCTTTCCACGGATGAGGACGACGGACTCTTTGGTAAGCAGGTAATACCGGAGCCAGAAGAGCCTCTCCCGCCTCCCCGACTGGGAGATGCCATCTCACTCTTTGCCCAAGCCAATCCCGTCAAACCACTCGGAACCCTCAGGCTGTACGAGAATGAACGACTGGATACAGGAATCCGCCTGAGAATGATCCAGGAGCATGACCGTAAGGAGGAATTATGGCCGCCGCGTAAATCACCCGGGAGGAAATTCCCCCGACAGAAATCCGAAGCAAGAGGCATCCCCACAAGCGGCGACGTGCAATACATGGCCAATGACCGTATAGAGCCACCACCAGCTTCGGCCAGGTCGGATTTCCTGATAGATGATGATGAAAAAATGTTCACACGCCCAACCATGCCCGTCTCCATTTCGACTGATACAGTGTTGTTGCAATTGACTGCACGCAAGATTGGATTTGACGTCGTGCTGACTGTTGAAGTGATTGACGCGGTGCAGCATGAAAGCATGCCAGATCTGGAATTTACCCTGCTTTCCTCCGATGCCCCGACAAGGATACGAACAACGAACAGGGATGGTATGGTGTGGTTCACGCTCAATTCCGATGATTCAGACCTAATCATCCATGGAAAAACCACGCATAAAGTCCATATCCTGAAATTATTCTGAACTGACCTGTAATAAAACGCTTTTCGCTTTCGTCTTGAGAACAGATCGAGGGATAGGCCCTCGTGACCCAGGAGCGAAAAGAATGAACCACATCAATACCACACTCGACAATCTCAAGATCGGCGCACAAACCACCTATGCCGGCCTGACAACTTTCGCACTGTCCGGTGCTTCCAGATCATCCGTTGACTACCTGACACTGGACGAGGCATTGAATGAAAAATTCGTCTCCATCGAGGAGGTCTCGAGCTCGGGTTCCGTACCGGAACTGCTCTTTCGAAATCGCGCTGACAAGCCAGTCCTGCTGCTTGATGGAGAGGAACTGGTCGGGGCAAAACAGAATCGGGTCCTGAACCTGAGTATTCTTGCACCGGCAAATGCAGGCATCGTGATCCCGGTCAGCTGTGTCGAATCAGGGCGATGGACCTACTCCCGGCCTGATTTCATGAGTTCCGGGCGTGCACATTTCTCGAAAGGGCGTGCCCGAAAGGTCGCGCAGGTCTCCCAGTCACTGAATGATTCCGGAACCTACCGTTCCAACCAGGCGGATGTCTGGCAATCGATCAGTCAAAAATCAGCCCGCATGAGCGTCAATTCCGCGACTTCGGCCATGAGTGATATTTATGACAGACATGACGTCGATATCGAGTCCTATGTCGAGGCATTCGGCACGACAAGCACCCAGGCTGGAGCTGTCTTTGCGATTGGCGGACGAATAGCGGGGTGTGAGCTGTTCGACACCCCTGAACAGTTCAGGAAACTCTATCCAAAGCTGATCCGCAGCTATGCTCTGGACGCGATGGAACAGAGGGATACGACAGCAACAGCGTCGATTGAAAGCGCACAGGGCTTTCTCAGGGAACTGGTGACGGCAGAAAAAACCGGATTCAAGGCCATTGGTCTCGGATCAGATGTCCGCATTCGTGACGAGCACCTGACAGGGGCTGCACTCACGGTGGATGATGACCTCATTCACCTGTGTGCATTCCGTCTGGAAAAGGAACCCTACATGGGCAGTCGTCCCTCCCGTCTTCATCGCCGTGGCCGGCACTGACGGGGAAGACGCATGAAACTGACGAAACATGCAGATACGAGGATGCAGCAACGTGCCATTCCGCCGCTTCTGCTGGAATGGCTCGATGAGTACGGCATCCGGCAGCACGACAGGCATGGTGGCGTGATCTATTACTTCGACAAGCGTGGACGACGACGCCTGTCGCGTGATGTTGGTTCAGTCGTCACGCGGCGTCTCGGTGACCTGCTGGATGCGTATATGGTCAAGAAGGATGACAGGGTTGTCACGGTTGGTTACCGCTATTGGCGGATTCACAGAAAATAGGACCCGGGTCCGGAGATGGGGGACATCAACTCCCCCATCGCCCGGAAAAACCCGGAAAAGCATGACTGTTGGCAATGCAATGAAAATTGGTCTTGATATCGACGGGACGATAGCCAGAAACCCGGAGTTCTTTGCCGGGCTCACCCGGCGTACCTATGCAGGGTTCTACCCTGATTACACGGACACATTCACTAAGGCTCATAATGAGCACAGAGGTGTGTCATGTCA
>JARRMY010000032.1:0-15714 GCA_037385505.1 Gammaproteobacteria bacterium | reverse complement strand
AACCTGACCATCGGCCCGCTGGTCTGCGAGGCGCTGCGCAAGCACGGCCTCACGGCGCCGATCGACGTGCACCTGATGGTCAAGCCGGTCGACCGCATCGTGCCGGATTTCGCCAAGGCGGGCGCGACCTATATCACCTTCCATCCGGAAGCCTCCGAGCACGTCGACCGCACATTGCAGCTCATCAGGAACGAGGGCTGCAAGGCTGGCCTGGTCTTCAACCCGTCGACCTCCCTCTCCTACCTCGACTACGTCCTCGACAAGATCGACATGATCCTGCTGATGTCCGTCAACCCGGGGTTCGGCGGCCAGAGCTTCATCCCGTCTGCACTCGACAAGCTGAAGGAAGTGCGCAAGATCATCGACGATTCAGGCTATGACATCCGTCTCGAGATCGATGGCGGCGTCAAGGCCGACAACATCGGCGAGATCAAGGCGGCGGGTGCGGATACCTTTGTTTCAGGCTCCGGCATCTTCAGCGGCCGCAACGAGTCCGACCCGAACAAGTACGACACCATCATCGGCCAGATGCGCGAGGAGATGGCGAAGGTTTAACCGGGACGCAGAGGGCGCAAAGGACCGCAAAGGTCGCGGAGGTTTTTCGGTTTGGGCCCAAGACGGCATCAGGGATGGTGGCATTTTTCCTGAAGAATTGGGACGCAGAGGGCGCAAAGGACCGCAGAGAACGCAGAGAAGAGTTGTGGGTCGGCCTTTCAGGCCGACAGGCAAGGCCGGGGATTTGAAAACTGCCTGGTAATTGATCCTGTTCCTTCTGTCTAGCCTGTAAACGGGGGAGTCCTCACAACACAAGGAGAGTTTTCATGGATGAAAACGACCTGGCGAGAACGATTATCGGCGCGGCGATCGAGGTTCACCGCACTCTCGGACCAGGGATGCTGGAGTCGACGTATCAGGAATGCCTGGCTCGGGAATTGGATCTTTCGGGTATTACCTACTCACGGGAACTACCCGTTTCCCTGGACTATAAGGGAATGGAGATCGAGCAGGCCTATCGGCTGGATTTTCTGGTGAACGACCTGGTTGTGGTCGAGCTCAAGTCAGTGCAGTCGGTGGAGCCGGTGCACAAGGCGCAGCTACTGACATACTTGAAATGGTCGAAAAAGCGACTGGGATTGTTGTTGAATTTCAATGTGCCTGTGCTTCGAAGCGGAATTCATCGGGTTGTCAACAAATTGGGATAAAGAAAGGGACGCGGAGAGCGCCAAGGTCCGCAGAGGTCGCAAAGAATCATTGTGTTGGGCTCGGGGCCTGAAGAGGCAGGGTAGTCTGACATGGTCTCCTGACGAAGCTTCTCTTTCCTCTGCATCCAAATATTCAATGAAAATGCTTAAAAACCCCAAATGATCCTCATCGACGTCGACGGCACGCTCGTTAACTCTGTTCCGGAGCTGGCCTTGTGGTGAATAACCTGGGGTGAAGACGGGGACGCTGAGGTCGCAGAGGGCCGCAAAGGACGCGGAGGTTTTTGTGGTTAGATCGATTTCAAGTTACGGATGGTGCAAATATTGTTGAACATGAGGGGCGCGGATTGCGCTGAGTCAGGAATAATGAAAGCAAGTGGTTATTTCAGATCACGATGCTTGCCCCGCCGCCCGGTAAACCATACATATTCCTTTGCGTCCTCTGCGGTTCTTTGCGCTCTCTGCGTCCAATTAAATGATTTATATGCTTAGAAAACCCCAAATGATCCTCATCGACGTCGACGGCACGCTCGTCGACTCGGTTCCGGACCTGGCATTCTGCGTCGACGAGATGATGCGGCAGCTCGGCCGCGAGCCGCATGGCGAGGCGAAGGTGCGCGACTGGGTCGGTAACGGCGTCGAACGCCTCGTGCGCAGGGCCCTGGTCGGCCAGCTCGATGGCGAGCCTTCGGATGCCGATTTCGAGCGCGCCTACCCGATCTTCCTCGAGCTCTATGCCGACAACACCTCGAAACGCTCGCATCTCTTCGAGGGTGTCGAGGAGGGGCTGGCTTACCTGAAGACCACCGGCATCCGGCTCGGCTGCGTGACCAACAAGGCCGCGCAGTTCACGGAGCCGCTGCTGCGCGATCTCGGCATCGCGGGCCATTTCGAGATCGTCATTTCCGGCGACAGCCTGCCCGAGAAGAAACCCCACCCGATGCCGTTGCTGCACGGCGCAGAATTCTTCGGTGTAAAGCCGCAGGATGCCATGATGATCGGCGATTCCGTCAGCGACGTGCAGAGCTCCGCCGAGATCGCGGAGTTTTTTGTGTCTTGTCCGGGGGCGAAATCAAGAATGGCGCCAGTGCTCCTGAAAGAATTTGGACGCAGAGGTCGCAGAGGGATCGCAGAGACAGCAGGGTTTTGGCTGGTCATTGCGTGGTGGATGGCGATCGTGGAAATAGCGCAGCCTGGAAATTTATCCCGCTCTTGAGATCACCACGTCGGCCTCCTCGTGAAGCATAGGATGACAGTTTCAGTTTTCAAGGCTTTGAGCTGCGTCAATGCGATTGCAAGAGCGCTTCATAGTTAACACACAATCCTTTGCGCCCTTTGCGGTCCTCCGCGTCCAGAAAAGCCTCCCCGTTCAGCCTGCATTCAGCATCGCTCCTCCAGACTATGCACAAGCCTGGAGTGTTCCGGGATTGTTTCCTGAGAGGAGAATCGACATGAACAAGCAGATATTCGTTTCAATCATTGCAGCGGCCTCGCTGCTCGGCGCCTCGGCGGGCGTTTTCGCCGACGATGACCGCGGCCGCGATCGCAACGGCGGCTGGAAGGTCGAGAAGCAGTACGATCGCGATGGACAGCGTGACCGGAACGGCCGCGACCACCGCGACCGCAAGGATGACAGGCGCCCGGAGAAGGTCGCCAAAGAGAGGGACAGGAGTGACCGCTACAAGGGCAAGCGTGACAGGCATGAAAGCAGCAGGAAGAAGGAGAAGCACGGGCGGCCCCGGGTCGTCGTGATCGACAAGGGCGACCGCCACCGGGGCGAGTTCGATCACTGGAATTACAACGGCAACAGAATCTGGAATCATGGCCACAGTTCCTATCGACACAGCCCGGGGCGTGCGCGCGTGGTCAGCGTCGTGCCGGTCCACAAGGTGATCGGGCAGGGCAGGCACTGCCGCAGCGACTACGGCCTCGGCGACTGGATCGAATTCCAGCTCGGCGATCTGCTGATCAGCGCCGGCAAAAACCGCGATGACTGCTACTATGTTGATCGCGAAGTGCGGAAGCACTATCGTGTCACCTACAAGTACAAGGGGCGTCTGCATAGCGTGCGCATGCACCGCCATCCCGGAAAATACGTCCGCGTGAACCGCAAAGGCGACCTGATCCGCGGGCGTCACTGAGAGATTGTATGACCGCCCATCCCGCAAGGCTCCTGATCCCGGCCCTGTTGCCTCTGCTCCTGCTGCTGCCGGGGTACGCCCCGGCTAGCGACAGCGGTTTCGCCAGCAGGCAGGAGGCGGCGGCCGAGGCCAGGCGCCGCGTGGACGGGCGCATTCTCTCCATCAAGCTCGAGGGCAATCCGCCGGAGTACCGCGTCAAGGTGCTCAAGGGTGGCGATGTCCACCTGCTGCGCCTGCCGGCAAAACGCAATGGCAGGGGCAAGGGTCAGCCCGATGCGCGCCCTCGTCGTTGAAGACGACCGGCAGCTGCAGCAGCAGATCCGTTCCATTCTCGACAGCGCCGGCTTTGCCGTTGAGGCCGCCGCCGATGGCGAGGATGGCCTCTTCCAGGCCTCGGAATACGCGCTCGACCTTGCGATCGTCGATCTCGGCCTTCCCGGGCTCTCCGGCGTCGACCTCATTCGTCGCCTGCGCGCGGCCGGCCGCGACTACCCGGTCCTGATCCTGACGGCCCGCGACGGCTGGCAGGACAAGGTCGAGGGGCTCGAGGCCGGTGCCGACGACTATCTCACCAAGCCGTTTCATCCCGAGGAGCTCATGGCGCGTGTGCGCGCGTTGCTGCGCCGCACCGGCCGCTGGACGCAGTCGCGTCTGCAATGCGGCCCCGTCGAGATTGACACGGCGGCGCAGCGCGTCTACCTGCGCGGCGACGAGGTGGCGCTGACGGCCTACGAGTACAAGGTGCTGGAATACCTGGTGCTGCACGCCGGCGAAGTCATCCCGAAGAGCCGGCTGACCGAACACATCTACGACGAGGAGAGCGACCGCGACCCCAACGTCATCGAGGTCTTCGTCCGGCGTTTGCGCACCAAGCTCGACCCGGATGGAACATTGCAGCCGATCGAGACGCTGCGCGGGCGTGGCTACCGCTTCGCGCTGCAGCGGGGTGGCGATTGAATTCGATCCGCCTGCGCCTGCTGTTCGTCTCCCTGCTGATCCTGCTGGCCTTCGTGCTGATCACCGGCTTCGCGCTGCAAAAAGCCAACCAAACGAGCGCACTGCAGGCGCAGGAGGATCGCATGCAGGGCCTGGTCTATGCACTGATGGGCGCCATCGAGATCGATGATGACAACTTTGCGCTCAATGCCGGCGAGGTGCCGGAACCGCGCCTCGGGAGCCCGGCGTCCGGCCTCGTGGCGACGGTTGCCGACGCTCGCGGCAGGCTGGTGTGGCAGTCGGCATCGGCCATCGAGCCCGGGGGCGAACAGGCTGCCGCCGCACCGGGCGAGTGGCGTTTCCGGGTGCTCGATGATCAGGAACGCTTCAGCCTCGCGTTCGGTTTTCGCTGGCTCGCCGAAAGCGGCGCGCAGCTCTACAGCATCCATGTCAGCGAGGAGATGGCGCCGTTCCTCCAGCGCCAGGCGCAGTTCCGGCGCCAGCTCTGGCTGTGGCTGCTGGTGCCGGCCGCCTTGCTGCTGCTGGTGCAGCTCGTCGTGCTGGCCTGGGTCATGCGGCCGCTGAAGCGGCTCGCGCGCGAGGTGGGCGAGATCGAAAGCGGCGAGGATGACCGTGTCGACGGCGTCTATCCGCGCGAGTTGCACGGGTTGCAGGGCGCGCTGAACACCCTGCTCGGACAGGAGCGCAGCCGCCAGCAGCGCTACCGGCAGGCGCTCGACGACCTCGCGCATAGCCTCAAGACGCCGCTCGCGGTGATCCGCAACCTGGTGCATTCCGGCGCGGGATCGGCGCTCGAGCGCGACATCGCCGAGCAGAGCGAACGGATGGAGCTCATCGTCGCGCGACAGCTCAAACGCGCGGCGGTCCGCAGTCAGCACCTGTTGTCGCCGCCGGTCGGCCTGCGCGAGCCGCTCGAGGCGACGCTGCGCTCGATGCGGAAGATCTATGCCGACAAGGGACTCGCATTGCGCCTCGAGATGCAGGGCGATCCGCAGGTGAGGGTCGACAGGGCCGACCTCTACGAACTCATCGGCAACCTGCTCGACAACGCCTGCAAGTGGGCACGGTCGCTGGTCGAGATCACCATTGCCGAAGCGAATGCCCTCGTCGAGATTCGCATCCGCGACGATGGCCCCGGCTTTCCCGCCGAGGCCGCCCGGCTGCTCGAGCGCGGCCTGCGTGCCGACAGCCTGCGGGAAGGGCAGGGGCTCGGCCTCGCGCTCGTCAACGAGATCGTCACGGCAGCCGGCGGCGGCATCGAGCTGGTGGAGCAGGGCGAAGGCGCCTGCGTCCGCCTGACGTTGCCGGCCGGGTGAGTGGACAGGATGCGGAAGAGGGGACGCGGAGGCAGAATTCCGTAGGATGTGGTGAGCCTGGAACAGGCGAACCGCATCTGTCGAGGATGAGATGGCTGTGTTTGTGTGTCGTCAGATGCCATCGATGCGGTTCGCATCGGCGATGCTTACCACATCCTACGTGGTGGGTGCGGAGAAGAAGGGGCGCAGTGTCGATGCGAGGGAGCTGGACAGGGGCGAGGCCGATGTCATTCAGCCGGCTTCTTTTCAGTGCGGATCCATTCGCTCCAGCTGCCGGGATAGAGACGCGATCCTGTCAGCCCCGCATGGTCCATGGCCAGCAGGTTGTGGCAGGCCGTCACGCCGGAGCCGCACATGTGGATCACGTTGCGGCTGTCGATGTCGCCGAGAAATTCCCTGTAGCGCCGGCGCAGCTCGTCGGCCGGGAGGAAACAGCCGTCGGGGCCGAGGTTCTGCTGCAGCGGATAATTGACGGCTCCCGGGACATGGCCCGCGACCGGGTCGATGGGTTCGGCCTCCCCGCGAAAGCGTTCCGCGGTGCGCGCATCGACGAGACGGATGGCGCCGTCCGCCACTCCCGACTTGATCGCCGGCGTGCCGAGCCACTGGCTGTCGTCTGCGCGGGCTTCGAAGCGGGCCGGCGTGACGGTCGGCACATGCGCATCGATCGGGCGCTGTTCCTGGGTCCATTTCTGCCAGCCGCCGTCGAGCACGGCGACGCGCTCGTGGCCGAGCCAGCGGCTCAGCATCCACCAGAGACGCACGGCATATCCGCCGGCGGTGGCGTCGTAGGCCACGACCTGCGAGTCGTTGCCGATGCCCCGGCTCTCGAGCCACGCGATGAAGGTGTTCGCATCCGGCAGCGGATGGCGTCCCGTGGCGGGGGTGACCGGTGATGAGAGGTCGTGGTCGAGATGCGCATAGCGTGCGTTCGGGATGTGCGACGCCTGCCACTCCTGGCGGCCGGCGTCCGGTTGCATGAGATCGAAGCGGCAATCGACAATGACGAGGTCCGGCTCGTCAAGGTGCGCTTCGAGGCTCTGCGTGTCGATCAGTGTGGTGTAGTTCATCGGTATCGCGGCTGCATCCGGCCAGTCGGATTTTTCCTGCGCCAGGCCGTCAGGCACCCTGGCCGATACGCTCGGCGAAGGTGCGGGCGAATTGCTCGACGCGGTGCCAGTCGGTGTATTCGTAATCATGCGACATGTCGAGATCCTTGCCGCCCGACCTCTTCACGATGTTGCGCATGATGCGTTTCATGAAAAAGCCGTAGCGGCTGTACTTGAGCGCGCCGGCCAGGATCGTCGACTCCACGGGATGCATCCGGAGCTTGTCGAGGAACGCATGCATGACGCGCCAGGCGTCGTCACGGTCCTGCTCGCGGTCCGAGCTGGCGGAGAGGCTCACCGAGAAGAAGGCGCACGGAAGGTGAGACCACTGCTCGCGATGTGCGCTGAGCCACTGCTCGAGTTCCTGCGGATGGTGCTCGCGGTGCAGGGGGCCGCCCGCGATCAGACCGTCGCAGCCTGCGGGCCAGGGGGTATCGGGCTGTTCGCGCGTGTTGATCATGAGGCTATCGATGTCCGCGCCCCGCAGCGTGTCGGCGATGCGTTGCGCAATCTTCTGGGTCTGTCCCTCGATGCTGGCATAGGCGATGGCGACTTTCATGGCGGATTCCTCAGGAGAGTCTGTTCTTCTCCGGGTTTGATACTCTCCTCGCGAGGCTTTTGCAACAGGCCTTGGCGTCCTCCGCGTCCCTTCTTCTCCGAATGCAGAATGTAGGATGTGGCAAGCATCGCAGATGCGAACCGCATCGATGGCCTCTGACGACACAGGTACAGAGCCGCCTCATCCTCGACAGATGCGGTTCGCCTGTTCCAGGCTCACCACATCCTACGGAATTCTGCCTTTGCGTCCTCTGCGTCCTGTCTTCGATGGCTGCGGGATTGCCACGGTCGCTGTGCTGCCTTCCGTGACGACTCATCGTGCTCAGTTGAGGTCGATGGCGTGCGCCTTGAGGTCCTCGAAGCGGACGGTTTCGAGGCAGTTTTCATGCGTGCTGCGCATGGCGACGCGCGGCGCGCAGCCGGCCTCGAAGGCTTCCTGCCAGCGCGCGGCGCAGACGCACCAGCGGTCGCCGGTCCTGAGGCCTGGAAAGCCGTATTCGGGCATCGGGGTGATGAGGTCGTTGCCCTGCTGCAGGCTGTATTGCAGGAAGGCGTCGGTCACCTGGACGCAGACGGTATGCGAGCCGAGATCCTGTTCGCCGGTCTCGCAGGAACCGTTTCTCGTCCAGCCGGTCAGCGGCTCCAGGGAGCAGGTTTCAAGAGGGTCGCCGAGGACGTTGTTGGGCATGCGGTTTCAACTCTTGCCGGATTGCGATTGACGGCAGCATGACAGATTCGGGGAGGGCGGCGCAATCGGCGCGCTGCTCAGAACACCAGCGGGGACGGCTGCACTTCTTTGTCGGCCTGCTGCGTGATCCTTGCTCCGGCCCGCGGTTCGCTTGCGAGCCCCGGGATGCGGGCGTAACCGACGAAGCGTGACTTGCTGCCGGCGCGCGGCAGCCGGAAATCGAAGACGCTGACGCCGCGGCGTTTCATGCCGTTGTAGCGGCGGCCGTCGCTGGCGCCGACCATGAGCGGCTTGCCGGTGCTCTTGTCGGTGCCGAGGTAGATCATGACGTGCGTGATGTCGCGGTCGGTGTTGTAGGTGCCGCTCCAGAACAGCAGGTCGCCGGGGCTCAGGTCGTCGAATTGCGCGGATTCCAGCGATCGGGACGTGACCGGGCGCAGTGTGCCGGCGCGCTCGACCCAGTCGTGGATCTGGTCGGCCTGGCGCGGCACCGGCGAGAGGCTGCGGGCCTCGAGCAGGTGTTGCCCCGTACCGGAACCGTCCATGCCGCCGCGCCGCGGGTTGTGGGAGCCGTAGGGGGAGGTCAGGTTCATGCCGGCCAGGGCGAGGGCGTCGCTGATCAGCTCCCTGACGGCCTGCGGCTGTTGATCGTACTCGTGGAGCTCTTCGGGCGACAGCGAGCTGATGAGCGCAGGCCTGGCGCCCAGCGCCGGAGCTGCGGCGAACAGGAGCAGAATCATCAAGTGAGCAGGACGTGGCATTGATGCATATCACTGTCAAACAGGCGTTAGTTTGATGACAATGAAACCAGGGAGAGAGTTCAATTGCAGAGGAGGGTCGTCAGATGTTCAGGTTCCGCACAATCCATCCACTCCTTGTCGCTGCGCTGCTGTTGCTGCCGCTGCCGGCAACGGCCATCGACGCCTCGGCCGTCGACAGCTGCTTCCACACACCCTCCGGGCTCTATGTCACGCCGGTCGAGGCCTACCGCATGAAGCTCGGGGAGCCGCAGCATGTGCTGCTGGTCGATGTGCGCACGCGCGCCGAGGTGCAGTATGTCGGCTTCACGGAGTTCGCCGATGCCAATATCCCGCTGATGTTCCAGCCCGGCAGCTACGCCTGGCAGGCCGACAGCAAGGATCCCGCGATCGGCAACTTCAGGAAGGCGCGCAACCCCGATTTCGTCAAAGCCGTCGACAGGCTCGTCGAGTCCCGTGGTCTCGACAGGGATGCCCCGGTCATCGTGATGTGCGCCGCCGGCAAGCGCTCGACGGCCGCCGCGAAGGCGCTGCACGCGGCGGGATACACCCGCGTCTACAACCTCTACGAGGGTTTCGAGGGCTTCAAGGCGACAGAGGGTCATTTCAAGGGCCAGCGCGTCGTCAACGGCTGGAAGAATTCCGCCCTTCCGTGGGGCTACCGGCTGCCGAAATCGAAGATGTATTTCAATTTCGCTCCCTGATGCCGGGCAGCGCCCGCCCCGCAGCTGCGCAACTCCTCGCTGTGCTGCCGCACGGGGGTGCTTGAGCTGATGGAAGTCACGCGAGCCTCTGGTTGACTGGCCGGACTTTCCTCCATTGGCTATGGTTTGAATGACAATTGTCAATCCACGGACAGAAAGAATTAATAGAAGCTATCCGATGGGACAGTAACCATAGAATGTACCAAAGGAGGTACCAGCCAATGACCACGATGCACGTCAACGGTGTTGCCGTTGAATTGAACCCGCAGGGGTTCCTGTCGGATTTTCACAGCTGGAATCGGGACGTCGCGAAGGCGCTTGCCGAGGAGCAGGAGCTCGAGCTGACCGACTGCCATTGGGAAGTCATCGATTTCATGCGCGGTTTCTACGAAGAGTACCAGACGCCGCCGTCACCGAAGCGGATCATCGCCGCCTGCGGCGAGAAGATCACGGGTTCGAAAAAGTGCCGGCAGAAGGATCTCAAGGCCATCTTCCCCAACGGGGGATGCAAGCAGGCATGCCAGCTCGCCGGTCTGCCGCGCCACTACTGCAACGCGCCCTGACAGCAGGAGGCCTCGCACGGCAGGCGTTCAGCGCATGCCGCGCGATTGCTTGATCATTTCATAGGCCTGCTTGATCTGGCGGGTTTTCTCCGTTGCCATCTGCATCATCTCCTCGGGCAGCCCTTTCGAGGCCAGCTTGTCGGGGTGGTGGCGGCTGATCATGCGCCGGTAGGCCTTCTTGACCTCGGCGTCGCTCGAGGAGCGTTCGATCTCGAGCATGGCATAGGCGTCCTGCAGAGAGACGATACCCGGGCTTTCCGCCCTGCGCCTCTCCCTGCGGGGCTCCTCCTGTTGCCGGCCGCCCTGGCGGAAATGCATCGAGGCCAGCACCATCTCCTCGATCATGTCGAGTTCTGGACCCGGGATACCGAGGCGGCTGGCGATCGATTGCAGGATCCTGTGTTCCGCCGGGTGTTTCCTGCCATCGCCGTAGGCGGCCTGTACCTGGATCTCGAGAAACATCCGGATCAGGTTGCGCTGCCGGCCCAGCTGCGCATGGAACTGGTCGAGGACGGCGTCGACGCGAAAGCCCGCTTTCTTGCCCTCCTGGAAGAGGTTGATGGCCGTCTTGCGCTGGTCCGGCGTCAGCTGCATCTGTTGCATGACGGCTTCGGCGAAGCGGATCTCCTCTTTCGTCACCACGCCGTCCGCCTTGGCGATGTGTCCCATGACGGAGAAGGTCGCCGTGAAGAAGGCTGTCTGGTTGAGCTCGCGCTGCTCGGGCGCTTCGCGTTGGCCTGTCTCCATGTGCGGAAGCGCCTTGAGCCCCTTGTCGTACTGGTGTCCAAGGGCTGCGCCGAGCACGGCGCCGAGCGGCCCTCCGAGCATGAAGCCGAAGGCGCCGCCGAGCAGTTTCCCCCACCAGGCCATCAGCTGTTCTCCCCGTACTCGGAAGCGCGCCGCGCGTCGCCACGGACCCTCTCGGCCGGGTAGCGCGCCTCGTTGATGGCGATCTTCTTCCAGGCGGCATCGACGAGATCGATGTCGAGGCGCTCGGCGCAGCGGATCAGGAAGATCAGGATGTCGGCCATCTCCATGGCGACGGCCTCGCGCTTGTCGCCGTCAAGGCGGTAGCTCTGCTCCTCGCTCAGCCACTGGAAATGCTCCACCAGTTCCGCGGCCTCGGCGATCAGCGCCATTGAGATGTTCTTGGGCGAATGGAACTGCTCCCAGTCGCGCTCCTGCGCGAACTGCTTGAGTCGAAGGTTGAGATGGTCCAGTGAATCCTGCATGCGACGGCTTCTGTCAAAACTTGAATGCAGACATTCTAAACTGCTGCTGCAGCCGTTAAAAAGCGATAGTTCCGCACGCATCTTGTGCAGAGTGAGACATCGCTGCACCAGAAATGTGAAAGCATCCCCTCTTTTCTTCCCGTGCCGGCTTATGGCTTGACGCTTCCATGCCATGACGTAATACTCCTGAAGACCTGGACAGATAGCAGCTGTCCGACTCCTCACCGATATAAAGAACAGCAACCCGAAGGAGGGTTTCCAGACAATGACTTCCAAACGAATTGTTTCCACCGTGGCGCTGGCTGCGGCCATGACGTTTTCCGCGGCTGCCCATGCCGGCGCGACGCTGGATGCGGTCAAGAAGAAGGGACACGTCCAGTGCGGCGTGACGACCGGGCTTGCAGGTTTCTCCCAATCGAACGACAAGGGCGAGTGGACAGGCATCGACGTCGATACCTGTCGTGCAGTCGCTGCCGCCGTCTTCGGTGACGCGAACGCCGTGAAGTTCACGCCGCTGACCGCCAAGGAGCGCTTCACCGCACTCCAGTCCGGCGAGATCGACATGTTGTCGCGCAACACCACCTGGACGCTGACGCGCGACACCAACCTCGGCCTGAACTTCGCAGGCGTCAACTACTATGACGGCCAGGGCTTTCTCGTCAGCAAGAACCTCGGCGTCAAGAGCGCGACCGAACTCGACGGCGCCGCAGTCTGCATCCAGGCAGGCACCACGACCGAACTGAACCTGGCCGACTACTTCCGATCCCAGGGCATGAAGTACACGCCGATCACCTTCGACCGCTCGGAAGAGACCATCAAGGCCTTCGAGGCCGGCCGCTGCGATGTCCTGACCTCCGACCAGTCGCAGCTCTACGCCTTGCGCATCCAGCTGGCCAAGCCGGACAGCGCCATGGTGCTGCCGGAAGTCGTCTCCAAGGAGCCGCTCGGTCCGGTGGTGCGCAATGGCGACGAGGACTGGTTCAAGATCGTCCGCTGGTCGCTGTTCGCGATGCTCAACGCCGAGGAGCTCGGCATCACCTCCGAAAACATCGATGAGATGAAGGAGAACTCCGAGGATCCGAACGTGCGTCGCCTGATCGGCCTCGAGGGCATCAAGGGGCAGGGCCTCGGCCTCAGCGACGACTGGGCCTACAACATCGTCAAGCAGGTCGGCAACTACTCCGAGGTCTTCGAGCGCACCGTTGGCAGTGGTTCTGCGCTCGGTATCTCGCGCGGCCTGAACGCTCTCTGGAAAGATGGCGGCATCCAGTACGCCCCTCCGATCCGTTGATCGCCATCCGATTCCGGCCTGCCATGCAGGCCGGATTCGGTTTTCCATAACTCCAGCCAGGCGCTGACCGATGTCGAACAACGATCAAGAAGCCATACCCTCCAGGCCGCCGTTCTGGAACGACCCTGACAAGCGCGCCCTGATCTTCCAGGTGCTGGTCCTGGCGGCGGTGTTCGCCTTCTTCGCCTATATCTTCAGCAACACGCTGCACAATCTCGAGAAGCGCGGCATCAGCACGGGTTTCGACTTCCTCGACAACGAGGCTGGATTCGGCATCCTCATGAGCCTGATCCCCTACGACGAGACCTACACCTTCGGCCGGACCTTCCTGGTCGGTCTTCTGAACACCATCCTGGTCTCCTTTCTCGGCATCATCCTGGCGACCATCATCGGTTTCATCATGGGGGTTGCGCGGCTCTCCAGGAACTGGCTGATCGCGAAAATCGCGACCGTCTACATCGAAACCTTCCGCAACATTCCGTTGTTGCTGCAGATTCTCTTCTGGTACTTCGCCATGCTGCCGCTGCTGCCGCACCCGCGGCAGAGTATCGGCGTCGGCGAGGCCATGTTTCTCAACAGCCGCGGACTCTACCTGCCGGCGCCCGTGTTCGAATCGGCGTTTGTCTGGGTGCTGGTCGCGCTCGCCGTCGCCATCGTCGCCGTGATCTTTCTCGTGCGCTGGGCGCACCGGCGCCAGGCCGAGACCGGCCAGCCATTCCATACCTTCTGGGTGTCGCTGGCGATCCTGATCGCTCTGCCGCTGCTGGCGTTTCTGCTGACCGGCATGCCGCTGAGCTGGGACCTGCCGGCGCTCAAGGGCTTCAACTTCCAGGGCGGCATGACCATCATTCCGGAGCTTGCCGCCTTGCTGCTGGCCTTGTCGATCTATACCGCGGCCTTCATCGCGGAGATCGTGCGCTCGGGCATCCAGGCCGTCAGCCACGGCCAGACGGAGGCGGCCTACGCTCTCGGCCTGCGCCCCGGCAAGACGCTGCAGCTCGTGATCATCCCGCAGGCGATGCGCGTCATCATCCCGCAGCTCACGAGCCAGTACCTCAACCTGACGAAGAACTCCTCGCTGGCCGCGGCCGTCGGCTACCCGGACCTGGTCGCCGTGTTCGCGGGCACAACCCTGAACCAGACCGGCCAGGCTGTCGAGATCATCTTCATGACCATGATGGTCTATCTCACGATCAGCCTGCTGATCTCGCTGTTCATGAACTGGTACAACAATAAAATGGCACTGGTGGAGCGCTAGCATGGCCGTCATTCAACACAAGCCGCACGAAGATCTGCCGCCGCCGGTCAGCCAGACCGGCGTCATCGGCTGGCTCAGGCAGAACCTCTTCTCGAGCTGGTTCAATGCGCTGCTGACATTGCTGGCGGCCTTCATTCTCTGGAAAACGCTCGTGCCGCTCGTCGAGTGGGCCTTCATCAAGGCCGACTGGATCGGCACCAGCCGCGATGACTGCGACAGCGGCGGCGCCTGCTGGGTGTTCGTCGCGGTGCGCTTCAAGCAGTTCATGTACGGGCTCTACCCCGAGGCCGAACAGTGGCGCATCAACTTCATGGCCATCCTGTTCGTGCTGCTCATGATCCCGATGTTCATCAAGGCCTTTCCATGGAAGAAGTGGCTCGGCATGTTCATCCTCTTCGGCTTCCCGATCATCGGTTTCTACCTGCTCTCCGGCGGCGCCTTCGGCCTCGAGCACGTCGAGACCAGCCTCTGGGGAGGCCTGACACTGACGCTGGTGCTTTCCGCCGTCGGCATCGTCGCGGCGCTGCCGCTCGGTATCCTGCTGGCGCTCGGGCGCCGCTCCGAGATGCCGATCGTCAGGGCGCTGTCGGTCGCCTTCATCGAGCTCTGGCGCGGCGTGCCCCTGATCACCGTGCTCTTCATGGCCTCGGTCATGCTGCCGCTGTTCCTGCCAGAGGGCACCTCGTTCGACAAGCTGCTGCGAGCGCTCATCGGCATCGTCATGTTCCAGTCGGCCTACATGGCCGAGGTCGTGCGCGGCGGTTTGCAGGCCATCCCGAAGGGGCAGTACGAGGCGGCCGAGGCGCTCGGGCTCAGCTACTGGAAGAGCATGGGGCTCGTGATCCTGCCGCAGGCGCTGAAGCTCGTCATACCGGGCATCGTGAATACCTTCATCGCCCTTTTCAAGGACACCACGCTGGTGTTGATCATCGGACTCTTCGACCTGCTGGCGATGATCCAGTCGGCGACCCAGGACACCAACTGGCTGGGCTTCTCCATCGAGGGTTACGTCTTCGCGGCCGCAACCTTCTGGATCTTCTGTTTCGGCATGTCGCGCTACAGCCAGGCGCTGGAACGCAAACTCCATACCGGCCACAAACGTTAAGAGAGACGGCTCATGACTGAAGAAGTTGCACAAACGAATGACAAGCTCGCCGTGGAAATCGTCGGCATGCACAAGTGGTACGGCGAGTTTCACGTGCTGAAAAACATCGACCTCGAGGTCAGGAAGGGCGAGCGCATCGTCATCTGCGGACCCTCCGGGTCGGGCAAGTCGACCATGATCCGCTGCATCAACCGTCTCGAGGAGCACCAGCGCGGCAAGATCATCGTCGACGGCATCGAGCTGACCAACGATGTCAAGAACATCGACCAGATCCGCCGCGAGGTCGGCATGTGCTTCCAGCACTTCAACCTCTTCCCGCATCTCACGGTGCTCGAGAATTGCTGCCTGGCGCCGATCTGGGTGCGCAAGATGCCGCGCAAGGAGGCCGAGGAGATCGCCATGCAATATCTCGAGCGCGTCAAGATCCCGGACCAGGCGACCAAGTATCCCGGCCAGCTCTCCGGCGGCCAGCAGCAGCGTGTCGCCATCGCGCGCAGCCTCTGCATGAACCCGCGCATCATGCTGTTCGACGAACCGACGTCGGCGCTCGACCCCGAGATGATCAAGGAGGTGCTCGACGTCATGGTCGAACTCGCCGAGAGCGGCATGACCATGCTCTGCGTGACCCACGAGATGGGCTTTGCCAAGACGGTCGCGGACTCGGTCATCTTCATGGATGGCGGCGAGATCATCGAGACCAACAAACCGGAAGAGTTCTTCAGCAACCCGCAGCACGAGCGTACGCAGCTGTTCCTGAGCCAGATCCTGCAGCACTGAGGCCTGTCTGTTCTGTCACTGCGTGACGGCGTTTTAATCGGTATCGCTACGCGAT
>JARRMY010000031.1:0-14253 GCA_037385505.1 Gammaproteobacteria bacterium | reverse complement strand
AAGAGCGGGTTAAGAATGCCTGCACACAGACAGGCCGGTGCTGGTCGCAAGGGATCAATGCCTGCCGCCGTCATTTCCCCTCATGAAGATCTCTGATTCGCTGATCCTGTAAAACATAATCTTGCCTCCATCCCGGCCTTCCACTGCGATGAGCTGACCCTCTCCCTGTTGTTGTCTGCCTGATATCAATTGATTAACGTCGTTATTTTTGGACTGGCCGATTAGTTCTGACAACCAGGATCGAATTCACAATACGCTCGACCAATCAATTCTCCTATAGTGGATGTCCAGAAGTGAGTTGCCTGGCCCGGATTTCAGTCAGCACTTCAGGTTCGGGGTCGGCGAAAAACAGGTGGGTGCAATAAGAGGGGTCCTTGCGAACATGCCTCCTGCTTCCGGAAAGCACGCACTAACGGCGTGTCGTGATTGTTCGCTCTACTCTTTCAGCAGGCTCACGATTTCATTCATATTGCCCAGTGTTTTAGCGAACAGATCGATCGCCTGTTTCTCCTCGATCAGCCCGTACAAGGCTAATTCGGTAGCGCCTTCGTCAACCGGTCCCAGGTGACCACCTCGCTCAATTCTTTCGATACTGGTGCCAGTAAACCGCTGCACTGGGGGCTTTGGAAATCGCTTGTTGATTCGTCGCGCTTTCTTTTTGTCTCTGGGTTCGCACTTCCATTTGCAATTTGCACTCATGGTGTAATTGCCGCTGGTGTTCACACAGACTGCATTGAAATTTATCGAAAGATAAATCAGGAAGACCATGGCCTGCCCCCTGAAAGGGAGCATTGCGACAACATCAGAGCCGTCGACTGATCCAGACATCAGAATTCCGTAATCGGAAACGTCTCCGAGTGCGCTCTGAAAAAACCGGCGTATCCCGGAATCTGACTCAGGTAACACGAACTGCGTCTCGACAGAGAGGTCTGACTTCCTTGTTTTCTTTGCGACAGCTTTCTCTACCTTCTCCGCCCAACGCTTGTACTTCTTCCTCTTCTTCTTGTCACTTTCACCGAACAGGCCCATCGACCATCTCCAATCAGAAATATTCCCTCGGGTATTCTGCAAGTCTAGCAGCTAGTATCAGAGCCGGGTTTGACGAGCAGCAAAACGGGCAATGTATCACTATTGTCACATACGCGTTGAGTAGTATCGATAGAAATCCAGAAGAGAGCTATTTACCAGAGTCGTGACGCTGATTCGCGAAGCGCACCGGAGGGAATGCAACTGAGCCCTCCGGTACCTAAACCGGCCTTATTTCGCGTGAAACGATATCGGCCACATGAAATCGAGTGGCACGAAACCGTCACCGAGGTAGAGGTTCGTGCCGTCCTTTTCAGCGCCATAGTATTGCGGCGTCAATGCACCCGCCGGCACCGAGAACGGAAAGTAGGTTTCCGTTTCCGGGTTGATGGCCGCCGTTGCATGGCAGGTGTGGCAGGAGGCGTTGAAGCTTGTCCAGTACCTCGGTTGCGCGGTATTCGGACTTCCCGCGAAGTCTTCCATGTCCGTATGCCCGAGGATGACAGGCTCATTGCCTTCTCCATCCACGGTATAGCTAATCTGCGTGCCGTTCGGCGCATAGGCTTCAAAACCGAAACCCGCAATTCCACCCTCTTCCAGAAACGATTCTATTGCTTCACGGGACAGCGGGGCCCGCTGGGTAATCAGCTTCTCGCGGACATGGCCGACGCCTGGATTGTCATTGAACTCGAACGTCGTCCAGAACCAGCTTGGCTCTTTTGTGTAGAAGAGATTCTCGTCTTTCGGCAATGGCTTCATCTTCACCATGATGTGCAGACCGCGCCACCAGTAGGTGCCTGACTTGAACTTGAATGTCAGCGCGCCATCGGGCGCTCCGCCTGGAGGCACCCTGAGCCACGAGGCTTTCATTTCAACCGATCCGACGGGCATGTCCACCCGGTTGCCTGCCTTGATGTAATCGAGAACCCCCTGCTTGGTGTTCAGCTTTGCCGTCCTGGTGATGTAGTCGTATGCGACAGCATTTCGCGTCGTCTCTTCGTTGGCCCCGTCAGGCTCATCCATGGAAATACCGCCAGCGAGCAACTTTTTCTCCGTCACCGGCACCAGGTCATCGCGGTTTTCTCGCTTGTATTGATAATCCGGAGTGGTTCCGAAGGTGTCGTTGTCGGTCGCCCATGCCATCCATTGGGGAACACGGCCGGAATCGGACACCCCGTGCGCATCCTCGATCAGTTGATTGACGCGGGTAAAAAACATCCACGCCAATTTTTGACGCTCTTCCAGGTCGCCGTTGAATGCCATATCAGCACAATCGGCCGCGAACGCCTCATCGCTTTTCGAGATCCAGTTTTCCTGGCATCTGTCGACAAAGGGTGCCGCAGAGAGGGGCATGGCGAGTGTGAGTGAAGCCACAACGGCGGCCAGGCGAATCTTGTCCATTCCAGACATTGCATTTCCTCCTTGAGGATGTGATTGGGGAGATTCTGATTGAGTCATCAAGAATAAATCAGATAACGAAAATCTGCTTGCCTCGATCTGCCCGTCCCCTCCTGGCTTTTCGCCATCGCGAGCATCGTGGACAGACGAAGGCTTCGTTCAGTCAGTCCTGCTAATGCGGCCAGCTACCCTGGCCTCTCCCGAATGGCGCCCCGAGGTTCAGGCTGACGATTGGTCTGAAGCGGCTCCAGGCGATAGGACCCAGCGCTTTATTCACCAATCTCCTTGTATGCAAAGATCCTGAAGGGCACGAAACCAAAATGCGTCCACGCCTCCCGGGCCACTGCATTCCTCGCCATGTACGCGACTTCAAGATGGTGAATACCGCGCGCCAGAAACCACTTCTCGATCTCGCCGAGAAGCGCTCGTCCGATACCCGTGTTCTGGTGATCCGGTTCCACCCAGCAAACCGGGATCGAGCCAATCTCTCCCGAGATTGCCATGGGCATGTTGCTCTCCTCGATTCTGCCGAAAATACAGCCGATCCTGTTCCCCTCGGGCTCTTCAGCAATAAAAGCAACCTTGTCGCTGGATGCTGCGTGATCCCTGGCCCACTTGATCATCTCCGGAGCAACTTCATCAGGAAAGCCCGAGATGAACTTGTCGGTATCGCCCTTGCGCATGAAGCGGACAACTTCCAAGCACGCCTGCGCCAGGTATTCGGCATCGTCGGGTGTGGCCTTGCGAATGATCATCTCTTCTCAACGTCTGCAAACTGCGCGCATCCATGCGTCGCCCTTGATGTGGCCTATTTGATGATTTCTCTTTCTCTGAGGTAATCCGCGACGACAAGCGCCTTGCTCCAGGCAAGGGTTCCCCCCATGCTCACGGCGACAGAACAGGTCTCGAAGATCTCTTCTGTTGTTGCGCCAAGCTCCAGCGCTTTGGACGTTTGCGAAATCATGCAATCCTTGCAGCCCGCCTGAATCGCCACCGCCAGCGACATCAGCCGCTTGGTCTTGAGCGTTATGGCGCCATCTCGATAAACCGCGCCCTTGACAGGCCCGTAGTATGCCTCCGCCAGGTCCGGCATCTCCTTTTTGGTGACGTCAAAGAGTTGCCACATTTTTTCTTCATAATTCAGTATGGAATCATTCATTTCATTACCTTTGCGCATGTTGACACTGTCCGCGCATCCGACCAGAACGCTCGCCAATACCCGATACCGGAGAGTCAGCTGTCCGGATTGAGTCTCCAGTCAGTTCATTGCCGTACTCGATGGAAGAGCACGACCACTTGCCGGGGCTATTCGTTTGAGGCCGTTTTCCGCGATCCTCATGCAAGCTTCTCTCTTTTTTCTGACAGATGGCTTGCATGGACATCGTCAGCCCTCGTGGTGGAAATACCTGCGCGTTTGCTGGCCGTCTGTCTCAAAGACCAGGTGGTATTGTTCATCCGTACGAAAATACTCGCGGTTATGATTCCTGAAAAGATCGATGACTTCATGATGAGGATGACCAAAGCGGCCGACGTGGCAGCTGATACCCAATACTGCAGCGTCCGGGCAATCATCCAGCCAGGCAGGGTCGTCTCCGTCGAAGCTGCCATTGATCGATCCGTGATGCGGGACCTTGAAGAAGGTCGTTTCCGCGGGGATTTCAGAGGCAACATGCTCCCAAACCTCCTTTTCCGCATCGCCGCTCAACACGAAGCACTGGTTGCCGAGCTTCAGCGTCATCACAACCGAATTATTGTTTTCATCAGCTTCCGACTCCCGGCCATCGATGGGCCATATCACGTCCAGCTCGACGTCCCCGAATTTAGGCAGCGCAATGCCATCGTTTATCGCCTGGTGATGCTCGACATTGCTGGATAGGCGCGCGTAGCTCAGCAGACTGCCCATGCTGCTCCAGTTGCTTGATTTGGAGTACCAGAAATGCCGGGTTCCAAACTCCTGCATGATCGCTTTCAGACCCTGTCCGTGATCCGCGTGCCCGTGCGTCAATAAGACGAAGTCGAGAAAGTGCTTCGTATCCCGGTGGTCGATCCCTTTCGTCTGCAGGCAGCGTTTCAGGAAATTCAGTGTGAACCGGTTTCTCGAGGTATCGTTCGAATCGACCATCGCAAAATGCCTGTTGCCCGCCTCGTCTTCGGACTCGAGCAGGATGGAATCGCCCCACCCCACATCCAGCATGATCACGCGCAGTTTTGACATCCTTAGATCCTCTATCGTGACATCGGTGGCAAGGGTTTCGTGTTACCACCCTTCTTGGGTAACTGCCTGGCCGTGTCCGCATGGTAGGCCTTGCGATTCTCGTTGATCTGCTGCTGATTCCACGCAGAGAGTGCCGCCGACTCTTCTTTGGAATAGTTCAGGTTCCAGGGGATAGCGCTGCGCTCCAGGCGCTCGAGGAATTCCTGATGCGTTTGCACCTCTTCAGAGATCGCATACGCAAGCTGGAAGAGTTCACAGGAGACGCGAAAGACGTCCCCGCGCTCCGGCTGCCGTTCGCTGCGGCTGAAGAGATCATTCGGCAACCAGATGTCATTCACGTCGACAAAGAAGAGATCATTCGCCTCGATGACGTCGTACAAATGATCGATCTTCTCCGGAGTGTCGAAATTGCCACCATCCCCGGATGGCGAGGTGATGACTCCCGAAAGCCCCAACATGAAAAAGTTGACATCGACTCCACTCAAATCGAGTCGCCAGCCAGGATTCGGCACGCTGTTTTCAATCACGTAACAGGTGCAGCGCGTCATCCGGAAGCTCTCGATCGACTTCACCGAATCGATCGCTACAGGGACAGTCAATGAGGCAGCCTTTTGGTCAATTTCCATTCGGAAGGTTCCTTGTTCAATTCCATCGCATCGTTCGAATGATACCTTCCACTATAGCCAAGACCGCTCATGGATGGTACGGGAAAGCGAGCCGGCTCAGACCAGGGTCGAGCTGTTCGCATGATGGAACGTCGCAGACCACTTGACCCCATTTCCGTCAGACCGGTCATCCAGGCGATGAGATGCCCTGCTCAGCCAGCTCTTACGCGCCTTGATAAGACCACTGCTGATCCTGCTCAAAAATAGAGTTCTGCGAATTGCGTCGCCAGGTGGTGACCGCCTTGAAGCCGTATGCCGACATCTCTTCAAAAGCCCCGGTTGCGGCTGGAGGCACCTGATGCAGAAATTCATACTCGATCCAGTTCAAGGGTATCGGACCCTTCTGCTCTTTTCAGGTGGACGAACGCATGACTGAACGATGTTCCTGCGGACTCATGCCTCGCACACGCTTGAACGCGGCGCTGAAGGAAAAGGGTGTTGCATAGCCAACCTTCTCTGCCACGGTACTGACCGTTTCATCTGGCTGGCACAACAGATCTGCTGCCAGGGCCATGCGCCAATGCTTGAGAAAAGTCATTGGCGCCTCGCCAACCATTTCCCGGAAGCGCCTCGCCAGTGACGCGCGTGATGCGCCCGATTCCACGGCCAGCTTCTCGAGAGTCCAGGGGTATGCAGGATTCCTATGCATGCTATGCAAAGCACGTTCGACGATGCGGTCACCCTGATAGCCCCACCACTCGGGGCAGTGCGAATCCTGTTGTGCAAACCATGCTTTCAGCACGGCAGTAACCAGCAAATCAAGCAAGCGGTCCAGCACTGCAGCCTGGCCGGGTTCGTCTTTAATGACCTCTTCGCACAATAACGGCACAAGCGGCGATTCCCAGTCACTGTGGCGCAATGACAGTACCGGCGGCAATGCGCGTAACAAGCGGTCACTGATGTCACTCAGATGTTCATAGGCGCCGACCAGAAAGATCGTCGAGCCATTGGCATCGTTTCCCCAGGTCCGCACGCCATGCGTCATTTTCTCCAGCATGCTGTTGCCTTCCGCATCACAACAACGCTGTCCGGGATGGATGAAGACCTGCGGCTGCGTGGCTGGAGAATCGGCCACGTTGTAATGATCCGGCGCACGGGTGATGGCGATGTCGCCCGGGGCAACGTGCACCGGGTCTCCGATATCGGGCACAATCCACAACTCACCCGTGACACCGGCAATCAATGTCAACGGCGATTCGGCAAGTATTCGCAGAGACCATGGCGCGCTCATCACCGTTCGCAAGGCGAAGGCGCCCCGCGCCCGCGGCGCATCCAGTAATCCTCCCAGGCTATCCATCGGCTCATTGTAGACGAATTCATATGTATCTGATTGTTGCGAACATGGTGCAGTCACACTCCCGCTTGTAGGCTTGTTCCTACAGCAAACGCCTTGTCTGGCAACCATCGACACATAACCGGGAGACTGTTATGCAAACCACATCCACGACTTCCGCCGAAAACCCCGGCATCACACTGGTACTGGGTGGTACCGGGAAGACCGGGCGCCGTGTTGCGCAACGCCTGCAGGCGCGTGGCATTGAAACCCGTATAGGATCGCGCACGGCGACGCCATCATTTGACTGGAATAATCCGGGCAACTGGCACGAAGTTCTGGACGGTGTCACCTCAGCCTACATCAGCTACGCGCCGGACCTGGCCATACCAGGCGCCGGAGATGCCATTCGCCGCTTCGTTGATCAGGCCGTGTCGCAAGGCGTCAAGCGCCTGGTGTTGCTGTCGGGCCGTGGCGAACAGGAGGCCCGGGCCTGCGAAGAGATTGTCCAGGCAACCGATGTCGAATGGACGGTGGTGCGTGCAAGCTGGTTCATGCAGAATTTCTCGGAAGGCGAATTCCTCGACATGGTAAGGAGTGGCAGCCTGACCTTGCCAGCATCCGATATTCCCGAACCCTTTATCGACGTGAATGACATCGCTGATGTTGCGGTTGCCGCCTTGACTGAAGAAGGGCACGCCGGCGAGATCTATGAAGTCACAGGGCCTCGCTTGATGACATTCACCGATATTGCTCGGGAAATTTCCGCCGCGGCTGGCCGCGAAGTGCAGTACATGCAGATCCCCAGGGACGACTTCAACCAGGCCATCACGAGCTCGGGAGCACCCGCAGATATTGCCTGGTTGCTGAATTATCTATTCGAAACCGTTCTGGACGGCCGCAACGCCAGTCTCGGTGATGGTGTGCAGCGCGCACTTGGCCGGGAACCAGCCGACTTCCAGGCGTTTGCACGTCGCATTGCTGCCCGAGGCAGCTGGGATTCTCATGAGAAGGAGGCTGTCGCATGAGCTTTTTCACCATGATTACCGTCGTCATGGCATTACTGGGCTCGGCATTGATTGGCGGGATTTTCTTCGCGTTCTCGAGCTTTGTCATGAAAGCACTTGCGCGCCTGCCCTCCCCGCAAGGCATGGCAGCAATGCAGTCAATCAATGTCGTTGTGCTGAACCCGCTGTTTCTGATTGTATTCACTGGCACGGCTCTCCTTTCCCTGCTGGTCTCGATCCTTGCGATCAAGGGGTGGGAAGCAATCTCTGCTCCTTATTTCCTGATCGGTGCATTGTTGTATCTATGCGGTACCTTTCTGGTTACAGGAGTGGGCAATGTGCCATTGAACAATCAGTTGGCTGCGGCCACACCGACTGATCCTGCTAGCGGTGATCTATGGGAGCACTACCTTGATCGCTGGACCTGGCTGAACACATTGCGCACTGTCAGTGCGATGGCCGCTGCACTGTTTCTGATAATGGGACTGATCAAATCTTGAGTCGACAACAAGCACTGATCAGCTCAAAACAAGGGAAGCCTGCGACATGGCGACCTGCCTGATATGCCAGTTGCATCGGGGCAAGACTCAACCAGGCTTCCCCCAAGACAGATCAATGCGGTTGTTTGACGACCGGGATTTTTTACTCTGAGTTTTTACTCTGACCCTGAGGTATCCCCACAATTTTTTCATGAACCATCCATCTCATGCGCCAATCGAATCGCTTCTCTCATAGTTGCCAGTAAGACCGATAGCTTCGGCAATCGATGCCGGATGGATGGTTCAGACAGCCACAGGATACCAAGCGACACGACCGACAGCACAGACCGGTTCCTACACGTATTCACCTGAAAACCACGGGACCAGTCTTGCGGTTTCGCATACAGCCCAATCAGATACGCCAGAAAGAGTGCCAAGGCGGCGATCAGCAGCAGATTCTCCAGTCGCTGGCGGCAACGGTTCCGCATGGGATAAATGCCAAGCCCCAGCGTCTGGCTTTTGCTGTCCCTGAAGCCCTCTTCAATCTGCATCCGTTTGCGATAGAGCATCACCAGCTGCTGCGGCGTTTTCTCCGACAAGCTGATCGATGCCACCAGCAACCAGGGATCGGCTTCCCGACGTGCGCATGTGCGGCTGGCTTTCGAGGCAGCAGCAGATCCTTTCAGCGTTCGATGCTTGCGTCCCTTCGGCTGTCGTCGCAACAGAACCACACGACAGTGAACATGCTGATTCAGTCGCCATGCGACCGGCTCCGATCCCGGAATACACCGAGTCACTCAGGAAACTGTTGCGCGCATATGTCCCTAACGGTTATCCGGATGTCAGGCTGGTCTCGGACATCATGGGGACCAGCGTGAGAACACTCCAGCGCAGGCTTGCCGAACATGGTCTCAGCCACGCCGAGCTGGTTCTCCAGACCCGGTTCGAGATCGCGACCGAACTGCTCGGCGATCCGGACATCAAGGTCGTGGAAGTCCCCTGCGAGGTCGGCTACAGCGACCCGTCAAACTTCATCAGGGCCTTTCGCAAGATCGCCGGCATGAGCCCCGACGAATGGCGGCGGCACCAGCGATCCTGATCGAGGCTTATGTCTCATTAAAGCGGACTGATCCTGTTATTCCTTTGCCGAGGCGGACTTCTCGGGTTTGTCTGTTTGCTAAAAACAGAAGAGAAACTTGTCTACCAGGTCAAAATATTTATCCAGGTCTTTTTGCAAATCATCCAGTCTGTTGCTTTCAGAAGCAATATGAATATCTTCAACAACAACAGCTATTTGCTTCGCTTGTTCCTGTTTCTCCCCCTCCAGGTTTTCTGCAAAGTAGGCCACGCTCTTTTCGAGGGTATATGTGATGATATGTATTTGTGATGCTGCCTCCAGGTTGAGTGGTTTCTTGTTTCGAATCTCCACTGTTTTATCAATGAAAATTGCCTTGGCCTCCTCCATGGAAGTCACATCTGCTATCTGAAGGTGCTGAGTCGGCTTTTCTTTTGATTCATCCGCTGCCAGAACAGATAAAGAAAAAAGCATTGTAAAAACGAGTAGTGCCAACTGTTTCATTTCATTTTCTCCACCGCCCAATTACCAGAACGTCCAGGCATCGGGGCGGTTTCAATGCCTGACAAGTAACGCCAGTCGTAACCCCGTGAAGCATTACAGAGGTCGGTGTCTTTGGGAAAGCCAGTAGGTCCCCATTAATACATCTTTAACAGCTACTGATAATCCTCCAGCCGACTCCTGAACCGAGTGATATTCATCGAAGTGCCAACGAAGATGAAGCACCGATAAAGGAGGCGAAAAACACACTGTATTGCGGAATCAACCTGCATGCCAACAATAGCGTGATTGCTGTGCTGGATGAACACGACCAGATTCACTACGAGAAGCGTCTGCCCAATCACCATTCGGCCATTCTTTCAGTGTCCGAGCGTTACCGACCTGATTTTATCCGATTACGTGGTCGAATCGACCTATGACTGATAGTGGGTGGTGGACGGGATGATGGATGCTGGCTTTGCCGTGCACCTGGCGCACACTGGTGCTGTCCCGCAGTATGCGGGACGCAAGCACACCAAAGACGAATGCGATGCCCGGCATCTGGCACACCTGATGCGGCTGGGGATTCTGCCGAGGTGGAATGGCGTTAATACCCTTTATCCATGTTTAACTTCAAGAGTGTTAAGGGTATCGACCCCTTTTCCCTTTTCCCCTCGGATCGAGGTTTCGACATCGTTTGGCGTCTCGATGGATTCGAGAACCTCCTGGCTGACCTCCGAATACGCCGGAGAGGCAGAAATCGCCAGCAGGCTGGCTGCCAAGATGGATATGACTTTCATTGTCTTGCTCCTTCCTGATCGAGCAAAGATAAGTCGGGAATTGTTCCCACTCTCACTCGGGTCGAATGATCATTTGTTGCATTGTCATTTGACGCCGCCTGCTAAAAGGGGAAGTGCACCCACCTCACCCCGATTACCTCAACACAGCTTGTCAAAGACTCTGAACGAAGTCTCTGATGCCGTTCAGCAGCATCTGGATCGCGAGCATGACGAGTATCATGCCCATGAGGCGTTCCAGCGCCCGCGAACCACGCTCTCCAATCATAGCCAGTATCTTTGGTGAACTCACGAGTAACAGTGTCACGCCAAGCCAGGCCAGGAAGAGCGCCAGTGCCCAGTCAGTAATCTGGCCCGGGTTATTCGAACTCAGTAGCAACAGGACAGCAATGGCCGACGGCCCGGCAATAAGCGGCATGGCCAACGGAACGATGAATGGATCATGTGTCCCGATGTCGCCCCCGTGTTCCGCTCGGGATGGAAAGATCATTCGAAGCGATATGATGAAAAGCAACACGCCACCAGCAATGCTCAGTGAGGACTGGGTCAGGCCCAGGAATGTGAGTATGGCGTTGCCGGCATAGAGAAATGCCAGCAGAATGAGCAGTGCAAAAACGAGTTCGCGCGCCATTACCTTGATGCGACGAGCAGGATCCAGACTGGAAAGCACCCCGTTGAAGACTGGCGCGTTTCCAAGGGGGTCCATGATCAGAAACAGGGTCACGGCCGCTGATGCAATATCGTTCCAGTTCAACTCAGCTCACTTTTCATGATTTCCTGTGCCGACAATACCGGGAATACCGCTGTCCGGACCGACTGGCGCCAGCTAGAGGATTTTCAAAAACCCGGCATGCCGCGCCTTAAAACACCCCGTCGCGCCCGCTACTCAGAGCCATCCTGTCTGGCGGAATATCGCTCCATACAACCAAACCAGCGCTCTATCATTCCCGCTGCCTGCTTCTTTCCTGCTGCACCTTCCGGGTGACGCTTCCCACCACGAGCGGAGCGAATATCCTTGTCATCATCGCGCTGGTATTCGCCGGCAATCGCAGGCGGCTCACCACAAAGCCGCTTGCCAGTGCGATCAGAATCGCTTTCATCGGATGATGCTGCAGCCATGTGGCTGGACTTGCGTGTTGTGCCGCAATGCGTAAGCGGGCCTTGGCCTGCTCTGTGGTCAGCGGTTGAGGCGTATTGCGACCCATATCAATCCCCCGCCAATGACGATCAGAAGAACGCCAACCAGCAATGCCGCCATCTGCATACCGACGATGACGGCCAACCATTGAAATAGCGCCCACAGGCAAAAGCCCAATCCTGCCACCAGCAGCAGGGCCGCTGAGCCCAGGCAAACGAGGCCCACACCGGTACGCATCATGCCTCGGCGAAAAGCCCTGCCTTCTGCCTCCAGCAGATCGGTGACTGCAATAATGAATTCCGCCAGGCTGTTCAGGATCGATGCCCCATATCCATCAGCTTGGCGATAATGAAGCCCAGCCCGAAAGCAGTGAGTATGCTGCCTCCGGGGTGTTCAATGATCTTGTCTTCAATACCGCTTGCAGTCTCACGGCCTTGATCCAGCACATCGTTCAACTTGCGCTCGATGTCCTCCCAGGCACCTTGTGCCCGCTTTTGCGCATCCTCCCTGGTCGCATTTACCTTCTCCGACGCAGCACCCTTGACTGCAGTGGTCAGGCTGGCGATGTCGGTGCGTAGTTGAGCGATGTCGGCCTTGAGGGCGTCCAGTTCTTCGCGAATCGGTTCTTCTGCCATGGGAGCCTCCATCTTGCTGTTTTCAATCACGGGATCCATGTTTACTATAGAAGAAAAAGTTCAATCCGCAGGTGACCTGGCGCAGTAAGCCCAACAATTTTTGCAGATCAGGGTTTATCGCCTCTCTTCGTATAGCCCGGGCAACCCGAACGCGAAGGCAACCCGATGGTTGGTGCGGTGTTGCATGGTATCTGTCCCCACTCGGGTATTGAACGCCGCCATCATCTTCATGAGAAAGTGACAGAGAGCCTGGTTGCACGGACAGACACGTTTTCACGCCCGACGTAAAAAAACGAATGAAACCGTGGTCTCTCCTGTTAGCCGTCCCCTGTTAGCCCTCGGGGAGGATTCCGGATCGGATGCATTTGTTGTTCAGCATCTTCAACTTGCACAAAAAATCACACTAATTCTCCAGGGACTGAGCGCTCCCCTGTTATCAAGGAAAGAGAGAGGCAATTGATTTGCCACACTCTTTAGCCGATTTTCGATTTTCTGGCGTTCGCCATATTCTGGATGGTCGAAGTCCATTATCACAGTCACTTTTCCTGCTAACTCGCTCTCTGCAACTTCATTGTAAAGGGTGTTTCCCCACTCTTTATAGATACTTTCGCCAAAGTCGCCCCTGTTTGATATTGCAGAGTGCGATTCCCTTACGAGATTAATAATATTGGGATTATTGAGGTCCTTCGAGCAAACAAAGAAATCGATATCCGTGTTTTGAGTATTTTCCGGGGTTCTCTCTGTAAGCGGAGTATTGGTGTCTGGTGCAATGAACGGAGGCGATTTTGCGTCCGGTCCTTCAAAATAGCCTTTCAGGCCTTCTTTGGTACCATCATCCTTTATGAGATTTGTGGCTACCAGAAATTCCAGGAAGTCTCGGCGTTCTTTTTCTGTTTTTTGAGACAGGGCGAGAGAAATAATGCTTGAATCAAGTTTCGTTCTCTCAAGGCTTATTTTAGACCGGGCTTCCAGCCATCCACCGACTACCGTACCTGCAAGAGCGAACGCACCAGTGAGTATGATCGCCCACAGCTTTCCATTTGTACCTTCTGACATAGTTTTGGCTCCGATTTGACGATGCTACCGGCCGTCCTGAGCCGCGGCGCGACTTTGACGGCGTCGGCACTCGAGGGTGTCGTTATGTTTCCTGTTCGCCCTTTCCCTCTTCACCCTTCTCGATTGCACGTCCCTGCCGATACGAATCGGCTACGCCTATAACCCAAAATGCAACCAAGGCAATCATGGCGACGTTCGTTTGTTTTTCAGTACCAATCAACTGTTGTGAGACCAAATCTGTGATGGCGCTCATATCAATTGGCACATTGCCGCTTTTAATCTTTTCGGAAACTTCGAGCGCAGCAGTTACGACGACAGACACAATGAAATAGATCGCGCAAGCTGCACCGAGCGACAATACGATTCCATGGATATACCGCTTCAAGTACATATGCCCGATACCAGGAAATACCAAGCCTGACAACAGGGCGGCTTTCGTTGATCTCTTCACAAACTGTCTCTACTCAAGGCCCAGGAGGCTGAATACAGGAAACATAACGTTGAAGCTTTGCGGCGCAAACGAAGCGCAGCGTAGTTTGCGTCCGAACGAGCGCCTGGTTAGGGTTCATTTTAGGCCCTCTTCCTCGTGTGCATATGAGTATGAGACTCCATTCTCACCAATGTCTTTCATAACGATCTCCATCACCACCCAGTATTTTTTCTTTTCTAGATCTTTTGGTACTGGCATCGATGTTTCAAACGGCAACACCTTAATCGGGTTGTCAATTGATATAATTCCACCAATTCTATGCATTGGCGCATAGCCAAGAATATCCCAATTTTCGCCATTTGTTTCGTACGCAAGACCAAAGCGAACACCAACAATCTGGGGTTTGTATTTTTCTAACTCCGGATGAACCCAAAGCTTAGTCTTATGTATTTTGAAGCAAACGCAATTATTGGAAATTGAAATATCCCCATCCCCCGAGCCCTGCACACCAAAACCCGGTAAGGAATTGACTTCAAATGCACGTGTATCGCCCGCTTGAACTTGTGCGGCTAGTAAAAG
>JARRMY010000030.1:0-15001 GCA_037385505.1 Gammaproteobacteria bacterium | reverse complement strand
TCCCCAGCGAGGCTTCCTTGAACTCACTGAATTTCTGGTTGACCAGGGTGAATTGCGCGTTGGCAAACGGGGCCATACCAACAAGGCCTGCACCTATTACCAACGCGATTACTCTGACTTTTGCGAACATAATAGATGTCTCCCGATGTGTTCAGAATTATCAACATCCCCCGTGGCTGGCCCCTTGGGAGGAATCAATGTATTACCCGATAGTCGGGTATAGAAAAAATAATTGGATAGAAAATCCTACTCCGGGCACAGCAGGGGATGCGTGTGGGATCAAGGGGTCAGGGTTTGCTGCCACGCATTTAGCAGAGACTTTGCCCTTCCAAAATTGATTCCCGGACGTCTGCGAGATTTTCGCGTATCCCTCCTACGCTGCTGGCAGTAGACAGCCGGAATTTGTATGTCGTAAGAGGGTCGGGATCCTACGGCCAAGGCCGCTGCTGAGTAACCCCTCCAGGACGACTTCGAACGCTTGCGGCCCCTGATACAGACAAGTCCCATATTCTACGAAGTATAGGAAATCCAATTGCTTTTGCAAGAAAGTCGGTTTTCTCGATGTCGGAGGCACGTTGCCAGTACTAAATGGGGAACTCGACGCTACCTGAACATTGAGCCTCTTTACAAACATGCAATCGAACAAGCCACTGCGTGAGCACCGCTCGAGAAAAAGCGCGAAAGATTATTGACACTACCGCAGAATCCGAAGATCAACAGCTTCCTCAGTCACTCGATCAATGCAGTTGCTTCATAGATCTTTGTCTCTTTATGCGTGTAACTGCTGGTGGCTTTCCAGAAGTTCATCTCGCAAACCGCTTACGGCTCGCAGGCAGTCTTCCGATTGAACCAATTCAATGCTTTTGTGCATAACCCGCGACCACCGACTTGCTGAGTCCTCCTAAACAGGAACCGACCGATCTTCAGATGACTATCTTACTGAGGGCTACGCAAGTGGGGCAGCAGTAATCGCTACCCCATTTTTTAACATCAAGATATCTCTCCCGAGCCAAAAACGCTGCACTCAGCAGAAAGAAGACACCCAGAAAGAACAGAAAAACAGAAAGAAGACACCCACCTTCTTAATCCTCTTACAAAACCGCTCGCAAAGGCGATTTCCTCGCCCAGGACAACTTCTGCCAGAAGCAAACTGGCTAGGATTCTGCTTTCAGGAGGTTTCTGGTGAGAATTTTCCGTCGATCCGCACGGATACGACGAGAGAAATCCTCTCCCGTTCAGGAGATCATTGTTGTTTCCGAATCTCGTGATATGTCAGCTTGAAAAATAGTGGCGACAGGCATGGATGCCGTGCGCCCAATGCCGTCCGTACCTGGCACACGTTGACTGGATGGCCAATTCGTTTCCGACCAGCGTTTTGAAAAGCGTTTCAAATTCTGTCGTCACGCGAAGCCAGTCCTCCTGCTCGAGGTTGAGTCTTTTCAGGATCGACGGCAGCGTTTGCTGGATAGCGCCTTTTTTGTCATCACGGATAGCCCTGCCAGTCCAGTCGATCAACTCCAGGTAATCCTCGAGATGAAATGCCAGGCCTTTTGGCATTGCTTTGCGATGATGACCGACAAATGGCATGAGTGTCCGTGGTTGCGACGATTCTGATGGATCTTGCAAGCAAGCGATACGGTGTTTGACGGCTGTGTGGTCTGACGCCTCCGGTGTTCTCGCCATACCCGCCCTGACAGGGTTCAGGTCGACATAGGCCATGCAGGCGATCAGTGCCGCCTCGTCGAGTAGCGCCTGACACTTGAAGCGTCCCTCCCAGAAACGACCGGTGCAGTTGTCCTCGGCATTGGCCTGCCTGGCGATATGCTCGTTCAGACAACGCATGAACCAGCTCACAGATGTCAGGTTCTCGCGCCACTGTTCCGCTTTCTCTTCCACTGCGCGCATTTCTGCCTTGCTGAGTTGATAGCCTGAGAGGTAGCGCTGAGAGAGAAGATTGCCGGCAAAAAGGCCATGCCAGCGTTCGACAATGTCCCGCGTGGTCCAGCATTCAGCTTGCTTCACGTCAACATGCAGAACGACATGACAGTGGTTGCTCATGACGGCATAGGCGCATAGATCGATGGAGAACCAGCGTGTCAGCTCGAGCAGTCGCTCTTCGACCCAGCCTCGCCGATGTTCGTAGGATTGTCCACTGTAGTGGTCTTCGCCACAGAGAAACGCCCTGCGGACGCAGCGTGAAACACAGTGGTAGTAAGGCGTTGCCTCGAGGCAGATCTGCTGTTTTCTCGGTTTGGGCATGCTATCTGTCCTTGAATGCATGTTTTCCGCATGTTCTCTATTGTGCCGTCAGTTTCAGGCTTGTCAATAGGTGGGTGTCCAGAGTCATCACAAGCGTACGCGAGCAGCAAGAAGTGGGCCGAAACCCAAACGCAAATCGCCCAACCAGGAGTTTTTACTCTGACCCTAATTATCGCATCGGTGCGTTCCTGACCGGTGGCGTGTTCATGGCCATGAGCCTGGCATAAAGCGCAGTAATACCATCACCAACTGAAACGGGGGTCGCTCGTCATGAGTGACCCCCGTTTTATTTGTCAGGCTGCTTTGTTTAGACAACCGGCTTATAAATAACACATTCGCAGGTTGGGCTCTGAAGGAAAGGTATTCTGCAACAGGGTCATAATGGAAGCCTGCGCAGCCGCGGTAAAGTAAGGCTCCGGGCAAACAAACTGACTATTTTCCACAAGCGAGAAATGCACAAACGGTGTGGCTTGTGCCAAAAAACTGGTGTGAAGGGAGACGTACACCGGTGAGGCCATCGTTGGGCGGTTTTTGGGAGGCGTAACGCCGATCTGCAAACTGGTGGGCGAACCAGAACGGCCTCCCGTGGGCAGGTGCCGACGCCGATCAGGCAAGCCAGCCCGTTGCGAGCCACTGCTCGTAGTCGTACTGGTGACGCTAAATCCATGCGCCACAGCGATCCCTGAGCCACGTATCCTGGCCTCTTCCCTGCATGCCGCGACCTTTCTCCCAAACCGACTGGATCACTTCTTCACTGTACGCCATTGGTGCTCCTCGTCACGACTTCTCGAATCGAATGCTTCTTTACTCGTACTTCAGCAGAGGCAGACCTGCAACTCAATGAAGAATACCAATAGCTTCCTATCCAACCCGGTGAATCGCGGCCGCAATCCTCAACAGGCCTTCCTCGCTTCGAGCAGCTTGTCCTGCACCCTCTTGCGCATCTTGCCGGGCTTGTCATCGAACAGTTTCGTGCCGAGCTCCCGTGCATCCCGATAGAGCGCGTCCTGCTGTTCCCGCAGCAGGACACGGAATTCGCACTCGGCGACCGGATCGAGCCCCGTGTCTCCCATGTCATCGAGCACATCACACAACACCTTCAGGTCGTGATGGTCGCCGAGCAGGTCGCTCAGCTCCTTGAACCCCTGGTGCCAGGGCGCGGCGCGGTCGCTGTCCAGTCCCTTGAACATCTGGAAATGGTAACGCAGGTACTTGGCACGTTTGCGCCAGTCGTGCATCTCCACCGGGTCCTGCCTTTTCAGTGCTTGTTTCCAGCCCTTGCTCGCGCGTTTGTACACCCGCTTCACGCCACGAGCGAGGTCTCCGCAGCCGACATCCGCCAGCGGCCAGTTTTCGACCTCGCGATAGGCCTCGTCGAGCATGCTCAGGACCTCGCGAACGTGATTTTCCAGGTCTGAGGTCTCTTTTTCGAGTTCTTCCCTGTGCGCGGTCAGGCGATCCCGAAGCGGCCGCATCCGCGTAAAATCCACCTGTAATCCGTAGGCCTTTTCCAGCATGTCCACACTCTCCACCAGCGCCTGCGCATCGCGCGCCGCCGACAGCGCGCGACCGGCGTCACGGAAACGGACGTTCTCCCGCTTGTAGCGGGCCTTGCCGAGTGCGGGCCGGGCCATGCGCAGCAGCCCCCGCAGTCGCTTGAAGCTCTTGCGTGCCTCGTGTATACCATTGTGGACGTCGTCATCGGGAGGGTCGCTGAGGTTGTCACGCGCGAGCGCGATCTGTTCGCATGCGACCCTGCGGATATTGTCCGCCGCCGATGTCCTGGATTCGAAACGAAAATTCATGGCTACCCTCCTGCCCGGTTCGCCGGAACCCGTTGCACGCCAGCGCGCGGCGGATCGGGACGATTATTGCAGTGTGCCGTCGTTTCCTCTGCTTACTCACACAGACTATCCTAACGAAGGAAGCGGGGTCCACATTGACAAAACGTAATGCCACCCTCTCCGGCAGGAAAAGCAGGGAAAAGGGGTCGCCCATTAGTCATAAATCCCAATAAATACAATGAGGTAGAAATTATTCAACACTCTTCCGTGATGTCCAATGTCGGTCTTCCTCTTCGCAGTTGACCGGCTCTTTTCCCTGTCGCTTTCTCAACCTGCTCCCGGAATTGATCATTGCCCAGGGGCGTTCCTATCTGAACTGCAGCTCGCAGGAAGTGTAAGGGTTACGACCCCTTTTCCGGGGTTCACATGCAGGACGCACCGGGCCGGCGCAGACACGCTGATCCAGCGCTTCGGCAGCGCGCTCAACGTCCACTTCCAGATGCTTTTCCTCGGCGAGGTGTCTGTCGAGCATCTCGATGGCGCACTGCAGTTCCGCTGGAGGAAGGCGCAAAGTAGCGTCATGTTGGCCCGACTGACCTGGCCCTGGAGCTGCGCATTCAATACTTCAATCGATGAGGAGGCGGCTGATGGGTGAACCCATCGATCGCCCGATGGATTGATATCCGTCAGCTAGACGCACGTCGTTGCCTTGACTGCCGAAGAAAATACCCTAAAAAATGTAAGTATAAATCTGGTTTTCTCGATAAAGCAGACGATGCAGGTCATCAACAGTTGGTGCACTTGCAAGGCGGTCCCGGCGCGTTTGCTGACCTGGTTCAGGTTCGTGGGGGCGCGCGTACAGTTGCTATGAGCTGCGCCATCCCGGAGGGTCGAGCCAGAGACGAAATTGACAGCGCTGTCGATGCATCTTTTCAGACCGTTCGGGGTTGTATCGGCAACAGAGCACCCACGCGGGTATTCGGGAGGAGAGCAGCCGTGACTGAGCGAAAAAGAGCATCACTGAGACAAAACACCGCCTGGCTGGCGCCGTTGTTCCTTGTACTGTTCCTGGCGCCGTTTGCCATGGCGCAACAGGGGCCGGGTGGGAATCCCGGGCAGGGAGGCCCCCCGGGAGGGAACCCCGGACAGGGAGGACCGCCAGGAGGGGGCGACGAGCAAGGGAGTCATGCTCAGTACATCCAATACGACGAAGGGGCGGGCGAGTACGTCCTGTCCACCGGCAAACGCGTTCCGGCGGACGACGTGGAGCGCAGTCTCTCCACGGAGATCTGCGCGGAGTGTCACGAGAACGCCATCGCGCAGCTCAAGAGCTCCGTGCATTTCAAGGTCCAGGGGGGGAACTCCCGTATCCTGTTCCCCGGCGGCGGCGCCCATGGCGCCCTTGACCGCGCCTGCGGCCTGCCCGGCACGACCGCCCTGATCAACTACACGAGCAACGTCAACCTGGGCGAGTGCGGCAAGTGCCACGTCGGGCGTTTCATCCCGCCCATGCAGGACGCGTTCACCAGTTCCTTTACCCAGATGTTCATGGGCGAACCCTTCTACTACGACCCTGAATTCGCCTTCAACCTCGCCTCGGCAAATGCCGAAAGCCTCGTCGACGGAGGCCTGGATTGCCTGATTTGCCACGCCGACCACTATCTTTCCGTGCGAGATGACATCGACTGGAACCTGCCAACCCTCGAGATCGCCGGCTATGCCGAGCCGGGCGAGCACTCGCCCTCTCCTCAGGGCTTCGGCAAGCTCGCGCACGACGACGCCGACTTCGATCACGACGGATCCCCCGATCTCGTGATCGACGTTACAGGTGATGGAATCGGAGATGCGCCGCTGATGCAGGACCTCGACGGCGACGGCATGCCGGAAACACCCTGGCCCACCGTCATGCAGGACCGCTCGGTCGAGGCGGTGCTGTCCGTCGGCCCCACCGAAGAACACCACTGCCTGCGCTGCCACGAGCACGCCCGCACCGGCTACAAGCGCGGCACCCTGTTCCGGGTCGGCTATGACGCCCACGCCAACGTCTGCTTCCCTGACCCGCGCCTCACGGCGGACAACCCCAACTGCCCCGAGCACAACACCTGCACCGCCTGCCACGTGACGCTGGAAGGCGACTACGACCACGACGGGCTGGAGGACGTGCACAAGTTCGTGCGCGGGCACCTGGTCGGCGGCGACCTGGCCGCGGCGGACTATCCCCCGCCCCCTCCCGGTGAGGCCCCCGATCCGGGGGACCCGACGCACCTGACCTGCGTGCAGTGCCACAATCCGGATGCGTTGCCCCAGCGCGCGGCCGACGGCGTGCACGCCCAGACACACCTGGACAAGATCGCCTGCGAGACCTGCCACATCACCCGCAGCGGCGGCATCACCTTCTCCGTATACGGTCACGGCGGGCACGTCTCCTTCGGCCGCAACGCCGAGGGGCAAGACACCAAGCTGATCACCCTGGATCACATGGTCGCCGAAGAGGATAACCCCTCCGACATCGACGCTGACTTCGAAGCCTTCCGGCTCAACCCGGTGCTGATGTGGTTCAACGGCTCGACCTCCTTCCTCGCCCAGTCCCTGGCCATCCGCGGTGCCGAGAACGCGAAGATCACACCCTTCAAGCCCATGGCCAACGGTATGGTGATGGACGGGCGGTTCTTCACGGTGGAGCCCGGGGATTACCTGACGAACGAGGCGGGTTTCCCATACAATCCGTATTCGATGTACCGCTTCTTCGCCAATGCGGCCGACTGCGACGAGCTTCAGCTCCCCGGCATGGAGCCCTTCGTCTGCAGCGACGACGGCAAGTACGGCAACGCCGAGGTCTTTTCGGCCCTCGGGCTGCTCGGTGACGTCTGGGTCAACGACGAGAACGGCGATCCCACCGTCCTCTCCGTCAAGGGCCAGACTCCGGAGGAGGTCCGCACGACGACCCTGCTGAATCTCATGGACATGGACCGCCCGGACGTGCAGACCATGGCCATGATGCAGGCCTTCCCGAACCTGATGAACTTCAGCAAGACGGGTTACGGCTACGAGCACTACCTCGTCAGCTCGGCGCTGGCCGGATCGCCGGCGGACGTGGACGGCGACGGCGTCATCGACGAGTTCGCGCCCTACCTCTTCAAGATGTTCGACGACGACACGATGAATCCCGGCGCCGTCAACGTCGGCCTGATGGAGTTCAAGGGCTTCAACCAGCCCATGTATCTTCCGCCGACCTACGACTGGTACCCCTTCTTCGACGACGTCTCCAACGTCGCGACCATGAAGCTGCCCGATGGCAAGTTCATGAAGCTCTTCCTCGGCATGCAGCTGCAGATGGCCGGTGTTCCGATGGAAACGATCGGGCAGTTGATCGGCAACTATCCCGCCTTCTCCAACGGCGTCACCCTGGGAGGACACGGCATCGTGCCCAACCCGCAGCAGAATGCGCTTGGCAGCGGCGGGCGCTTCGGTGGCTGCCAGCAGTGCCACGTGGAGGGGAGCAGCGTGCTCGAGAGCCAGGTGCCGGTCACGAAGGAGCAGTACGTGGAGACGCCGATGGGCATGGCCGCGCTGCCGGTCTACAGGTGGAAGTACTACAACATCCACCGGCTCATCCACCTCGGACTGACCACCAATAACGAGGACGTGGTCGCCGGGACGGCTGACATCGACATCGCCGGAGACACCACTTATGTCCGCGAGAGCACCCGGGAGATGGTGCTGAACTGGTTCGATCCGGGCGCCTGTGAGGACGAGGGCATCGACGCGAATCCCGTTGTCTGCTTCTTGCAGGCCAACTCTGACGCCGCTCTGGCCGGCACTGGGCTGGACGCCGGCGATCTCACGTGGGAGGCCGACGAATGCGGAGTGGGCGACGAATGCCCCGAGTGGATGCCGGTCCTCGAGCCCGTCACCGAGCCGGCGCCGAACTACGCGGTGCTCGGTTACGCTTACGATGAGGTGATCTGGGATGCCGACGATCCACGCATCAACCCGGGCCCCCCGGGCGGCGGCGAGGAGGCTCCCGAAATCACCGGTGCCGAGTGGTATCCGCGCAATCAGAACTTCGGAAGGCTCGAGGTCGAGGGCATCGCCGGCGTGCAGGATCGCGTCGAGATCATCAACGGAGAAACCGGCGATCTGCTCTTCAGACTGCGGGCGGACCGCAAGGACGGCACCTTCGAGGTCGAGCGCAATCTCCGGGCCACGCGGGCACCCTGCACCGTCGCGGCCAGGGTGGACGACCTGGTCGGTGAGGCGGTGCCCGTCGAGAACGCACCCGAGGCGTGCGTCGGCGCGCCGTAGGCGTCCCGTACCGTCGCGGCAGGACAGCAGTGGGACAGACCACGGTTTTCTCTAAGTCATTTGCAGAAATATTGTGGTCTGACCCTGTATCCTGAAACAAGCAGTGACACAGAAATATATACAGGCTCCACAATGGCTTGCATATCGCTCGAAGCGGTCAACTGTGGATTCTGGGTTGAAGGACAGAGACTGGCTTGCCAGGACCAATCACTCGCGGGCCAGTGCGCTGGCCTGCTGTACATAGTTCCGGTATTCCTGTTGCAGTTGACCGACGAAATCAAGCAGCGCCGTCTTGTCCCTTGGGTCGTCGACCCGGTCCGAGAGCCTGAATGGCGGGAACACGATTGCGGCGGTGGTGGTCTCGGTCAGGCGCTTGTCAAAGTTGGCGACCGCTATGGGCACGATGAGTGGTTCGGGCTGAACAGCCGCCGCAAGGCGAAACGCCCCCAGGCGAAACCTGCAGGGAGATGCCTCCGTGGGGCTACAGCGCCCTTCAGGTGCTATCAGCAAGTTGCGCCCGGACTTCAGATGCGACGTAGCGCGTTCGATGAACCGGCGGTTGCGCGATTCGCGGGTCAGTGCCTGATCCTGATCTTCCTCGTCCACGTCTCCAGGGTAGACGTAGAGATAATCGAGACGGTCAAAGTACTGTTGATAGCCAAACCAGCCCATCTCCGGTTTGCGAACGACCCTTATGGGCGCCTCACCGTAGCGCCTGAACAGTATGACGCTGGACACAAAGTGGCTGTCGAGGGTCAGTCGAAACTCGTTCGGCAACATGGTGTCCATGTGGTTTTCCAAATGGTTCATGATCACAATGTTTCCGGCATCGCGGGGTAACAGTTCCTCGCCTGCGGTTCGCCATGACAGACGGTCGAACAACTCGAGAAACGCGATCATACTGCGTTTTCTGACTTCTTCCGCAGACAAGTTCAGAGGAGCATTGGCCACCGCCTCGTAGGCATGCTGCAGTCCCTGGTAGAACTCGAGTTCCTTGCGGACGTCCTGCAGGACCTCTAACGAAAGTTCTGCCAGGTTGCGCTCGACCGGTTCTCCGTGTGCCCTGGTAAGTTCAAGCGCATGAAACGCATCCGACAAGGTCAGGCGGTTCTCCAGGAGATAGGGGATCTTGTGCAGCGGCGATGTCACAGGTAGAGTTTCCGCGGCCTGGTCGATGATAGTTCGCATGGTCTGAATCTTTGTGCCATACCGTTGAGCAACCATTCTGACCCTGGTGAAACTTAACCGTGAACCGATGGTGCGCAATATCCTGCGCATGATTTCCACGCCTATCGACGGCTCTTGCTCACACAGCTTCTCCAGCGCATTGCTGGGCAGGGCGACGACATGCGTAAGTTCGATGGCAAAGGCGGACGTTCGATACCGACGTGGGTCAACCAGTGCGGACCAGCCTAACTGATCGCCAACGTTTTCGAGTGCGCGCAGAAACACGCAGCGCTCGTCACTTTCATCGCAATACGAGATGCCGATCCTCCCATCGATCAGCAGATAGAGGTAATCGGCAATACCCTGCTGTTTGAACAAGGTGTCTTTGGGTGCCAGGGCTTTGACCAGCGCCTGGTGTGCCAGCCAGTCGAGCAGGCGAGACTCCAGTCCTTCAAACAAAGACGAGTGATCCAGGAAGTCCGCCATGACCTGAGGCGTTTGCAGGTTCTTTACGGACCATGGGGTGTCGGTCGGCAGGATAGGATCTGGCAGCTTATGCTGCTCGTGAGGTCGCGGAGCAGCCATCTCGAGCAGTCGCGCTCGTTCAGATTCGAGCCGGGTCGCCAAGGACAGGTTTACCCGCCGCAGCAAAATCAGCCCACTCGCAGGATCATTCTTCACCAGTTCGTCGATGACATGATGGGGGATTCTCAGTAGTCGGCACACACCCTCGCAACGCACGGTGGTTGTGTAGCGATAGGGTGGGCGGAAGATTGACCACCCGATGATCAATCCGGGGTCACGACTGACGCTGACCAGGAGTTTTCCACTGCCCTCGACATCAATCAGAAATTGCACGTTGCCGGACAGCAGGACGAACAACGCGATAGCCCGGTCGTGCTGCTTGGCGATAATCGCATTGTCTTCAGATTTGACGATGCTCGCGGTTTCCGCGAGAGTTTCCAGCACGGGTGTTCGCAGACCACGAAAAAACGCGACCTCTTTGAGCATTTGTGCAGTTACCATACCCGGTATCCTCCAGTCAGACTGCCGCATCTTTCGACATGGTTAAGAGTTTAGAATATGCGACGTGCATTTAAACCGGCTTCGACACGACCCGAAGATTTCGATGTCTTCTGGGAAAGTACCCGCCTGCAGCTTTCGCAACTGGATCCTCTGGTCGAACGTCAACCCGTGGAAACATCTGCGGATGGCAAGTTGGTCCTGGAGATCGTTTCGTTTGTTTCCCTGGGGCTGGTTCGGGTTTCGGCCTACTGGCTTCACTGGCAGGATGATGAGCCGCGCCCGTTGGTGATTTCCAGCCATGGCTATGGCGGCAGCTGTCGAGCGCGTTGGGATTGGGCGCGTAGGGGTGTCAATGTGTTGGCAGTGGATATTCGGGGGTTCGGTATTTCCCAAAGCGCCTTGCCTGAGCCGTCACGATGGGGCTACGTGCTGACGGGTATCGAGTCGCCGGAGACATCCGTTATTCGGCTGGCAGTGAGCGACTATATGCAAGCTGCCCGTGTTGCGCGCCTGTTGCTCGACGGTAGGATCTCCCGCTGTGTGTTTGAAGGCGTCAGTTTTGCGGGAGGCCTTGCCCTGATGGCGCAGGCCGTTACCGGCGAGTCCGACTTCTTGGCGATTGGTGTCCCGACTTTTGGTTGGGCAGAGGGACGTAACCTGTTCGTGAAGTCCGGTTCGGGGTCGGAGATCAGCCGCTATCTGGACCGGCGCAGGGATCACGTCGAGGATACGATGTTGGTGTTGCGATACTTCGATGCGGTGAACTTTGCCGACCGCGTCTCCTGCCCAACCCTGTTGGCCCTCGGACTGGAAGATGATGTGGTGCCCGCGAAGACCGTCTACAGCATCGCCAATCATATGCTCGTCCCGGTCGAGTTGATGGAGTTTCCCGTGAGTCATAGTGACGGTCCCGAAGAGGAGCAGTGGCAGCAGTTCGAAAGCTACTGGCTTCGTATTGCCCTGGAAGGGTTGCCCCCTGATTTTGGCATGTCTCGCTGAATCAAATTGATGCAGTCTGACCCACTGCTATCTTACTTACGCAGCCCTCAATGAGAATGCTTTTTGAGGGTCCGGAGGGTCGGCCTGTTTTTTTGTGAAGCAGCTGTTCGATCGGTCGGCGAGCAAACAGGTTTATTTGCAGCAATCTGAGGATAGTCTGCACGCTGTAGCCAGATCGTGAAACGAACTTCAAATAAGCCATAGGAGAGTAGAGGAGAGGGAGAGTAGGGGACAGACCACGGTTTTCTTTAAGTCATTTGCAGAAATATTGTGGTCTGACCCTGTTATTTCTCAGAGGCTCACTCGCCCTGTTGACCTGAGACGCCTAATGGGTGACCCCATCGATCTGATCCGCTAGCGACAAAGGAATATCCATTCGCCCCCTGTCGGCTCGGCGCCTAAACGCGAGCATCCTGTCAGTACTTCTTCACGGATATTGGAGCGCGTCAGTCGCAAGTAACAATGTTGTCCTATACTCGGTAAGTGATGCGCTGATATTCAGTCACGTGGATAACAGGAAAAGGCCAGTTATGGAGGAAAGTCAATGAGTACCGCATCGATACCCAAATCACCACGATCATTCGTTACACGGAACATGCGTCGTTATGTGGCATGGTTTTTCGTATTACTTCTCACTGGCTGCACTCGCTCCTGTACCGTCCCATGTGGTGAGTTTGAGTTGCATGACCGCGGCATACTCGATACGGCAACCAGCAATGGATGGGAAATGGACCTGGATTTTGACTTCAATCCTGACGAATGCGGTGTTGAATGCACCTGTAACAAAGTGGTCTTCGTGCAAATCGTTCGATCCGTCGATCATGAGGACGGCACCTATATTTATCCATCAAGCGAGAAGGAAGATCGAGCAACGGGAGATGGATGGTATCTTGATCGACTCGCGGGCAGGATCTGGGGATATTACGGACGTAATGATGATGGCAGCTTTGCTGGTACAATCACTGTTGGCAGTGATACTACTACCGCGAATCTCTACGATTTCCCGCGACGCGGTCAAAGTGAGCCATGGCTGGGCTTTACATGGATGGCTGTTACAGTCCCGGTCTGTATCGATAATCCCGACTCAAGTTGCAACAATCATTTGCTCGGGTATTACGAATGGGCATGGCTGGTGGACGATGCCGGTGATGTTCCCGGCACCCTTCACTGGATTGCACCCAAAGGATTCAAGGATGATTTCGACGATGCTGTATCGGAATGGAATACACAGGCACCCACGTTAGGGAAAAACACTTTCCCGGCATTCACACGGCTGTCAGAATGATACGGAGGGAATCATGAGTAACGCTTCATCTAGATCATTTTTCAATGTCATTGGCGTGCTTTGTACAGCATTTCTGTTGACGGGGTGCGGTTCCGACACCTCGGAGTCAAAAGGAGTACAGAAACACTTGACCGAGATACAGGAGCTGGACGCCAGGAGATCAGCAACATTGGCGGAAATTCAAAAGATGCCTCTGCCGCAACTGTTCGCAAAAAGTGACGAAGACAGCAGCAAGCTGATCGAGCCTTACAATTCCGTCGCATATCGGGAGATAACACGTAACCGGAAAGATTCGGCCGAACAACTGAGGCAGTATCTCACACAACAGAAGACTGCCTCCTATATACCGCTTCTCGCCCTTCGTAAGATTGATGAAAAAGCCTACGCGCAGATCAAGCCAGAGACGAAGGTTGCCGTGTTGATCGGGCTATTGGCCAATTCAAAATCCTACAACACATGGGGACTGCCTCATCTCTATTGGGAAGATGCTGCCGAGGCAGTCATTGAGCTGGGGAAAGCAGCTGCACCAGGTTTGAAGAAACTTCTGGATGACAAGACCCCTGCCCCGGTGTGGGGAACAGAAGAAGTGTTTGAGTATGAGGCCTACAAATACCGCCGATGTGACTATGCACTGGCATTACTGATGGCGATCGAAGGCGAGCCTGTCAAGGACCTGCCAAAATCGCCCGAAGATCGTGATGCACTCATAGCAAACCATCTCTCAGAGTCATGAATAATCGAAAAGGCGAAATTACTTCCGGGACGAAGGGGAGTAGTATGAATTCCCCGCATCAACAGACAGTATCATAAATCGATGGAGACAGACCCACTGCTGTTCCAACTAGCGAAAGAAGATAGCCCGGTTTCGTGGGCCTTTTCGATACAATGGGTTTACCACAACTCGTTGAATAGAAGAGCGAAACCAGGCTATGGCTTAACATCCTACCGTACTCTCCCAGCTTCTCCAATCCGTACCGCGACTTGAATTCGAGAAACTTGCCCGGGCGCACGATGGCGCCCGGCGCAGCGATGCTCTGCCACGTTGGAGCCAGTTCATCGCACTGGCTGTGGGTCACCTTGGCCAGCAACACAGCCTGCGTGATATCGAGGCGTCGCTTGCCAGCGATCAGAAGCTGCACTACCACCTCGGGTGTCGCAGGGTAAGCAAGTCGGCATTGGCGCGAGCCAATGAAAATCTGACCGCCGACTTCTACCGGGACTTGTTCGGCGTGCTCTATGCACGGCTGCAAAACGTACGGACAGTGCCGGGGAAGCGCTTCCGCTTCAAAGGCAAACTGTTCTCGCTGGACGGTTCGCTGATCGACCTGTCGATGAAGGTGTTTCCCTGGGCCGATGTTGCACCGAAGAAAGCCGCCTTCAAATTACACCTTGGGCTGGATCACGATGGGCTGATTCCCGCCTTTGCCGAGGTCAGCGAAGGACTGGTTTCCGAGATGGACGTGGCCGACACGTTCGCCTTTCCCAAAGGCAGTGTCCTGGTCTTTGACCGGGGCTATAGCCGCTATACCTGGCACTAGCAATTGACGGACAAGGGATTATTCTGGGTCACGCGGGCTCGCAAGGGCATGCTGTACGAGGTGGTGCAACGTCAGCCCAGGGGAACACCTTCATCGACAGGTCGATCAGCGAGCCATCCAAGGAGAACAGCTTGCCTTTGAAACGGAAGCGTTTGCCCGGCACTGTGCAGGTGCTTTGCAGTTGCTGATAGAGCGCGCCGAACAAATCCCGGTAGAAATCGGCTGACAGGTTCTCATTGGCTCGCGCCAATGCAGACTTACTCACCATGCGGCTCCCCAGGTGGTAATGCAGCTTCTGATCGCTGGCGAGCGATGCCTCGATATCACGCAGGCTGTGCCGCTGTCCGAGATGACCGACCGCAAGTGCGATGAACTGACTCCAGCGCGGTAAGGCATCGCTGCGCCGGGCTCCGTCGTGGGCTTGGGCAAGTTTCTCGAATTCAAGTCGAGGGACGGATTGGAGAAGCTGGGAGAGTACGGTAGGATGGTAAGCCATAGCCTGGTTTCGCTTTTCTATTCAACGAGTTGTGGTAAACCCATTGTATCGAAAAGGCCTACGAAACCGGGCTATCTTCTTTCGCTAGTTGGGACAGCAGTGGGGGCGCCCGTCCTTTGGAGGATTGTCAAAGTTCACATTT
>JARRMY010000029.1:0-16144 GCA_037385505.1 Gammaproteobacteria bacterium | reverse complement strand
GGGCGCCTTCCTGAATCTCGAATAGTCAACTGGAGTAACACATATGAAAATGGTAACCGCCATCATCAAGCCATTTAAGCTGGATGATGTTCGAGAGGCGCTCGGAGATCTCGGCCTCTCGGGAATCACGGTCACCGAAGTCAAGGGCTTCGGTCGCCAGAAAGGGCACACGGAACTCTACCGTGGCGCTGAATACGTCGTCGATTTCCTCCCCAAAGTGAAAGTCGAGGCGGCGGTTCCTGCCGAGCTTCTCGATCAGGTGATCGAGGCGATCAGCAAGGCTGCCCAGACCGGCAAGATCGGGGACGGCAAGATCTTTGTCTCGTCGATCGAGCAGGTCGTCCGAATCCGCACCGGTGAAACCGGCAAAGACGCACTTTAAGCATACGAGGTAAGTACAATGGAAGATATTTTGAATCTTCGCTACGCGCTGGATACCTTCTACTTCCTGGTATCGGGTGCGCTGGTCATGTGGATGGCGGCCGGTTTTGCCATGCTCGAGGCGGGCCTTGTCCGCGCCAAGAACACGGCCGAGATCCTGACCAAGAACATCTCTCTGTTCGCAATCGCCTGCATCATGTACATGTTGATGGGCTACAACATCATGTATCCGGAAAGCGGCAATGGCTGGATTCCGTCGTTCGATTTCAGCTTCATGTTCGGTGGCGACAATGATCCGGCCGGCGTGCTCGGACAGGATCCGGCAGCCTGGTATGACGGCGACTACTATTCCGGCATGTCCGACTTCTTCTTCCAGGTCGTCTTCGTCGCGACCGCCATGTCGATTGTCTCAGGTGCCGTGGCAGAGCGCATGAAGCTCTGGTCCTTCCTGCTGTTCGCAGTGTTCATGACAGGTTTCATCTACCCGATCCAGGGCTACTGGAAGTGGGGCGGTGGCTGGCTGGATGCTGCCGGCTTCAATGACTTTGCCGGTTCGGGTATCGTTCACCTCGCTGGCGCGACCGCTGCACTCGCCGGCGTGCTGTTGCTCGGCGCGCGCAAGGGCAAGTATGGTCCGAACGGCCAGATCAACGCGTTTCCCGGCGCCAACCTGCCGCTGGCGACGCTCGGTACTTTCATCCTCTGGCTCGGCTGGTTCGGCTTCAACGGCGGTTCCGAGCTGATCCTCTCCAATGTGGGTGAAGCCAATGCCGTCGCGGCGGTCTTCGTCAACACCAACATGGCGGCTGCCGGCGGTGTCGTCGCGGCCCTGATCACGGCCCGCCTGCTGTTCGGCAAGGCTGACCTGACCATGGCGCTCAACGGCGCGCTGGCCGGCCTCGTCGCGATCACGGCCGAGCCGCTGACCCCGACACCGCTGCTTGCCACCATCATCGGCGGCATCGGCGGCATCATCGTGGTCTTCTCCATCGTCGGGCTCGACAAGCTCAAGGTCGACGATCCGGTCGGCGCCATCTCCGTTCACGGCGTGGTCGGCATGTGGGGTCTGATTGCCGTTGTCTTCTCCAACGAGGGTGCAACCATCGGCGCCCAGCTGACTGGTCTGGTCGCGATCTTCGTCTGGGTCTTCGTCACGAGCTTCATCGTGTGGCTCATCATCAAGGCGATCATGGGCATCCGCGTCAGCGAAGAGGAAGAGTACGAGGGCGTGGACATCGGCGAATGTGGCCTGGAAGCCTATCCCGAGTTCGTCAAGACCTGATCCACCCACAGGGCACAGGATGTGCCCGCAACCTGAAAAAACCGGGGCCTCAAACCCCGGTTTTTTTGTCTATAAAGCTGTCCGGCGTCGCCGTTACTGCAACACGATTATGGGGTATGCTCACACTCATGATAAAAGTTTTGGAACAGTACCGGTTTCTGTCCGGAACGCCCCGGCTGCTCCTGGTGCTCTGGCTGCTGCTTTCCCTCTTTTCTGCGGTGCAGGCCGACCAGACCGCATTCGGCTACCTCAACGAGTTGCGCCAGCAGGCCGGCATGACACCACTGAAAAGCGACAGGGAACTGGCGCGCGCGGCGCAGAATCATGCCGATTATCTGGCGCTCCACATGCGCGGGGACGTGAGCCGCATGGCTTCCGCGCATGACGAATCGCCGGGACGCGCCGGTTTTACCGGCAGGACGCCGCAGGAGAGAGCGCTCGCTGCGGGCTATCCCCACGATCTCGTCAAGGAGAATGTCGCGATCGGTCATGCCACTCCCGCCGAGGCGATCGACGGTCTCATGGCTGCCATCTATCACAGGCTCGCCTTTCTCGACTTCACACTCGACCAGGTCGGTATCGGTACCGCAAGCAAGTCGGATGTCTTCAAGCTCGGTCGCTCGGATCTGCAGGCCGTCTGCTACCAGCGGCCGCCCGATGCGGAACCGGATCCGCCAGCGGATTGCGCCGGCGTGACCGTGACCAGCTCCTACATGGAAGAGCTGTGCAGCTCCCTGCCGCAGCAAGCCTTGCATGAGCCCCCGTGGCCCGAGGCCTGCCCGAACGGCGTCAGGCTGCGGCGTGATTACATGCAGGCGTTCTGCGCCGATCCGCCCGCCGAGGCATTGCATTCCGGCTTTGGCGAATACTACATGCTGTGCAATCGTCGCGTGCGCGTCACCGCCACCTGGATGCGCAACTTCTGCGCCAATCCGCCGCCGGATGCCGAGTACCGGGCCAGTGGCCGCCACTACACGATGTGCGAGCCGCAACAGAAAATCAGTGCCGAATGGCTGGAGCAGCGTTGCCGCAACGCCCCGGAAGAGGCACTCTACACGGATTCCGGCGTCTACTACGAGATCTGCAGCAATCCGTTCAGGCTGCGGGCCAATTATCTCGCGACACTCGACCGCAGGCAGCAGCTGCTGCAGCCCGATATCCTGGTCTGGCCGCCGGACGGCGCCACGGGTATTTCACCGGTCTTCTACGAGGAGTCGCCCGATCCGCTGCCCGACCTCTCGGTCTCGGGTTATCCATTGTCGGTGCAGGTCAACCCGGCCGTGGAGGGACCAGTTGCGCTCGAATCCTTCGGGCTCTACAGGCAAGCTGGCGGTAAACTCTATCCTGTTTCGCGCACGCGGCTGCTCGACAGCAACAGCGACCCCAACAAGCGCTTAACGCAGCGCCAGTTCGTGCTGTTCCCGCTCGAGCGGCTCGACTGGAACAGCAGCTATCACGCCGAGGTCGTCATGCGCATCGGGGAGGAACGGGTCACGAAGCGCTGGGATTTCTCGACGCGCGCCACACCCGCGCCGCTGATCCGGATCGGCGAACTCACCGAGAGGCTGTCACTGCCGGTCAACCAGGATGTCGTGATCTACTATCCCCCGACACGTGACGAACCCTACACCCTCGAGGCGCTGGTCAGTTATCACGGTACCGGCATCGAGCTCGATTTCGAGGGGCTCGACTACAACACCGCCAGAGTCAGGTTCAATGCCGGTCAGTGCGAGGCGGTCGAGTGGCGTTTTGCCGATGGCAAGCGCGTTGATATCGAACTCAAGGGTTGTTGAGGCGGTGATTGCCGTCCGTGGCGGGAGGAGGGAAGAGGGATTCACGTGATCGGAGTGCGAGACACCTCCGCCCGGGACAGGCGAGGCCCGTAACCCCGCGTCTGGCCTCGACACTCATGCCTTGCCTGTTGCCGCGGTCTTGGGCCCTACTCTGCGGATTCCGCCGTTTCCACGGGCTCCGAGTAGTCGCAGCCTTTCTGCGGGCACACTTTTTCGGTGCCACGCGATTTTGTGGTCTTGATCGTCAGGATCGGCCAGCTGCACTTGGGACAGATCTCCTGGACCGGCTGGTTCCAGATGGCGTAATCACACTTCGGATAGGTTGAGCAGGAGTAGAAGATCTTGCCGCGCCGCGACTTGCGCTTCATGAGCGTCCCCTTGGCGCACTGCGGGCAGCCGACGCCAGTGTCCACGGGTTTCTCGAGCGGTTCGATGTGCTTGCACTCGGGATAGGCCGAGCAGCCGATGAACTTGCCGTAGCGGCCGTTGCGTATCAGCAGGTCCGAGCCGCATTTCGGGCACTTGCGATCCTGCACGATCTCGGGTTCCTGCTTCTCGCGGCCGTCGCCGAGGTCCCGTGTATAGCTGCAATCGGGATAGCCGGTGCAGGCGATGAAACGGCCGTTGCGCCCGAGCTTGATGACCAGATCCTTGCCACACTCTGGACACTTCTCGTCGATCTTCTCCTGGGTCACGTCGGAGCGCTGGACATTCTCCCCCGTATGCTCGACACGTTCCCTGAAGGGCCGCCAGAACTTTTCCAGCAGCGGAATCCACTCCTCCTCGCCGCGCGACACGGCATCGAGTTCGTCCTCGAGCCTGGCCGTGAAGTCGTAGTCGACGTACCGGGTGAAGTAGTTGGTCAGGAATTTGTTCACGACGCGGCCGACATCGGTCGGGATGAAGCGCTTCTTGTCCATCTCGACGTACTGGCGGTCCTGCAGTGTCGAGATGATGGAGGCGTAGGTCGAGGGCCGCCCGATGCCGTGCTCCTCGAGTGCCTTGACGAGGCTGGCCTCGTTGTAGCGTGGCGGCGGCTCGGTGAAGTGCTGCTCGGAACGGATCGCGAGCAGGTCGATGGTTTCGCCCTCCTCGAGCGGCGGCAGCAGCTTCTCGTCGCCGCTGCCCTTGGGGGCGTCATCCTGGCCCTCGAGATAGACGCTCATGAAACCCGGCTTGGCGATGGTCGAGCCGCTGGCGCGGAAGATGCCCTTGTCGCCCGCGCCGAGATCGGCGGAGACCGTATCGATGGTCGCATGTGTCATCTGGCTGGCGATGGTGCGCTTCCAGATGAGTTCGTAGAGCTTGCGCTGCTCGTCGCTCAGGGCGTGCGCGATCTCCTTCGGCACATTGCGGATCGATGTCGGGCGGATGGCCTCGTGCGCCTCCTGCGCATTCTTCGACTTGGTCTTGAAGGTGCGCGGCTTGTCCGGGTGCATCTCGCGCCCCCAGGTCTCCTGGATGTAGTCGCGGATCTCCTCGACGGCTTCGTTCGCCAGCGTCACCGAGTCGGTGCGCATGTAGGTGATGAGGCCGACAGCGCCCTGACCGATATCGACGCCCTCGTAGAGCTGCTGGGCAATGCGCATGGTGCGCTTGGCCGTATAGCCGAGCTTGCGCGACGCCTCCTGCTGCAGCGTCGAGGTGATGAACGGCGGCGCCGGATTGCGGCGACGCTGTTTCTTCTCGATCTTCAGTACCTGGAGCTTGCCGCCGGCCGCCCTGGTGAGGGTCTGCTCGGCGCTGCTGGCGGCCTTCTCGTCGGTGATCGAGAATTGCGAGATTTTCTCGCCCTCCAGCTGCGTCAGCCTGGCCATGAAGGAGAGCTTCTCCTTGTTGAGATCCGCCTCGATGGTCCAGTATTCGCGCGACTTGAAGGCCTCGATTTCCTCCTCGCGCTCGACGATCATGCGCAGGGCAGGGCTCTGCACGCGCCCGGCGGAGAGGCCGCGACGGATTTTTTTCCACAACAGCGGCGAGAGATTGAAGCCGACAAGGTAGTCGAGCGCGCGCCGCGCCTGCTGGGCATTGATCAGGTCCATCGAGAGATCGCGCGGATGCTCGACAGCCTCCTGGATCGCCCTCTTGGTGATTTCGTGAAAGACGACGCGGTGTACCGGCTTGTCCTTGAGCGCGCGGCGCCTCTTGAGGAGTTCGTAGAGATGCCAGGAGATGGCTTCGCCCTCGCGGTCCGGGTCGGTTGCGAGGTAGAGTGCGTCGGCCTTCTTGAGCTTGTCGGTAATCGCCTTGACATGCTTGCTGTTGCGGTCGATGACCTCGTAGTTCATTGCAAAGCCGTGCTCGGGATCGACTGCGCCCTCTTTCGGCACCAGGTCGCGCACATGCCCGTAGGAGGCGAGCACTTCGAAATCCTTGCCGAGGTATTTCTTGATGGTCTTGGCTTTGGCGGGCGACTCTACAATGACCAGGTTCATCCGTTACTGTCCCGTCTGTGATCGAAATTCATGCCGCAAACAATGAAAAACGCCTGGAAATCCAGGCGATTGTGCAGCGCTTTTTTTAGCAATAGCGGGAATCTCGGTCCGCTGTCAAGAGAATTTCACCGCCTGGCGCTAAATTCGCTGGTCAGCGTGCGGGGCCATCCGTGGCCTGGATGAATCAGTGCAGCAGGTCGGGAATCCCGTCGTAGACCATGTCCTGCATGACAGTGAAAGCCGCTTCCTGACCGGGCTGGTTGATCAGGACCAGCAGGACGATCCACTGGATGTCATCGATGTCGAGTTCGTTGTTCTCGAGCGCCATGGCGCGTTCGATGACGAGTTCGCGGCTGACCGGATCCAGAATGCCGTTCTGTTCGAGAAACATCAGCATGCCGCGCGTCTCCCTGTCGAGACGCTGCATCTCCTCTTCGGTGTAGAGACGCATGGCGCTGGAGTCGCCGATGCCCATGTCATGCAGCATGCCCTGGCGCCAGGCGAGTTCGTCCAGCCAGTCGAAGGCCTTCGTGATCTCGCCTTCCTGGAATCCGACATTCAGCAGTTCTTCCTGCATGATGATCTGGTCCGGCGGCACGGGCTGTTCACCATCCATGTAGGTTTCGTAGATGTAAATCAGAACATCGATGACGTTTTCGTTCACGGCAGGACCTTCCGGGAAGTTTCTTCAGGGAGATGAGGAGCGAGGCCCTCAGTGATCAGAGCTGGATTCGATTCTGCAGAAGCGATTGCCTGATAAGCTTTCAACATGGCCTTGCAATTCCAGTAACAACAGCATGGAGGAAACTTCTTCCGCCGTCAATCCACTTTGATGAATAATTTCATCGATGGAAACAGGGTCATAACCGAGCACCCCGAGCAGATGCTTATAGTCCTCGTCGAGCTGCGGATCCCCGGGTTGCGGGTGCTGCATGGCATCCCCGGCCGGCGGCTCGTCCTGGCCCAGCCACGGGGCCAGCTCCTCGAGAATATCCTCAGCTTTTTCAACGAGTTTCGCGCCCTGGCGAATCAGGCGATGGCAACCGCGCGCCATCGGATTGTGGATCGACCCCGGGATGGCGAAGACCTCGCGGCTCTGTTCGCTGGCCAGGCGCGCCGTAATCAGCGAGCCGCTCTTTTCCGCGGCCTCGACGACCAGCACGCCCAGCGAGACTCCGGAGATGATGCGATTCCTGCTCGGGAAGTGGCCGGCCCTGGGCAGGGTGCCCGGCGGGAATTCCGATACCAGCAGGCCTTTTTCCGCGATGCGATGCGCCAGCTCGCGGTTGGATGCCGGGTAGACGCGGTCGAGACCGGTCGCGACCACCGCAATCGTGATGCCATCGGCTGCAAGCGCGCCGTCGTGGGCTGCCCCGTCGATGCCCGACGCCAGGCCGCTGGAAATACCGAGGCCCTGCGAGGCGAGGTGGTGCGCAAACCTCCGTGCATTGTCGATGCCGCCGCGTGTCGGGTTCCTGCTGCCGACGATCGCCAGCTGCGGATGGGACAGCAGGTCGAGGTCGCCCTTGAGAAAGAGCCACGCGGGGGGATCGGGAATCTGACGCAAGAGTTCGGGGTAGCGGCTGTCATCGATGGTCAGCAGGTGATGATCCCGCTGCTGCTGCAGCCACTGCAGACCCTCCTCGATGCGGGCCTCGTCAACCTCGCCGAGGGCGCGGATGGCCTTTTCGCCGAGGCCGGCGCCTTTCAGCTGGCGCGCCGAAGCGTTGCAGATGGCAGTGGCACTGCCGAAATGCTGCAGCAGCTCGAGGGCGCTTTTCGCACCGAGGCCAGGCGTCTGGATGAGCCGCATCCAGGCTCTTGTGTGCTCATGCATACGACGCACTCATTGCCTCTGATCAGGGACTCTGGACCGGATATCCGATGCGGATCTGGCGACTGGCGTCGGCGATCATGCCGAAGCTGATGTCGTCGTAGACGCGCAGGACGAGCAACTCGCCGGCGGCTTCTTCGGGGATCAATACCGTCTCCTTGCGCTTCACGTCGTACCAGCGCTTGTCGTTTTTCACGTCGTAACGGGCGAGGGGGTCGTCGAACTCGGTGTTGCGGTTTCCATCGAGCGGCACGGGCATGTCGTCTGTCTCCGGGTAGGCCGCGCTGTTGATGAGCAGGATATTGCCGGGCTTCAGGCCGTCCTCTGCGCCCAGGTTGATGGCGACCATCTGGTACTGGCCGGTCGTGAACACGCCTTCGAGGACGTCGATGATTTCACCCCGGACACTCTCTGCGGGTCTGCTGGGGTGATGATGCAGATTATCCCGGTCATGCGTTGCCGGCAGCAGATGGTCTCCTTTGCGGATTTCAGTCGCGTGATCGGTGATCACCAGCGTCGCTGGGTCTCCGTGACGCCTGACCCTGGCGCTGCCGACATAGAGCGAGCCGTGGCCGAGCATTTTGCCTGTCCCGGGATCGGTGTATCGTTTCCAGGGCCGTATGATGACGTAGTCGCTGACTGCCGGGTCGAGATGTCTGGCATAGGCCGTGGCGCCCTTGCTTGCCAGCAGCGCCTCGTCGCCAAATGCGATCATGTAGCCGGAGTGTTTGAGTTCCTCATCGTCGACGAGGTAGGGGCGGGAGAAGAATTTTTTCAGTGCGGGGTCGTGAATGGTCGGGATAGCCGGGCCGCGGCCGTCTCCGCGGCTGTGCACGAGGCCCGGCTTGCCCCTGACCCACTTGAGCTGCAGCCTGTCGCCCGGGTAGATCAGGTCCGGATTCGTGATGCCGGGATTGTTCCTCCAGAGCCCGGGCCATTCCCAGGGGTGCTCGAGGAAGCGGCCAGAGATATCCCAGAGGGTGTCGCCTTTCGTGACGATGACCTGATCGGGGTGACCCGGACGCAGCTCGACTGCGTGGGCGCATGCGGTGGCAAGGAGTAGCAAGGCTGCGCTAAGCGTTTTCATCTGTGACTTTCCATGTGGTCGACGCAGGAAATTTTTGTGAGATTTCCATATAATTGGGGAAATTATCGCACAAAGAGAAGTTTGTGTAGAGACTGTGAACGAACCATGGCTAAACGAGAAATACTCCATTTTCCCGACCCGAGACTGCGTAATGTCGCCGAGCCGGTCGAAGTCGTCGATGATGAGATCCGCCAGCTCGTCGACGACATGTTCGAAACCATGTACGACGCCCCCGGCATCGGCCTGGCGTCGATCCAGATCAATGTTCCCAGGCGCGTCATCGTCGTGGATGTCAGCGAAGACAAGTCTTCCCCGCTGTGCCTCATCAACCCCGAGATTCTGAGCAAGGAGGGCGAGGAGAGCATGGACGAAGGCTGCCTGTCGGTGCCGGATATCTTCGAAACCGTGAAACGCGCCGAGAAGATCCGCGTGCGCGCCCTCGATCGCGACGGCAATGCATTCGAGATGGATGCCGATGGCCTGCTCGCGGTCTGCATCCAGCACGAGATCGATCATCTCGATGGCAAGCTCTTTGTCGACTATTTGTCCAATCTGAAACGCCAGCGTATTCGCAAGAAACTGGAGAAGCAGAGCCGTCAGGCGGTGGCCTGATCGCATGACGCCATTACGTATCGTCTTCGCCGGCACGCCGGATTTTTCGGTCGCGCCGCTCGAGGCGTTGATCGATTCGCCGCATGAAGTCGTCGCCATCTACACCCAGCCCGACCGGCCTGCCGGGCGCGGTCGCAAGGCCATGCCGGGCCCCGTCAAGCAGAAGGCTCTCGAACAAGGCATCCGGGTCATGCAGCCGGCCTCCTTCCGCGAGGAGGGCGCCATCGAGGCGCTGGCTGCACTGGAGCCCGACCTCATGGTCGTCGTGGCCTACGGACTGCTGCTGCCGCAGGCCGTGCTCGAGATCCCCCGGCTCGGCTGCATCAACATCCACGCCTCCCTGCTGCCGCGCTGGCGTGGCGCCGCGCCAATCCAGCGCGCGCTGCTCGCCGGAGACAGCGAAAGCGGCGTCTGCATCATGCAGATGGATGCGGGACTCGACACCGGCCCCGTCTGGCTCGAGAAGCGTATCAGCATCGCCGGCGACGAAACGGGTGGCTCGCTGCACGACAAGCTCGCCGCGCTCGGCGCCGAGGCGCTCATGGAGGCTTTGCCGCTGATCGCGCGCGGTGAGAGCCAGCCGGTGCCGCAACCCGAAGAGGGCATCACTTACGCCCACAAACTCACGAAGGAGGAGGCGACGATCGACTGGAGCGCGCCGGCGCTTGCGATTCACCGCCTCGTGCACGCCTTCAATCCCTGGCCGGTCGCCCACGCCGGGCTCGGCGGCCAACAGGTCAGGATCTGGGATTCCTCCTTGCCCGGGCAGGCATGCGATGCCGCGCCCGGTACAGTCGTCAGGACGTCGGGCGATGGCATCGATGTCGCGACAGGCGACGGCGTCCTGCGGATCACCCGGTTGCAGATGCCAGGCAAACGGGCGATCACGGCGCAGGAATTTCTCAACGCCAGGTCGGCCGACGGCATGATCTTCGACTGATGGCCGGTCTGGATGCGCGCAGCGCGGCTGCGCTCGTCGTCGAGGGCGTCATGCAGGGGCGGAGCCTCGACCGTGCGCTGCAGGAGGTGTCCGCGAAGGTGCGGGAAGGCGAGCAGAGTCTCGCCGCCGAACTCGCCTACGGCGTCTGCCGCTGGTACCCGCTGCTCTCAGCCCTGCTCGACGCCATGATGCAGAAGCCGATCAAGCCCTCACAGCGGGTGGTCACCGCGTTGCTGCTCGTCGGGCTCTACCAGTTGACCGAAACCCGTATTCCCGAGCACGCCGCAGTTGCCGAGACCGTAAAGGCCGTCGAGAAGCTCGGCAAACGCTGGGCGAAGGGACTCGTCAATGCGCTGCTGCGGCGCTTCACGCGGGAGCGCGACGAGCAGCTCGCAGCGGCGATGCGCGACGAGGCTGCACGGCTCGATTTGCCGGACTGGCTCGTCCGGCGCATCAGGGCGCAGTGGCCGAACGAGTACGAGGCCATCGCTGCTGGCTGGCGCATGCGCCCGCCGATGGCGCTGCGCGTCAACGGCTCCCGCATCGCGCGAAGCGATTACGTGCGTCTGCTGATGGACAGCGGATTCACATGCCGGCCCTCGGCAATCAGCGCCAGCGGGGTGTTGCTCGACAAACCCTGTGCCGTGTCTGCCCTTCCGGGGTTCGCGGACGGCCTCGTCTCGGTGCAGGACTGCGGCGCACAGCTTGCTGCAGAATTGCTGGCGCCGCGCGCGGGTGAACAGATTCTCGATGCCTGCGCTGCGCCGGGAGGCAAGACGACGCATCTGCTGGAACAGCAGCCGGGCGCCAGCGTCACGGCCGCGGACATCAGCGAGGAGCGCCTGCAGCGCGTGCACGAGAATCTCGAGCGCCTCGCCTTCGAGGCGGAGCTCGTGGTCGCCGATGTGGCGAAGGCCGGCGATATCTGGCCATCAGCGCATTTCGACCGTATCCTGCTGGATGTCCCCTGCTCGGCGACCGGTGTCATCCGGCGTCATCCCGATATCCGCCTGCTGCGCCGTCCCGGCGATATCGATGGCCTCGTCGAGACGCAGCAACGCATCCTGGAGGCCGCCTGGGCGCTTGTGAAACCCGGCGGCCACCTGTTATATGCTACCTGTTCGGTGCTGGCGGAGGAGAATCAGCAGCAGGTGAAGCGCTTTCTGGAGCAGAATGCGGCGGCACGGGAGATTCCGCTCAGCGTGCCGCGTGCGGTCGTCATGGATCCTGGCATCCAGCTGCTGCCTGTCGACGAGGCGACTGACGGCTTCTACTATGCGCTGCTGGAGAAGCCGGCATGAACGGAGTGCGCCGGATAGCGTTTCTGCTTCTGCTGATGGCCGCGCAAACGGCTGATGCCGGCCGCATCGACATTGTCGATACCCGGGTCTGGCTGCAGGATGAGACCTACCTGCTGGATGCCGACCTGAGCTACGAGCCCGACGAGAAAGTCATGGAAGCGCTCAGCAACGGGATACCAGTGGTGTTCAGGATCTCCTTCGCCGTAGAGGAGGAGGGACTGTTCGCGCACGAACTCGCGAGCAGGGAGATTGACTTCATGGTGCGTTTCCGTCCGCTGGCAGCCTTCTACGAAGTGACCGACTCGGACGGCAACCGGCGCACTTTCGTGAGCCGCGTGGCGCTGTTTGCCTATCTCGGCGAACTGCGCGAGATACCGCTCGTGCGCACCGCCGATCTTCAAACCGGCAAGGAGTATCGCTACCTCGTGAAAGCCGAACTCGATATCGACAGTCTGCCGCTGCCGATGCGGCCGATGGCCTGGTTCTCGCCTGTGTGGAAACTCTCGAGCGGATGGAGGGAATGGCCGTTAAACCCCTGAAAATCATCGGCACGCGCATGGTCCTGGCGCTGTTTCTGCTGGCGAGCCTGCTGATCACGCTGCACCTCATGAGCAGCGCGGTGCAGAATTCCGCGACGCTCAGCCGTCTCTATATACCGCTGCTTCTCTTCAACAGCATGGGTTTGCTCGTGTTGGTCGTGCTGATCGGCATCAGCCTCAAGCGGCTGCTGGGTGACTACCGGCGGAACCGGCCGGGAGCGCGCCTCACATTGCGCATGGTGGTGCTCTTCGTGCTGCTGTCGCTCCTGCCTGTCGGCGTCGTCTATTTCTACTCCATGCAGTTCCTGCTGCGCGGTATCGACAGCTGGTTCGATGTCGAGATCGACAAGGCGATGGAGGATGCGCTCTCGCTCGGCAAGGCATCGCTCGACTTGCAGAAGCGTCAGTTGCTGCAGCAGACGAACCAGATCAAGCGCCAGATGATCGAGGACGGAACGGAGAATCTCCTGATCAGGATCAGCAGATATCGCAGCCTTGTCGATGCGACCGAGCTGACCGTCATGGACCAGAACGGGCGCGTGCTGGCGTCGCGCAATGTCAACCCGGGGGTGCTCGTCGCCGACACGCCCGATATCGGTATCCTGCAGCAGGCGCGTTCGCTCGGTTCCTATGTCGGACTCGTGAGCTATGGCGAGCAGAACCTCTTGCATATTCGCGTCATCGTCGTCGACCTGGCGACATCCCACTACATCCAGGCGCTCTACCCGACGACAGAACGTGTCAGCACCCTGATCGGCGAGGTACAGGATGCCTACGAGCAGTACCAGCAATTGAGCTATCTGCGCAGGGCACTCAAGCAATCCTTCTCCTTGACGCTGCTGCTGGTGCTGCTTTTCAGCTTCTTCAGCGCCGTCTGGGCGGCCATCTATTCCGCGCGGCGCCTGCTGTCTCCGATCGCCGATCTCGGGCAGGCCACGCGAGCCGTCGCAGAGGGCGATTACACGACCCGCCTGGCGCAGCCGCGGAGCGATGACGAGCTGGCCTTCCTGGTCTCCTCGTTCAATGACATGACGCTGCGCATCGGGCAGGCGCGCGACGCGGCCGCCAGAAGCCAGCAAGAGGTCGAGCGGCAGCGCGAATATCTGCACACACTGCTCGAGCATCTCTCGACCGGTGTCATCTCGATCGACGACGAGGGGCTCCTGCGCACGTCCAACAGCGCGGCGAACTCTATCTTCGGCATCGATTTCGACAACCGTGTCGGCGACCATATCGCCAGCATCGCGCGCGATGCTGGCTGGCCCGAGGAGTTTATCCACACCCTGAAGAGCGTGTGGGAATCGGAGGCGCGCGAACAGCGGGGGCAGGTGTCGATCGACACCTCGGCGGGACGCAAGGAGCTGCAGTGGCATACGACCTCCATGTCCGGTTCCGACGGCTATCTGGTGCTGATGTTCGACGACATCACGGGCCTGATCAGGGCACAGAAGGAGTCTGCATGGGGCGAGGTCGCGCGGCGCCTCGCGCACGAGATCAAGAACCCGCTGACGCCGATCCAGCTCTCCGCAGAGCGTCTGCGTCGCAAGTATATGCACAAAATCGACAACGACGAGGTGCTCGACCGCGCCACGCACACCATCATCCAGCAGGTCGAGGCCATGAAGGGCATGGTCAATGACTTCTCGGATTATGCAAAACCCTCGATTTTTAATCCGGAGCCGCTGGAATTCGACCGGCTCCTGCGCGACGTGCTGGGACTCTATGCCAGCGAAAAGGCGCTGCGCTGCACCTTCGAGGCGGGTGATGCCATGGTTGACGGTGACGCCGTGAAGCTGCGGCAGGTCTTGCATAATTTCGTCAAGAACGCACTCGAGGCCGTCGCGGAGTGCGCGCAACCTGAGATCATCATCAAAAGCACCGTCAATCAGGCTGGAGCCTGCCATTTCGTGCAGGTCTCTATCCAGGACAATGGCAGCGGTTTCGCGCCCGAGATGCTCGGCAAGGTGTTCGAGCCCTATGTCACCACGAAGCAGAGAGGCACCGGACTCGGCCTTGCGATCGTCAAGCGAATCGTCGACGAGCACGACGGCGGCGTCTGGGTCGCCAATGCTGCGGACGGCGGTGCGATGGTCATCATGCGCCTGCCGCTCTGCGGGCAACGCGATGCTTGCCGGAGAATGCCGGAACCGAACTTCGGGAAACAACGATGAAACAACACATACTTGTAATCGACGACGAACCGGACATCCGGGACACGGTGCGGGATATTCTCGAAGACGAGGGGTATCGCGTCTCGGTCGCCAGGAACGCGGAAGAGGGGCGCCACCATCTCCGCGAAAGCCTGCCGGACCTGGTCCTGCTGGATATCTGGATGCCGGATGTCGACGGCATCACGCTACTGAAGGAGTGGAAGGAGGTCAGCGGCGGCGAGCTGCCGACGCCGGTCGTCATGATGTCAGGCCATGGCACTGTCGAGACTGCCGTGGAGGCGACGCGTCTCGGCGCCTACGATTTCCTCGAGAAGCCGCTCAGCATCGCGAAGCTTGTGCTGACGCTCGAGCGCGCGCTCGAAAACCGCCAACTCAAGGACGAGAAACATCGCCGCGACTCTGCCCGGGCGCCCGAGCCGACAGGGCGGAGCGCCGTGATCCAGCGTCTCAAGGAGCAGGTCAAGCGTATCGCCCAGCATGATACCTGGGTGCTCATGATGGGCGAGCCGGGCAGCGGCCGTGAGACTTTCGCGCGTTATCTGCACGCCCACAGCCCTCGTGCCGATCGGCCTTTCGTGGAAGTCGTTGTCTCCTCGATCGCCCCCGGCAATGCATCGCTCGAGCTGTTCGGCCAGGAGGAGGATGGCAAGGTGAAATACGGCCGCCTTGAGCAGGCGCGGGGCGGCACGCTGTTTCTCGACGAGGTCGCGGACATGGACCTGGAGGTGCAGGCGCAGCTGCTCGGAGCGCTCGAGACCGGCTCCTTCCTGCGCGTCGGCGGTGTCGAGCCTGTCAGGATCGACATCCGTGTCGTCGCCGCGACCGGCAGGAATCTCGAAGAGGAGGTCGAGGCTGGGCGCTTTCGCAAGGAGCTCTTCTACCAGCTCAATGTCGTTCCTGTGCATATACCCGCCTTGCGCGATCACCCGGAGGACGTCAACGAGTTGCTTGAGTACTACAGCGGCTACTTTGCGACAAACGAGCGCCTGCCATATCGCCGCTTCGACGTCAGCGCGCAGAATTTCCTGCGCCAGTACGACTGGCCGGGCAACATCCGCGAGCTCAAGAACCTCGTGCAGCGTCTCATGATTCTCGGGAGTTCCGAGGAGATCGGGGTCGACGAGGTCAAACAGGCACTCGGTGCCGCACCGCAGGTTGCCTGCGCGGGCGTCTCCGTCTCCTTTGACCAGCCGCTGCGCGATGCGCGCGAGGCTTTCGAGAAAGCCTATCTGGCCTACCAGCTCGACAAGCATGGCGGCAATGTCAGCGAAATGGCGCAGGAGGCGGGCATGGAGCGGACGCATCTCTACCGCAAGCTCAAGAGCCTCGGTATAGGCGCGAAAGAGGCGCGCAAGGGCTGAGGGTCAGGTTTCTTACCTTGCCGGTGCGGCAATGACGGCGCCGCCGGCATATCCTGCCCGCCCTTGCATCAGCGCCCGCGCGATTCAGGAAAATTGTCGTTTGCTTCGCAAGTCAGGGTGCTGCTGCAGGCGCCCGAGCCGACTCGCGATGCGCCTTTGCGAGGCGGGGCCGCAAGCGCAAATATTGCGCAAGTCGTGTTGACACAGGGTGGCGCATATAGCAAAATGCGTCCTCTTTTTTGGAGGGGTTCCCGAGTGGCCAAAGGGATCAGACTGTAAATCTGACGGCTCAGCCTTCGGAGGTTCGAATCCTCCCCCCTCCACCAGAATCGAAATCAAACGGTTGTGTAACAGGGTTGCACGGCCGGATTCCTCGCCGGATCAGCTGTTCGGGGGAGGATGAGAACC
>JARRMY010000028.1:0-28640 GCA_037385505.1 Gammaproteobacteria bacterium | reverse complement strand
GTCCTGGTCTTCGACCGGGGCTACAGCCGCTATACCTGGCACTAGCAATTGACGGACAAGGGATTATTCTGGGTCACGCGGGCGCGCAAGGGGATGTTGTACGAGGTGATGCAAAGCCGGCAGGTCGCCGGCAGCGTCAACGTCATCCGCGATGAGATCCTGCGGCTGAGCAACAAACGGGCGCGTCAGGCTGGCGCTTATGCCATCCGCCGTGTCGAGTACCGGGATCCCGAAAGCGGCAAGATTTACGTGTTCATCACCAACCAGAAGACCTGGTCTGCATAAACCGTTGCGGACATCTACAAGTCACGTTGGGAGGTGGAGCTGTTCTTCAAATGGATCAAGCAGAATCTGAAGATCAAAAGCTTCCTGGGTCAGTCGCTCAATGCCGTTGCTTCACAGGTCTTTGTCGCCTTGTGCGTGTACCTGCTGGTGGCATTCCAGAAGTTCGTCTCGCGGACAGCATACGGGCTGAAAGCTGTGTTTCGATTGGTCCAGTTCAATGCCTTTGTGCGCAAGCGGATCTCTGAACTTCTCTGCCCGCTAAGAGAGCAACCTCTCGATCCTCAACTTGGGTTACGCTTGAGGGCCGCCTAAGTGGACAGCAGTGGGACAGACCACGGTTTTCTTTAAGTCATTTGCAGAAATTTTGTGGTCTGACCCTGTTATTCCGTGACCCTGTTATTCTCGAAACAGACCATACTCGAAAGGCCAGGCCGAAGAGAACCGCATGGTGTTATAAGAAGGCCGAAGTCGTCTGCCTTGCTGACGGCTCCAAAACATATGATGGTGGAAATTCCGCAGCTGGATCGATATCGTGCAAGCAAGGTATCAGTTGGTGCCATTCGGGACAGACCAAGGTTTTCTGTCATTCGTTACCCGTAATGCTCTGCTCTGTGCTCTGACTCACATGACTCTTTCAAACACAAACATTTTGCCGACATGGCTGCTCGGGATTGCGTTATTCCTGTGGACGTCCACCTCCGCAGCTGATGCAATCCCGCCGGGTAAGGCTGTGATTACCTTAACACCGAAATTTGGCCCGGTAACCTTTAACCACAAGCGTCACAGTGAACTCGACGGAGTCGAATGCATCACCTGTCATCACACACTCGGACCTGCAGAAGAGCCAATTCGCAGCTGTTACAGTTGCCACCTGGCCACGCAATACAGCATTGCCAGGATTGTGAAGCATGGAACGGAGACGGCAGACGCGGACAATAGCGACGACCAGATCCGCAACGCTCAACGTGCATTCCATGATCTTTGCATCGGCTGTCATAAACGGCGACGTGAGCAGAAACTGTCTACAGGCCCGGACGATAGCTGTCGCGACTGTCATAAATAGAGGCGATTCCTAACGAAACTGGCCAAATCTGAGAGGATGTTCGGGGTCACCCTTCGGTACGGTGGCGAATTCGACAGCCGCCATCGGCCATGCGCAGGCATGGTGCACATCTTTCGGTCGACAGCCTGAAGCTTCATGCGCCCCGAAGAGGCCGCTCCCGAAAAAGCTGTCACCAGGCGTTCACCCGGTGAGGATGAAAGGCGTGCCTGCCAGTCAGCTCATGAGCACCTGTTCCTGATATCCGATCGTTATTTGCAGTGGCGCGGCCGTCTTGACCACCTCGGAGTGGACGGCTAATAAGTGACCACTTTAAGACCGTTTCAGGCTTGTCAATGGGTGGTGTCCTGAGTCTGATATTTATCAATGACGCACCGGATTCCAGCTGTCTCCTTCTTCAATCAACTATACATATTAATGCACATGGACATCTTTGAAAGGAGTGGTGAGATGGATGAGAAACTGAAATCACGAATCGAAGTACTCGACACATAAGCGATGCACTCTCTGTTCCTGTGCTGCGTCCGGCTGAAAGGCCTCGCACTGCAGAGATTTATGCGCAGAGCGGATGGAGCAAGCCAAGGTGATCATGGGCGTGAAGACGATGTGACGTAACGCAGTGAAGCATAATCTTTACTTCGAACTGAAAGCGTCACAAAACAATCCCTCGGGAGAGAGGGTAAGTCGCGGGGCGGGAAGCTACGCATTGGCAAGGAATAGCCCATGGAACAGAGGTAAGGAACGCGATTATCAATCACCTTCACCTACTCACAGGTGAGGAGGAAAGACATGTTTACCTATACTACACAATCGACGAGACCGCTGGTCTCGTCGCTTTCTTTGGTGTTGTTGGCAGGTACTTTATTGCTTGGTGGTGCCCAATTCGCCCTGGCTGACGACCAGGGTAATGCCGATGTCCAGTATGACGTCCCCTGTATGGAGGAGACAGCCGGTTTCGGCCTCAACTGCACGGCCAATGACGTGCAACTCTCGGCCGCCGAGAACATCGAGATCCTGGATGACGGCTGTGCCTATCCCGGCGATACTGTTACCTTCAGGGCCGACTTCAGGGTGGTTCTCACGGCACAGGCTCGTCACGACATCGGTATCTGGTTCGCCCAGGACGGGGACCTGAATGGCGACGGCGCAATCACCGGCACCTGTACCGCGGCCACGCCGGCTTACGCGCCCGATCCGCCCTGGCTGGACCTCGACGGTACCAACGACCCTTTGCCCGGTGATAACAAGCCCTCGGGCATCCAGGACACCTGCGGCGACATTGATGACAATCACAACCCGCTGTACCCTGGGGTCACCCTCACCGTCGCTTGTATCGATCCGGACCAGGACGGCAAGCTGAACCTGCCCAACTGCACCAGCTGGCGCCAGGACGGGGCCAACGAGCTATGCACCGATCCCACCGGCGCCTTCCCCGGTTCGCCGTCGAAATGCCGCTGTGACACCGGCTTCAATATCGATATCGATGTGCCGCCGGCTTCACTGCTGGTGACCAAGACCGCCGATCCGACCTCGGTCAACGAGCCGAGTGGTCCGGTGAGCTTTACGGTAACGGTAACCAACACCGGCATCGATCCCAACAACCCCGTGACGCTTAACTCGCTGCTGGATACCATCTACGGTGACATCACGACGACTGGACACGATGGCATTACCTCGACGACCTGCTTGGTGCCGCAGGAGATTCCAGTCGATGACGGCAACATTGGCGGAATCGACACTTACACCTGCACCTTCGAGGCTGACGTGGTCGGCAATGCGGGTATCGTGGAGACCGACATCGTCACCGCCACCGGCGTCGATGACCGCGGCAACCCGATCTCGGGTGAGGCTACCGCCACGGTGACCATCAGCGACGTGCAGCCCGACATCACGGTGCTGAAGACGGCCTATCCGACAGGGGTGCTGGAGCCGGGTGGCTTGGTGACCTTCAGCGTCCTGGTGACCAACAACAGTGTCAGCAGCGATCCGGTGACCATCACCAGCCTGACCGATAATGTCCACGGCGACTTGAATGGCCAGGGTACCTGTGCTGTGGAGCAGACGCTTGCGGGCAACGGCGGTACCTACAGCTGCTCGTTCACCGCCAATGTGACCGGCAATTCTGGTGATGCCGAGACCGACACGGTCACAGCCTCGGGTGCCGATGATGAAGGCAATCCAGTCAGCGATTCCGACTCGGCGACGGTCACTGTGCTCAACGTGACGTCCGAGATCGAGCTGATCAAAACCGGGGCCCCGACTTCCGTTGACGAGCCGGGTGGCAGCATCACCTATACCTTTACGGTGAACAATCTGTCAGCGGTGGATACAGTGACCATCGACAGCCTGACGGACGACCTCCTTGGCGATCTGAACGGCCAGGGTGACTGCAGCGTTCCGCAGACACTGCAGCCAGGCGAAAGCTACACCTGTACGGTGATCACGCCTGTCACGGGCGATGCCTTCGACAAGATCACCAACACGGCAACAGCTTCGGGTGAAGACGACGACGGTGAGCCGGTCACGTATTCGGACAGTGCCACGGTGGACATCAACAATGTCCCGCCGGCGGCGAACCTGACCAAGACCGCGACCGAGGTGCTGGTGACTTATGAGGTAGAGGTCTGCAATGACTCGGATGCCGAGGCGCTCACACTCGATGCCCTCAGCGACGACGTCTACGGTGACATCACCGATGTGGCGAATCCGGCACTCACCGAGACGACTTGCGAAGTTCCGCAGGTGCTGGAAGCTGCTGGAGATGTGGGTAGTTGCTTTACCTGCTCGTTCAAGGCGGCGACAACCACCTCGCCGACCACCGACACGGTCACCGGCACGGTGAACGACGACGACGGCTCTGTGCCGGCCTCGCCGAGCGATACTGCCACGGTGAGCTTCGAGTGAGCTGAACTCGTGCTTCACTAAGGCGGTAAGGTCCGATACAGGGAGGTGTCGGGTAAGTATCAACTCATGAAAAGAAACGGGGCTGGCTCACGCCAGTCCCGTTTCGTCTTTCGCTGCGGGATGTTCGGGGTCACAGGATGCTTATTTTTCCTGAGGCCTGGCCTCTCCTTGCCTGAAACTCATTTCGAGACCAGCCTGCAAACAGATCCACTCCATTCGCATACAGGGGTAACCCTCGGTACGGTCGCGAATTCGACAGACGTCATCGGCCATGAGCAGGCATGGCGCACCTCTTTCGGTCCACAGCCTGAAGCTTCATGCGGCCAGAACAGGTCGCTCACGCGAATCGATGCAATCGATCCGGAAATAGCCGTTTTTTCTGCCAGCCGGTGGCTTGCTCCCGAGTTTCAACCTGACATCAGACGCCTGGATGAATCTCAGCATTGGATGAAATATCAGGGCTCGCTGAGAGACCAATTTCCCAAAACAATGCAGTAATTTTCATGGTGTTGATATATGTCAATCGCATATCTGGAAGCGTTTGACGCTTCACTGGGTTGTCAACTTCAATTGATTTGAGGTGCTCGGATATTCCATCACTATTCTGGAGGGGCTTCATGATGTTTCGAATTTTTCCTCTGTTGAGGCTAAGCGTATTCATTATTCCTGCCATGAGTTTTGCCATCCCGGTTTTTGCTGCAGGGCCCGGGGGCGCCAGCGATAAATTTCCGGATTACAACCCTGCTCACACAGTTATCAAGTGTCCACATATCCCTGATGGCATCAAAGAGATTCCTCTCTGCGGAGACAAGCGGGCAACATGTCTGGGTACAGAGACTTCTGACCTGATACTCGGTACCGACAAGAACGACGTCATCGTTGCCGGAAGTGGTGACGATGTGGTGCATGGCGATGCCGGTGACGACACGCTCTGCGGTGGTCCAGGCAATGACTCCCTGATGGGTGCCAGAGGCTCCGATCATCTGATTGGAGGGCCTGGAAACGATTGGCTGTTCGGTGCTCCTGGCAATGACAAACTCTCCGGGGGCGAGGGTGACCACGACGTCCTCTGGGGTGGTCCCGGATTCGACGATCTCGATGGTGGCCCCGGCGGTTTTGATGTCTGCATGCTGCAGAGAGAGATGGGTGACTACGATCCGGAAGGATGCAACACAGTCTACCCGCCACCAGGTTATGTGCACGATGACGAGCCGGATCCCGGTGTACTCCGCATGACTGATCCGTTGAAATTGAAGTAATTGAGTGAGAGCAGTTCAGGAGGCCGGATGATGAAGCTGGTTCAGGCTGAGGGACTTTACAAGGATTATCAGGTGGGCGAGCACGCAATTCCTGCGATTCGTGACGTCAATTTCACGATATCCAGTGGTTCCTTCGCCTGCTTTGTCGGTCCTTCCGGGAGTGGAAAAACAACCTTGTTGAACATGATCGGATGCCTCGATAAGCCAACCCGGGGGAAACTGTCTGTTCTGGGAAATGCAGTGGCAGATCTTGATCGCCGCCAGGCTGCGACCTTTCGAGGCGAACACATTGGCTTCGTCTTTCAGGACTTCAATCTGATCCCTGTGCTGACTGCCTACGAGAATATCGAATTCCCTTTGATTCTTGTTCAGAAATGGTCAGCGCAGGAACGTCGTGACAGAGTGCGGAATCTGCTATCGGCTGCAGGCATCGAGGAACAGGCCGATAAAAGACCTGATCAGTTATCCGGTGGACAAAAGCAAAGAGTGGCCGTGGCGAGAGCACTGGTCACCAATCCAAAGCTGGTATTGGCAGACGAGCCCACAGCAAACCTCGATCATGATACTGCATACCGCATTATCAGCCTGATGCGCGAATTACGTGATGAATACGGTACAAGTTTCGTTTTCTCGACCCATGATCCAAAAATCATGGGCGAGGCAGAAGTAACCTTTGAGTTGGAAGATGGCGTGCTCTACGAGAAAGAAACGGGAGCATTATCATGATTGATATCCTGAAGATTGCCGCCAGGAACCTGCTTCGCTACAAGCGTCGAACCCTGTTGACGTCTCTTCTGATAACAGTTGGACTCGTGGCAGTGCTGCTGTTCGTTGCTATTGCAGGCTCATTCAAATCGATGATGATCGGACAGTTCACCGATTCCATGGTCGGGCATATGCAAGTGCACAGGCGTGGTTATGTCGGTGCGATGGAGAGTCTGCCCGTCGATCGGAATATGCGTCCGCGCATGCTTGTCAAACTCTATGAAACTCTCGACACCATTGACGGCATTGAGGCCTGGTCTCCGAGAGTCAAATTCATGGCTGTATTTTCCAATTTCATCAACACCACGAGCATTCGTCTGAATGGTGTCGATCCAGATCGCGAGCTTGCTACCGTACCGCTCGTGGCCAATCGTGTTCTCGAGGGTGGGCAGGTGTCGCCTTTGGTGAAACGCGGAACTATCCAGGTTCCAGAATTGATTGCGAAGGGGATGAAGGTTGACGTGGGCGATACGGTCGTTCTGGTTGCCACCAACAAGAAAGGCTCTGTGAATGGTATGACCTTTACTGTTCAGGGCATTCTGGAAAGTATTTCAGGTCCTGGTGGACGGGATGGATACATCCATATCGATGATGCTCGTGAGTTACTCAGAATCGAGGATGAGGAGGTCGAATCAGAGGTGCTTGCGAGACTGGGATATATTGACAAGCCTCCCGAGAGCGAGAAGGCTGACCAGTTGAAAAGCGAGGATAGCCTGAAAGCAACCGATGCTCTCAAACTATCAGACCCCCTGAAGGCACCAGATACAAAGCAAACAGAGGAGATAGACGACGAGGAGTTTGATCTCGATGCGGTCCTGGCAGGGGCGACGCCAAAACCTCCCGAGAAGGCCGGCTATCTCGATGAAACCAGGAAGCTTTTCTCAGAACGCGGCTGGTCCTCACCCGCGGAGGTGAGTGAAATTGCAATTCGTCTGAAGCATCCCGAGGATCAGCAGACTGTTCTCTCGGAGTTGGAGACAAGAGTATCTGATCTTAAAAACCGTCGTGGACTGGCTATTTTCCAGGTACATCCTTGGGAGAAATTTGTGCCTTTTTCAAAGATCGCGCGCATGATCGATATGATGACACTCTTCATCAAGATCATCCTGATCTCGGTCGTTCTAATCAGCATTATGAACGTTCTTGTTATGGCGGTTTACGAACGTATCCGTGAGATCGGCACCATGTCTGCAATCGGTACCCAACCGAGAACGGTTCTGGCTTTGTTTCTCAGTGAAGGTTTTCTGCTTGGAGTTGTTGGCACACTGGCCGGGATTTTGATCAGCTTGTTGGCAATCAGCGTCTTGAACACGATGACACTGACGTTTTCTTTTGGTCGCCAGGAAAATCTGGTGCTTGTACCGACCATTTCTGCAAGCGATGTCATTCTGACAGCATTACTCACTATTCTGGTTGCGGTGCTGGCGAGTTTGCAGCCCGCATGGAAAGCATCTCGAATGAATCCAATTACAGCGCTGCGCCATGTTTGACAACGCAGGTAAATATTCAAGTCAATGAGAAAACGGAGAACTGAAATGATGATTACTCGACGAATTCTGGTATTGATTTTAGTGGTCCTGTCTCTATCAGCCTTTAGCCACTCAGTGATTGCAGAGGATAAATTTGCGATCGCTGCCGATGGCCCTCAGCCGATGGCGCTCATTGTCAAGCTGGCCGGTGTTGCACCTTATTTCCATATTTACGACATCGATGGGAACCAGCTCGAGGTGCTTGAAAATCCACATCTTGACATGGCGTTCGGTACTGGCCCCGCCGCTGCAACGACGCTTGCTGATATGGGCGTCACGGTTCTTGTTGCCCGCAGGGTGCCCGGACCAAAAATGCACGATGTCATGAAAGAGCGCAATATTCGTCTCGTTCGTCGTAACGGGACAGTCCAGGATGTTGTCGATGAGTTGAGGGAATGAACATGATTCGTAAACTCCTATACACATGCCTCCTCTTTATTGCAGCCCCTGCCTGGGGGCTGGATGGGGATGCCATATTGGCCAAGGTCGATCGCAATCTGGCTCCGGATTCCTATGAGATGTACCGGAAGCTCGTCAACAGGGAGCCTGATGGCAGCCGTAAGGAATTCGTCCTTTACACCGCGAAAAAAGGACGGACAAAGATGGTTGCGCTGTTCCTGTCACCGGCAAGCGATTTGGGTCGTACGACACTTCGTATCGGGGAGAATATGTGGTTGTACATCCCAAAAGTTGGCAAGCCACTTCGTATCACAAGTCTGCAATCTGTCGTAGGTGGTGTCTTCAATAATTCAGATTTGATGCGGCTTGAATTCAGTGCGGAATACAAGGTGCAGAATATTGTTGAGAAAAACAAAACGTATATTCTGACCCTCAAGGCCAGGAACAAGTCCGTGGCATATGACAAACTGAAAATGCATGTCAATCAGGATTTGTTGTTGCCGACGGTCATTGAGGCATACGCCGCAAGCGGTTTGCTCGTCAAGACCTTGCGCTATAAAAAAATTAAAGATTACGGTAACGGTATTGTCAGGCCTTCCGTGCTTGAGACAGATAGCCCTTTATACAAGGGTTACAAGTCTGTAATGGTCTTTGCAAAGATCACACCGAGAAAGTTTCCTGACGAAGTATTTAGTCTTAACTATATGCCTCGTATACAGGAGCTTAGATAGCCGCGCTTTACATGAATCTTCTTTATCTTCCGCTCGTGGGGCTTTTTTTCGTTAGCGCTGGCTTGAAAGCGGATAATGATGAATACAGTTTTGATACCACCGAATTCGAGCCAAAGACATTTGAATTGACAGGCTACATTGAATTTGAACCGGAGTATGCAAAAGCCAATCAGGAAGGCACCTTATATCAGCTTCAATATTTCGGACTTCCTCCCGAGGAAACCCTCGATCAATATACTGGCACCCTTGAACTTGAGGGTTATTACAGAAAAGGTAATGCAAGTTTAAACTTCCTGGCGCACTCGGAAATTGTATGGGACAATTTCGGGGAAGAGCAGGATCACAAGCTCTACGAAGGCAATTTCAGTTACCAGGCACGACCCGGGCTTGTATTCGACGCTGGTAAGAAGGCGATGCGCTGGGGAAAAGGCTACGCATGGAATCCCGTTGCCTTCGTGGAAAGGGCAAAGGATGCAGGAGACCCGGACCTTGCGAGAGAAGGTTACTGGGTCATTGCTGCAGACTGGGTAAAAACATTTGAAGGACCTTTGCAAACATTTGCCATAACGACGATCCTGTTGCCTACCAACGATCATATCAATCAAGACTTCGGTCGCACCGGGCATAAGAACCTGGCAATAAAACTATATTTCCTGTACCGGGATGTCGATATCGATTTAATGTATCTCACTCAAGGCAGCTTCGGATCGCAAGTTGGTATGGATTTTTCAAAAAATCTTGCGCCAAACTTCGAGATACATGGAGAATTTGCATATTTTAATGATATTTCACATCGTACAGTGACTCAGGATTGCCGTACAGGAAAAGCTGTAGTGGATGATGAGATCAGTTATTTGCTCGGACTCCGATATCGCACGAGCAGTGATATTACGTTTCTGCTTGAGTACTACTATAACGGCCGCGGGAATACGCTGAGCCAGCAGCAACAATTTTATCGTTGTGTGCACATCGCCAGCGAAACAGGAGATGAGGACTTGCTAAATCAGCTTCCTCTCAACACTGATCTTGACAGGGGGCCATTTACCAAACCAAATCCGATGCAAAAGTATGTGGGTTTTCGTACCTGGTGGGAAGAGCCCTGGGACATGCTGTATTTAACCACAGCATTGCAAATATTTTATAACGTGGAAGATCACAGTTACTCAATTACACCCGAGCTGTTATATGAAGGATTCGATGATGTTGAGATCCGCCTCCGTGGTACCATGCCGGTTGGTGACACCTTAACAGAGTGGGGTGAGAAACCGAATCAATTCAAGCTGGAAGCCCAGATACGACTGTTCTTCTAGATGTAGCCGGGTGATCATTGGTAACCCTCCTCCTTTGAGTCCCGCAGTCACTCGATCTTCTGCGGCATACTGCACAGCAACAGATCGAGGTCTGGCTTGTGCACGGAGAGACAAAGGCTCGAGGGCCGATTCCTTGAAGTTCAGCTCCTCGCTCTTCCGATGACGCTAAATCCGCCAGGACCTGCCAAAGGACTGGTAGTGTCAATAATCTTTCGCACTTTTTCTCGGGCAGTGCTCACGCAGTGGCTTGTTCGATTGCCTGTTTGTAAAGCGGTTCCATGTTCAGGTAGCGCCGCGTTCCCCATTTCGTGCCGGCAATATGTCTGAGCCCGGCAGCGCACAGCATCAAGGCTGACTGGCCGTCTGGAAACGCGCCGACGACACGCGTTCTGCGCCGGATCTCCAGGATAATCCGCTCCATCGGGTTGTTCGTGCGGATCCTTACCCAGTGGTTATCGGGATAGTCATAGCAGGTCAGCGTTTCATCCACATGTTGACGGACGAGATCCGCAGCTTTTTGCAGCTTCATCTCGCGCAGTGACTCGATGACCTCTGTGGCCTTTCGCCGCGCCGCCGCCTTGTTCTCCTGGGCGTGGATCGCCTTGAGCATGCGCGCCACTTCCTTGACCCTGACATTTGGGACATGGCTGAAGATGTTGCGATACCAGTGCACGGTGCAGGGCTGCCAGTTGGCTGCCGGATAATAGTCCGCAGCAGACTCCTTCAGCCCAATGCAGGCGTCGGAGATGATCAGGCGAACACCTTTTAGTCCGCGCTCCTTGAGGTACCTGAGAAAGCTGCTCCAGCCACTCTTGTTCTCCTTGTGGCCTTCGGCAACACCCAGAATACGGCGATAACCGTCGCTGTCGACACCGATGGCGACCAGCACCGAGACATTCTTGACCTCGCCGCCCCAGCTGCGCTTGAGGACGACGCCATCAAGGTAGAGATAGGGAAACTCGCCCTCGATCGGCTGGTTGTGCCAGACCTCGATGTGCTTGTAGACCTTCTGGTTCAGCTTCGACACCGAAGCGGAGTAGGGGACAGACCACGGTTTTCTCTACGTCATTTGCAGATATTTTATGGTCTGACCCTGTTATTCCGAGAAATTCAGGAATGAGATTGCCAAGCTGACGGGGCAGCGCACGCAGCACAAGAAACCCGGACCAGAGAAGCAGGTCAAGCCAGATGAACAGGAGTTCTTACTCTGAATCTGAACTCATTTACTCTAGCCCTGAACTGGCTGCAGCGCCTGCGGTATAGACGCCTCAACCGCCAGTTCGGGACAATGGTGATTCGCTCTCCGGGCTCGCCTTCAAAGGGATCGATGTGTTCAGTGCTGGTGAACAGCAACTTGCCCTCATGCTCGATTCGGGCGCGCAGCCCGTAGCGCATCCGCTCATCAATAGCGGAAGGATCGATAACCAGCCGGAACGTGTAGGGGGGCGGGCCGTCGGTTATGTGCGTGTACTCCGTAATAACGGTCGCCGGCGCGTCCATTCGGGACTGGTCCTCGAGCATCACCTTCACGATCGCGCCCGGCGGCAGGGCCATACGTTCCCGATACAGGACTTCACCCGAAATCACCCGCATCAGGGAATTGTCGGGGGCCTGTGGCGCATTCGCCGCAGGTGGCGTGCCGGTTTCTGAACAGGCGCTTACAACAAGCGCCAGGATTCCATACAATAGGGTCCTGAACATCGTCTTTACTCTCCAATTTGTGCATGCAGATGAATTGCTGCGGCCAATCGAACGTACACTATAGCCTATGTCATCGAGAAATCAGCAATCCGGCGGTCGCAAGAGCCGCCCCTTACTCAAACGCCGGCTGGCTCTGTTCTTAGCCGTGATGCAGGTGCTTGGCGTGCTGACCGCTATCGACGCGGTGATGTCCACGCGTACGGACCAGGGCGCCGTGGCGTGGGCTATTGGCCTGGTGGCCGCGCCGGTGGTGGCCGTGCCGGCCTACTGGGTGTTTGGCCGCAGCCGGTTCGAGGGCTATGTTGAGGCCCGACGGCAGAACGAGGGGGAGTTTTACCAAATCAAGGAACGGATCACCGACAACATGGATGGTTCGGTGGTCCAGTTCCAATCCAGAGCGCCCGCGTGGGACGCTCTGACCGGCCTTTCGGACACCCGATTGCTTCGCGGCAACGATGTGCAGTTGCTGATTGACGGCGAAGAGACCTTCGACAGCATTATCGAGGGCATCCTGTCCGCCCGAGAATACGTCTTGGTCCAGTTCTACATCGTCCGCAGCGACAGTCTCGGCCAACGCCTGGCCAATGCGATGATCGACCGGGCGCAAGCCGGTCTCGAGGTCGTTTTCCTCTACGATGAGATTGGCAGTTCCGGACTCGATGAAGCGTACCTCGAGCGGCTGCAGCGGGCGGGGGTCAGGGTGTCTGCCTTCAACACAACGCAGGGGCTTCGCAACAAGTTCCAGCTGAATTTCCGCAATCACCGCAAGATTGTCGTCGTCGACGGCACGACCGCCTGGATCGGTGGCCACAACGTGGGCGACGAGTACCTGGGGCTGGATCCGGAATTGAGCCCCTGGCGCGACACGCATGTCCGGCTCGACGGGCCCGTCGTCATCCAGGCGCAGGGCGTAATCGCGTCGGACTGGTTCTGGGCGCAGCGCGAACTGCTGGAAGACCTGAACTGGACTCCCGTAACGGTCGACGAGGCCGACGTCAAAGCCATTTGTGTCCCCACCGGTCCGGCCGACCCGCTGGAGACGGCCGGCATGTTCTTCGTCCACGCGCTCAACACGGCGCGGGACCGCATTTGGATCACCGCGCCCTATTTCGTGCCCGATGAAGCGGTTGTCAAGGCGCTCATGCTGGCCAGTCTGCGTGGTGTCGAGGTCCGGATCCTGCTGCCTGGTCTTTCGGACAGCCTGCCGACGTACCTGGCTGCCTTCCATTTCGTCGAGCTGCTGGCCGATTCCAATGTGCAGTTCTACCAATACGAGCGGGGCTTCCTGCATCAGAAGGTCATGCTGGTTGACGACCATACCGCTTCGGTGGGTACGCACAATTTCGACAACCGTTCATTTCGCCTGAATTTCGAAATCGCGGCAGTGGTGTACGACGAGGGCTTCGCCCGCGAGGTGCAAACCATGCTCGAGGCGGATTTCGCCAACGCCAGGCGTATTGATCCGGCCTCGCTTGCAGACCGGCCCTGGTACTGGCGGCTGGGCGTGAAGCTCTCGCGGTTGCTGTCGCCGATTCTCTGACCCGGCAAATGACCTCGACCCGTTGCGGATTTCGCCGAGATCATTGCAATTGTTGAACTTGCCCGACTTTTCGATCGCTTTGCCACCTTCCGAAGTGGCCTGGCGCAGCTGTTCCGCCGTCAACCAGAACCCTGCGCACGGCATGAACTCCTGCACCAAGGCTGGTTGACCGATGTCTGGACGAGGGGCTGCATCGACTTGGGGGAAAGCCCGGTATGTGACGATTCCATCGATGACGGGGTTGGTACGGTCGCCGGATTCTCCCTGCATGCCGGCGATCGCAGAGCTGTGCTTGTCGCTTACGCCAACCGGCAACGCTCGTTACGACGTGAACGGGTTCGCACGTGTCGCGGGTGCAGGGATGCGCAGGAGAAACCCAGCTGCAGACGCCATACCGCGACAGCACGACCCATGTCATCTTCGAGCCACTGGATTTTGTTGCCCGGTTGGCGGCGCTGGTGCCGAAACCGCGGGTTAACCTGCCCCGCTTCCACGGGGTGTTTGCACCCAACAGCAAATACACCGCGCGTGGGTGACACCGGCCAAGCGAGGCAGGGGGGCAGCGTGCATCGACAGCGGGTCCGGAGGAGCCTGCGCCAGCTGAAGGCCGCGCAGCGATGAAGCGGGCGCAGCGCCTGGAACGGGTCTTCGGCATCGACATCGAGACCTGCCCGGCTTGCGGCGGGTCTGTTCGATCAGACGCGGTAGCCCCGGGATGAATTCGCTTGGGCTGTGCCATCAACTGCGCGGTAACGGCGACGGTTATCCGAAAAACCGGTGTGAGGGGAGACGTGCGCCGGTGAGGCAGTCGCAGAACGGTGTTTGGGGGGCGTAACGCCGATCTGCAAACTGATGGGCGAACCAGAAAGGCATGCCGAGGGCAGGTGTCGACGCCGATCAGGCAAGGCAGCCCGTTGTGAGCCATCGAAATGGTGGTTTATACTGCCTGTACGCACCTCCCGCCTTTAACTCCTTGAGTGAATATTTGTCAGGAATACGGCCATCTTCAGCCTTTCTGCCTTCAGGGCACCAACCGCCACAGGCAGTACCGTACTGCAATGCCATATTCAGGGTAGTGCGATCGACACCAGGTTGCTCTCCGGAAAACAATTTTTAACATATTAGTCATTTATTCGGCTGTATTGTGTGATGTCTTTCGGGATCAGCGATGATATAACCGATCTGACATTTTAATAAACAGTTACATCCCGGGATCCTGTTAATGTTCCACCATCAGCACTGTTAATTACATTCTTACATGCCTTTACAAAAAATCACTATATCAAAATCGTTAACCACGTTATCGGATCCGGAGGTCCGGCAGGTAGTAAGGATAATCTGCAATTATCTTCCCAAACCGGAGTTGATGGAACAGATTGTGCGTCTTCATTTAGAGGCTGCCGATACCATACGGCTCGCCCTTCATGAGGATGAGATTGTCGGTTTTTCAGTCGCTTCCAGATACAAAATGAAAACACCGTTTTATCCTCACCCGGTAAACACAGTCTATCAACGTATGCTGTACCTGCATCCCGAGTTTCTATATCGCGGACTGGGGATCAGGCTGCTACTGGCCACCATGAAGGATCTGTTCGGCTGGTTCTGGCCATTCAAGCGACTGGTCGCCATTTGCCGCACGCAAAATCCTGTCGTAGCCAGGTTTATGGATCTTTATAACATTGTCTATCCGCGGCACAAACAGCCAGTTCCGGATAATATCCGACAATTTGCCGAAAGCCTGGTTCCCCTGCTTCAAGCGAAGTATCTGGACCAGCAATTCAGGCTTGTTGGCACTCTCAGTGACTTTAAAGGTGTGGACCAGACAGACACCTGGAACCGTTATTACCATCATCGTGCCAATGATTACGAAAAACTGATGTTGAGCAGCGTCTTTGAAGAAAGACAGGGACGGATAATCAACAGCGGTTCATTTTTATTAATGATTGGTTATGCCAGGCCGCTGAACTTCATTCGTTTTCTGTTTCATTGATCCAGGGCGGTACGCCCATTGATGTATCATCATAATCAACATATGCAAGCCCAAAACCCGATAATCGCGCTGGATGCAGACTACATTGTTGAAGAGGTCATCAGGCAGGTTGGCACCACCATCAGTCTGGCGACACCGCTGGCAATGGGAAAGGCCAACCACGTGGTCAATGCCTTTTACAGGAAGGCAAAAGCAGAGCCGTCGATACAGCTGACCATTCTGACTGCGTTGACACTGGAGATACCCAAGGGACAAAGCTTGCTGGAAAAACGTTTTCTCGAACCTTTCGTAAAGCGCGTGTTTGGCGATTACCCGGACCTGGATTACGAACTGGACCGTATTGACAACAAGCTGCCATCAAACATTCAGGTAATTGAATTTTATCTGCCGCCGGGCAAGTTTCTGCACAACGCCCAGGTACAGCAAAATTATATCAGCAGCAACTACACACACGCATGCCGGGACCTGATGGACAGGGGGGTCAATGTCATTGCCCAGTTGATCAGTCCGCATCAAACAGACATGTCAAAGTGTAGCCTCTCCGGCAATCCCGATATCGCGCTTGACCTGATCGAGGCGATGCAGCAACGCGAACAGCGAGAAGAGGTGCCGTATGCCATTGTAGGCCAGGTTAACCCGAACCTGCCTTATATGTACGGTGACGCAGAAGTTGACACCAGCAACTTTCATTATATTCTTGATCGGCCGGAATATTATTATCGGATCTTCAGCACACCCAAGCTCTCGATACCCGAACGTGAACACATGGTCGGGTTGTACCTGTCCACTCTTATCAGGGACGAAGGTGAACTGCAGGTCGGCATTGGCGCCATGGGAGATGCTTTCGTCAACGCCCTGATACTCAGACAAAAAGACAATACGAACTATCGTCAGATCCTGCGGGAACTGCAGGTGGAAGAAAAATTCGGTGACATCATTGAGCGTGTCGGTGATACCAGAGTGTTCGATAAAGGCCTGTTCGGCGCCAGCGAGATGGTCATCGATGGTTTTATAGATCTGTACGAAGCCGGCATCCTGAAACGAAAGGTTTATGATGACCTGCCGATACAACGTCTGCTGAATGAAAAACTGATCGGTTATGAAGTCACCCCATCCACCCTGGAACTTCTCTTGCAACGAAAGGCCGTGCATATGTATCTGTCACGGGAGGACTTCGACTATCTGGTGAAATTCGGCATACTCCGCGATGACATGACGTACGATAACGGCATCATCAGGACCTCACAGGGACAGCAGATCAGTGCTGATTTCACCAGTGAAGAAAACAAACAGCAGATCATGCGCTTCTGTCTGGGCGATTATCTCAAGGGCGGCGCTATCGTCCATGGTGCTTTCTTCCTGGGACCACAGGATTTCTATGACAGGCTCAAAGCACTACCTGAAAACGAAAGGCGGCTGTTTAATATGCGCAGCGTCAGGCGCATCAACCACCTCTATGGCCACGAGGAAATCGACAGGCTTCAACGCGGGAATGCACGATTTCTCAATACCTGCATGAAAGTTACACTATCCGGTAGCGTCATATCTGACGGTCTGGAGGATAACCGCGTCATCAGCGGCGTGGGCGGCCAGTACAATTTTGTCGCCATGGCACATGAACTGCCCGGTGGCCGTTCGCTGATCAACCTGCGCGCCACCAGGGAAGTCGGCAACCGGATCGAGTCGAATATCGTGTGGAATTACGGTCATACAACCATACCACGCCACCTGCGGGATATCGTTGTGACAGAATACGGGATTGCCGATCTCCGCGGTAAAACCGATTCCGAAATTATCGAAGAGCTGTTAAAAATTACCGATTCACGTTTCCAGACACAATTGATGCGGCAGGCTAAAAAGAGCGGCAAGTTAAGAAGCAATTACCGTATCCCCGAGCTATTCCGCAACAACTATCCGAATAACGTCATACAGAAAATAGCCGCATTTCGAAAGCAGGGCTTTTTTCCACCCTATCCGTTCGGTACCGATCTCACCGAACAAGAACAGGTCGTCGGACGCGCCCTGAAATCACTGAGAAACAAATCACGATCCAGACTCCTGCTAACACGAGCGCTGTTCAGGGCGATTCTTACCTTCAACATCCCCCAACAACACAAACCTTACCTGGAACGCATGGGATTGTGGCAGGCAAAAGGAATCGAGGAAAGGCTTTACCGTAAGCTGCTGTCAAACGAGCTGAAGGATCTGGCTGCGGTATAGAGTGGTGCTTGGAACGGTTTTTGTCAGGCGTAACGCCGATCTGCAAACTGATGGGCGAACCAGAAAGGCATGCCGGGGGCTGGTGTCGACGCCGATCAGCCAAGACTGCCCGTTGTGAGCCATCGAAATGGTGGTTCTTATTTCCTATACGCTCTAATGTCAAAGATTTCCTGAGGCTGGGGATCTGAGAAATCTTCTTCCAAACTCCCCAAAATATTCCCCAACCGATCGCTACCTCCTGGGCTGTGGAGATGGGGTAGAGCCCGACGTTGTTTGATCAATTGTTGCTCAGGGATTTTAAGGCTGCTGTAGTTGCTCTCTTTCGAACCTCGCGGGCCACACTTGCTTTTGCTGCGACGTAACGACTGGACGAGCAGCTTTTTCAGCTCTCCCCCGGGATGTGCGTAGATGCATGCATAGATTGTTTCGTGGCTGAGCTGCATGCTTTTCTCCTCGGGAAAATGCTCTTTAGCGTGCCTGAGATTTGTTCGGGTGACCGCTGTTTATAGCGCAGCAAATGGGTGACTGTGATGTTTAAGTCGTATTAAGCCTGAGCTTTCGTCGTCGCACTGACTACTTGCGATTGTGCCGATAATTACTGGCAGGAGGGTGTACAGTAAGCCGTGTCCCTGGTCCTGGTATGACGCTTGATTTAACGCGAGATCGTGGAGGGTGATCGATTGAGGATGTCGGCAATGGCCCGCACCGTCGCACTCTTTCGACGTTCGAACATGATCACTGCACGTTCTTCAGAACTGAGATGGTGATATTTGTTCTTGGCCCGGATCAAGCTGTTGTTGCACTTGCAGCTAGAATCTATGTAGTACCCTTTTCTTAACTTGCAGAACAATTTAAAGGATACGGCCCCCTTATCCCGGCCCCCTTATTCATTAGGACGTATTCCGGCCCGGAAAACAAAAGGGCCGCAGTCCCGATGGGAGCTGCGGCCCTATTGTTCGTTCCGGTTTGTCTTGCTTATTCGCTAACAGATCCTAGCTCCGTGCGCACAGAGCCATCACGCCGCTGCAGTCGCAGCGCGATATGTCGAGCCAGTCGTTTGCCAATCAGTTGCCTCATCACTATTCGGTGCCTGCGTTACCACTCCATCGGTGTCAATATTATTTGGTCGCCTGTCAGGCATCCGGTATCGCCCTCAGCGTCAGCTCGCTGTCCGTCGCCTTGGCAAAACCGTAACTGGCGTAGATGTTCTGTGCCTCATCGGTGGCCAGGTAATCAAGATAGCGCTGGGCATTTTCCTGGTTACGCCCGTCCTTGAGGATGCCGATTGCATAGCCGACCTTGTCCTGCTTGTTGTACGGGGCAGGGATGGCCACGCCATCGATCTTGCGTCCCTCACGCTTGGCGTGCACTACCTCTGTGGTCCAGACAATGCCGACATCGGCTTCGCCGTTCTCGATGCGATAGGGAGTTTCGCGGTGGTGGCGTGAGGTGAACCAGGTCTTGCCCGGTACCGCCCAGCAGCTTTTGCACTGGCTGTTACCGGTCACCTTTTCGTACAGATCCAGGTCCTTAAGCATCTCCGAACCGTAGAACTTGAAGATGCCCTCGGTCAGCGGATTGGGATGGGACTGGACCAGGTCGTCACGCCCCAGATCCTTGGGACCCCTGATGTCCTTGGGGTTGCCCTCAGCCACCATCAGCTCCAGCTTGTTATGGGTGTAGATGATGTAGTTATCCATGCGTCCCTTGCCCTTGAGTTTCTTCAGGTGGCCGAGGTTGACGCTGGCGAAGAGGTCGGGGTTCATTGCCGTTTTCTCTCCGTTGATCTCGCCCTGCTTGAGAAGCTGGCCCTTGAGGATCTGACCCGGCGGTATGGTCTCGACATAAACTGTCTCGATATCCGGGTGTTTTTTCTGAAAATCCTTGATCAGTTCCTCCATCACCATGAACTGGTTGCCGGCCAAATACATCACCAGATCGGCGCTGTAAGAGTCACCGATATTGCCGTAATCTATCGTTCCACTCTGGTGGAATGTGCGGTAATCCTTGTTGTGCCCGGCATCGGTTTCTGCGTTGCAGTTACCGGTAAAGCCAAGTCCTAGCGCGAGCAGCGCGGCGGTCAGACGATACAGGCTGTTTTTCATTTCCATCCTCCTCTGGTTTTGTAGTGTTGTTTGGGGTTGACGCAGCATCACCGGGATTTATTCCATGGTATTCAGTGGTATCAGCAGGTACCGCCGGAATGCCCATAAGCCTTGAGGAAAGCGGTCGATAAGAAGATTCAATCCAACCCGCATAGGACTTCGCTGCGACAACTGCCAGGAATTGAACGGTAAAGGGGTCCGGCGGTAAAGGTGGCGGTACCCTTTTCGGTAAAGGGTGGTAAAGGGGTCGGTAGCCTCTTCTTAACCCTCAGAACAATTTAAAGGTACTGACCACTTATCCCCTGGTTGGCCGTAATAATAACGCTGGTTTTCTCGATCAGCTTGTTGACCGGTTGGAACAGCAGGGCTCCACCAGCCTGGCTGAATGGCAGATACCCGCGTTCATCCAGGATCACCAGATCAGTATGCATGAGACGGTTTGCCAGACGGACGGGCCTACACGGTTGTTTCTCCTGCTTCAAGTGGTTGACCAGTTCAATGGTGTAAAGGAAGCGCACCCGCAGGCGGTGATGCTGGATGGCATGTAACGCGATAGCCCAAGCCAGATGGATTTTACCGGTGCCGGGGCCATCGACGAAGAACACATTCTGTGCATCGTCGATAAACTCACATCGACGCAGCGCAAACACCAGCGCTTCATCGGCTTCGCTGTCGGTAAAGTCAAGGCCGCCCAGATCCCGCTAGGCCTGGAAGCGGGCAGCCTTCATCTGATCATCGATGGAGCGGACTTCGCGCTCAGCAACCTTCGCCTTGAGAAGAGATTCTTCAAATGCAAATCAAAATACCCGATTTCGCTTATTGTTCAGTGTGTTGTGGCAAAGCCATGGTATCGAAAAGGTTCACGAAATCGAGCTATTTTGATTTGCTAAGTGAGGCAGTAGTGGGGCCAACCTCATTGGATAAATGGGACAGCCGTAGGGTTATCCGCGATACCAGTTAGCGGCAAAGCGTAAACGCTGAAGAGATCTGGATTATTTCTTCTGACGAAAAAATTGCAAGCAGAAATTTTTTATAGAGCGAAGATTTATTTCATTTGGAACTGCTGAACTGTGAGCATTATTTTAGTTACTCTTCACAGGGTTAGGGAAACTCTTGAAACCCCCTCGTCATCTGCGATACTCCCCGAAACCCACAGCGTAGGCAAGCATCCGATGAAACAACTCGGTCTGGACCACAGCGGCTTCGTGAAGAAGCCGAAAAAGACCCGCAAGCAACAGTTCCTCAAAGATATGGAGAAGGTTGTTCCCTGGGAGGTCTCTGCTGCGCCAGATCGATCCACATTACCCGAAGGCAGGCAATGGCCGCCAGTCGTTGCCTGTGGCGACGATGCTACGTATCCACATCGTGCAGAAGTGGTTCGACGACTCCGATTCGGGAATAAAAGAAGCGCTGCACGATGTCCTCGTCCTGCGGCGTTTCGCAGGACTCGACGCGACCGTGGACAAGGTGCCGGATATGGACATGACGAATCAGTTGTTACACGAACAGGAAGAGACCGTGCGCGAGGTCAAGGTCCATACCATGAACGAACGCAACCTGAGCGCGAACGGCTGGAAGGAAGGGCCGGTGTGGTGTTTTCCGTAGAAGAAGCCGGCGGGCGGCGAACTGCCGGAGTGGAAGCAGGCGATCAATCGGCGCTTGTCCTTGCTGCGGGCAAAGGTCGAACATCCGTTCCGCGTGATCAAGCGCCAGTTCGGGTATTCGAAGGTGCAGTATCCCGGACTGGAAAAATATACCGGACAGCTGACGAGTTTGTTTGCGCTATCGAATCCGTACATGGTGAGGCGGCAGTTACTGGCCTTCGGGGGGATATGTGCGCCGTTTGCATGGCGATCAACGTGCCCGGAACGCAAATCGAGTTCGATCCGGGCGTGTTGAAGAGGTATCAGCGGTAAGAAGCTGAGACGCAGTGATTGCACGGTGGTTATTCAGAGGCTTCTTGGTTATTTAACTTCATCCTGAATCGATATTTTCAAACGAGATCCACTCATCGACTATGAATGCTGTCAGTCAAACCAGTGAAGATCGGGCCTTTGAATTCAAATCGGCCCAGTTTTCCCTGCCTCGCCTATTGCTGAAAAATACTCAAATGCAAAGCATCGCCGAGCAAATGGAAAGCCATGTTAACAGTGCGCCATCATTTTTTTCCAATACGCCGGTTGTCATTGATCTGGCTGAAATCGGTGACAATGCCGAGGTCGATTTTCCGTGGCTGGTGGGTTTGTTAAGAGGCTACGGCATGATTCCGTTTGGCGTCAGAGGTGCGGGTACCGGGCAAAAAGAGATGGCTGAGCTAATGGAATTGGCAATACTGGCAGATCACAGTTCCGAAGAAAACGCGACCAGGAAGCCGACGCCGAATCCTTCCGCAGCCCGCAGGCGTGCCGATGTCGCCACTCTTGCTGTGCAAAAAAGTCGTCTAATCACCACGCCAGTGCGTTCGGGCCAGCGCGTCTATGCCCCTAACGGTGATTTGATCATCACCGCCCAGGTCAGTTCCGGCGCGGAAGTTATTGCCGATGGCAACATCCATATTTATGGCACATTGCGTGGCCGTGCATTAGCCGGTGTCAAAGGCAACCGTGATGCCAGAATTTTCTGTCACAACCTGCAGGCAGAACTGGTCGCTGTGGCAGGGCAGTATCGTGTTAATGACACTCTGACGGATGAACAGAAAAACTGTCCGGTACAGATTCATCTCGACGAAAACCGGTTGATGATTAACCCGCTTTGAAATCAATTTAATCGCTCTGAAGTGGAGGAGAGAAACTTGTCCAGAACAATCGTAATTACATCCGGCAAAGGCGGTGTTGGTAAAACAACGACTAGTGCCGCTATTGCCATGGGGCTTGCCCAGCAAGGGAATCGTGTCGTAGTCATCGATTTCGATATCGGCCTGCGCAATCTCGATCTCATCATGGGCTGTGAAAGAAGAGTCGTATATGACTTTGTTAATGTCATTAATGGTGATGCACGTCTTAATCAGGCACTGATCAAGGATAAACGCTGCGACAGCCTGTTTATTCTGCCGGCCTCACAGACGCGTGATAAGGAAGCGCTGACCCGCGAAGGTGTCGAAAAAGTCCTTAACGAGCTGTCTGAGTCATTTGATTATATGATTTGTGATTCGCCGGCCGGTATTGAACATGGTGCGACCATGGCGATGTATTTTGCCGACGATGCTATTGTCGTGACTAACCCGGAAGTGTCCTCAGTCAGGGACTCAGACAGAATGCTGGGTATTCTTGCTAGCAAATCCCGCCGTGCAGAAGAGGGACTCGAGCCAATTCGAGAATTTCTGCTGTTAACCCGTTATTCACCTACCCGCGTTGCTAACGGTGAAATGCTTAGCGTTGAAGATGTTAAGGATATTTTGTCTTTAGACCTGATTGGCGTGATTCCCGAATCACAGGCTGTGTTGAATGCATCCAATTCAGGATCACCGGTGGTACTCGATACCGAAAGTGATGCAGGGCAGGCCTATAGTGATGTGGTGATGCGTTATCTGGGTGAGGATTTGCCGCACCGTTTCCTGCAGGAAAAGAAGAAAGGCCTGTTAGGTCGTTTGTTTGGGGGCTGATATGAGTTTGCTGGATTATTTTCGATCAAACCGCAATGCCTCGGCAAATGTTGCCAAGGAACGTTTACAGATACTGGTCTCTCACGAACGTGCCATGCGTAATGCACCTTCCTATTTGCCGCAGTTGCAAAAAGAGCTGTTGAAGGTCATTAAGAAATATGTGCCCGTCAATGATGATGCGATATCGATACAAGTGGATCGTGACGACCATCAGGAAGTTCTGGAGTTAAACATCACATTACCTGAAAGATAACATCATCAAGATACTCTGATCCCAGCCGTAAAGGGCCCCGGGTTCAAGTAAAGGCAGAGTAAAGGGGTCAGTATCCTTTTCCTAACTCGAAGAACATTTTAAAGGATACTGCCCTGCTACCCCAGACCTCTTGTCCCTCCTTATCCCATCTCTCCGCCTGTCCCTCTTGCAACAGTGGTATGGCAAGTTGCAGGGAGTTCGATTCAGGGCAAGCGATTGTCGAGGCTAGCGAATGATTCTCGAGAGAAATCGTTGTGAGGAACTGTGACGAAGGAGAGGGTTTCTCACCTCCGTCACACATTCATCCTTGTGATTACTTGACTGCATCAGGGCAGCAGCCGCAGACCGTCATCGGTTTGTCCTGATTCGTCCACTGGCCGTTCCACTTGGAAAAGTCCGCATTTGGTGCGCAGACGCCCGGGCAGGTGGCCTCGGCTTGCGCCTGGTCGTTGATCAGGATGCTGGATGCAACATCCTTGCACTGGCCCAGGATGACATCATCGAAGATGTGGCTCAGATGGGCGGAAAAGGCAGTGTTCGGTTTACTGGCCGAGTCGGCAGTGCCTGTGTAGTTGTGGCAAGCGAAACAGTTCACCGCTGAGCTGCCACTCGCAGCATTGCCCTGGAACTGGGTTTCCATGACGACATTGGCAAGTTCCAGCGAGCCGCGCTGATTCGTCGCGTCGCCGCTGGCAGAACCCGAGCCCTGTTTGATGTCGGAGATCCACAGGGCGCCAGTGAATTCATAGTTTTCCCACACCGCAAGTGACGCAGGCAGCCCGGCTTGTTGAAAGAGTTCCTCCTGAGCCGCATTCAGTTTTTGAATCAGCGCAATGTTCAAGCCGTTGCGTGTATCGATGCTGTCTCCTTCCACGGTGCCATAGGGATACTCCTGGCAAACATCATTGCCTCGTTGCCCGCTCGGCAAGGAGACAGTCGTGAACTCCTGTGTCTGATTCAGGTTCTGACACTTCGTCGCATCAGCTGCGCAAGAGGCGCTGGTGAAGTCATAGGCTGTTGCACTCTTGCCGATGTCCGCGCAATCGATCGCGTTGTTCTTGTGGTCCAGCGTAAACCAGACCATCTCCGGATGGTTGTCGGCTGAGACGACGATATGCCAGCCGATCAGGCCCAGCGTGTATTCCTGCCCGTCGATGGTCGCTTTCGACAGGATGAAACTGTCCTGATCGTCGTCCTCCTGCATGACCCGCCATGCCAGCTTGAGTTCGGCCGTCTTGCCGGGGAAGTTGGACTGTGCCTGGATGCTTGCGTAGTCACACAAGTTCCTGGAGAAGTGGATTTCGTAGAAGACGACATTTCCTGCCTGGTCATAAATCGCCTCTGCCCCTGCCTGATCGACGCGCTCGGGCAGAACGACATCGCCGCTGTCGTCGAGCGACTTGACGGTCCGAATCCGCAGTGCCCGCTTCACGGTGGTGCTGTCGCAGGAGTTACCGCTGATCTCGAGCAAGGGATACTGGGAACGGTCCTGCCAATTCGCGACGCCAGCCTGGGCAGAAGGGGAGATCAGATAGAGGAACCACTCCTGTGCAAACTGATAAAACTCGCAAAACTGGGGGTCGCCGGTCACGGGGTTATTCGCGACACTGGATGGCAGCGAAGTAGCGGGTTGCTGCCACCACTTGTCCGCTTGAGTGAAACTGCAGGCCTTCACCTGGTCGGCATTCGACAGTGTTGCCGCAGTGGCTGGCTTGCCTGGCTGCGTTGCATACGCAAGGCCGGTGATGAGTAACAGGGCGCTCAGGAGAGACGCGAATCGATGCGTCAACAGCTGGTCAGGGTTCTTCATTTCACATTCTCCAATTTGTCTGATGGACCGTCCTTGGCGTTCAGAGGTGTCCTGATGTCCTCCGGAGCGGTCGCGTAAAGTTTTCTCTGGAGCAAGCACACTTGCTGTGTCCTCGACCCGGATTGTGGTTTCAATAAAGCGAAAAGATCAGAGGGCAGGCGAGGCGTTGTGGATGAGTTGTTCAAGCCTCGGGCTTGATCAAAGCGATCCATGCTTCCTCTCAGTTGTGCTTCGGTATTCCTGGGTATGATGCCGTGTTTCTTCTACCCGCGCCCCGGAACAGTAAGAGTAGACGAGAAATGCCAATCCGGGCTGAATTATTTGATTTCAAATGAGGGTTGCAGGAGGCGCGGTTGAGGAAAGGTGCTCATGAATAAACAAACTCCTGAACACAGGAATATCATTTGCTGTTTCGATCGAGTACAGAGGCCCGCATCAGACTCCACCTTTGAGGCCCTGTCCAGTGCATCGATAACCTGCCGGGGAAAATCTGGAAATGCTGGTCGCCGGACCACAAATACGCACCTTCACGGTCCTGCCATTATCCGAATCCGTGTACATCCTGGTCCTCGACAGTGCATGAAGATTCGGGTCCAAAATCCAGCCAGATGGCAAGTAGCCGGTCCAGGAAGCACTGATGTCAGAATGAATGTGTTGGAAATGACAGGAAAAATTGATACCAGATGCCGGAACCACGCCGCTACAAAGCGAAAAGCTGCTGACTAAGAACCTCTCAGAAAATTATTTCCTGATCACAAGACTCTCATCCGGTGTTATTCGTCAGGCTGAAAACCCGTTGAGAGAATCAACCTCAGAAGTCAGGCAGCTTGTAACCCGGTCATCCTGCATATCGAATCGAGCCACTCGTCCACCCGGTGAAAAGATTACGTCAGCATTCAGGGACGAGTTTCATGGCGAGGATGAGTCGACTGACTCCCGTCGGGATCTTAATACCTGTAGCAGCGCAGCAACAATCGCAGGTCTGCTTTGCCATCGAATGAACAGATGATGGCCTGCGCACAGCCGCTGTAATTTGGCTGTGGATCAAGACTGCCTTGCAATACTTCAGGGATCGTCTTCTGGCAGGATGAGGGTGGCGGTCCGCGGAAAGTGCCGCTATTCTCTGTGGGGAGGAATAATCCTCTACCCCATGTCGGCATATCAGGCCGACGCCTCTTCGATCTAATATTGGGCTTTCGCGGAGGTCCGCCGCACAGGGACAGATTCAGTCCCTGCTTGTGTGGGGCAATTCATAATTAACAACAGGAAAAAAGCATGCATAAAAAAGATCATTATTCGCGCTTCTCGATGGCTATGCGGCGCACCTTGTTCGCAGCAGTGGCACTCGCGGGTACCGGAACGGCCCAGGCAGTCACGCTGTTGATTGGTGACGTCGACGGTTTCGGTATCAATCCGGTCAGCGACTGCATAGCGACGGGCGGAACATGTTTGGCGTACGATGGCAGTTACGCTGACAGCGACCTTGACGGGATCATCGAGCCGAGCGAGTTCCTGCCGGACTGGACGGGCAATGGCGACGTTCAGGTCAATCGTGGTGACGATTTCGACATGCGCAGCGCTGCGGAGCTGGCGGCGATCAACGGTGCACAACACACCGACTATTCCATCACGGGGGCCGGCAGCGCGGACGGACTGCAGTTCGTTTTTGAGTTTACCGTGCCAGTATCGGGAGACGATGACTTCGGTGTCGACCATTTCATCAATTTCGTATTTGGTGATTATGATGTGACACCGGCGCAGATAGTCGTCGACGGTCAGACTATCGACCTCACACCACAGGGAGGCCTGGGTGACGGCCTGGTACAGTCAGCTTACGCTGTCGTGCCCTGGTCGAACATGACAGATGGTCAAGTCGTGATCAAGATGATCGCCCCCAGAGAGCCATACCTGGCTTTCGACTACGCCCTGCTGGATACGGACCAGTTGGCCGACGATGACAATGACGGGGTGCCTAACAGCGTGGACAACTGTCCGACCATCCCAAATCCAGATCAGGCAGACTTGGATGGTGACGGGATCGGCGACGTCTGCGACGTCTGTGTCGGCGGCGACAACGATGGTGACGGTGTCTGTGACACCGATGACAACTGTCCTCTGGTACCGAATGAGGATCAGCTGGACAGCGATGCTGACGGCCTCGGCGACGTCTGCGACGTCTGTGTTCTGGATCCGAACAACGACGCAGATGCCGACGGGGTGTGTGGCGACGTGGACAACTGCCCGGCGCACCCGAACCCGGATCAGCTTGATCTCGACGGTGATGGCCTCGGGGATGCCTGCGATAACTGCGTCGACGTCGATGGCGATGGTGTTTGCGTCGAGGATGACATTTGCCCGGATACCACGCTGCCCGATACTGTGCCGACTGACAAACTTGGCATCAATCGTTTCGCAGATGTCGACGGTGACGGTGTCTTCGACACGACCTCTCCCAAGGGCAAGGGACCGGGACGTGCATACACGATGTCGGACACCGGTGGCTGCTCGTGCGGGCAGATCATCGAACTCCTGGAGCTGGGTTACGGCCACTCGAAGTTCGGTTGCAGCATCAGCGCCATGGATGAGTGGACCGAGCAGGTATCTGACCGGTAAGGGAATTTTCGGTATCTGACGAGCGTGAGGCGCCCGGCTTGCGGGCGCCTCACGCGCTCTGGTTTTCTGCGCGATGGCTCTCCGGCCGTTATGTGGCGGGGCAGCATCGACCGGCTATAAGGCGGCAAGACGCACAGGGTTCGGATGATTCGCAGACGCGATGCTCCTGTCACGCTGACTATCCATTCGCGCAGCTGCAACAGACAGCCTGTTTCGTATCTGAAAACAACGAACCCTCCATCACTAAAATCCTGCTGTTCGCGCCATCTTTCCGGAGCGATGAATCGCAAGTTTCGAGGAGCGTAAACGTAGAGAGCCCGGACCTCTCCCGAGGCAAGCAAGCCGGCTGATACCATGACGCCCGTCGACATCATCGGCTGCAGGATGACCTCGATGCAAGCCGTGCATTCTGCTTCCTGCGACACGCCTGGCAGGCCACTCAAACTCCGCATGCGTGTGTGTCCATGAGGATCGGGTGTTGTCTTTCGAGGAAGCGGGCGATTCCGTTATCGGGCACCACGGCATTGCATCTGCAGCCCTGGCGGAAGAGGGGACAGCCAGCTGA
>JARRMY010000027.1:0-27479 GCA_037385505.1 Gammaproteobacteria bacterium | reverse complement strand
GCGTGACCGAAGGAAATGCCAGTGGTAAACCGCATCTGTTGAAGGAAACCTTAATCGATGCGGTTCATGAATTCACCGCATCCTACGGCAACGGGAATAACCCACTAACTGCGACTTACGCGCAACCGAGCAGTGCAGTATCGTAGGATGTGGTGAGCGGAGCGTGACCGAAGGAAATGCCAGTGGTAAACCGCATCTGTCGAGGAAAAGACCGTCATCGATGCGGTTCATACATTCACCGCATCCTACGAAACTGGCGATAGAAGGGGACCCGGGCAGGGCTTTTGAAGACCACAGGATTGATCAAGCCCAACTCCGTCATTCCGGACGCCGCAAAGCGGCGAGCCGGAATCCAGGGAAGGAACGCTGGATCCCGGATCGCGGCTCCGCCTTGTCCGGGATGACGGGTGTTGTCGAACCGGGGGCGCTGTCAAATTGACTCAGACCCTTCATATACGGAGGAACGATGTACAGAATCCGTTTCCACGGCCGCGGCGGCCAGGGCATGAAGACCGCCAGCCGCCTGCTCGGCGCGGCCTTCTTCCTCGAAGGCTACGAGGTGCAGGACGCCCCGCGCTACGGCGCGGAACGCCGCGGCGCGCCGATCTTCGCCTATGTGCGCGCATCCAAGGCTCCCATCAACGAGCGTGGCATCATCCAGCACCCGGACCTCGTCATCGTCGCCGACGACTCGCTCGTGCCGGTGCCGGCAGCCGGCGTCATGGCCGGGCTGACCGACAACACGGTGGTGCTCATCAGCACGACCGAAACCGCCGACGAGTGGAAACACCGACTGAACCTCGGCTGCAGAGTCCTGACCCTGCCGGCACCGGAAGAGATCGAGGACCGCCTCGAGCTGCGCTACGTCGGCACCGAATGCGCCGGAGCCGCCGCCTGCCTGACCGGCGTCATCTCGAAGCAGAGGCTCGAACAGGCGATTCGTGACGAGCTCGAGGGCAAACCGGAGAAGGTCATCGAACGCAACATCGACATGGCGATGGAAGGCTACGACCGCATGGCCGACCACGAGGGCTTGATCAGGGAGAGCGGCATGCCGTCGGCGAGCGAGTACACCCCGCCCGCCTGGATCGACATGCCGTTCGAGGCGGCGCGCATCTCGTCACCCTCGATTCACACGGGGCTGACGAGCGTCATGGTGCGCACCGGGTTATGGCGCACGATGCGCCCCGTCATCGAGTACGAGAACTGCAAGCACTGCTGGTGGGTCTGCAGCGGCTCCTGCCCCGACGGCGCGATTAGCGTCAACGCCGGGGGCGCGCCCGAGATCGACTACGACCACTGCAAGGGCTGCCTGACCTGCGTCAGCGTCTGCCCGTCGCACGCCATCGTCACGATTCCCGAGCACAAGGCGGCCGAACAAGAGAAGGAGGAGGCGTCATGAGCAGGAAACTCCTGACCGGCAACGGCGCGGCGGCCTGGGGCGCGCGGCTCGCGCGCATCGACTATATCCCGGCCTTCCCGATCACGCCGCAGACCGAGATCATCGAGACACTGGAACAGTGGATCGATAACAATCAGATGCCCGGACGCCTCGTGACGCTGGAATCCGAACACTCCATGATCACGGCGGCCGGCGCCGCGGCAGCGACCGGCGTGCGCGTCTTCAGCGCGACCTCGAGCCAGGGACTCCTCTACGGCATGGAGATGCTGTACACGGTCGCGGGCTGGCGTGCGCCCTTCGTGCTCATCAACGTCTCGCGCGGACTCTCCGCGCCGATCACGCTCGAAGCCGATCACAACGATGTCATGGCCGCGCGCGACAGCGGCTTCCTGCAACTCCACTGCGCGACCTGCCAGGAGGTGCTCGACAGCACCTTGATCGCCTACCGGCTGGCAGAGGACGAACGCGTGCGGCTGCCGGCCATCGTCAACCAGGACGGTTTCTATCTCTCGTTCACGCGTGAGCCGGTCGAGCTCCCCGAGCAAAGCGACATGGAGAGCTTCCTGCCGCCCTACGATCCCGAGAACATGCAGTTCCGCGCCAGTGCGCCCGTCAGCCAGGCCGTGGCCGTGCTCGGTGGCGTGCCCTACTCCTACTTCCGCTACGAGACGCATCTCGCCTCCCTGAAAGCAATCGAGGTCTACGACGCTGTCGCAAGAGAATTCGAACAGATCACGGGCCGCGCCAACCCGGCCGTCGAATGTTACAGAACAGATGATGCGCAGTTCGTCTTCGTCATGCTGGGCGCCTTCGCGACCAAGGCGCGCCAGGCCGTCGATCAACTGCGCGAAGCAGGCTGGCCCATCGGGCTCGTGCGCCCGCGACTGTTCCGCCCGTTTCCGGAAGAGAAGATCCGCGAAGCATTGAAAGGGAAGCAAGGCGTCGCCGTCATCGACCAGAACATCTCTTTCGGGCGCGGCGGCGTGCTCTACACGGAGCTGGCCTCGAGCATTCTCGGCCGCCCGGAGATGCCGACGATCGTCACGAGCTTCATCGGCGGGCTCGGCGGGCGCGACATCAGCGCCGAGGAGTTCTATCAAATGGCCGAGGTGACAAAGCAGGCCGTCGCCGACGGCCAGGCGCCCGAACCGCGCCTGCTCTACACCGAGACCGAGCTGCGCGAGGTGCGCAAGCTGCAGGCCATCGCGCAGGTCGAGCGCGATGAGCTTGCGAACGAGACCGAAGAACCCATGGAGGAGAAGTGATGGGCGCCTCGAAAAATTCGGATTTTTTCGTGAGTGCAAGGAAGCACCGCGCGCAGAACCGCAGTGTATGGGTGATACATGAGGATTCGAGCACGGTGCTGACGCCGCAATCGCGGCAAAAAGACAATTTTTGAGGTGCCCAGATGACAGAAACGACCTTCAAACACATGCGCGACCTCCCCTCCACACACCTGCTCGGCACCGGCACGCCCATGTGCGCCGGCTGCGGCGGGTTGCAGGCGATCCACCAGGTCTACGACGTGCTCGGCAAGAACACGGTCTTCGTCAACGCGGCGGGTTGCATGACACTGCTGTCGGTCTATCCCTTCACGCCGTTTCGCGGCTCCTGGCTCTACACGGCCATGGCCTCGGCCCCGGCCGGCGCGCAGGGCATCCGCGACGCGCTCGACATCCTCATCGAACAGAAGAAGATCGATGCAAGCGAAGACCTGCAGGTGGTGGTGCTGACCGGCGATGGCTCGGCCTACGGCATGGGGCTCTCGGCCACCTCCAGCGCCATGGACCGCAACCTCGACTTCATCTATCTCTGCTACGACAACGAGGGCTACGGCAACACGGGGCAGCAGTACTCGGACGCCACGCCGCACGGCGCCAGGACCTCGACGAGCACCGGCCCCGGCGGACACCCGGGCTACAAGAAGGATCTCTTCGCGATCTGGGCCGCGCACAGGCCGGCCTATGTCGCGACCGTCATCGGCGCCGAGCCGCTGGACCTGGCGCGCAAGATCGAGAAGGCGCGCGACATGACAGGGCCGCGCATGATCATCTCGCTCTCGCCCTGCCCCACGGGCTGGGATTTCGACCCGTCACTGACGGCCGATATCGGCAAGCTCGCGGTGCGCACCGGCATCTGGCCGCTCAAAGAATACGAGAACGGCAAGGTGACGCACACGAAGAAACCGGCCAGGCGTCCCCCCGTGGAGGAGTACCTGAAACTGCAGGGCCGCTACAAACACCTCTTCGAACCCGAGCGCGACGAGACGCTGCTGGCCGACATCCAGGCGCGCATCGACGCCTACTGGGCAGAGGTCGAGTGACCGGCAAGAGCTACTGCCACCGCGGCGGCGACACGCCGCTGCTCGGCGAGACCATCCCCGAGAACTTCGCGCGCATCGCCCGGCAGTTTCCGGACAACGAGGCCATCGTCTCGATCCCGCAGCAACGCCGCCTGACCTATCGTGAACTCTTTGATGAGACCGACAGGGTTGCGAAAGGCCTGCTGGCGTTCGGCCTCAGCAAGGGTGACCGGCTCGGCGTCTGGTCGACCAACAACATCGAGTGGCTGCTGCTGCAGCTCGCGACGGCGCGCATCGGCGTCGTGCTCGTCAACATCAACCCGGCCTACCGCCCGCGCGAGCTGGCCTATGCGCTCAAGCGCTCCGAGGTGGAGTGCGTCATGACCATCCCGTCGTTCCGCTCCAGCGACTATGTCGGCATGCTGGCCGAGCTGGTGCCGGAACTGAAGAGCGCCAAACCCGGCGAGTCCAGGAACGACGAGCTGCCGTTTCTGAGGCGCGTGATCCTCTACGATCCGGCCGACCCGGAAAACACCCGGCGCCCGCAGCCCGGCTTCGACACCTGGCCCGAGCTGCTCGCAGCCGGTGAACCGATCACGCAGGAAGCGCTCGACGCAGCCACCGCCGAGCTCGACATCGACGACCCCATCAACATCCAGTACACCTCGGGCACGACCGGCTTTCCGAAGGCCGTGGTGCTGACGCATCACAACATCCTCAACAACGGCTGGTTCACGGCGCAGGCGATGCACTTCACAGACAGGGACAGGCTCTGCATCCCGGTGCCCTTCTACCACTGCTTCGGCATGGTCGTCGCGAACCTCGCCTGTCTCACTGTCGGCGGCTGCGGCGTCATCCCGGCCGAGCACTTCGAGGCAGGCGCGACGCTCAAGGCGATCCAGGACGAGCAGTGCACGGCGCTGCACGGCGTGCCGACCATGTTCATCGCCCAGCTCGAGCATCCCGATTTCAAGTCATTCGACCTGTCCAGCCTGCGGACCGGCATCATGGCAGGCGCGCCCTGCCCGCCCGAGCTCATGAAGCGCGTCATGGAGACAATGCATTGCCCGGAGATCCTCATCGCCTACGGCGAGACCGAGGCCTCGCCGCTGACGCACCTGACGACGCGCGAGGACAGCCTGGAGCGGCGCACGCAGACAGTCGGCCGCAACCTGCCGCACCAGGAGGTGAAGGTCGTCGACACCGTCACGCACAGGACCGTACCGCTCGGCGAGACCGGCGAGATCTGCTTTCGCGGCTACCACATCATGCGCGGCTACTACGGCAACGAAGAGGCGACAAAAAAAGCGCTCGACGAGAACGGCTGGCTCTTCTCGGGCGATCTCGGCGTCATGGATTCAGAAGGCTATGTCAGCATCACAGGCAGATTGAAAGAGATGATCATCCGCGGCGGCGAGAACATCTACCCGCGCGAGATCGAGGACTTCCTCTTCACGCACCCGAAGATCGCGGAGGTCGCCGTCTTCGGCATCCCGGACGAGTTCTACGGCGAGGAGATCATGGCGTGGATACAGCTCCACGCCGGCGAAACCGCGACCGAGGAGGAGATCCGGGAGTACTGCAAGGGGCAGTTGGCGCACTTCAAGATTCCCCGATATATTCGGTTTGTCGAGGAGTTTCCGATGACGGTGACGGGGAAGGTGCAGAAGTTTAGGATGAGGGAGATGGTGTTGAAAGAATTCCAAATGGAAGATTAAAAAGCCGTGGTCTGAGGTCCCCTCGTCAGAATGGACATATTCCAAATGTATCGCAGCTGTGAAATCTAATCCCTCCAACACCATTTTCTCGACAGCATAAGGCAGGGAATAATAGGGGACGTACCACGATAATCGCCCCGTCCAACGACAACCCTCTGATTTCCTGATACATTCTCTGCAAGTTCAATCACGGAGGATTGACGCATGCCAAGACGGCCCAGGATCTCCCTGCCGGGCGTTCCGTTGCATCTGATCCAGCGCGGCAACAATCGGCAAGCCTGCTTTTTCGACGATCAGGACTATCTCATTTACCTCGACTGGCTCGAGGAGTATGCAGAGGTCTCTCGATGCACGATTCACGCCTACGTCCTGATGACCAATCATGTCCATTTGCTGCTAACCCCCGATTCAGCACACAGCGCCGGCAACCTCATGAAACGCCTCGGACAACGCTATGTGCAGTACATCAACAGGACTTACCAGCGTAGCGGCACGCTATGGGAGGGGCGGTTCCGCTCCTGCATGACACAGGAGGAGGATTACGTTCTCGGATGTTATCGCTATATCGAACTCAACCCGGTCAGGGCCGGTATTGTCGAACATCCAGCGGAGTATCGCTGGTCCAGTTACCGCGTGAATGCCCAGCGTGAAACATCCAGCCTGGTCGAGCCCCATGACATTTACCGGGCGCTCGGGGCTGACCAGGAGGCTCGAAAGACGCGATACTGCGAACTGTTCAGATATCAGCTCGATCCCGGGCTGGTTGACGAAATTCGCTCTTCCACGAACGGGAATTACGCGCTCGGCAGCCCTCTCTTCCAGGAGCAGGTTGCCGAAATGCTCGGCAGGCGCGTCACTCCCGGTAAAGCAGGAAGGCCGAAATCACGGGGCCGGAACGGTTCGGATTGATCGATATCGTGGTCTGTCCCTGTTTACCCTGTTTACCTCGAAACATCAGGGAAATACGACTCTTTGATAACCGCCAACCCTCTCATCTTGTTTCATTGGCACCATGCTCATACCAAGTACGGGTGCTGTTGACGATCTTCACGACAGACAACATCACAGGCACTTCGACAAGCACCCCGACGACCGTTGCAAGTGCCGCACCTGAATCGAAGCCGAACAAGACAATGGCGGTCGCCACCGCCAGTTCGAAGAAATTACTGGCTCCGATCAGCGCCGAAGGGGCTGCCACACAATGGGCCACGCCAAATTTCCTGTTTAGCAGGTACGCAAGACCGGAATTGAAGTAGACCTGTATCAGGATCGGTATCGCCAGCATCAAAATGACCAGTGGCTGCTCCAGGATCTGTTCTCCCTGGAAGCCGAACAGCAAAACGAGCGTCATCAGCAAGGCCGCAAGTGAAAGTGGATGCAACCTGCCGAGAATCCTTTCGAGCGACGCCTCGCCCTCCTCACGCTTCAGCAAGACACGACGCCATAGCTGGGCAAACACGACAGGAATGACGATGTAGAGGATGACTGAGAGCAATAACGTATCCCAGGGCACCGTGATCGCCGAGAGCCCAAGCAGTAGCCCGACTATCGGTGCAAAGGCAAAGATCATGATGACATCGTTCAGTGCAACCTGGCTCAGGGTGAAATTGGGCTCACCACCGGAGAGCCTGCTCCAGACGAAGACCATGGCCGTGCAGGGCGCCGCCGCCAGCAGGATCAGGCCGGCGATATAACTGTCGTGCTCGTGGGCGGGCAGATACGGGGCGAAGATGACACGGATGAACAACCATCCGAGCAGGGCCATGGAAAACGGCTTGACCGCCCAGTTGATAAACAAGGTCACGCCAATGCCCTTCACGTGCGCCTTCAGCTGATGCAACGCCGAAAAATCGACCTTCAGCAGCATGGGAATGATCATGAGCCAGATCAGTACGGCAACAGGCAGATTGACCTGGGCAATCTCCAGCCTGCCGATAGCCTGGAATACATCGGGCAACAGGTGCCCCAGACCAATACCTGCCACAATGCATAACCCGACCCAGACCGTCAGGTATTTCTCGAAAAAGCTCATTGACTCGCCACCCGCTCGCTTGGCGGTGACTTCGCATTGTGCACTCATGCAAATATATCCCGGTCTGACGATGATGTTCGGAAACAGCATCTCACCACGCACCCTCTTCAGGATCAATGGGGTAAGACGCGATTGATCTTTTTATCCGACTGCCTCCCCTAGTTCAATGGTCTCTGATCACACCGATTCACAAAGGCTAGAATCAAATGAACTCTAGCCAACAACGTATCGGAGAATCACCATGCATATCCTGTCGACACTCAGCGCCATCATGCTGACCTTCTCGAACGTTCTCGTTTTAGCGGCTGATCAGGCAACCAGCGGCCGGGATGTCAGTGGAACATCACAATTTGATGAAGCCGACTCGCTCTTAGGCAAACGATCGCAGATCGTAAAAAACCCAGCCACGCCGCCGGGTGTGCCGATACCCTATCCAAATACGGATGGAAAAATGCAGGGTGACAAGAAAGCTTCCGCTGGCAAGTCGTCGCCGAAGAACTCACACACGCGCTCCATTTCCACGGGCGGAAGTGGCGGTGAGGACCAGGAATAATAGGGGTCACCCATTAGCCGTATATTGTCAACAGGGCGAGTGGGTCTCTGACGTCACCGCCCTCATGTATTCAATGCCGGTCGTCGTCACGCACCTGCCTTTTCTTTCGGCCGTGCTGTTTCTCAAAAGAAACGCACCAGTCACCCATCAGGATCTAGGCTGAACTTTACTTCCTGTTCGCCCCAAGCAGATCGCTGCTCCAGAAAAACCACTGTGTCTGCGCATGGCCAGTTCGTGTACAGAACCAGGGCTCTCTTGAGACCAACCTCAGTCGGGCTCATGCGCGAGGCGTTCTTCAAACCGGCATTGTTTGGGTGCCATGGCGGCGGCAATCAGACCATCTGAGCTGGATCCTATCCCCAATTCGGCAGTCCGCCATGGCAAAATCCAGCCGTTGTTAAGGGATCATCCATTAGCCGGCTGAAGGAGATGATCATCAGGGCGGCGAGAACATCTACCCGCGCGAGATCGAGGACTTCCTGTTCACGCACCCGAAGATCTCGGAAGTGGCCGTCTTCGGCATCCCGGACGCGTTCTACGGCGAGGAGATCATGGCCTGGATCCAGCTCCACGCAGGCGAAAGCGCGACCGAAGAGGAGATCCGGGAGTACTGCAAGGGGGAGTTGGCGCACTTCAAGATTCCCCGGTATATTCAGTTTGTCGAGGAGTTTCCGATGACGGTGACGGGAAGGTGCGGATGTACAGGATGAGGGAAATGGTGTTGAAAGAATTCCAAATGGAAGATTAAAAAGCCGTGGTCTGAGGTCCCCTCGTCAGAATGGGCATATTCCAAATGTATCGCAGCTGTACAAAGTTCAATCCCTCAGAAACCATTTCCTCCAATTTCCCAATCCCGTCGGAATTCCACACCACATGATATCGCTTGGTAACAAACAGCAGACCCAGATTCTTTAATTCCATCTACTATAGATAGATAGCAAGTCAAGCGGGAAGCTATTGGAAATACTGATTCTTGCATCCTGCACTGTATCTTGATCAAGGTGCCAAATGTCAAACAAGGAACGACCTGCAGAGCCTGTGCGCGATTCGGGCGAGAATAACCGAACCGGTGAACAGCGAGTCTTGTTACTCGCAGAGCATGAAGCCTTGTGCTCTCTGGTTAAAACGTTGCAGGAGACCAACCGACGCTGGCAAATCATAGTCTTCCCGGCAATGTTTGCTTTTATTCTGCTAGCCGGTTTTGGCTTTTATCTTATCTATAATCTGGTCGAGGACGTGGACAAGATGGCTAACAGTGTGTATCTGAATATGGGGTTCATGGCGGACCGCATGGGCCAAATTTCACAGAACCTGGATGCATTGACCGGGACCGTCGGGGACATTTCCGTCAATCTCGACGATCTCACCGCTACGGTAACCACCATGAACGTCACCCTGGGAACGATAAATGGGCAGATGGAGGTCCTACCCCCCATGCTCACGGTCGTCGAGAGCATGGGTTCGAACTTGACCTCCATGGACGCGCAGCTGGGCTCACTGACGACAAATGTGCAGGCAATGAATAGCCATATGGCGGTGATGACGGAAACGACACAGCACATAAACGCTAACGTTGGAGGCCTGAACCATAGCATCAGTCGGCCCATGAATTTCATGAATAAAAGGATGCCCTGGTAATGGCAGATTGATTGCGGGTCCCTGTTGCATCGGCAAAAAAGTATACAAGGCGATTCGGACCTGGCTGTTCGAATGGGCTCGGCGGTTCATGGGCATAGCAGAGGAAATAGTCTAAGAAACGGACAAAACAGCTTTACAGACAGAGCCCCTTGTCCCACAGACGCAGGTCCAGAAAAACTGACTGCAGTGTGCAGAATCAAAGATAAATTAAAGGTTTCTGATATACTTATATATTCAGGGCGATTCTCGAATTCTGAACCGAGAACATCGGAAATCGCTCGATATGGCTTAGATTGGGGGTGAATTTCCCGTGGTGATTGTCGAATTCGGGAGTGTGTGGAATGACCGTGTATCGCCTCGCGCGATATTCGCTACCAACAGTACCATTTCCAGCCAGGGTTGGCGCGGACTACTGTGCTCATTGGCTGCTCTGCGGCCCCCACCCTGAATATCTTCGAAGCAGCGATGACCGGGTCTGTCTCGGAGCTCGAAAGCAACCTGCAGATGGGCGTTGACCCAAATGGTTTCGACGAAACGAAACAGAGTGCACTCCATTACGCGTCCTCGGCAGGGCAACTTGGTACTGTTCGCATACTTGTTGAGCGGGGTGCAGAGATCAACATTCGAAACTCCTACGATGACACGCCCCTGCATAAGGCCGCGAGTGGAGGCCATTTGGAAGTAGCGAAGTTCCTTATCGATCACGGTGCGGACGTCAATGCACGGAATAAGCACGGAGAAACCCCGTTGCATCACTCCGGGGCGCAAGACGATCCAAAGATCACAGAATTGCTGGTTAGTCGTGGTGCAGACATCAATCTTGCGGACAAGAAGGGGGAAACGCCGCTACACAATGCCGCGAGCCTGAACCATATCGCGGTCGCACAGGTCCTTATCAAGACGGGGGCCAAGTTGGACGACCAGACCAGGGGGGAAAGCCCCCTGCATCTCGCCGCTCGCCGGGGTCACGCGGATATGGTCAATCTGCTGTTGACAAACGGTGCCGACCCGAACGCGCGCGACGGGAGGGGGAAGACGCCGCTACATCTCGCCGTGCGTGAGGGTCACGCCAAAGTCTGCAAGATTCTATTGTCTCACGGTGCTGATGTGACAGCCCGCGACCGCCCGGGTAATACGCCTCTTCATGAGGCGGCTTTGTCGGGACAACTCAGTCTTACGCAGGCAATCCTGGCTGCGGGTGCGGATCTCAACGCCCAGGACAAGCGCGGGCGTACCCCTCTGCACGAGGCTGCACGCACAGGCCGGGTTGACGTCGCGGAATGTCTGCTTCGCTCAGGTGCGCGGCCGGACGTCAAGGACGGCCTCGGACTGACACCAATCGATACCGCGAAGGAGGCAAACCAATGGGGACTCGCCGACATGCTGATCACAGCGGTGAGGATGAATGGAGTGACCTCAGGGAATCGTACAGATACAGGCTGCCAATAGTGCACCGAAATATCTTTCGGATAGATGGCAGGGCAAAAAGTGCATAACAGGATGACGCAAGACCCCAAGTAACGCCGGAAACGGATGACAGGACACGCGATACCCGTAGGTTATTTATAAGGTAATCCCTAAGGAAACTGGACCAAATCTGAGAGGATTTGGTCATGAAACGCTGTCCGGAATGTTCATCAAACAAAGCCTGGCAACTGACTGATGGGCGACTGAAATGCAAGGCTTGTGGCAAGCGCTACCGTCCTGTTTCCGCCTGGTCAGCCAGCCGCCTGCCGAATCGGACAAAGCATCGCTTGCTCGAATGGTTTGTCCTTGGTCTTCCGGTTTAGCGGCAACGTTTTCGTGGCGTTGCCAGTGCGCCGGCTACTGAAACGTTTCTATCGATCAGGGCCTGTATGGCCTATGAGGAGCATCTCAGCGAGCCTTTTCGAGGCGAACTGGAATGTGACGAAACCACGTTTGGCGGCGCCAGCACAGGAAACGGGGATAGGGCGCTGCCGGGAAGGTCATTGTCTTCGGTGTGGTCAAACGTAACGGTCAGGTGAAGGCGATGCCGATTGCGGCGCACAGTCGGGCTGAGGTGATGTCCCGGATCCAGACGCAGACACGTGAAGGGTCTCTGTACTACACGGATGAGTGGCAAGCCTGTGCGACATGACGTATGCGTGGTGAGCATGTCGTGATCCGGAAGGAGAAAGGAAAGTCTGTAGGACGCGATCACATTAATGGGATTGAGGGCTTCTGGAGCTATGCCAAGAATTGGCTCTATCCTTGCCGTGGCATACCGGCAAAATACTTCCATCTTTACCTGGGGGAAGTTTGCTACCGTGATAATCACCGCGATGTGGACCTGAAACCCTTGCTTTTACGGCTTCTGAAGCGTGTCAGCAGGAATGAAGCAGAGGCAATTTAGGTCCAGATTGACTAGCAATTACCATTTATAAAGGATTGCCTCGTCCACGTAACCCGGTGGAATCTCATATTCTTCATCGTGCGTGTATCCGGAAGGGGGATACACCAGCTCGCATGTGTCTTCTTTGACTCTGGCCAAGTCTCGCTGTTGAAGGCAAAAGTCGCCCGTGCCGTCGCCACCGTCAAGAAAATCCGTATCGGGTCCGCCCCAAAGCACATCCCCATCGCCAGGTCCGCCAAACAGGGAATCGTTGCCCTTTGCGCCGAACAACCAGTCGACGCCCTCCTCTCCATATATTGTGTCCGCACCGAGACCACCGTGTACAGCATCGTTACCGGGCCCCGCGCACACCAGGTCGTCGCCGGCATCGGCATGGATGACATCGTCGCCTCCGAGGGCCACGATGATGTCGTCGTCATCCGAACCCCATATGAGTTCATTACCCTCCGTTCCGACGCAGGTGGCGACGATTCCCTGACAAGTTGGGATGGGGTCTCTTGACGTATTAGGAATATACGGACATTTAATGGCACGCACACTTGCCTCCTGGGCGTTACTCGATATTGGTGTTATCGTGACTCCCAGGAAAACCACTGTAAAAATACCAAGTACTGAGGCTCTATTAACCATATCTTCAGGAATCACTGACTGTCTCCTCCTAATCGTGCTTATCGTTGGTATACGGATTTTGATGAAGCGTGTCTTCTCAGAACATTCGTCCCTTACGTCTGGGTAGATAGAGAGTATGAGAGAACCTACCAATGCAGCCAGAGTATCCCACCTCCGCAATTTATCATCAAGAAGAGCCATGCTCATTTCTGGTGTATTGGCCAACAGAAAAAGGGACGCCCTGCGAATAAGGGACAGACCACAGTTTCCCTGGCCACTCCCCTACCCCAACGACAAGCCATTGAGCTCCTGATACCTTCTTGACTGTCTCAATCACGGAGGATTGACGCATGCCAAGACGGCCCAGGATCACTTTGCCGGGCGTTCCGCTGCATCTGATCCTGCGCGGAAACAACCGGCAAGCCTGCTTCTTTCATGAGCGGGACTATCTCTTCAATCTCGACTGGCTTGAGGAGTACGCGCAAGTCTGCAAGTGCACGATTCACGCCTACGTGCTGATGACCAATCACGTCCATCTGCTGCTGACTCCTGAATCCGCTAGCAGTGCCGGTGATCTCATGAAGCGCCTCGGACAGCGCTATGTGCTGTACATCAACCGGACCTACCGCCGCAGTGGCAGTCTCTGGGAAGGACGCTTTCGTTCCTGCATGACGCAAGAAGAGGCTTATGTCCTCGGTTGCTATCGTTACATCGAAATGAACCCGGTCAGAGCTGGTATCGTTCAGCATCCTGCCGAGTACCGCTGGTCCAGTTATCGCGCCAATGCTCAGCGTGAAGCATCCAGCCTGATCGAGCCTCATGATAGCTACCAGGCTCTCGGAGCCGATCAGGAGTCACGTAGCGCCGCCTACCGCGCATTATTCAGACACCAGCTCGATCCCGGGTTGATCGATGAGATACGCAGCTCCACGAACGGAAACTATGCGCTTGGCAGCCCGATTTTCCAATAACAGGTTGCTGGAATTCTTGGCAGGCGCGTTACACCCGGCATATCGGGCAGGCCCAGGAAAGAACACGAGAAAGACTCAGCTTGATCGAAACCGTGGTCTGTCCCGGTTTTTCCCACGCTCCGATGGCGCGCCCGTTGGGCGCTGTTGTGCGTCTTCTGCCAGTTGACACCAACGTCGCAAGGCCTCGGATGTGCAGCCGATCTTCGCGGCAATCGAATTGAGGGCTGCCCAGCGGGATGGATAGTCTTTTTCAAGCTCGAGAACCGGCCGAACAGCGCGTTCTCGGACTTCAGGGGGATAGCGTTTGGTTGTATTCATGACTCCAGTCTCTCAAGATAGGGAGTCTCCGGTAAACCGGGGCGATTCAGCCAGCAATGGAAGAAGCTAGTGTCATTCTGGTCTGTTTTCTTGTGGGTGCCTATTCTTTCTAGTCTATTTTCTGAGGCAGTTGGCGCACTTCAAGATTCCCCGATATATTCGGATCGTGGAGGAGTTTCCGATGACGGTGACGGAGAAGTTGCAGAAGTTTCGGATGAGGGAGATGGTATTGAGGGAGATCAAGCAGTGAATCAACTGCTCGCAAAATCACTCTACAAAAATGAGCCCCTCCTTCTCTTTTACTGCTATCCAGCCACTGATTTATCTTTAGGCCAATAAACCATTCGGGAGAAAGGTCATGAGCGAAAAGAAGGTTTTTGATTTCGAGGGTAAGGACATCGATGTGTACTGGGATGGCCGCCTGTGCATCCACATTGCCGAATGTGGCCGATCAGAGGGCGATCTGTTTGTCGGAGACCGCAAGCCGTGGTGCATCCCGGATCAGTCAACACCCGGTGAAGTGGCTGAAATCTGTGAGCGTTGCCCGAGTGGGGCATTGACCTACTCTGACAAATCCGGCGCCAGCGAAAAGCCCGCGCCGGTCAACTCCGTGAACGTCAGTTACAATGGTCCCTATTTCATGCAGGGTGATCTCGATATCCAGGATGCCCCTGATGACATGCCCGGCGTGCGATTTCGCGCGGCCCTCTGCCGCTGCGGCAAATCCAGCAACAAGCCTTTCTGTGATAACAGCCATCTCGAGGCCGGATTCGATGATCATGGCGCAATCGGCGAGCGCGGTAACGGAATCGAGACGTCCGGCGGCAAGCTGACGATAACACCCGCTGCAAATGGCCCTCTGATTCTTTCTGGCAATGTGACCCTCTTCGCTGGCAGCGGGCGCGCTGCCTGGAAAGGAGACAAGGTTGCGCTCTGCCGATGCGGGGCATCAGATAACAAACCCTTTTGCGACGGCTCACACAAGAAAGTCGGCTTCAGTTCGTAAAATATTCCATCAGCTTGCAATAAAGGGGATGGAAGGATTTATTTCGGATCAAAGGGGTCGCGCATCAGCCTCCCCTCGACCTTCAACCAGCTGTCCAAAATGAATCCCGCCGTTCCCTTTACGCACGCCTTTCACTGGATAGAATCACCTCCCTGTTGACCCGAGCCGGCCAATGGATGACACCGGCTTTTGCCGCATGGCGCTCTCGCTATCGGGAAACCATCGTCATACCGCGCCAAGGATCGCGGAAAACAGCGCCATGCGGACGAAAACGCTGCCCCGGGCCTGGGCGAAATAGGCATTGTGGTCCGAATCGTTCAACAGTTGGGGAAAAGCCTCGTCCTGCACCTCGGGATTGAGCACCATTGAGCCGGGCTTCATGTGATTCACCGCATCAAGCATGTCCATTCTGGTGGCATGCATCGGGTGGAGATAACAGATATAGACCAGGTCGGATTGAGGCAGTATCTCCCTTGCGACACCGACGATACTCTTGCCCGGATAGCGCTCCGACCCTGTCTCCACCTTCAACCCGGCATTTTCAAGATAGTCTCGCTGGTCCTTCGACAAACGGGTTTTCATGTGGCCGAACAGCACGATCCGCTGCACTGCCCGGGGGAATTGAGCCAGGCCGAACAGCAAGCTGCGCAGGCTCGGTGTCGTCTCGGGGTCGCCTGCCATGGCGATAGTCAGCTTCGATTCAGCAGGAGGCTCGTCAGCAAGAAGCTCAGGACGCCACTTGAACAGGGTATAAAGATCGGCCATGGCATGGGTTGGATGTTCGTCCGAGCCATTACCCGCGTTGATCACCGGCTGACGGAAATAGCGGACCGCCTCCTCCATCTCTTCCGGGTGCTTGGTACGCAGTACAGTGATATCACTGTAGCTGCTGCAGACCTCCGCAACCTCCATGGGGGCATGACGCTTGCGGAGAATCTCGTCCAGCGCAGGTTCGAAGTTGAGTTCGCTTCCACCCAGCCGCTGCCAGGCCGAGTTGAACGACAAACGCGTATGCTTGCGGGACGGATCAAAATAGACATTGCTGAGGATACGCCCCCGGGCCGGCTGATGGGTTTTGGCGCCGGACTCATACTCGGCAGCAAGGCGAAACAATCGCTTCAGGGTGTCAGCGTCAAAATGCCTCATCGAGAGCACATGGCGGTCACGCAGAACGTCCAGTGATTCTGCGCGCGGGCTGATCGTCTGCGCCAGCATCTGTGCTCGGTGCGGCTCTGCGCACACGTGTTGCCGGGGAATGATGGCACCTTCCGGGCCTGGAATACGGGAATCGGACATGGTTATTACCCTTGTAGATCGTTGTCGCTATTCTCCCAAAAACCCAAAATTCGAGACACTCTTATTTCTGGAAACAGAAAAGGCGGCCGGAAAAGGGGCCGGAAAAGGGGCCAGTACCCTTTTCCATGCATCATTTTCTTTAATTTACTGTAAAAACAATATGATAAATACCACAGACGCTCACCTGCCCGCATCTTTCGCCGGCCTTCCTCGTCTGAGTTGACCTACCCTGTTTCCTGTTGCTCTCTCGATCAGTTCCCTGAACCTGTCATTGCCCAGTGGCGTTCCCGTCTGAACGGCTGCGCGTAGCTGATGTAGCTGTTCAGGGTCGAGCGCATTGCTGAAGAGTTCCCGATAGGCGTGATATCTTGCCTTGTTAGAGCTTCCGAGCTTCATGAACAGCCGGTGACGGGTGAGAAGCCCGTTGTTTTCTCCGAATGCATTGCCCCGGTAGCTGGACCAGCGGTATTCACCAGGCGCCTCTGTTATTCCGGCCCGGACGGGATTGAGTTCGATGTAGCGCATGCAGGCAAGCAGGTATCGATCGTCTTCAATGACGCTGCCTTTGTGACGGCCTTCCCAGAGTGTTCCGCTGCGCCCGTATAGATGGTTGATGTATGTTACGTATTTGCGCCCGACAAACTGAATCATGCGACTGATGGAATCGGCACTGTCGGGGGTCACGAGCAGATGAACATGATTCGTCATCAGCACGAAGGCATGGGTTGCGCAGCCATGCCGCTCGCAACCCTCTTTGAGCCACCCGAGATATGACTGATAATCTTCATCCGAGAAGAAAACAGGCTGCCGGTTGTTGCCGCGCTGGATCACATGTGCGGGCACGCCAGACAGATAGAAGCGTGGTTTTCTTGGCATCTCAACGTCCTTGTTGAAGAGGTCAGGATGAGAAAATTACCAGAATTTCAGATGGAGTGCTTTTTATGGGTACTGACCCCTTAAAGATACTTAAAGCTGCTTTTTATGGGTACTGACCCCTTAAACTGCCTTAAACTGTTTTATGGGTACTGACCCCTTAAACTGGACCCCTTAAACTGCTGCCTTAAACTGACCCCTTTAAGATAAGTTTTTATGGCGAATCGTGATTTCATCCTTGGACTCGGTGGCGGCGGTGGACGTGGTCTCGCTCACCTGGGCGTATTGAAGGCACTGGATGAGCATGACCTCAAACCCAGTGCCATTGTCGGCACCAGCATCGGCGCTCTGTTTGGGGCCATGTATGCGCTTTACTACGACGCCGACGTTGTCATCGACAGAGTCATGGAGGTTCTGACTTCCGATTCATTCAAGCACCTGCATCTGCCTCACTTGCGAGAGGCAGAAACCGAGGATCACACCTGGCTCGGAAAACTGACAGCATCCGCTCGCCAGTCTGTCTTGTACACGCGTGCGGCGACCGGGATTGCATTGACCGATACCGATGCGATGCACGATATTGTGAATCACTTGTGCAACGGCAGCGAATACAGCGATTTATCCATCCCGCTCTATATCACGACTGTGCACTTTCCAAGCGGAGAGATTCAGTTATTTTCAAATGGCGATTTGACCAGGTGTCTCGTGGCGAGCATGGCGATTCCGGGTGTCTTCGAACCTGTCGATATTGACGGGCGGCTCTATGTCGATGGCGGCATTGCCTGCGAACTGCCGGCGAAGGAAGCCAGAATGATTGCTGAACCGCATCAGACTGTCGTCGCTGTCGATGTCGGCGCACGCCCCGACCCGGACAACATGCCCGAGACAGTCATCGGGATGCTTGACTGGTCAATCCGGATAAAGTCACATTACTTGCGTGAATACAAGGCCGAATATGCCGATATCCTGATTGAACCCGTACCCGGTTTCAGACAGTGGAGCGACTTTTCTCATCCAAGGCAGGAAATCGAGCGCGGAAGAGAGGTGGCGATGGAAAAGATGCCTGAGCTCATCAAGTTACTGCAAAATTAACATCTCCCTGAGATCTACAGAGTACGCAAGCAACAGGCATTCATTCGAGGGCAGAGTAAGGTGCAATATCATCCAGCCACCCAGAGACTCATGAAAGGATGCATTCTCACTCTGCCCCGATCTCTTGAAGTCATGACAGCTACGCAACGTCGGGAAGAATGGAGTGCAAACGAAAAATGAGGAAACGAGGGTGACAGGCGATTCGATTCATGTATGGGACGTTCCGTTACGCCTGTTTCACTGGTTGCTCGCCACTCTTGTCGTCGCTGCCTATGTGACTGTCGAGTTGGGCGGCAACTTCATGGAATGGCATGGCAGGATAGGTTTGGCGATTATGGGGCTGCTGATCTTCAGGCTGGCCTGGGGCTTTGTCGGATCGACCCATTCACGCTTTTCCAGCTTTTTGCCGACTCCCCGGCGCCTGGGCGATTACCTGCGTGGCCAATGGCGTGGGCATGGACACAATCCGCTGGGGGCCTTCTCGGTCATTGCCATGCTTGCCCTGTTGCTATGGCAGGCTGTCTCGGGACTCTTCGCCAATGACGATATTGCATTTAATGGCGATCTCTACAGGCTGGTGTCCAGGGATACCTCCGACTGGATAACAGGCTGGCACAAGCGCGGATACTGGGTCATTGTCGCTCTTGTTGTTCTGCATATCGGGGCGGTTGCATTTTACCGCCGGGTGAAAAAGATCGATTTGATCTTGCCGATGATCACCGGCAAAAAGAGCGTTTCCGATGCAGAGCTGCAATCTCCGCGCGGAGGCGGCTGGCTGGCTTTTATCCTGGCGACGGCGCTTGCGATTGGAATAGCCTGGACGATTGGAAGCGGCATCTTGTTGCCGGAACAGGAACCCGCGCCATCCTCACAGCAGTTCAATTGGTAAGGCCCATAGAGCGGAGATGCTCTATGGACATTTTTTCAGAAGACGCCAGAGTCAGTGTCGTCTTCAAAGAGAGGGAAAGGACTGTTGCTCGATCCTTGTCTTTATCCTAGTCATCGTCCATGCGAAACTCGTCGTGACAGGCTTTACAGGCCTTGCCGGTTGAGCCCAATGCTCTCTTCACGGCAGCAGGATCGCCTCTTTGCGCGGCGACGGCGAGTTCTCTGGATGCCATTGCCAGGTCGCGTGCCAGCTTGCCGACCTGCTCGCGGTTTTCCGGAGCGAAGAGTTCAGGTTTCACTTCTGTTTCGAAATCATCGGTGCTTTTTTCCGTACCGGGGATGAACAGCAAGCCGAGGCCGGAATCTGAAATGCTTGCGATCGTGCGAGCCGCGGCCTTCACTTCCTCTGCGTTGTACTCGCCTTCGAGATTGGCCTTGATTCGACCCATGTTCCAGGCCATGAAGGTGAAACCGGCTTGTCTTGTTTCTACCGCGTCTTCGGGTGTGAGGCCTTCTGCCATCAGTGACGAGGTGCAAAGACAGCAGGAAAGCGCCATCGTATTAATGAGTTTTTTCATAAAGGTCTGCTCCTTGTCGGGTTATTCAGATTGATCGGATTTTCGAGGTCAGGATATTTGGGGCCTGGGCAAAAATCAATTGAAAATGGAGCCACCCACTAAACCGTCTGCGGTCAAGAGGGTGATTGCTCTTCTCAAGTCTCCGCCGCGCATGATGCGATGTCGGTCGTCACAATGCAGCTGTCTCATCAGTCGTCCTGCTGCTTCTTAAAATGACGCACAAGTCACACCGGAATCCAGGCTGAACACGACCTCTATTCACCAGGTCAGCCCGCTGCTGCAGAAAAACTACAACGCCCTCGCATGGCCAGTTCGCGTACGGAACCGTGGCCATCATTCTGATTCCAGTCCCGTTTGGGCACACAGTCTGGGCGTGACTCCAGCCGGCATTATGTCTCGTTGCCATGGCGCGGGGATCAGACACACTGCGGTTGATGCCATCCCCTGCTCCGCCTCTCACCCTGGACGGACTCAGCCGGAGGCATGGGAGCCATGATTCAGATCGAACGCGTGACAACGCTTGTGCATATGGGAGGGCCGGTACGCTTTAGCCAAATTTTCTCGTTACAACAGCGGATGCACAACCAGTTGATCAAGGAAGCCTCTCCTGGTTTTATACTTCATGTTTTACCTGCAAGCTTTTCAGGCTGAGCCAATATAGAGATGTGTTGATCAGGAACCTATGCGATCAACTCATCATTTGATTTTATTGAGTCTCTTCAAGATAGCTGTTCAATATGTCGAATTGCGCCGCCATCTCCTTGTTCATTGCTTCCTCGGCTCTTGAAAAATCCGGATTTTCTCTCCCTTGATGGAGGCTGGAACAGATACGTGCCATGCGACAGTATTTGGCTACGTTCTCAGCGATGTGGAATGTTTTGCGTCCAGTATATGTGGGTGACACACAGGTCATGCAGGCCTCTGCAACCAGATGTGCAGCCTGTTTTGCATAATCCAGCTCGTCAAAGCCTGAACGGGGGTTCGTGGTGACATAGACGGAATGCACTGCCTGATAGGCCATCTCCAGTTCTTCAGGAGTGATTTCGCTCTTTTGGGCCAGGTTCTGAACATTTCTCGTGCAACGCTCGTCTGTCAGGTCCAGCACATTTGCGACAAAACGGGCACCAATTTGTCTTTGCTGATTCAACGGTAGCGATGACAATACTTTGTGAAAAGTTTCATTGTCTGCAATTTTGTCCACATCTACCTCCTGTGATCGATCAGTGGTTATTGAATGAAAAATTTTATGCCTCCAAATCAATCACGCGGCACTTATTTGCCAGCGATATTGATTTGCATCAACTGAATGAGCGTTATCGGAGCAAGTATTGCCGGATTGGCGTGGAACTCCAGACCAAGGAAGCAGAGTCCCCCAGGCCGGACTTCTCGTTAAGAAAATCCCGCTATTCATGCTTCGTCGCAGCACGCGCCGATGGCAACAGAGCCGCTGACTCAGAAGGCAGGCAATTTGCTGTCCGAATTTGAAGCAAGAGAGGAAAAATGCATCGTCCCTCGCTCACCCGCCCCGATGATTGGCGCGAGGCGATTCGCGAGGGCCATCCTCATGCCCCATCTGAAAACGCCGGTTCGCGTTGTCACGGAGGGCTTCGATTCGACGCTAGCCAGGGAAGAGTAGACCCGGCGGTTGGCGCAGAAACTTGCCGGATTAACCAGCAGGAAAGGACTTCCCCCCGCACTATCTCTATAAAAATTTGGATGATCGCACTTCCAGGAGACCCGGGATGTTTTTTCCAGATCCTGCAAGCCATATTCTCTATCCCGTAGCGGCGTTAACCATCCGCTTTTTAGCTATGCGAGATCGGGATTCTGCTGGATGGTTTGAAGTAACCCTCCGTTGCGCACTACCATCAGGCTATGAAGTTCGAAGAGGCTGAAATTAACGAGTCGGTTCGTACAGCGGACTACCCCAAAAGGAGAAACAGATCGCCGAAGCCAACAGGGAGTCAGGCCATGAGGATTGACGGCAGGTCCATGAGGCATTCACCACAAACCGCAGGGAGACACTGCTGGCACTGGCATTCAGTGCCAGCTATGGCACCTGCTATTACATCGCGTTCGTCTACTTGCCGGAGTGGCTATCGGCGCAGGGGCTCATGTCGCGGGGCACGGCCCTGCTGATCAACACGACAATGACGCTGCTAGTCATTCCCGCGATGCCCCTGGCCGCTGTTATCGGCGACAAATGGATACCTCGGCGCACCTGGATCGCACTCTCGATCCTTCTGCTCGCAGTCACAGCATGGCCCCTGCACGAGTGGATGCTGGCCTCCGGCGGCTCCCTGGAATCAGTCTTGGTTGCGCATGCCCTGACCTTTTTGTTGCTGGCCGTACCTTTGGGCTCTGGCCCTGCTCTGTTTGTCGAACTCTTCCCGGAGCGTGACCGCCTTTCGGGCTACTCAGTGGCGTTCAACGTGGGCCTGGGTGTATTCGGGGGTTTGACGCCGATGATTGCCGCCAGCCTGATCGCCACGACTGGCGCCGCTACGGCGCCCGCGATCTATATGGCCATTGCGGCTTGCGTCGCCGTTGCCGCACTCGGACTCATGCCTGACCGCAGTCGCGCACCCCTGCGCTGACTGCTGGCCTCTGCGGACATCCGGATTGCCCGGCATTGACGCGCGGATTAGAAGGTCGAAGGCAGCTCTGATCGACCGGCCTCGAGGGAGGAAAGACTCGTCATCGGATGCTGGGCAGTCATCTCTCATCGCAAACCTGCTCTTGCCCTCCCGCCCTGGCCAGTCACAAGGTCAGCCGGAAATCGTCAACCAGTGCGCCCGGCAAACGCGAGCTTGCCTGTGAGCGGTTGTCGTAGCTGCTGGTGTCGAAGATGTGTTCATGCTCCGCTGTGAGCGCAACCAGTTTGTCCCCGAAGATATGGTAGATGCTCTCGTCGAAGCGCATGACGTTAAGCGGCGCCACAGGGATGCCGGACTCCACCCATAAACATGCAAAGCGGGTCATGCCGGTGATGCGGCAATTGTTGCGATCAGAGTAATTGCTGTACCAGAGATTACTGATAAAAATGCCCGTATCGAGTTCGGAGAGGATGCGATCCTGATGCAGCTCGCCCCCTGCTATTTCCAGCGACTGGGGATGCTCGATATCGCAGTTTACGGGCAGGCCGAATTCCCTGGCGCTACGCGCATTGGCAAGACAATGCTGGTAAGTGCCATTGTCGATTAACGTGACAGCGTCGGGCTTGATAAAACCTGTATCGGTAAACGCAGGCATCAGACCCGACTTGTGGTTCTCGATAAAGCGCACACCCGGATGTAATCTCATGCCCTCTTCGCGCATTTTCAGCAGGGGTGTCTGGGCGGTACGGTGCGACTTCAGGCCGAATCCACCCCGGTTGAGCAGATTGGTCAGCTCCTGCATGGCGCTCGGGGCGATAAACACACGGTAGTGTCCGGGGCTGATACTGTGAGGAGGCGTCGCCAGTAACGGCAATGTTTGCCGCGCATATTCGATTTCCTGCTGCACATAGTCGGAATTCCAGTCGAATCCGGCATAGCTCTGTTTGATGGCCTTGTCTTCCCTGGAATAGACGCTCCAGTCGAAATTGAAGTTGTAATTCACATGCCAGTTGAACTGGCCCAGTGAGTTCGCAAAGCCACGCGAGACTTCACCGCCGGCCCACAGGCCGACCAGGTCGAGATCCTGTGCTGCTGCAAGGACTTCCCGGACTGCGTCAGCAGCCCCGGGCAACCTGTTTTTCTCTACATGGCAGGTATCCTGTATCTCGGTGGCGTAATGCAGGTAAGGATCTTCCGGAAGGAAAGACAGCTGTTGGCGCAGCTGTAAAAGAAGTTCCCTGGCAAGCGCCAGATCGGCAGCAAGCGCTATGGAGAGATCAAACGACGCCTTGGCCTGGCGCCGGTCCGCTATCAATGTCAGTGTCAGTCTGTTTTGCGCAACATGACCAGCCTGGCGTATCCGGCTCTTGTTAAAGCGAACGAAATCCGACTGTTCCCCTCTGAAATTCAGCAGCAAGACTTCACTATCCGAGGTCAACAGGGCGAAAATTTTTTCACTCAGTTCCCTGAAGTACGCCTGCATCTCAGTCACCCCCGAAGATTTCCACATCGTGGAATACACAGGCCGGCGAGGCATGACCCACGTGAATCATTTGATTCGGCTCGCCCTTGCCGCAATAAGGCGTCCCCCAGATTTCAAAGGTCGACGCGTTGCCCACAGCCGCAAGGTTGCGCCAGAAATTTGCGGAAATGCCCCGGTAATTGGGATTTTTCACCAGGCCCTCTATTTCGCCATCCTTGATGATGCGTCCCAGTTCACAGCCAAACTGAAACTTGTTCCGGCTGTCATCGATAGACCAGGAGGCATTGGACTCCATGAGCACGCCATCTTCGATGGAATGAACCAAATCCTCCATGCTGCTGTTGCCGGGTTCCAGGTTCAGGTTGGCCATGCGATCGACGGCTGGCCTGTTCCAGCTGCTGGCGCGCGCGTTGGCCACACCCGTCAAGCCGCTACGCGCCTGGGAGAGTGCGCCACCGAGCAATCGCTCCAGGATGCCGTTACGGATCAGGTAGGTTCGTTCAGCCGGCGTGCCTTCATCGTCAAAAGCATAGCTGGCGATTTCCGCTGGCAGGCCTGGATCAAAGGTCACATTCAGCAACTCTGAACCATACTGGTAATTACCGCACATCCCGGGATGCACAAAACTGGTTCCGGCAAAATTACGTTCGTCCCCCAGGATACGATCCAGTTCCAGCGGGTGGCCGATGCTCTCGTGAATCTGCAACATCATTTGACTGGGCATTAACAGCAGGGAGGCGGTTTTATCGGGGCAGTCCGGGGCATCGAGCAGTGCAATCGCTTCTTCCGCGACCTGGTGTGCTCGCTCCGGGAATTGCATGGCCACCAGTTGTTCCAGCCCGCCCTGGCGCGCCGCGCCCCATCCGCCACCCGAGCGACGCTGGGTTTCACTGCCCCTGTTAGCAACGGCCTCGAACCCCGGCATGATGTAATGATGGTTTTGCTCGACCGTGACGCCATCGCTGGTCACCAGCAGGGAAGTGATTTCACGATGCCCCAGCAATGCCTGCCAGTCAACGATAGAGTCATCGATCTTCAGGGCACGATTCACATCCTGCAACAATGCAATCTTGTCCTCGATGCTGGTTGACTGCCAGGGTTGCGCCACGTGTGACTGGTAGTGACCTGATTGTCGTGGCCGGGGGATCTCCGTGTTCTTGAGAATGCCATGGCTTGCGCTGAGTTTTAACCAGACGAGCGCCTGATCGATTGCATGACTGAAACCACTGCGATTGAGTTCGCTTGTTGCGGCATAGGCCAGCCCTGCACCATCAGCCAGAGTGATGTGGGCACCACAATGATGGTTCAGGCAGGGTGGCTGAACCACGTTCTCCCGCACGCTGATCTTTTCAGATCGTTCCAGCACGAGACGCAGCGACCAGTAATCGACCCCGGGCGCCACCTGTTTGAACTCATTGATGATGCTCTGTAAATTCACTGCTGACTCAGATCCCTCTGGTTTCGGGAAACAGGAAATCGATAAATCGCTCTGCCGTGGGCTGTGGCTCATGGTTGGCGAGTCCCGGGCGTTCATTCGCTTCAATGAAAACATATTCGTCGCTATCAACAGCTGGCACGATAAAATCGATGCCGACGACCGGGATGTTGATTATCTGCGCTGCCCGTAACGCGGCTTCACGAACCTTCTCATGGATATGCCCGGTCACATCGTCGATGGTGGCGCCGGTATGCAAATTAAAAGTCTTGTGTACGATCAGGACTTCACCAGCGGGCAGAATACTGGACAACTGATAGCCGGCATCACGTACACAGTGTCGGGTTTCTCCATCCAGGGGAATATGACTCTCCCCGCCCGTGGCCCGTTCTCGTTTCCGGCTTTGAAGCTCGATCAACGCTTCGATACTTTTTTCGCCATCACCGACAATGAGCGGTGGACGACGCACGGCCGCTGCAACGACTTCACCGTCAATGACAACCACCCGCAGGTCTTCACCCTGAATATATTCTTCCAGCAACACTTCTCCGGATATCCTGCGCGCGTCTTCGATGGCGTGGTGCATGTCCTCCGAATTTGTAATGTCCACGCTGATACCGGCGCCTTGCTCGCCATGTACCGGCTTCACGACGATGTGTTGATACCTCTGCAAAAAAGCCAGGCTCTTGTCACTGTCTGCCACGGTGATCTGTGCTGGCACACGCAACCCGTGAGCAGCAAGGAGCCGCGTCGTCACCGCCTTGTCGTCACAACGGCTCATCGCGATCGCATTGGTCAGCTCACTCAGCGACTCCCGGCAGACGATGGAGCGGCCGGCGAAGCTCAGTGAGAAATAACTCGCCGCCAGATCGAGTATTCTGACCTCGATACCGCGGCGACGGGCCTCCCTGGTAATGATTGCAGTGTAGGGTCCGAGCACGTCATCGTCCGGATGACTGGCATGTTCATCTTGATGCTGGTTTTGATTCATTGCATGACTATCGATAATCTGGCTGCAAATTTCAATGGATTAAAGCTGAAGCAAAAAGAGTCGATGATTGAAGCGACCTGACGAGTCTCGATGGCCGAGTCATGGCACAAAAGCCGGGATCACTCGAGCTGTCACGTGGCTCAGCGTTGCCCGCCTGCCTCCGATGAATGATTTCGCGAGGAGCCCACCCGCAGACATGGTCTCCAGTTCGGGCAAATCAAGAGAGAGGCCACCAGAAATGGCCGGCTATCCAGATACAACTCCCTGGTCTCATTATCCGCCATCTCACTTTCCTGCCATTCACCGCTTCGAAGCCAAGGTGACAGTAAAGTGTCATCGACTTGATTAACGCTCATGCACTCGGGTTGATCATGGTCAGTTTTCTTTGAAATTACCCGACTTCCAACTGGGTATCAGGATGCGAAGCGTTTTTTCGTCGGCTAAGGTTATGTGAGGACATTGCCTTTTGAGTTGTATGCAATGAGGATTTGACGATGAGCAGGGGCGCGCAATGGTCATTTTTCTTTGCGATCACAGTCTCCTCCCCCTCTACCCTGTCCAAACAGCAGCTTCACTTCATTGCTACCGGAGACCGGAACCGGATTTTATGGTCACGAGTTTTTACTCTGACCGGTAAGATAAATATCAATAAAGGGAGGTTGGGATACCGATGACCGATGATCCATCGACACAGTCCTCCGCGATTTTGTCACGGCTCTGGAACTTGTTCTCGACGGCGTCGAAATCGGCTGCCGCCAGCCTCGGGCAGGGCTTGAAGCATCTAGCCTCTGTTCGCACCCTGGTGACGATTGCCGTCGGTGTGATCCTGCTGCATCTCTTCGACTTCCTGACCATCCCGTTCTGGCCATTCACGACCACCGGCAGGATCTACGTCGACAGCCCCGAGGTCTATACGCGCGAACGTCTGGTGAACGACCGCTACGACCAGGGCTACTGGTTGCGCGAGCAACTCAAAAAGCTGGATCATCCCGAAGAACTGCACCTCGTCGTCGGCGAATCGGTGCGTGCTGCGCGCGCTGGTGCGGGCGATGCGGAAGGAGGCAATCCCGACAATCTGAAGGATGCCGAACCCGAAGCCACCACCGCGCCGAGGCGCTTGCCCTACGAGCAACAACTCCGCGTCGCATCGGGGATCCGCGACATGCTCCGCCAGCAAATCCTCGAGAACATGCTCGATGATCGCCATGACCTCACGGGCAACACGGTCTATGGCCTGAAGTTCGATACCACGGTGGTTCCCGGGAACAACACGCGGCGCCGTGCCTTTGTGCATGTTTCCCTGACGATCGACGATCTATTCCA
>JARRMY010000026.1:0-18868 GCA_037385505.1 Gammaproteobacteria bacterium | reverse complement strand
CCACTCCCCTCTTCACTGGCCGGATGCGCGATCACCCGGGACAATACGGCATACAATCGTTCATCGCTGACCCAGCGTCTGGCCGGGGTCATCAAGCCAAGCACCACGCCCGTGATCGTAGCGTGGATGCCGGATGCATCCACGGCAAACCAGATGAAACCGCCAACCAGGAAGTAGATCGAAATACTGCGGATGCCGGCCATCGCTATGAAGCGGATGACAGCGATACCCAGCAGCCCCAACGCAAGTGCCCCCCATGAAATGTGGCTGCTGTAGCCAATCGCCACGACAAGGATGGCGCCGATGTCATCAATGATCGCCAGCGAGAGCATGAAGACTCGCAGGCTTGACGGAATACGCGATCCCAGAATGGCCAGGCAACCGATGACAAATGCGGTATCGGTCGCCATCACCGTCCCCCAGCCCGTCTCGCCTGGCTGCCCCGATTGCAGTGCCAGATAAATCGCTGCCGGGACGATCATACCGCCGAGAGCGGCGGCAATGGACAATGCAGCCATCCGCGGATTATTCAGTTCGCCCAGCACCAGCTCGCGTTTGAGCTCCAGCGCGACGAGGAAGAAAAACAACGTCATCAAGCCGTCGTTGATCCACTCCCTCAGCGACCTGGCGAACTCGAACGAGCCGAGTTGCAGACCGACTGAAGTTTCCCATATGCTCTCAAAATGATGGGCCCACGGCGAGTTGGAAAGCACAAGCGCCGCAACGGTGAACAGCAAAAGAATGACGCCACCGCCGGCCTGGATACTCAAAAACCGAACGAATGGCCTGGTTAACCGATCGACAAACTCCTTCGGTAGTCGTGTGATCTCGGTCTCAGCCTGCTGCACTTTGCTCATTTAAGGCAACCCGGGTTTATACTCATTTCTGTGGGTTATTGCAGGAATTCTGCTGTGTCATTTAGTGTTGTCAGAATTTTCAATGTTCATCACCCACCACGACCATCATTGTTCGAAACGGGATATGGCAGACGCAGGTCAGGATGATTGAAGGGCATCGCCTTGAATGTTTTACGATGTTCTTCCCTATCGAAATAGATCATCAGGTTACCATCAATCAAAGAGCAATGATCGAGATAGTTATCAACATCATGCCCGCTTATCGGATCGGTCTTCATGATACGGAACCGTGGTTCGTGCAATAACTTGAGGATCACCGGCCTTATATCCTGTGCCGCACGAATCGATTCAATAGAATTACGCGGCGAATTCTTCCTTGTCATCCCAGGCTGCGCCGGCTTCTTCGGGACTATCGCCCTGACCTGACCTAAGCATCTCTCAGGAAATCTCATCTTTACCGTTCTCGCACAGTTCAAGCACCTTTGCGAACAGAAGCTGGAAGCTTACGCTGGCAAAATTAGTCTGCCCTTTGGGCCAGCCAGAGGCTGTTCACTGAAACTGATGTATTCAGTATTGAACATCACGTTTTCTGTGATGGCCCGGAGAGCGAGTCACAGGGATGTGACGACTAAATTCGATCCAATCGAATTTAGTCGCTTCGCTACATCCGGGCTACGTTTTCAGCTGTCATATTTAGCCAGAAACTCAAGCGCTTAATGTGCTATATTAGAACATGCTCCTCGCCGCCTTGCGGTTTCTCTCGGCAGATTGCCGACACTCCACAATTCCTGAAGGACAAACAAGCTTTTCCCGGCGTTCAGTACGTTCTAAAACCTCGCCAGATCATGATTGATCTGACTCAGGCGACCAGGGTATGGGAATACCTGGTGTATAAACATCCTATCAACTATCCGGAACAAACATCATGACTAAAGAACGAAAAAGTCACAGGGAAGAAAAGAAGAAAGCGGCCATGACGCCGAAAGAAAAGAAAGCGGCAAAGAAGCTCAAAAAGGAGACCGGGCATTCTCTGCTTAATGACAGGACTGTTTAAATTTGATTGGGCTGATCAGTTAACCCCGCGTGGGGTTATCAGCGCTGCAGACATTAATATCAGTAATTGTGCCGATGCACACCGCTATCGTGGTGTGCATCGGTCTGTCTTCCATCTACGTTCCGTGTCATATCCCCGGGTCGGTTTTTTAATCATCGCGTTGTTGCATTCATCCATGCCAGCTTGACGCTGTGGTTGCACGATCACGCTAATTTCGTCACCCTTGCCGTGTTCGTCGGATTCGCTTTCGATGAAACGATTGGGATTTTCACCTTCGACTGGCTAGCGTTGCGATCATCACCCCGTCTTCAAGCGAGGAGAAGTTCATAGTGTTTAAAAAGTTCGATTTTGCGACGGGCATCGGGAATATGCTGCGTCACGACCAGGATACCGAGTTGCTGCGCTCGGAACTGTTCAGTATCGAACAACTGAAGCGTCATGCACTCACCCTGGCTGGCCAGCACAGCATCGATACGCGCACGGGTCCAGACCGGCTGCTGCCACGACTGACGGATAATGCACGCGTTTTACGGGCGGCGTATGACGTGGTCACAGCCGCAGTCACACCGGGACAGCGGATCGTGCCGGCAGAGGCCTGGCTGCTCGACAATTTCTACCTGATCGAGCAGCAGATCGCTCTTGCACGTCGACATCTTCCACGCGGTTACAGCCGGCAGTTGCCGAGACTGGTTGATGGCCCTTCCGCCGGTTTCCCCCGCATCTATGACCTGGCGCTGGAACTGATCTCCCACATGGATGGCCGTGTCGACAGCGACAACGCCACTCAGTTCGTCGCCGCCTACCAGACCGCTGAACCGCTAAAGCTGGGTGAATTGTGGGCATTTCCGATCATGCTGCAGTTGGCGCTGCTGGAAAACCTGCGCCGCGTTGGGCTGCATATCGCCCATCGGCGTGAAGAGCGTGACGCGGCCATCGCATGGGCGGACCGCATGCTCGCGACGGCCGAAAGTGAGCCGAATCAGCTTATCCAGTTGCTCGCCGAGTTTGCCAACGCCGATGTGCCGCTGACAGCGCCGTTCGTGGAGGAATTTTACGCAAGGCTCCAGGCCCAGGGGTCCGCCATGGCGTTCGTACAAACCTGGGTCGAGCAAAAACTGATCGAACAGGGGGTGTCCGCAACACAGTTGTCGGCGGCAGCCGCCCGCACCGCCGCGGCCAACCAGATCTCCATTGCAAACAGCATCGGCAGTCTGCGTTTCATCGGCGCAATGGACTGGCGGGATTATGTCGAGTCGCTCAGTGTCGTCGAACAGACCTTGCATCAGGATCCGGCGGGGATATACGCCAGCCAGGACTTCGCCACCCGCGACCGCTACCGGCATGCCATTGAAGACATCGCGAGAGTCAGTTCGTGCACGGAGATCGAGGTGGCGCGCGAAGCCATTGAACTCGCGCAGACGGCCGCAGCACAGCTGAAAGCCGGCGAGCGTAGCGCGCATGTCGGGTTTTACCTGATCGATCGCGGTCGCCGCCTGCTGGAACAGGCCGTCGGCTGCCGTTTGCCGTGGAGCTTGCGGCTCAGGCGCTCGGGCCGGCGCTTCCGCCTGGCGCTGTACCTCGTCCCCGTGCTGTTGCTCACCGCGCTGGCTACGGCGGGCGTGTTGTCTGTTTTCGACGGCTATGCAGCGGGTGACGGGCGCTACTGGTTTTTTGCTGTCACCGGCATGATCGGCACCTCTGCGCTGGCCGTTGCGCTGGTGAACCTGCTGGTCACGCTCATGCTGTCGCCTCGCACGCTACCCCGGCTGAATTTTTCCAGGGGCATTCCCGTGGATCACCGCACCATGGTGGTTGTTCCTACACTGCTGAGCGGACGGCAGGCCATCGATGAGCTTGTCGAAGCCCTAGAGATCCGCTATCTCGGTAACCGTGATGCGAACCTGTTCTTTGCCTTGCTGACCGATTTTAATGACGCGCCCGAGTGCACCGTGGCGGACGATGAGCCAACACTCGCCTACGCGCGCGCCGCGATCGAGGCACTCAACCAGACTTATCGCGACGACCGTCCGTGCATCTTTTATCTGTTTCATCGGCCCCGGGTGTGGAATCCGGTCGAACAGGTGTATATGGGCTACGAGCGCAAGCGCGGCAAACTGGAACAGTTCAATGCCGTGCTTCGGGGCGAGGAGCAAACGGCCTTTTCACAGATTGTCGGTGACGTCTCCCTCCTCGCTTCGGTCAAATACGTCATTACGCTGGATACCGACACGCAGCTGCCGCGCGATGCGGCGCGCGCACTGGTCGCCACCATCGCGCATCCGCTCAATCGGCCGGTGTTCGATGCCGACAGGGGTCGCATCGTCGAAGGCTACGCGATCCTGCAACCACGCGCTTCGATCAGCCTGACCAGTGCAGGCCAGTCACGCTTTACCCGCTTGTTCGCGGGCGAGTCAGGCATCGATCCGTACACGCGCGAAGTCTCGGATGTCTACCAGGATATTTTCGGCGAGGGTTCGTTCATCGGCAAGGGCATCTACGATGTGGACGCTTTTCGTCAGGCCGTCGATGGCCGTTTTCCGGAAAACCTGATTCTCAGTCACGATTTGCTGGAGAGCGGTTATGCGCGTTCAGCGCTGGTGACCGATGTTGACCTTATCGAAGAGCATCCGTCCAGTTATGCGATGGACGCCAGCCGGCGACATCGCTGGATACGCGGCGACTGGCAAATTGCCGGCTGGTTACTGTCGCGCGTGCCCGGACCGCCAGGTCCGGATGCGTCGACCGAGTCAGCCGGGTCGAAAGCGAAACGACAACCGAATCCGCTCAGCGCGCTGTCGATGTGGAAAATTTTCGATAATCTTCGACGCAGCCTGGTGTCGCCATCGCTGCTGGCCCTGCTCGCGGGCGGCTGGCTGTTGGGTCCGGGACCGGCGTGGTTGTGGACGCTGCTGGTCGCCGGCGTGGTGTTCCTGCCCACGGTGCTGTCGACCCTGATCGGGCTGATCAGCAAAGCGGATGAACGCGGCTGGCTGCTACATTTGAACCTGACAGGTCGGTCCGCCGGCCGCCCGTTAGTGCTCGCATTGCTGACGCTGGTCTTCTTGCCCTACGACAGCCTGATTTGCCTGGACGCGATCCTGCGTTCGGGTGTACGCATGCTGTTCACGCGACGCGGACTGTTGCGCTGGCAACTGCCATCCTACGCCCGGCGCAACGCACGCCGTAGCGTGTTCGATTTCCTGCGGGAGATGTGGATCGCGCCGGTTGTGTCACTGGCGCTGGGCTTTGTGCTGTGGCAAACCCGCCCGGCGGAATGGACCTTCTGGGCGCCGGTGCTGTTGGCCTGGCTGCTGTCGCCCGTCATTGGCTGGTGGATCAGCGTGCCGTACCTGCCCCGCGAACCGGACCTGACTGCGGAACAACGGGCATTCCTGCGCACCTCGGCGCGGCGAACCTGGCGCTTCTTCGCGGACTTCGTCGGTCCGGAGGACAACTGGCTTCCACCCGACAACTTCCAGCAAGCGCCGGCGCCGGTGATCGCCTCGCGGACCTCGCCGACGAACATGGGCATGGCATTGCTGGCGGACCTGGCGGCGTATGATTTCGGTTACATTTGCACCGGGGAATGCCTGCGACTTGTCGATAACACACTGGCAACGATGGAGAAGCTGGAACGCTACCGCGGTCATTTTTACAACTGGTACGATACGCACACGCTGAAACCGCTGTCCCCGCAATATGTCTCGTCCGTGGACAGCGGCAACCTGGCCGGCAGCCTGCTCACCCTGCAGGCGGGACTACTCGAGCTGAAACACCAGCCGGTGCTGTCATCCAGCGCATTTCAGGGTTTGCAGGACACCTTGCAGGTGTTTGTCGAACACCTGCCGGCGACACCGACGCCGGAGCTCGCCAGACAGGTCCGGTTTCTGCAGGACACACTGCACGCACTGACTTCGGCTGAATCCACAGCATCCGAACGCACGACTGCGGCGGCACCACAGACAGTGGCTGCCGCCTGCAGCCTGCTGGAAGAGATCCACCGCACTGACGGGGCGCTGGTTGCATGGCTGCCGGTGGATATCGATATCGATGGCGAACTGTATTACTGGGCACAGGCATTCGACCGCCAGGTCAGCGCAATGCTGCAGGACCTTCGATTCCTGCTGCCCGGGCCCGGGATGGGAGCGCGGACCTTCAGCAGCATCCCGAGCCTGGCGGAACTGGCGAGAGCTGGCGCAGCCGGCACGGCAGAATCAGGTTTCAAGCACGCGGTGGAGCGACTCCGAATCATCGACGACCTGGTGGAACGTTGCCGTGAACTGGCGCTGATGGATTTTGAGTTTCTCTATGACCGTTCGCGCAACCTGCTGACCATCGGATACGATGTGGGTGAACGGCGACGCGATCCGGCCTGTTACGACCTGCTGGCATCCGAAGCGCGCCTGGCCAGTTATCTGCTGATCGCTCAAGGCCAGGTCCCGCAGAAGCACTGGTTCTCGCTCGGCCGTCTGCTGACAAGCCATGGCGGCCACATCAGCCTGATTTCGTGGAGCGGCTCGATGTTCGAATACCTGATGCCGCGGCTGATCATGCCGAGTTTCGACAACACCTTGCTGGAGCAGACCTGCAAGTCCGCGGTGTCACGCCAGATCGAATACGGCCGGCAACGCTCTGTTCCCTGGGGCATTTCAGAGTCCTGCTATAACGCCACCGATATGCACCATGTCTATCAATACCGGGCATTCGGCGTACCCGGGCTGGGCCTGAAACGCGGGCTCGGCGACGACCTGGTGATCGCGCCTTACGCCAGCGCACTGGCGCTGACAGTGATGCCGCCGGCGGCGTGCCGTAATTTACAGATACTGGCCGGCAATGGTTTCCTCGGCGACTATGGTTTTTACGAGGCGGTCGATTACACACCTTCACGTGTACCCCGGGGCAAGCATCACGCCATCGTACCTGTGTTCATGGCGCATCATCAGGGCATGAGCCTGCTGGCCTTTGAACACGCATTGCTGAACGGGCCGATGCAGCGCCGTTTCATGTCTGACCCGCTCGCACGGGCGACGGAATTATTGCTGCAGGAGCGTGTGCCAAAGCAAGGCTCAAGCCTGCACCTGCACGCCGCTGAAGTGAGCGCCAACGCACATCCCGCCGCCGCGGAATCGGGCGAGATCATGCGTGTATTTACTGATCCGAACACACCGATACCTGAAGTTCACCTGTTGTCCAACGGCAGCTACCATGTCATGGCGACCCATGCCGGTGGCGGTTACAGCCGCTGGCGCGATCTGGCTGTTACCCGCTGGCGCGAGGACACCACCGCCGATGGCTGGGGTACCTTCATTTATTTGCGCGACCATGACAGCGGGCGCTACTGGTCAAGCGCGCATCAACCGACACTGTGCGAGGCCGATCACTACGAGGCGATCTTCGTACAGGCGCGCGCTGAATACCGGCGGCGCGATCAGGCGATCGAAACACACACCGAGATCTGCGTTTCACCCGAAGACGACGTCGAGATCCGCCGGGTCACGCTCACCAACCTGTCGTCCCGTAACCGTCACATCGAAGTGACGAGTTACGCCGAAGTCGTGCTTGCGCCGTTGAATGCCGACCTGGCTCATCGCGCCTTCAGCAACCTGTTCGTGCAAACCGAAATCCTGCCCGAGCGCCAGGCTATCCTGTGCACGCGGCGGCCACGCACACCGGGGGAACAGGTGCCGTGGATGTTTCATTTACTGGCGGCGCCTGAAGCGGTTGCGGATGAGCCGTCTTACGAGACCGATCGCGCCCGCTTTATCGGGCGCGGCCGAACGGCGTTCAACCCGCTGGTACTGGATGATACTCACAGCCCGTCGACGCTGTCGAACACGGACGGCTCGGTGCTCGATCCCATCGTGGCGATCCGCCGCACCATCAGTTTGTCTGCCGACGAATCAGCGATCATACAGATGATCTCCGGTGTCGCGGACACGCGCGAAGCGGCACTGGCTATGCTCGACAGGTATTGTGACCGGCACTTCGTTGAGCGCGCTTTTGAAATGTCATGGTTCCAGAGTCAGGAAGTGCTGCGTCACCTCAACGCCAGCGAAGCCGATGCACAGGTCTATGGCCGCCTCGCCGGCTCCGTGATATACGCCAATGCCCTGCGTCGTGCGGCACCCAGCGTCATCAGCCGCAACACGCTGGGTCAGCCCGGGCTGTGGAGCTTTGCGGTGTCGGGCGATCTGCCTATCGTGCTGGTACGTATCGGCGACATCAACCGCATCGACCTGGTCAAACAGGCACTGCAAGCCCATACCTACTGGCGCATGAAAGGCCTGCTCTCGGACCTGGTGATCGTGAATGAAGATTTCTCGGGTTACCGCGCGGAACTGCATGACCGGATCATCGGGCTGATCAACGCCGGTCCCGAAGCACAGATTATCGATAGACCGGGTGGCGTGTTCCTGCGACGCGCCGAAGAACTGTCCGAGGAAGACCGGGTTTTGTTCCAGTCGGTCGCTCGCGTCGTTCTCACCGACAGTGCCGAAACACTGGCCGGGCAGGTGGCGCGCCGGGTGCCGGCAGAGCGTGTGCCGGCACGCCTGAATCCAGTACGGCAAGCTGAAACCGAACCGCAGCAGCCGTTGATGGTGCGCGATCGCATTTTCAGCAACGGCCTGGGGGGCTTCACACCCGACGGGCGTGAATATGTCATCACGCTCGAGCCGGGCCATAGCACACCCGCGCCGTGGGTCAATGTCATTGCCAGCCCGCACATCGGTACGGTCGTCAGCGACAGCGGCAGCGCGTACACCTGGGTGGAAAATGCCCACGAGTTCAGGCTGACGCCCTGGCACAATGACACGCTAAGCGACAGCAGCGGCGAGGCACTCTACATCCGCGATGAGGAAACCGGCGTGTTCTGGTCACCGACGCCGTTGCCTGCGCGCGGTGAATCCGGCTATGTGTGCCGGCACGGATTCGGCTACAGCGTGTTCGAACATTACCAGGCCGGTATTTCCTCGGAACTGTATACCTACGTCTCGATGGACGCAGCGGTGAAGTTCGCGGTGGTCAAGCTGCGCAACCATTCGGGACGACCGCGTCGCCTGTCGCTGACCGGCTACTGGGAGCTGGTACTCGGTGAGTGGCGACATACCAATCTGATGCACATTGTTACCGAAATGGACCCGCACAGCGGTGCGCTGTTCGCTCACAACGCGTACGGTCGCGAATGCGCCGGTCGGGTCGTATTTGCCCATGTCAGCAGTAAAGGCTACAGCGAAGCGGAGCAAACGCTGACCGGAAACCGTACCGAGTTCATTGGCCGCAACGGTTCACTGGCCAGCCCGGCAGCGATGCGCCGCGAGCGCTTGTCCGGCCGAACCGGTGCCGGCCTTGATCCGTGCGCCGCGATACAGGCCCGAATCGAGCTCGCCGACGGACAGGAACGCGAAATCGTGTTCGTATTCGGCGCGGCCCGCAACACCGATGAAGCACAGCATTTCATCCGGCAATACGGCGGCCCAGCCGGCGCGCGGCAGGCACTGGAAGCGGTGTGGGAATACTGGAACCATACCCTGGGCGCCGTGCAGGTGGAGACACCGGATCACGCGCTGGATGTGCTGGCCAACGGCTGGCTGCTCTACCAGACACTGTCGTGCAGGCTCTGGGGCCGCAGCGGGTATTATCAGTCAGGCGGTGCCTACGGTTTTCGCGATCAATTGCAAGACACCATGGCGTTGATCCATGCGACACCTTGGCTCGCACGCGAACAGCTGATCCGCTGCGCCGGGCGTCAGTTTCTCCAGGGTGATGTGCAACACTGGTGGCACCCGCCCAACGGCCAGGGCGTACGCACCCATTTTTCCGATGACTATCTGTGGCTACCGTATGCAGCCTGCCGATATGTTCGGGCGACCGGCGATACCGGAGTACTCGATGAGTCGGTGCATTTTCTGGAGGGGCGTAAGCTGAATCCGCAAGAAGAGGCTTACTACGACCAGCCGCAGCGTTCGGCTGAAGCGGCGAGCCTGTATGAGCATTGCGTGCGTGCCATCAGGCACGGCTTACGTTTTGGCGACCATCAACTGCCGCTGATGGGCTGCGGAGACTGGAACGATGGCCTGAACCGGGTCGGTCATCAGGGCAGGGGTGAGAGCGTCTGGCTGGCGTGGTTCCTGTACGAGAACCTGCAGCTGTTTGCAGGCCTGGCGCATGACCGTGGCGACCACAGCTTTGCCGAAGAATGCAGAGCGCAGGCGGCGTTGCTGCGAAACAATATCGAAGACCATGCCTGGGATGGCGACTGGTACCGGCGTGCCTGGTTCGATGATGGTGCCGTGCTGGGCTCGTCTGACAACGACGAATGCCAGATCGATTCCATCAGCCAGAGCTGGGCCGTCCTATCGGGCGGCGGTGACCCCGCACGAGCACGTCAGGCGATGGCGGCGGTCGATAATCGGCTGGTACGACGTGATGCGCAGTTAATCCAGTTGCTCGACCCGCCCTTCGATAAATCCGATCTTGAACCCGGTTATATCAAAGGCTACGTACCCGGCGTGCGTGAGAACGGTGGTCAATACACCCATGCCGCCATCTGGGCCACAACCGCGTTTGCGATGCTGGGTGACAGCGAACGCGCGTGGGAGCTGTTCGCCATGCTCAACCCCATCAATCACGCCTTGCAGCCGCAGCAGATCGAACGCTACAAGGTCGAACCCTACGTGATGTGCGCGGATATCTACGCGGCACCCCCGCACACGGGCCGGGGCGGCTGGACCTGGTACACCGGGGCGGCCGGCTGGATGTACCGGCTGAGCGTGGAAACCCTTCTTGGCCTGCAGCTGGAAGTGGATCATCTGTACCTGGCACCCTGCATCCCGGCCCAATGGGCGAGCTACAAAATCCACTACCGCTTCCGCGAGACGGTGTACCACATCAGCGTCAAGCGCGTCGCTGAAGTGTCGGCGCGTGCGATTCGCGTGACACTGGATGGCACCGAGGTCAATGGCGCCGGCATCGATGACGCAGTACGACCGCGAGGCATGATCCCGCTTGTGGACGACCGGCGCGAGCACTACGTCGAGGTGGAATTGAGTTAATCACCGAGGGTGCATTTCCCTTCGGTTTGTCTGAGTCCTCGCTTTGAAAGCGCTCAAATGCATATCTATCGACAATACCAACGCAGCCATATCAAGAGCGTATGATGATGCTAGAACAACACGGACAGCAAAACAGTGACTTAATAAAAACAGCTGGGCGTTGTGAAACAAGATTAATCATCCGCCACCAAAGAAAAAGCAGTTTTACGTGATAACAGCAGTGTTGTCATGGAATAGCAGGCAGAGCTACAGGAAGCATAAATAACCCGGCATGAAGATATACATAAAAAAGCCCATTTTAACAGTCGCTGAAAAGAGAGCCCAGGACTGGGTAATAAGAGCGAAGTCGCCGAAGGTGCCATTGCCGGTGAGTTGGCAGGATTTAACAGAAGTAAAAGCCGAGAAACAAGACACCGACAAATAAAGAAAAACCAGCCCGCATATTGCATGAGAACGCTCGCAAAAAGGCCATAGCTGCCCCACTGACGCGTCATTCCAGCATGTTTTTAGCTGAACTGAATCTGTTTGGCAGTTTTGAACGGCCACAGGCCAAACCGCAGGATGAAATACATGGATGTATTTCATACTCCAGGATGACTACCCCAGGCCCGGATGGGACTTGATTCTGCAGCGAGTGCTGAATATCCGCTCATTTCCAGGCGCATGGCCGTGAACTTTCCCCTGTTTGAACAACCCGCACCCATCGAGTAGACGCCGATGATTCTGGTCTTTTTCCTGTCCAGCCAGGCCCAGTGGCCGATGGGATCTCGTGGATTTATATAATCTTACTGGCCCAAGATAACAAGCCTTAACTAATACATCATAAATTGTAGACAGCCTGATGACTGATTTGATACCTGCTGATGCCAGCCAGTGCCAGACATTGCCTGCCAGTGCCGGTCATTCCCACTCGATCGTCGCCGGTGGCTTGCTCGAGATGTCGTAGGCGACGCGCGAGATGCCCGGCACCTCATTGATGATGCGGCGTGAGACCGTCTCGAGGAACTCGAACGGCAGGTGCGCGAAATGCGCCGTCATGAAATCGACCGTCTTGACCGCGCGCAGCGTCACGACGTATTCGTAGCGGCGCGCGTCACCCACGACGCCGACCGACTTGACCGGCAGGAAGACCGTGAAAGCCTGGCTGACCTCGTCGTAGAGACCGTGCCGCTGGAGCTCCTCGATATAGATGTGGTCGGCCAGCCGCAGCAGGTCGGCATACTCCTTCTTCACTTCGCCGAGAATGCGCACGCCGAGACCGGGACCCGGGAAGGGATGCCGGTAGATCATTTCCGACGGCAGGCCGAGTTCGACGCCGATCTTGCGCACCTCGTCCTTGAAGAGTTCGCGCAGCGGCTCGACGAGTTCGAGCTTCATGTACTCCGGCAGGCCGCCGACATTGTGATGCGACTTGATGACGTGCGCCTTGCCGGACTTGGCGCCGGCCGACTCGATGACATCGGGATAGATGGTGCCCTGGGCGAGAAAATCGACATCCTCGAGCCTGGAGGCCTCCTCCTCGAAGATCTCGATGAAGAGGTTGCCGATGATCTTGCGTTTCTTCTCGGGGTCGCTCTCCCCTTCGAGCGCCGAAAGAAAGCGCTCCTCGGCATCGACGCGGATGACGTTGACGCCCATGTGCTGCGCGAAGGTCGCCATCACCTGGTCGCCCTCGTTCAGGCGCAACAAGCCGTTGTCGACGAAGACGCAGACGAGCTGGTCGCCGATGGCCTTGTGCAGCAGCGCCGCGACGACGGAGGAGTCGACGCCGCCGGAGAGGCCGAGCAGCACCTTGCCGTCGGCCACCTGTTCACGCACGCTGCTGATCGAATCCTCGATGATGCTTCCTGGCGTCCACAAGGGCTCGCAGCCGCAGATCTCGAACAGGAAGCGCTCGAGAATCCGCCCGCCCTGGGTCGTGTGCGTGACCTCGGGATGGAACTGCAGGCCGTAGAAGTGGCGCTGCTCGTCGGCCATGCCGGCGATGGGCGCATCGTCGGTGGTGCAGATCACCATGAAGCCTTCGGGCAGCCGCTCGACGCGGTCGCCGTGACTCATCCAGACGTCGAGCAGGCCGTAGCCCTCTTCCGAGACATGGTCCTCGATCTCGCGCAAAAGCATCGAGTGGCCGCGCGCACGGACACGTGCATAGCCGTACTCGTGCTTGTCGGAGTTGACGACCTCGCCGCCGAGTTGCGCAGCCATGGTCTGCATGCCGTAGCAGATGCCGAGCACCGGGATGCCGAGTTCAAAGACGATCTGCGGCGCGTTCGGCGCCTCGTTGCCGGTAACGGTTTCGGGACCGCCTGAGAGGATGATGCCGGCAGGCTTCTGCTCGCGGATCGCCTCCTCGCAGTTGTCCCAGGGCCAGATCTCGCAATAGACACCGACCTCGCGCACACGGCGTGCGATGAGCTGGGTGTACTGGGAACCGAAATCCACGATGAGGATTCGGTGGGCATGAATATCAGTCATCGGGTTGCCAGTCGGTTGCTTGCATGTTGATGGGCCCTGAAGTGGACAGCGTCACTCACGGCGGTAATTGGGCGCTTCCTTGGTGATGGTGACGTCGTGGACATGGGATTCGCGCATGCCAGCGTTGGTCACCCGCACGAACTCGGGCAAGGTGCGCATCTCCTCGATGGTGGCGCAGCCCGTGTAGCCCATGCTCGCGCGAATGCCGCCCGTCAGCTGGGTGATCACGTTCAGCAGCGGGCCCTTGTAGGGCACACGGCCCTCGATCCCCTCGGGAACGAGCTTGTTGGACTCCGTGGTGTCTTCCTGAAAGTAACGGTCGGAGGAACCCTCCTTGCCGGACATGGCGCCGATCGAGCCCATGCCGCGGTAGGACTTGTAGGATCGGCCCTGGTAGATCTCGACCTCGCCCGGCGACTCGTCGGTACCGGCGAACAGGCCGCCGACCATGACGCAGTGCGCGCCGGCGACGAGCACCTTGGCGATATCGCCGGAATAACGCAGGCCGCCGTCCGCGATGATCGGCACGTCAGTGTCCTTGAGTGCATGGGCGACGTTCGCAACGGCCGTGATCTGCGGGACACCGACACCGGCGACGATGCGCGTGGTGCAGATGGAACCCGGGCCGATGCCGACCTTGACGGCATCCGCGCCGGCATCGACGAGCGCGACGGCCGCCTCGGCCGTGGCGATATTGCCGCCGACGATCTGGATGTCGGGAAAATGTTTCTTCACCCAGGCGACCCGGTCGAGCACGCCCTGGGAGTGGCCATGCGCCGTGTCGACGACGATGACGTCGACGCCAGCCTCGACGAGTGCCTCGACACGTTCGTCCGTGCCCTCGCCGACACCGACCGCGGCGCCGGCGCGCAGGCGCTCCTGGCTGTCGCGGCAGGCGTTCGGATAGTCGCTGGCCTTCTGGATGTCCTTGACGGTGATGAGGCCGCGCAGCTTGAAGTCGTCGTTGACGACGAGCACCTTCTCGATGCGATGCTGGTGCAGGAGCGCCTTGACCTCCTCGCGGCTGGCGCCCTCCCTGACCGTGACGAGCCGCTCCTTGGGCGTCATGATGGAGCTGACCGGCTCGGCAGTGCGTGTTTCGAAGCGCAGGTCGCGGCCCGTCACGATGCCGACGAGGTCGTCGCCGTCGACGACCGGCACGCCCGAGATGCGGTTCCTGCGCGTCAGCTCGAGGACCTCGCCGATGCTTGTCGTCGGCGAGACCGTGATCGGGTCGTGGATCACGCCGCTTTCGTATTTCTTGACCCAGCGCACGCGCGATGCCTGCTGCTCGACGGTCATGTTCTTGTGGATGATACCGATGCCGCCCTCGAGCGCCATGGAGATAGCGAGCTTGGCCTCGGTGACGGTATCCATGGCTGCGGACACCAGTGGAATGTTGAGTTGGATCTCGCGTGTCAGGCGCGTGGCGAGCGAGACATCCTTCGGCAGCACGCTGGAGTGTGCAGGCATCAGCAGGACATCGTCAAAAGTGAGGGCTTCCTCGGCAATTCGCAGCATCTCTTGGGCTCTTCGGGCTATTGAAAAATAGCGGAAATTATATACCGATTTGAAAGCCGTGGATGAAAATCTCTAGCGGCGCAAGCGCACCGTCGCACTGCAGCGGGAGAGTTGCGCAGCGGGCCTGAAATCTGCGTCTCCGCGCCAGCCGCAACAGCATAAAAACAGCATTTGCCGATTCTCCGCTCCCTGCAAATATGCGATCATTCCGCCATGCATCAGCTGTTACCCCTTGTCACTTCCATCTTCTACCTGATAACCGCCCTGCTCGCGGCGATCCGGCTGTTTCGCCCCGCAACGGGCGAGAGAATCGGTCGTAACCCGGTTCTCGTGTCGGGTTTTATCGCGGTGATCCTGCACGCGGTCGAGCTCTACTTCAACCTGCACACGGACCGTGGCATCAACCTCGCCTTCTTCCAGGCCCTGAGCCTCGCCGGCTGGACCATCGCCATCGTCACGCTGGTGTCGGCATTCACCAAGCCGGTGGAGAATCTCGCGATTTTCATGTTCCCGTTCATCGCCGCTGCCGTGCTGCTCGCGGCCGTTTCCGACTCGAGCATGCTGCTCAGGGCCGGGGCGAGCTGGCAGCTCGGCCTGCATGTGCTGACCTCGCTGCTGGCCTGGAGCATGTTCGCGATCGCCAGTGTCCAGTCGCTGCTGCTGTGGATACAGGACAGGCATCTGCACAACCGCCAGCCCGGCGGATTCATCCGTGCCCTGCCGCCGCTGCAGACGATGGAAAGCCTGCTGTTCGAGTTCATCGGCATCGGCCTGCTGCTGCTGACAGGCTCGCTGGTCTCCGGATTCCTGTTCCTCGAGGACATGTTCGCCCAGCACCTGGTGCACAAGACCGTGTTGTCGCTGCTCGCCTGGGTGATCTTTGCGATCCTGATGTGGGGGCGCTACCGCTTTGGCTGGCGTGGCAAGAAGGCGCTCCACTGGACCATCGGCGGATTCATCGTCCTGCTGTTGGCATACTTCGGTTCCAAGGCGGTGCTGGAGCTGATCCTGCAGCAGAGCGCCTGACCAGGCCGGACCACGCGCCTCACTCGATCCTGAATCCGGAACTCGCGCCGAACTTCACGAGCGCCTCGCCGACGCCGGCGCCGAACCTGCGCATCAGGCGCTCGAAGGGATCCTCCTCATAGGTGTAATCGACGAGCTTCTCGGCCTCGATGAGTTTCGAGGCCACATAATGGCTGTCGCCGAAGCCGTCGATCAGGCCGAGTTCTTTCGCGGTCCTGCCGCTCCAGAACAGGCCGCTGAAGAGCTCCCCGTTGTCGACGAGCCGGTCGCCGCGCCCCTCCTTGACGGCATCGATGAACTGGGCGTGCACTTCGCCGAGCATTTTTTCGGCATGCTGCCTGTCTTCCTCTTTCAGTGGCAGGAAGGGATCGAGGATGTTCTTGTTCTCGCCCGCCGTGATGACGCGGCGCTCCATACCGAGCTTGTCGAGCGTGCCGACGAAGCCGAACTCGCCCATGCGCACGCCGATGGAACCGACGATGCTGGACTCGTTGGCGTAGATCTCGTCCGCCGCCGCGGCAATGTAATAGGCGCCGGACGCTCCGACGTCCTCGATCACCGCGTAGACCGGGATCTGCTCGTGCTCCTTGCGCATCTCGCGGATGGACGACCAGATGCGCGCCGACTGCACCGGGCTGCCCCCGGGACTGTTGATCTTGATGATGATGCCCTTGACGTGGTCGTTCTTGTAGGCCTTTTTCAGCCCCTTCACGACCTGGTCGGCCGAGACGCCTTCATTCTCGGCGGCGATGATGTCGTTGATCTTGATGACAGCCGTGTGGTCGCCGAGATGCGCCTCGGCTTCGGAGAGGCTGTCGCCCCAGAACAGCATGACGAGCAAGGCGACGAAGTAGCCGAAGACCAGGAGACGGAAAAAGATGTTCCAGCGCCGTTTTCTCGCCTGTTCGCGCGTCGCCGCCAGCAAGAGCTTCTCGACGAGCTGGCGTTCCCAGGGCTGCGTCTCGCCGCCGCTGTTTTGTTGATCGGTTTGAGTTTCCTCTTTTGCCATGGCAGGGATCCGGTTGGTCACAATCTGACGGCAGTATACAACCGCACGCAGGATAATCGCAGGATGGAATGGCTCAGGCGCGCGCGAGCCAGTCCGGGATTTCGATGAAGGCTTCCAGCGTCGCCAGGGCGCCGCTGTCGAGCAGCCGTTGCGGCTCATGCACCCCGTAGCTGACACCGAGCGCATGGGAGCCGGCATTGATCGCCATGCGCATGTCGTACTCGGTATCACCGATGACGAGCGCATCCCCGGCGCGCATGCCGAGGTCCTCGAGAATGTCCTCGAGCATCCGCGGATGCGGCTTCGAGAAGGCCTCGTCGGCGCAGCGCGTCGCCTGGAACAGGTGGCGCAGGCCGGATTCGTCGAGCTCCTTTTCGAGACCGCGGCGGCTCTTGCCGGTAGCGACCGCCAGCAGGTAGTCATCCGCAAGCGCCTCGAGGGTGTCGGGGACGCCCGGAAAAAGCCGCGAGCGCGCCCTGTTGCGCACGAGAAAATGATCGCGGTAGGCTTCGGCCAGCCTCTTGCGGGTCTCCTCGTCAGCCGACGGAAACAGGCTCTTGACGGCCTCGTGCAGACCGAGACCGATCACCTGCCGGGCTTCGGCCTCCGCCGGAACCGCAACACGCACCTCGGCAGCCGCCGCCTGCAGACAGGCGACGATCTTTGCCTCCGAATCCATCAGGGTTCCGTCCCAGTCGAACACGAGCAGTTGGTACATCAGTTTTCACGCAGTGTCGTCAAAAGTTGTTCCAGCGCCGGTTCGAGCGGCGCCGTGAGTTTCAGGACCCTGCCCTCGCCGCCCCACTCGAACGAGAGTGTCCAGGCGTGAAGGAAAAGCCGTTTCAGGCCCAGCGCCCGGTAGCGGCGATTGACCTCGTCGTCACCATACTTCTCGTCGCCGATGACGGGCGTGCCGAGATGCGCCGCGTGCACACGGATCTGGTGCGTGCGGCCCGACTTGAGTTCGGCCTCGACGAGCATGCTGTCGCCGAACTGCTCCTTGATGCGGAACAGTGTCAGGGCCGGCTTGCCGTCGGCATCGACGCGCACGATGCGTTCGCCGCCGCGCAGCAGGTTTTTCTTCAGGGGCGCATCGACCCTCATGCGATTGTGCGGCCAGTCGCCGGCGACGAGCGCCAGGTAGCGCTTCCTGATGCGGTTGTCGCGCTGATACTCATGCAATGTGCGCAGCGCCGGGCGCCGTTTGGCGATCATCAGCAGCCCCGATGTCGCGCGGTCGAGCCTGTGAACCAGCTCGAGTCCCTTCTCGCCCGGTCGCGCCAGGCGCAGCTGTTCGATGATGCCGAGAGCGATACCGCTGCCGCCGTGCACGGCGACGCCCGAGGGCTTGTTGATCACCAGGAGGCCCTTGTCCTCGTAGACGATGGATGCCTCGAGCACCTCTTTCTGCCGTGACGTGAGTTGTGCGCCACCAGCAGGCTGCGAGGTCCTCACGGGAGGAATCCGCACTTCGTCGCCGACCGAGAGCCGGAAATTCTGCTTGATGCGCTTGCCGTTGACGCGAACCTGACCGCTTCTCAACAGGCGGTAGATATGACTCTTGGGCACGCCTTTCAAGTGCTTCATGAGGAAGTTGTCGATGCGCTGCGCATCGGCCTCCTCGCCGATGCGCAGCAGTCGCACCTTGTGCTGGGCTTGCCCGGTCACGGCAACAGCCGGAGGGAATCGCGCTTATTCCGAGGCGGCCTTCTTGCCGGCATCACTGTCGGAATCCGGGCCAGACGGCTTCCGGGTCTCGACCTGCTTCAGCGCGGGCTTGCCTGTCTCGCCGGGTTGCTTCTCCGAGGCCGGCTCGGATTTCTTCTCCTGTGCCGGTTCGGATTTCTTCTGCTGTGCCGGTTCGGATTCCTTC
>JARRMY010000025.1:0-21965 GCA_037385505.1 Gammaproteobacteria bacterium | reverse complement strand
CAGAGCTGCAAGCGCTCGGCGCCGAGCGCTTCACGATCCTCAGTGGCGACTCCCGGGAGAGTGTCGCGCGCACGGGCCGGCGACTCGATATCGACGAGGCGATAGGCGGGATGTCGCCGGCAGAGAAATTCGAATGGACGCAGCGGCGCCAGCGCGAAGGCAGCAGGGTCGCCATGTTCGGTGACGGCATTAACGATGCGCCGACGCTGGCGCTGGCCGATGTCTCCATCTCATTCGCCGACGCGACCGACCTGGCCAACAACAGCAGCGATTTCCTGATCCTCGGTGACGATCCCGCCGTGCTCGCCGACGCGCGCCGGCTTGCGCGCCGGACGCGGCGCAATATCATGCAGAATTTCGGCTGGGCCGCCGGCTACAACATCCTCGCAATACCTTTTGCCGCTGCCGGACTGATACCGCCGTGGGGTGCGGCCATCGGCATGTCGCTGAGTTCGCTGGTGGTCGTCGTCAATGCATTGCGCCTGCAGAAGGCCTGATACTGTCAGCGTCCGAACGGCATCATGATGCGCTCGGGTGTCGTGAACTTGTCGATATCCTGCATCATGCGTCCCATCGACTGATTCATGACGGCCATGTCGGTGCTCATGCGTTCCATCGATTGCGTCATGGCGGCCATGTTGTAATTCATGTCGCCGATGTTGCTGCCGAGGCCGTTCATGTCGCTGCCCATTTGCGACATGCTCTGCGTCATGGTGCGCATGTCGATAGCAACCGTGGCGAAATCATCGCCCATCTTTTTCTGTCCCTCCACCATGCTGTCTGCCATCACGCTCATCCTGCCGGACATGTTGCCCATGTCGTTGCGCATGCTGTGGACGTCGTTGCTCATGCGCGTCACGGCCTGCGTCATGGTGCGCATGTCCTTGCCCATGTTGTACATGAACAACCCCATGCCGCCGAACATGCCGGCCGCAAGGATGACGGCCAGCAGGATCAGGGCAACACGGCCGGCCATCGATTGATCGGTTCTTGTTGTTCTCATCAGTTTCCTCTTTTCGGTCGCTCGGTTAATCAATCTCGAGCCGCTGCATCCGTCGCCACAGGGTGCTGCGGTCGATATTGAGCATCTGCGCCGCCAGCGTCTTGTTGCCTCCGGCCTTGCGCAGCGCCGTCTCAATGAGTTCAAGTTCGTCGGTCACCGCTGTTTCGTTCTGTGCCGGTCGCTTGCGCGCTGCGCAGTACTGCTGCAGTGTATCGGGCAGGCTTTCGGGCATTACCTTGCCGTCGACGGCGCAGATGATGCTGTGTTCGACAGCGTTTGCCAGTTCGCGCACGTTGCCAGGCCAGGGATAATTCATGATCGGCCGCATGGCTTCACGCGAGAAGGTGATGTCCCTCGAGTAGCCGCGTTCGGCCAGGCGTTGTTGCAGCGTTTCGATCAGCAGCGGGATGTCGCCGGGCCTGTCGCGCAGCGGTGGCACCTGTAGCGGCACGACGGCGATGCGGTAGTAAAGATCGGCACGGAAACTGTGGTTGTCGACCAGTTCGGCCAGGTCCTGGTTCGAAGCCGAGACCACCTGGACGTTGACCCTGACGGTCTTGTCCGAGCCGACGGGTTCGAATTCTCCGCTCTGCAGGACACGCAGCAGTTTCGGTTGCAGTTCGCTCGGCAATTCGCTGATTTCGTCGAGGAAGAGTGTGCCACCATCGGCGGCGAGGAAACGGCCGCTGCGGTCCTTGATGGCGCCCGTGAAGGCCCCCTTGACGTGCCCGAAAAGCTCGGTTTCGATCAGAGAGGCCGGAATGGAGCCGCAGTTGACCTCGACGAACGGTTTGTCGCCACGGCTACTGCGTTTGTGTAGCTGGCGCGCAGTTCGGTCTTGCCTGTGCCTGATTCTCCCTGGAAGAGCACCGAGGCATCGGAGGCGGCCACGACCTTGATCCGCTCGAGCAGCCGCAGCATGTCCGGATCCTCCGAAACGAAGCCGCACGAATCCTTCTCGCCGATCACGGCCGTCAGCCTTTTTTCCGCGGTGATGTCGCGCAGCACGATCATGCGCAGCCTGTCATCGTTGGACGGGATGTCGAGCAGGCTCGAATCGATCCTGAACCAGCGTGTGACGCCGGTGACATTCACCTGCTCCTCGAAATCCATGATGGTTTCGCAGTAGTCGCCACCCTCGCTGGCGCCGTTGATGCCGGCACGGATCAGCGAGCTGCGCAGGTTATGACCATTGAGATTCGAGAGCGACAGCTTGCTGTTCCTGTCGAGGCCGAAAAGCGAGTAGACGGCGTCGTTGGCGGTCAACACAAGACCGTTGCGGTTGCAGACGATAACCCCCTCGCTGAGTGGTTTCAGCAGGGGCTTGAGCAGGGAAACGATCTCGATGGAATCTGTCATGGTTAATCCGGCCTGAAGGTGTTGCATTTATTGTTAAATGTTGCGGCTTATCGCAACGATGCAACAATAGTGCAACAGTTGTTTTTCTTCAAGTTGCTGATTTCCTGATGAAAAAAATCTGGCATATCTTTTGCACGCAATAATCGGACCAGAAAGCTCGCGGTGGCGGGCAACACAACGATAACAGCGACCGGGGCAAATCCAGTAACGCGTTCAGGCGTGACTCCGGGATGCATGACAGCTTGATGACCGGAGGTTTCATGTCCAGATTCTTTCAAACCATGGCCCGGCTTGCGGCAGTGACAGGACTGCTGCTGGCGACGAGTACGGGCTCGCTACTCCATGCCGCAACGGAGGATCTTGGGCCCGGTGAGGTGCTGCAGGACGAGCGCCGCTTCCCGCCTTCCTATGTCTCGACGGACGGCCATAAGGATGTCAAGCCCGGGGACTGGACCGATCCGCGCATTTGCGGCCAGTGTCATACCAAGCAGTACGAGGGCTGGAACGGCTCCATGCATTCCAACGCGTTCAAGGATCCGGTCTTCCAGGCGCTATGGGCACTGGCAGAGAAGGCAGACCCGAACATGCGCAACCATGTGGCACCTGCCACACGCCGATCGGCATTACCACGGATACCGTCGAGTTTCATCCTGACGAGGGACTGCATGGCAAGTTCACGGCGCCGCCGATAGCGGAGATGGGCGTCTCGTGCGACGTCTGTCACACCATCTCAGGCACCAATCTGCAGAAGACAGCCGTACTCGAGCACGGCAATGCCTCCTTCATCGTATCGCCAGGGCCCAGAAAACGCGCGACCCTGAAGGATGCCGAATCTCCTTATCATGAAACGGAGTATTCCGAGCATCACGCCAGGTCCGACTTCTGCGGTAACTGCCACAACATTTTTCATCCGGGTAACAACTTTCCAATCGAGCGCACCTACGACGAGTGGAAATATTCCATTTATGCGCAGAATGACATCCAGTGCCAGGACTGCCACATGGTTCCGGTCGAAGTGGCCAAGAAGGTCGCCGATACGCTGAAGCGGCCACACGAACTCGATGACCCGTCACTGGAGGGTTTTGCGGCACTTGGCGGCAAGTGGCGCAAGGTCATTCACAAGCATGGCTTCGTCGGCGGCAATGCCGTCATCACGGAGGCGCTGGCCAAGGCCACGGATAGCGAAGAGAACAAGGCTGACATGGGCCGCAGTCAGAACGCAGAGGAAGCGATCGCCCGGCTGCAGAGCGCCGCGTCACTCAAGCTCAAGCTCAAGCAAAAGGATGGTCATCTGCATCAGCTCAAGGTCAAGGTGACGAACGAGCGCGCCGGCCATCACCTGCCGACGAGCCTGACCGAGGTTCGTCAGGTGTGGCTGGAAGTGGTCATCACGGACGACTAGGGGCGTGAACTCTTGCGCAACGGAACACTGACCCAGGCCAACGAGGTACCGAGAGAGGCCGTGATCTTCAATGCGCATGCCGTCGACAAGGACGGCCAGGACACCATGCTGCCGTGGGAGATCACGCGCTTCGTCGATGTCAATACCATTCCTCCCAAGGGCTACAAGTACGGCAAGTACTACTTCAACCTGCCGGATGAGGCGACACAGATTACTGTGACCGCGAAGCTGCACTATCGTTCGTTCTCGCAGGGATTCGCCGACCTGCTGCTCGGCAAGGATGCTGTGAAGGTGCCTTCCGTGGAGATGGTCTCGATCGAGGAAACCTTCGATACCGCAGCGCTGAAACTCGCCGCTGCTGCCGACGATAAACATTGAGGAGGCAGGATCCATGATCAAGACAACATTCGCAATGGTCGGGTTGGTGTGTCTCGTGCAGAGCGCTGTCGCCGAGGAGCCTGGCTTCAAGTGGAACCACATAACCCTCAATCTCATCGCCTCCGGAGACCCTGCAAAGGGTGAATCGCTGGCGGAAGAGCACAAATGCGCGAAATGCCACGGCGACACCGGCATCAGCGAGGAGGACGATACGCCAAGCATTGCCGGCCAGACCCGTTCCTATCATTTCAAACAACTCATGGATTACAAGACCACGCTGCGAGATGAACGGACAATGACCAAGCGCGTACGCAAGCTGACACCTGAACAGATGGCCGATCTCGCGGCCTTCTACGAAACCCAGAAACGGGAGGAGCCACCGCAGCGCGAGGCGCCGAAACTGGCGACCGAGGGTGACGAGAGCCGCCTGCTGCTGTCGTGCGACGTCTGCCACGGGGAGGGCGGCGTCGGATACGGTCTCGAAAGCCCGGTACTGCGCGGCCAGAAGCCACAATACTTCATCGATACCATGACGGCTTTTCGCGACGGCGATCGCGAGAACGACGACTATGGACGCATGCGCTTCATCGCCTCTCAACTGACTGAAGAGGAGATCGCGGCGCTGGCCGCCTACTACTCGATGCCACGGTCCGAAGAGTAGTCAATGGATCAGATTACTCTGATATACCGAAGCTTTTTGACTCCGGGTCAAGTAACTTCTATAGTCATGTATCCAAAAATAAAGGTGCTCGTCATCATGAACGAAGCACTGCGCTGCATCCAGAGCAAATGCGGCACTACAGACCGGGGGGATGGGCCAAATGCGTTTCCATCTCTGACCAGGTATAAATCGGCTGACTAGCCAGCAAATGATAATAATCGAGAGGAGACAATCCTATGTCATTAACGAAAACGGTTGCCATCGTACTGGGGTCCAGCCTCATGCTTGGTGCAACATCCCTGTCGGCTGCACCGACAGGACAGATGCTCGCGGATACCTGCGCCGGCTGTCACGGCACGGATGGTGGCAGTACTGGCCCTGCGACTCCAAGCATTGCCGGTAACGCGGCCTACTACATTGTCGAGGCCATGAACGCCTACAAGAGTGGTGATCGTCACAGCACCATCATGGGCCGGATTGCCAAGGGTTACAGCGACGACGAGATCGAGGCCATGGCCGAGGTCATCGCCTCCTGGCCCCTGCACAAGACCGACCAGCAGGTCGACGCGGACAAGGTCGCGATGGGCAGCGAGGTCTACGAAGACGCCTGCGTCAAGTGTCACGACGAGAAAGGCTCGCTGGCCGATGACGAAGCCGGCATCCTCTACAGCCAGTGGCTCCCCTACCTGACCTACTCCATCGAGGACTTCAAGGCGGGCCATCGCGAGATGCCGAAGAAGATGAAGAAGGCTGTCGAGAAGCTCAGCGACGAGCAGATCGACGCCGTGAATCATTTCTTCGCAAGCCAGAAGTAAGAGGGGGATATAACAATGAGTAATTTTTCACGTCGCGATTTCGTTAAAATCGTCGGTGGTGCGGCGGCTGCAACAGCCGTCGGCCTGCCTGCATTCACGGCTGCGGCCGGTTCCAAGAAGGTCGTCATCGTCGGTGGCGGCACTGCCGGCGCCACGGCTGCCAAATACATCAAGCGTGCTGATTCCTCGGTCGACGTCACTGTCATCGAGCCAAACGAGAACTACTACACCTGTTACCTCAGTAACGAGGTGCTCGGCGGCGGCCGCACCATGGACAGCATCAAGTTCGGCTATGACGGCCTCAAGGGCCATGGCGTCAATGTCGTGCACGACATGGTCACGGCCATCGACCCGGCCGCGAAGAAAGTCACCACTGCCGGTGGAGACACTTTCGACTATGACCGCTGTATCGTTGCGCCCGGCATTTCGCTGCGCTACGACACTATCGAGGGTTACAGCGAAGAAGCCGCGCAGATCATGCCGCATGCCTGGAAGGCCGGTGAACAGACCGCACTCTTGCGCAAGCAGCTGGAAGCCATGCCGGATGGCGGCACCGTCATCATGGCGCCACCGCCCAATCCCTTCCGTTGTCCCCCTGGACCCTATGAGCGTGCCTGTCAGATCGGCATGTACCTCAAGGCGAACAAGCCCAAGTCGAAGATCCTGATTCTCGATGCCAAGAAGAAATTCTCCAAGATGAAGCTTTTCACGCAGGCGTTCGAGAAGCACTATGCAGGCATGATCGAATGGCAGTCCGTCGAGGCGACCGGTGGCGTCGCGAGCGTCGATGGTGCAGCCATGACTGTGACGACCGGTAACGGCGACACCATCAAGGGCGATGTCATCAACATCATCCCGGCACAGCATGCCGGCAGCATTGCCAAGACCGCCGGCCTGACCGATGACAGTGGCTGGTGCCCGATCGATGGCAAGACCTTCGAGTCGACCATCCACAAGGGTATCCACGTCATCGGCGATGCCGCCATTCAGTCGCCACTGCCGAAGTCCGGCTATGCCGCGAACTCCGAAGCCAAGGTGACCGCCGCGGCTGTCGTGGCGCTGCTGAACGGGAATGATCCCGGCGACCCGAGCTGGGTCAACACCTGCTACAGCATCGTCGGGCCCGACGATGCGATCTCGGTCGCCATGGTCTACAATCTTGTCGACGGAAAGGTCGCGAAGGTCGATGGGGCTGGTGGCCTCACGCCGCTGGACAGCTCCGCGTCCGATCGTGCACGCGAAGTGCAGTACGCCTACAGCTGGTTCAACAACATCACCAGCGATATCTTCGGCTGATTCCGGTCCTCGTCCAAGCAAAAAAGAAAGGCCCGCACTTGCGGGCCTTTTACATAGGGGATGCAATCATTTTTCAATCATGAAAAACACGCCGCTCTGCACGGACATCTTCTTCCCGTGGTTCGCGGCGCTCAGGATACGGATGAAGCACCCGCTCGCAGTGGATCCGAAATCCACCTTCTTTTTTTAAAGCCACACCCGGAGGTTTTGGGGGTCATCATGTTCCCGGCAACCAACCAAGCATTTTCCAACCAAGTCTCACCTGCAATCGTCTTTCACGGGGCCTGACCCTTACGACTTCAGGTGATGACGGGAATTCTAGCCTGCCGGCTCGCGGGAGTCTGTGAAATATTCACGCGGCGCAAGCCGCAATGCAGGGCCGGTGAAATTCCGCTGGCGGGGCTCAGGCAAGCGTCGCGGCCTGGTCGAAATCGAGCCTCGGCCCGCGTGGATGGAGCCCGCTGTCGTCGCCGAAGCCGATGTTCATGAGGAAGTTCGACCGGTAGTGGCCGTCCGGAAAGAAGATGGCGTCGAGTTTCTCGTTGTCGAAGCCCGACATCGGACCGACATCGAGGCCGAGCGCGCGTGCGGCGAGGATCATGTAGGCGCCCTGCAATGTGGCGTTTCTGAAGGCGGTGGTGTCGGAGAGGGCGCTGTTATGCGCGAACATCTCCCCGGCACCGGGATTGTGTGGCCAGAGTTGCGCCATGTGATCGTGGAAGCGCGTGTCATGCGCCACGATGACGGTGACGGGCGCCTCCCCGACCTTGTCGACATTGCCCGCGGCGATCGCCGGCAGGAGTTTCGCCTTGCCTTCCGTGGAGCGGATGAAGACGAAACGCGCCGGCAGGCAGTTCATGCTTGTGGGTCCCGTGATCGTCAATGCATAGAGTTCCCTGAGCATTGCGTCCGGAACGGGCCTCGAGTCCCAGGAGGGGTATGAGCGTGCCTCGCGGAACAGCTGGTCGAGTGCGGATGCGTCGAGTCTCTTCTTCATGGCAGGTCTCCGTCTGTCATGCAGGCATGTCGAACAGAAGGAACTCGCCTTCGTTCCGCGTCGAGATCCCGATAGCGTTCGTTGTCAGGATGCTGTCGCCACGCTCGAGCCGTTCGCCGTTGACGCTCAGGCTGCCCTGTGCGACATGCAGGTAAACAACCCGGTCATCTGACGGTGTGTAATGGATTTCCTGGCCGTACTCCACGATCGAGGCGTACAGAAGGCTGTCCTGGTAGGTGGCGATGGAGCCGTCCCTGCCGTCGGGCGAGACGATCAGGCGCAGCCGCCCGCGCTTCTGCTCCGCCGGGAAATGTTCCTGCGAATACTCGGGCTCGACGCCGAGCCGGTTCGGCCGCAGCCAGATCTGCAGCAGCTTGACGGGTTCGTCCTGCGAGGGATTGAACTCGCTGTGGCGGATGCCGGTGCCGGCGCTCATGCGCTGGACGTCCCCGGCCCGGATCACCGATCCGTTGCCCATGCTGTCCTTGTGCTCGAGCGCGCCCGAGAGCACGTAGGTGACGATCTCCATGTTGTCATGCGGGTGCGTCGGGAAGCCGCCCTTCGGCGCAATGGTGTCGTCGTTGAGCACGCGCAGGTTGGAGTAGCCCATGTTCGCCGGGTCGTAGTATTCGCCGAACGAAAAGCTGTGATTGGCGTTGAGCCAGCTGTTCTCGAAGTGGCCGCGTTCGCTGGCGCGTCGGATGGTCATCATGGTTCGATCTCCGTGGGTGATTCTCTGGAAACCAGTTTATGAGTCAATCGATAGACATTAAACATCGCGGAAGTAAAATAATTGTTGATGAAAAATCAACAATCACAGCTCGACGAGCGCCAGATTTTTGTCGCCGTTGTTCGCCATGGCGGTTTCACGGCCGCCGCGAGGCAGCTCGCATTGACGACGGCCGCCGTCAGCAGGCGTGTCAAGGCACTGGAGGCGCGCCTCGGCGTACGGCTGCTGAACCGGACCACGCGCAGGCTCAGCCTGACCGACGCCGGGCAGCAGTATTACGAAGATGTCAGCCGCCTGCTCGCCGAGCTGCAGCAGACCGAGGCGCGCATTGCGGGGCTGGCGAGCGAACCCGCGGGTTCGCTGCGCATCACGGCGCCCTTGTCGTTCGGCATGCGCTATCTCGGCGAGGTCATTGCCGGCTTCCATACCACTTACCCGGCCATCCGCATCGAGCTCGTGCTCGACGACAGCATGCACGACATCGTCGACAGGGGGTTCGATGCGGCCATCCGTATCGGCCGGCTTGCGGACTCGACGCTCGTGGCACGCAGGCTCGGGGCGTTCGGGCGCGTCCTGTGCGCGTCTCCGGCCTACCTCGAACGCCACGGCATGCCGCGCACACCGGAGGAGCTCGAGGAACACCAGTGCCTCTTCTATACCAACCTGGAGTCTCCGCACGACTGGCAGTTCGAGAGGGATGGCAGGGCGCTGCGCGTGGTCACTTCAGGCGCGTTCGGCGCCAACAACGGTGACGTTCTCTGCGATGCCGCCGTGCACGGCATGGGCATCGTCTACATGCCGACCTTCATCGTCGATCGCGCGCTGCAACGCGGGCAGCTGGTGCCGATCCTGGAGACGTATACGGATACGGCGCCGCTGGAGATGTTCTCGCTCTATCCGGCGCGCGCCTTCATGCCGGCCGCGCTGAAGCTTTTCCTGCAGGCACTGGTGCAAGGCTGTACCTTGCACAACAGGACGGGCACCCCGGGTCCCTGAAGGCCCGCGCAGTACGAGGCGTCACGAGACGCGCCCGCAGCGGGTGGCATCGTCCGCTCAGACGGGATTCGGGATGTCGAAGTAGCGGTGCTCGAGGCCGTGCGTCCGGGCCGCGGCCTTGCCGAGCGCCTGCACGCCGTAGCGTTCCGTGGCGTGGTGACCGGCCGCGTAGTAGTGGATCTTGCGCTCGAGGGCCGTGTGGTAGGTGCTTTCCGAGACCTCGCCGCTGATGAAGGCATCGAGGCCGAGATCGGCCGCTTCGTCGATGAACTTCTGCGCGGCGCCCGTGCACCAGCCGACCGTTGCAATCCCGCCCCTGTCGCAGGCGATGTGCAGTGGTGCGCGCGTCAGCGCCGCCTCGATGCGTCTGGCCAGGCTGTCCGCGGTAACGGGCTCCGGGAGCCGGGCTCGCCACAGCAGGCCGCCGCCGGCTTCGGTCGCCCCGGCGTCCTCGAACTCGAGCAATGCGCCGAGACGCGCGTTGTTGCCGTAGACGGGATGGGCATCGAGCGGCAGGTGATAGGCCAGCAGCGAGACGCCGTGCTGCATCAGGGCGCGGACGCGCCGTCCCTTCATGCCGGTCAGCGGCTCTGGTTCCCCGCGCCAGAAATAGCCATGGTGAACGAGGATGGCGTCGGCGCCCCACTCCAGCGCGGCATCGAGCAGCGCCTGGCTGGCCGTGACGCCGGTCGCGAGGCGGCCGACAGGGCGTGTGCCCTCGATCTGCAAGCCGTTAGGGCAGTAGTCGCTGAAACTGCCGGGATCGAGCTGCCCGTTACACCAGGCTTCGAGTTCGTTTACTTGGACCATGGCATTGCGACCCTATATCATTAACTGTGTCAGTTTACGTAACCTTTGGCAGTATATGCGATCGACTACCCTGCTCCGCTATTTTCTGATGTCGCTGGTCGCCGGCGTCATCGCGGCGACCCTGATCCTGACCTTCCAGCGCGAGCCGGACCCGGCACTCAACCTGGTCATGGACGCCGGTGCCAAAGCGCCGCTCAGTGGCCCCGCCTCCTATGCCGGCGCCGTCAATCTGGCCGCGCCGGCGGTCGTCAACGTCTATTCGACAAAGATCTACCGCCAGAGCATCAGCCCGCTGTTCAACGATCCCTTCTTCCGCCATCTGTTCGGCGATGCCCTCGGCGGCCAGACACGCGAACGCATGGAGAACAGTCTCGGTTCCGGCGTTATCGTCGACAGCAGCGGATATATCGTCACGAACAACCATGTCATTGCGGATGCGGACCAGATCAGCGTCGTCCTGAACGACGGCAAGAAACTCGCGGCCCGAGTCGTCGGCACCGATCCAGATTCGGATATCGCCGTACTCAAGGTCGACAGCCGCAAGCTGCCGGCGATCACGATCGGCGACTCCTCGAAACTGCGTGTGGGCGACGTAGTGCTTGCAATCGGCAATCCTTTCGGCGTCGGCCAGACCGTGACCATGGGCATCGTCTCGGCGACCGGGCGCAACCAGCTCGGGATCACCAACTTCGAGAACTTCATCCAGACCGACGCGGCCATCAACCCGGGTAACTCGGGTGGCGCGCTGATCGATGCGCACGGCCATCTTGTCGGCATCAATACGGCGATTTTCTCGAAATCCGGCGGCTCCCAGGGCATCGGCTTCGCGATCCCGGTCGACATGGTGCGCGGCATCATGAAGCAGCTCGTCGAGACGGGCAGGGTCTCGCGCGGCTGGCTCGGTCTCGGCGGGCAGGACGTGACGGCTGCGCTGGCCGAGTCATTCGGCCTCAAGGACGTACAGGGCGTACTGATCTCGAACGTCTTTCGTGGCGGTGCGGCCGACAGGGCTGGACTGCGGCCCGGCGACGTCATCACCATGATCGACAGCCACAAGATCACATCGGCGTTCGATATCGTCAACGCCATTGGCGCCAGGCGTCCAGGCACCGATGTCGTCATCCGCGGCTGGCGTGGAGCCGAGCGGCTGGAAGTCACGGCGACACTCGACGACCGCGAGCGCTGGCGCGAAATGCTGCGCCAGTGATTCTCGGCAGCTTCCTCCTGGCCGGAAGGCAGCGCCGCGCAGCCGCACTCGTCGGCATCGAGGCAGGCGTGCTGGCGGAGTGCCCGGTGTGCCGCGACATCACGGACAGGTCGCACCCGGAACGCCTGCCGGAGGCGGACCGGATCGCCGAAGAGTGGTTGCAGCGTGGCGACGCGCGGCTGCGGATGTTTCGGGATGCAGCGAGCGTCAAGCGCCTGGTGCGGCAACTCGCCGAAGAGAGTGATATTCACTGCAGGTGCGAAAAGAGCGGCTGAAGGCTTGTGCGCGAGCGTCGTCAGTCCCGCGTCCGTGTCCTGATTTCTTTAGCACATTCAATGGCTTTTCTTTGCCGCGACAGGCTAGAATGAGCCTATGTCCTCCACCGGTCAGCCCCCAGCACTCATCGATCCCTTCGGTCGCAAGGTCGAGTACGTGCGCCTGTCGGTCACGGACAAGTGCAACATGCGCTGCTTCTACTGCATTCCGAAGGGGTTCACGGATTTCGAGGAGCCGGAGAACTGGCTCACTTTCGACGAGATCGAGCGTCTCATGAAGGCGTTCGCCTCGCTCGGCGTGCACCGCGTGCGTCTGACGGGCGGTGAGCCCCTGGTGCGCAGGAATCTTCCCGCGCTGGCAGCGCGGCTCTCGGCCATCGACGGCATCGAGGACCTCTCGCTCAGCACCAACGCGGCATTGCTCGAACAGCATGCAGCGGCGCTCAGGGAAGCCGGCGTGTGGCGTATCAACGTCAGCCTCGATTCGCTGGATCGGGACCGCTTCAGGGAGATCACGAAGGGCGATCTCGACCGCGTCCTGGCCGGTCTCGCGGAAGCCCGCCGCGTCGGCCTGTCGCCGGTCAAGATCAACATGGTCGCCATGAAAGGCGTCAACGACCGGGAGTTCGAGGCGATGGTCGATTTCTGTCTCGAAAACGGCTTCACGCTGCGCTTCATCGAGACCATGCCGGTCGGTGACACCGGTCGCGACGCGGTCGACCGCTATGTCGACCTGCAGGAGGTGCGCGCGCGCCTCGCACAGCGCTTCGAACTGATCCCGGATGTCATGCCGCACGGCGGTCCGGCGCGCTACGTGCGTGTCGGCGGCACCGAAATGCGCATCGGATTCATCACGCCCATCTCGCAGCATTTCTGCGCGACCTGCAACCGCGTGCGCCTGTCGGTCGACGGCACCCTCTACCTCTGTCTCGGCCAGAACGACAAGTTCGAGTTCCGCCCGCTGCTGCGCGACGGGGCGAGCCACGAGGAGCTGCGCGAGGCGATCCGGCAGGCGCTGGCACTCAAGCCGGAGCGGCACGAGTTCCGGGAACGCCCGGAGCAGGTGATCAGAATCATGTCCCAGACCGGCGGCTGACAGCGGCGCACCGCTCTCCGCCGCTTCCTGCATGGAGAGGAAGCGCAAGGGCCTGCAAGCGACACGTCAGACTTGAATCATTGCCTGATCTCACGGTCGACAGGCGCTCACTGATCGCGCACACTCACTGTAATGAGTCTCGATCAGATTACCATCTCCGTCATCCTGCTCGGCGTACTCCTGATGTTCGCCTGGGGGCGCTGGCGGCATGATCTCGTCGCCATGTCGGCCCTCGTGCTGTGCGCGCTGTTTGGGCTCGTCCCCGTCCCGCAGGCCTTCTCCGGCTTCAGTCATCCCGCCGTCGTGACGGTCGCGACCGTTCTGATCATCAGCCATGCGCTGAAGAATTCGGGCGTGGTGACGCTGGCCGCTTCCCGCCTCGGCGGCCTGACCCGGAAGCCCCTGATGCATATCGGCATCCTGACGCTGATCGTGACCGTCGCCTCGGCTTTCATGAACAATGTCGGGGCGCTGGCCCTGCTGTTGCCGATTGCGACCGCCACGGCCAGCGAGCACCAGCGGTCGCCGGCCGTGCTGCTGATGCCGCTGGCCTTCGGCAGTATTCTCGGCGGTATGACGACCATGATCGGTACACCGCCGAATATCATCGTCGCGAGTTTTCGCGCCGACCTCCCCGGAGAGCAGGCCTTCGGCCTGTTCGACTTCTCGCCGGTCGGCATTCCGGTCGCCATCGCCGGCGTCCTTTTCGTCGTCTTCATTGGCTGGCGATTGCTGCCAAGAGAGCGCCTCGAGAAAAACATCGGTGATCAGCTCTTCAAGGTCGGCGACTATCTCGCGGAGCTGCGCATCACGGCTGAATCCGATCTCATCGGCCGCAACGTGCCGGCGCTGATCTTCGATGACGAGTGGGACCTGCTGCTCGTCGGCATCGCCCACGAGAACAGTCGTGCCCGGCCGCTCAGCACAGGACACCGCTTCAAACAGAATGACGTCCTCATCGTCCATGGCAAGGCAGAGGAGCTGCAGCCGCTCATCGATCGCTACAGGCTTGAACTGCTGAGTGCGCCTGGCGCTGCGTTGCAGGACGTGATGCCGTCCGAGCTGGCGCTGTTCGAGGGCATCGTCTCGTCCGACTCGCCACTGGTCGGCCGCGGATCGGCCTATTTGCGGAAGGAGAGCGCCGGTCGCGTTGCGCTGTTCGGGCTGTCGCGTCATGGCGAGGTGCTGCGCAACCGGCTGCGACGCGTGCAGTTCCGGATCGGCGATATCCTGCTGCTGCAGGGAAGGGAGGAAGAGATCGACGAGCATATCAGTCGCTTCGGCCTGCTGCCGCTCGCGCCGCGAACCCTGACGCTCGGCCAGCGCCAGCGCGCCTTGACGGCGCTGCTGGTTTTCGCGGGTGCCATTGCACTCGGCCTGCTGAATCTGATGCCGCTGTATCTCGCTTTCCTGATCGCGATCTTCCTCTTCCTGCTGCTCGGCATCCTGCCAGTGCGCCGGCTTTACGACGAAGTCGACTGGCCGGTCATCGTGCTGCTCGGCGCCATGATCCCTGTCGGCCAGGCGCTGGAAACCACGGGCACCACGACGCTGCTGGCCAACAGCATCGCGGGCTGGACCGAAGGCTGGTCTGTCGTCTGGGTACTGGCGCTATTGCTCGTCGTGACCATGTTCCTGTCGGACATCATCAACAATGCCGCGACCGTGCTCGTCATGGCGCCAATCGCCGTGAGCCTGTCGTCGGCGCTGGCAGTGAATACCGAGCCCTTTCTGATGGCCGTCGCCGTCGGCGCCTCCTGCGCCTTCCTGACGCCGATCGGCCACCAGTCGAACACACTCGTCATGGGACCGGGCGGCTACAAGTTCGGCGACTACTGGCGCATGGGTCTGCCGCTGGAGATGATCATCGTGGTGTTGTCGGTGCCTTTGATTCTGTGGGCGTGGCCATTATGAGATATCTGGACGCAAGGTGCGCAAAGCAGACAGCGTTTTTCCCTGGCATCGCGCCCCTTGCGAAGCATATGTGGCGATTTAACAACGCATCATTTTTACGCTACCTGAGGTTGTCACAGCGACTCTGCGGCTTCGCAATGTGATTCTCGAACGCACGGTGCAATACCGATAATCCCTGGTGGATCTCTGCGTCCTATTCCTCGTTCCACCGCTCGGCAGCTTCATCGTCGCTGGAGCGTGCCTCGACCCAGCGGCTCGCCCCGTCCTTGAGTAACTCCTTCTTCCAGAAGGGCGCACGCGTCTTGAGATAGTCCATGATGAATTCGCAGGCCGCGAAGGCATCGCCGCGGTGCGCGCTGGCCACGGCCACGAGGACGATCTGGTCTGCCGGCCGCAGTTCGCCGACGCGGTGGATCACGGCCGTGCCGAGCAGTTCCCAGCGTGATGCGGCCTCGGTGGCGATCTCCGTGAGCGCCTTCTCGGTCATGCCGGGATAGTGTTCGAGCACCATGGCTTCGACATCGTCGTCGAGATTGAGGTCGCGCACGTAGCCGACAAAGGTCGCGGTTGCGCCGATGTCGGTGCGGCCTCTGCGCAACTCCTTCAGCACGGTGCTGGCGTCGAAGTCCTCCTGCTGGATGCGGACGACTCTCATCCGCCGGTTACCGGCGGAAAGAAGGCCACTTCGTCACCGTCGCTGATGGCATCGCTTGCGCCGGCGACATGCTGGTTGATGGCGATGTGTGTCCGGGTGTCGAAGGCCGAGGCCCAGGGCTCGCCACGCGCCCTGAGTTCATCGACGAGCGCGCCGGCAGTTGCGGCAACGGTCTCGATCTCCTCGTGGCGGCGGCCGACGCGTTCCGCAAGCGCGGCAAAGTAGCGGACGCGGATGCTCATAGCAGCTCCTTGAAAGGGATGAATTGCACGGACTCTCCGCGAGCGATGACCCGCTCCTCCGGGATGACGACGAGGCCGTTGGCCCAGACCGTCGAGGAGAGCACATCCGATCCCTGCTTCGGATAGATTTCCGCGAAGGCCACGCCGTTGTCGTTGCGGACCTTGCCGCGCAGGAACTCGCGGCGGATGCCTGGACGTGTCCATTCGAAGTCGGCCTTGACGGGGTAACTCAGAGGCAACACCTCTTCCTGCCCCTGCATCTTGCGCAGGAAGGGATGCACGAACAGCAGGCAGGTGACGAATGAGGAGACAGGGTTGCCCGGCAGGCCGATGATCGGTGTGGCGTCGACATGCCCCAGCACCAGCGGCTTGCCAGGCTTGATCTTGAGGCGCCACATGCTGATGCTGCCGAGTTCCTCGATGGCGACGCGCACGTGATCCTCCTCGCCGACGGAGACGCCGCCGCTCGTGATGATCAGGTCTGCCTTCGCGGCCGCCTCGCGGATGGTGTTGCGCGTTGCCTCGAGTGAATCCTCGACGATGCCGAAGGTGACGACGTCGCATTCGAAACGGCGCATCAGGGCGTTGAGGTGGTACTGGTTGGAGTTATAGATCTGGCCCTTGCCGAGCGCCTTGCCCGGCTCGACGAGTTCGTCGCCCGTGAAGAAGGTCGCGACGGTCAGCTTGCGCCGGACGGTCATGCGCGTGACGCCAACAGAGGCCACCAGACCGAGGTGTTGTGAATCGAGCATGACGCCTGCCTCGAGAATCGTGCTGCCCGCCTGGATGTCACTGCCGGCGCGGCGAACATTGTCGCCGGGCGGTGGTGTGGATTCGAAGGCGACGCCTTCCGGCTGTTCGCTCGCGCGCTCCTGCATGATGACGCTGTCGGCGCCGGGCGGCAGAGGCGCGCCCGTGAAGATGCGCGCACAGCTGCCAGGCCCGAGTTCGCTGCCGACGCTGCCTGCCGGAATGCGCTGGGAGACTGGCATCGGCCTGCCGGGCTCGACCTCGCCGGCGCGTACGGCATAGCCGTCCATCGCGCTGTTGTCGAGCGGCGGCACGTCGACGGACGATTGTACGGATTCCGCCAGCACGCGCCCGAGTGCATCCGCGAGATCGACGGTTTCTGTCTCCTCGACGGGGCGCGCCTGCCCGAGCAGCAGGCGGATTGCCTCATCGTAATCGATGAGTGGGGTATCTTGTGTGACGCAGCTGTCCATTTTACTCCCTGAAGCGCGGCATGAGTTCGACGAGATTGCAGGGGCGGTAGCCGGCATCGAGCTGGTGACTGATGAGCTTGTCCCAGCCCGTCATGCAGGCGCCGCTCGAGCCCGGCAGGCAGAAGATGGGTGTGCCGTTGGCGAGTCCGGCGATAGCGCGCGACTGGATCGTCGATGTTCCGATCTCTTCGTAGGAGAGCCAGCGGAATAGCTCGCCAAAGCCCTCGATGGTCTTGTCGAACAGCGCCTGCATCGCCTCTGGCGTGCTGTCGCGGCCCGTGAGTCCCGTCCCTCCCGTGGTGACGATGGCCTGAACGCCCTCGTCGGCGATCCAGCGAGAAGCGACGGCGCGCATCTTGTAGATGTCGTCCGGTACGATCATCTTCTCGGCCAGCCTGTGGCCGGCGGCCGTCAGCCGCTTGACGAGCAACTGGCCGGATTTGTCATCTCCCTCGGTGCGCGTGTCCGAGACGGTCATGACGGCGATATTGAGTGACTGGAAGGGTTTTGTCGTGTGGATCTGGGCCATGGGAAGCGAATCAGCGTTAAAATATCGGTTCATCATTATATTCATTCCCCGCCGGCATGTGTAAATGGCCCGGGTCAGAGCGACGACAGGACTATGCAACTGATCGACTTTCTCAGAAGAACCCTCTCCTTCAGCAGGGGTGTCGTGCTCGGTATGCCGCAGGATGCGCAAGAGCGCGACCCCGTCGATTTCTTCGGCGAATGGTTCCAGGCGGCCGATGATGCCGGGCTGCTGATGCCTGAAGCCATGTCGCTCGCGACGGCCGATGTCAATGGCAAGCCCTCGTCGCGCATGGTACTCATGAAGAGTTTCGATCATGAGGGTTTCGTCTTCTTCACGAATTATGGCAGCCGCAAGGCAGGCGAACTCGACAGCAATCCCCAGGCCGCCTTGCTGTTCCACTGGGCCCAGCTGCAGCGGCAGGTGCGCATCGAGGGCAGCGTGGAACGTGTCACGCATCAGGAGTCGCTGGATTACTTCCGCACCCGTATCCGCGGGAGCCAGATCGGTGCCTGGGCGTCGAGGCAGAGCCAGCCGCTGCGTGGTCGCCATGAACTCGAGCAGCGCGAGCAGGAGATGGCGCAGCGTTTCGAGGGGCAGGATGTGCCTCTGCCGGACTTCTGGGGCGGCTATCGTCTGAGGCCGGATTATTTCGAATTCTGGCAGGGGCGCGTGAACCGCCTGCATGACAGAGTCTGCTTCATCCGCGACGGCGACGGCTGGGAGACGTTACGGCGGTATCCCTGAAGTCCCCTGGCTCATCGCCCGGCAAAACAGCCTGGTGAAGTGGCGTCAAAAGACTTTGCCCCGAGTTTGGCTGCGTCTGGTTGGCGCTCCGGCTATCAGGTTCATGCGCATCCCGGGGCCGTGATATCGCAATCATGCGCTTTCAACCTGCGTCGGCTTCGCTCTCAACGATCGATTTCGTACATGGAAAACCAATGCGGACCGGGCGCGGAAACTGCTTCATATCGCTGATAAATGAAACTACAATGACACCACCTATTGCATGACTGCATAAGCTTTTCAGATGGTCTTCCTGCGGCTTCCACTCAGAGCAACCAATGCACCCGGGATGCATGCGCATCGTCCCCTGATCATGCTCGCCGGGGTCTCGTTGCTTGGCATGTCGGTATCAGCTGTGCATGCAGATGCTCCTCAGGGCGGAAAGGTCGCATCGGGTCAGGCTATTATCTCCCAGACAACTCGTACTACCACGATCAGGCAGTCTTCGCAGCGCGCTGTCATTGACTGGCGATCGTTCGACATCGGCAAGAAACATGGCGTTGTGTTCGATCAGCCCGGCCGTTCGGCAGCGACACTGAACCGGGTGAATTCCGCCAGGAGCAGCGTAATCGAGGGCTCCATTAAAGCGCCGGGTACAGTCGTTATCCAGAATACTGCGGGTGTGATATTCACCGGAGATGCCAGGGTCGATGTCGGCAGTCTCATTGCAACAAGCCAGTTGATCGATTCTGACTATTTCCAGAAAACCGGTAACTACCAAATCGGCGGTGGCGAGTTGTCCGGCGCCCGGATCCGCAACGAGGGTGAATTAACCATAGGCGAGGCTGGACTTGCCGCCCTGGTGGGCACCAGCGTCGAGAATGCAGGAGTGATTGTTGCCAATCGAGGCACCATTGCCCTTGCGTCGGGTGAGCGGACCACGATCGATCTCACGGGTGAAGGTATATACCAGATCGCGGTGGAAGGCGCTTCGCCCGGAGGCGGAGTTCGTCATAGTGGCACCATTGATGCAGAGGGCGGGCAGGTGCTGCTTACGGCGGGTGGTGCGGCCAGCGCTCTGGACGGGGTGATCAACACATCGGGATTGATCCGTGCCAGTTCCAGCACGACCAATGGCGGCAAGGTTCAGCTTCTGGGGCGGGGCAGCGGAAGAGTGCAAGTTTCCGGTCGGGTCGAGGCGGCCGGTGCAACGAGGGGAGGCGAAATCGAGGTGACAGGCGAGAGGGTTCGCCTCACCGATACCGCGAACCTCAACGCGAGTGGCCTCGACGACGGCGGGCGAGTCCTGATTGGCGGCGATTACCAGGGCCAGGGCGACCTGCGGCGCGCGGGCGATACCGTTCTCGACGACGGCTCGACCGTCCGGGCCGATGGCGGCGAGGGAAAGGGCGGAACTGTTATCGTCTGGTCCGATGAGTCGACCTGGGTCAACGGCATCATCTCGGCGACCGGCGCGGCGGCGGGCGGGCTGATCGAGACGTCCAGCAAGGGCCAGCTTGGCGTGGGGGGGCAGGCCGAGGTCACTGCGGGCATGGGTGGCGAATGGCTGCTCGATCCGCGGGATATCCTGATCGTCGATCGCGGGAACAATCCACCCCCGATTGGCTTTCCGCCGCCAGAGCCGAACGGCGATCCCTATCTCGTGTCGGTGTCCGCCTTGGAGAGCGCTCTCGGAACGGGAAGCAATGTCACGCTCGCGACGGACCCGAATGACACGGTTTCGCCTGGTAACGGCGACATCACCACCGAACGGTCGACCATCATCCAGTGGCGGACGGCTGCCAACCTGACCTTCGACGCTGCGGGTGATGTGATCCTGAATGGGACTATCCGCTCGCAAGGCGGGGGCAATTTCATCGCTCTTGCGGATGGCGACATCAACGTCAATCCGCGGAGCACCAATCCGAACAGCGTCGCCATCCTCACGGACAACGCGCCGGCCAACGTCACCCTCGAGGCCGGTGGCAACGTCAGTATCACGGACCGGATCGCCATTACGGAGGGCGGTCTCTTCACCGCGCGTGCGGGCGGCAATATCAGCGTGACGGATTCGATTGCGGTCGCCGGCGCAGCTCTCGCGCCGACCAATACGGGAGTCGTGCTCGAGACGCTGGGCACCGCGCCCGGTACTTCCAACATTGCCCTGAGTGCTTCGGTTGGTACGGCAGACGGCGGGGATATCACGATCACGTCCGCGGGCTCCCTGGACCTGTCTGGGGCCGGAGGCGTGGACGCCTTCAACCTCAACCTCGGTGTGCGACCGCCCGGCGACGTCTCGATCACCGCCGCCGACACGATCGAACTCCAGACAGGAACGTTTGTCCGGAACGAGAATGGCGGCGACCTGACCATGGTGGCGCCCTCCCAGATCTGGGATGGTCAAGTCAGCGTCGGATCCGGCAACGACGACGGCGGCAACGTGACCCTCGCCGGAAACATAATGGCCAGCGTGCAGCCGGTTTTCGGCCTTGGGACGGACAAGGACTTCATCCTCGGCAATGTTCCGGGAATTACGAGCAACAGCTATGTCTCCGCGACTGAGCCGCTCTTCGTGTCGACGCAAGGGCCGCAGGGCACGATCAGCCTCAACGGCGACGTGACCGCTCCCAAGGTCGACCTGATCGCGGTGGACGCCGACCCCGCAACGCCGGACGGATCGGTTCTGATCGGGCCGGCAACGACGATCACCGGAACCGGTCCGGGCGACGCGGTGGTCATTGCGACCGACAACAGGTTCGTGAACCTCAATCCGGATCCACAGGACGCGATCAAAGTGACGGATCCGACCGCGCGCTGGCTGGTCTACATCAATCGGTTCGCGGATCTGACCGGCACCGCCCCCGGTCCGCGGGACTACGACCTTTATGGCCGAGAATACAATCAGAACCCGCCAGCCTCCCTCTCGGGCATTCCGGGCAACCGGATCCTCTACCGCGAGCAGCCGATACTGGTCCTCACCGCCGATGACCGTACCAAGATCTACGGGGATGACGTCACCGGCACCCTGACCTATTCCGTAAGCCATATCGACAGCAGCACCGGGCCCGACGGCGCGCCGGGCTTTCGCCCCGGCGACAGCGAGCAGACTGCCCTGACCGGACCACCGACGGTCGACAGTCCCGGCGCGCCGGCTACCGCGACGGTCGGCTTTTATCCGATCGACGTGGCTGCGACGGCCTCCGATCAGGGCTACCTGCTTCAGCTCGTGCCCGGCGACACGACGCCCGGCACCGGCGGCGGCACACTGACGATCGATCCGGCGCCGCTGACGATCACGGCGCTGGACCAGAACGAGGTCTACGGCGATCCGTTCAGCTTCGCCGGCACCGAGTTCACGGCGACCGGCCTGAAGAACCAGGACACGGTGGCCACGGTGACGCTGACGAGCGCCGGGCAGCCGCAGACGGCGAACGTGGGCAGCTACGCGATCGACGCCTCGGCCGCGGTTGGCACGGGGCTCGGCAACTACACGATCACCTACACGCCCGGCGACACCACGGCGGGCAGCGGCGGCGGCACCTTCGTGCGGACCGCGGCGCCGCTGACGATCACGGCCGACGACCAGACGAAGAGCTACGGCCAGACCTTCACCTTCAACGGCAGCGAGTTCACGGCCACGGGCCTGCTCAA
>JARRMY010000024.1:0-26359 GCA_037385505.1 Gammaproteobacteria bacterium | reverse complement strand
ACCGCCGGCGACATGGACCTGACCAAACGCGTCTCCTGGGCCAACGAGCCGGGCTGCCAGTCCTGCCATACGGGGGACGCCGTCAACAACCTTGCGGGTGATTATGCCGACGTGGTCGCCGACGACGGCATCCGCCTGCTGCAGGCCTATGTCAGCACCGATCATCCGGACGACGGCAGCCAGGTGGCGACCATGATCGAGGCGCCGAATTCGCGCTTTGCCGAGAACCGGAGCCTCTACCGCCTGAGCCAGGGCCACGGTGGCGTCAAGTGCGAGAACTGCCACGGCAGCACGCACGCGATCTGGCCGGTCACGCCGCGCGAGGGGCCGTTCGTCGCCAACGACAACTTGGCAGCGATCCAGCTGCAGGGGCATGACGGCAAGATACAGGAGTGCGACGTCTGCCACGAACGCGGTACCGACGGCAACCTCAGCATGCCGCTGAGCCTCGATGGGCCGCATGGCATGCACCCGGTGGGTGACAACCGCTGGAACCACCAGCATCGCAACTTCACAGGAGGACGATTCGCCAACTGCAAGGGCTGTCACGGCCCGGACCTGACAGGCACCGTACTGTCAGTGACCTCGGCCGATCGTGTACTCGATTGCAAGAACAGCCAGGGCGATTTCCCCGACTGTGCCAGCGGCAACGCAACAGCCTTCGTGCCGGCCGGCACGCCATTTATGGGGTTGTCGCTGCGGCTGGCGGCTCCCCTTCCGCGAGCAGTTCGTCGATGATGCCGATGATCTCCATGCTGTCCCACTCCAGTGCCCCTGCCGCACGGTAGCGGACCCTGCCGCTGCGGTCGATCACGAAGCTCGTCGGCAGCGCCTTTACCTTCCAGGCATAATACGCCTCGCTCTCGCGGTCATAGAGAACGGGGAACTCGATTGGATGTTGTTTCAGGAACCGCTTCAGGCGATTGGGGTGTTCAGCCACATTCACGCCGAGTATTTCGAAAGGCCGACCGGCGAAGGCTTGCCGCAGACGGTTGAGCCCCGGCAGCTCGCGCACACAGGGCGTGCACCAGCTGCCCCAGAAATTCACGACCAGCACCTGCCCGCGGTAATCCCCGATCGCGTGCCACCGGCCTGCCCTGTCAGCCAGCTCGAGCGGCGGTGCTTCATCTGGTGGCTGCTGCTCGTCGAGGGCAGCGTGGGCCGGTGCGGCGATGGCTAACAGCAGGAGCGGGAACAGGAATTTCATGCGGGCCACGCGGTGTTTTCTCTGGATGATCCGGATTGAAGCATAGCTGGAGCGGAGGGTCCACGATACGCCACGGGCTGCCGGCGGGACGGTGGTGCATCCGTGGTCAGCAATGTGCGGAATTGGTGCATGATCCTGCAGCGGGCCTGCCAGGATCACGCGGCTGAAGAGAAAAAGGTCGCCCATTCAGCCGCTTGTGACCCGTCTCCGGGAGCTGGCAAGCTATTTGCTTGTATTCAGGCATGTGAAACGCAATATCGGAGAATGCAGGAATATTTCATCCGGAATTCACATCCATCGTGTATCAATTGACCAACAGGTTAGTGAAGAAGTCAGACAGACTATGAGCAATACCAGCGGTGCCCCGCGAAGACCAGTGATTCTGGTCATCATGGATGGCGTCGGCATCAATCCAGGGCGTGTGGGCAATGCCATGTGGGAGGCCGAGACACCAAATCTCGACCGCTACTATGCAAGCTATCCACATACGACGCTACACGCATCGGGCCCGGCCGTCGGTCTGCCGGACGGGCAGATGGGAAATTCCGAGGTCGGACACCTGACGATCGGTTGCGGCAGCATCATTCGCCAGGATATCGTTCGCATCAACGAAGCGATCGACAGCGGCGAATTCGCCGACAATCGCGTCTTCCTCGAGGCGCTGCGGGACTGCGCCATGGCCGGCAGGCCGATGCATCTCTTCGGCCTTGTCTCTGACGGCGGCGTCCACAGCAGCCTCACGCATCTGCTTGCGCTGATCGAACTGTGCCACCAGCAAGGGGTCAGGCCGCTGGTTCACATGGTCACGGACGGGCGCGACACACCGCCGCGATCGGCGCTCGACTTCCTGCCGATCATCGAGCCAAAACTGCACGAGGCGGGTGGGGCGATCGCCAGTGTCATGGGGCGCTATTTCGCCATGGATCGCGACCAGCGCTGGGAGCGCACAGAGCTTGCCTGGCGTGCCTTGACGCTCGGCAAGGGCCAGCATGCGATGTCGGCGGAAACCGCGATTCGTGCGGCCTATGCGGCCGGCGATTCGGACGAATTCATCCGCCCCATCCTGCTGCCGGCCTTCCAGAAGCTGACGTCAGAGGACACAATCGTCTCGTTCAATTTCCGCAAGGATCGACCGCGACAGATCGCTGCGGCGCTCGGGTCGGAGAAATTCAAGGGTTTCGACCGTGGTCAAACGCCGCTGCCGAAACTCGTCTGCATGATGCCCTACGACAAGTGCTTTCCATTCCCCTTTGCGTTCGAACCGGAGCGCCCGGACGTGACGCTCGCGCAGATCGTCAGCAGTGCCGGTCTGTCCCAGTTCCACTGTGCCGAAACCGAGAAATACGCGCACGTGACCTACTTCTTCAACGGTCAGCGCATGGACCCCCACAGCGGCGAAAACCAGCTCGTGATCCCCTCGCCGAAGGTGGGTACCTATGACCAGAAGCCCGAGATGAGCGCGGAGTCGGTTGCAGAATCCGTCGTCGGCGCCATCGAGTCGGGACGCTACGGCTTCATCGTCGTCAACTTCGCCAACGGCGACATGGTTGGCCACACGGCGCGTGAGGATGCCGTCATCCATGCCGTCGAGACGCTGGATCGCGAGGTGGGACGCGTCATGGATGCCGCAATTGCGGCCGACTACTCCGTGATCCTGACGGCCGATCATGGCAACTGTGAGGAATACATCGACCCGATGACCGGCGAAGCCAATACACAGCATACGGTTTACCCCGTTCCCTGCATCGTTGCCGACGAGCAGGACTGGCAGCTGTCCTGCGTCGGGGGGCTTTCCAATATCGCGCCGACCATCCTGCAGCTCATGGGACTTGAGCAACCCGCTGAGATGACGGCAAGCTCGCTGCTCCTCAGGCCGCTGCGCAGCAGGTCGAAAAAGGACAAACGTCTGCCGAGCGCGGCCTGATTGCCCAATGCCCAGGCCGGCACGGCCTGACGAGGCCCCGCAAGATTCAGGCTTTCTCTCCGTCGAACATTTTTCGCGCGCAGAGCGGTGATGCCCCGAGACTGATGGCGCTGCGCAGAGCATCCCGCGGCTGCCGCCGGCATCCGTTCAGGTCCCGGGTCCGCGAACAGCGGGGGCACGAGGTACATGACAGCCACAGCAGAGGCGCGTCTTGCCAGCCTGTTTTCCCCGGGCTCATCTGTCGCCGCCGCAGAAAGCCGTTATGCTTGATGTATGCAATCCCGCGCTTCCATTTCCGCTCTGCCTCTCTGGCTCAAGGTCCTCTACACGCTCTTCGTCACGCTGCTCGTTCCCGTCTACTGGCAGCACTACGGCCCGGCCAACTTCCTCTGGGGATCGGACATTGCGCTGTTCATGATTCTGGCCGGTATCTGGATCGAGTCCGCTTTGCCTTTCAGCATGATGGCGCTGGCGGTGCTGATTCCCGAGCTGGTCTGGACAGCGGATTTTCTCGCACGGCTCCTGCTCGGATTCGATCCGCAGACATTCCGCGGCACCGCCTACATGTTCAACGCGGAGACCCCGCTCTTGCCGAGAGCCCTGTCGCTCTACCACCTGCTCCTGCCGGTCCTGCTGCTTTGGGCCATGCAGCGTCTCGGCTACGATCGCAGGGCTTTCCTTGCGCAGACGCTTCTCTGCTGGATTGTCTTTCCGCTCAGCTACCTCGTGAGCACGCCCACAGCCAATATCAATTACGTCTTCGGCTTCGGCAGCGAACCCCAGGGCTGGGTGGTCCAGGAGCTCTGGGTGCTCTTCATGATGATCGCCTTCCCGCTGCTGCTCTACCTGCCGCTGCACCTCATCCTGCAGCGGCTGTTCCGGGCACCGGCCGGTCGCTGACACTCAGCCTGGAGCCTGCAAGCTGCAACCGGCATCCAGGCCTCAACGCCATGACTGAGGGACGGGGGCGAGAAGACGCCTGCCTGCGACCTCGTCAGCAAGCACAGTTGCCGCTGGCGCTGGTGTCTTCCGCACTTCGCAGGATACTGTTGCCACCAACGATTTGACTTTTTCAAAAATGGGAATAATATCCCAAATATTGAAGGGTTTATTCGATGCTGCTCCCCTTGTGTCGTTTTTCAGGGCACTGGCGTCTCACGCTCTTCAGGGACGGAAAGGCGACCCGGGCCGATCGGTCATGCCTCCACGGCTGCATGGCGACGATCGACAAGGGTCGACTGCCCGCAAGCATGGAGTCGACAAGGCTGTGAGGAGTGGACAATGACACGCGGAAAACGCAATGCCGCAATCAGGGCGTTCCTGTTGTCGGCAGTGATGCTTCTGCTGGCCTCCTGCGGTGGAGGAGGAACGGCGGATGAAAGTATTGACGATGAGCAGGACGAGCAGGAGGAGGCCGGCACGGGGACTGGCGCCGCTGATGCCGGCAGCAGCCCGGGCGACAGATACGCGCTGCTCGCATGGAACGACCTCGGCATGCATTGCATGGACGGCAACGACTACTCGGTCTTCTCGATCCTGCCGCCGTTCAACACGCTCAATGCCCAGCTCGTCAGGAACGGCAAGCTCGTGACCGATGGCGTGACCCTGACCTACGAGGCCACGCCGGACCTTGCGGGTTCTCTCAACACGACCAGTATCGGCAAGACCAATTTCTGGGACTACTCGGCGGTACTCTATGGCGCCGACGTGCCACCCGACACGGGCATCACGGGGACGAAAATGGCGTCGCTCACGCCAGAACCCATGACATTCAACACGCAGCATCAGTGGTTCGAGGCGGAGGGCATCCCGATCACGCCCGTCGATGACGATGGCAACACCAACCACTATCCCATGGCCAGGGTGGTTGCCAGGAACCTCTCCGGCGAGCAGCTCGCCAGCGCGCGGGTCGTACTGCCTGTCAGCGACGAAATGAGCTGCATCAGCTGCCATGCCTCGACGAACAGCCTGCTGGCCATCGATAATGCCGCGCAGCCCGACGCAGGCTGGGCGCAGGATCCCGATCCCGAACTCGACTGGAAGAAGAACATCCTTCTGCTGCATGACGAGACCCAGGCGGGCCTGACCCTCTACCTCGATGCGCTGGCCGCCAACGGCTACGATGAAGCAGGGCTCTTGGCGACGGTCGACAATGGCACGCCCGTGCTTTGCGCTGCGTGCCACGGCTCGAACGCGTTGCCCGGGACAGGCTATGATCCGGTCCCTCCGCTGACCCAGGCGATGCATGCGAGCCATGCCTCCGTGCTCGATCCCGCGACCGGTGTCCAGCTCAACGATGACGAAAACCGCACGGCCTGCTATCTCTGCCACCCGGGCTCCAGGACCCAGTGCCTGCGCGGCGCCATGGGCAATGCGAAGGACGACAAGGGTGATGCGACCATGAGTTGCCAGAGCTGCCACGGCAACATGGCCCAGGTCGGGGATGCCGGCCGTGTCGGCTGGCTCGACCAGCCGAATTGCCAGGCCTGCCACCACGACGGTCAGCGGGAACTCGTCGGCGTCGATGTCAACGGTATTCCACTCGACTGGGGCGATCCGCGCTGGGCGACGAATCCCGACACGCCCGAACCGGGATTCAGCCTCTTCCGGTTCAGCACCGGGCACGGTGAGCTGCAGTGTGAATCCTGTCACGGTTCGACGCACGCCATCTTCCCGAGCGCAAACGACAACGACAATGTTCTCAGCGAGGAACTCCAGGGCCACAAGGGCACCGTTGCCGAATGCGATGTGTGCCACACCTCGGTACCCAGGACCGCCGATGGCGGACCGCACGGCATGCACGCCGTCAGCCAGTGGTGGGTCGACGAGCACGGCGATCATGTCGAATCCACGGGTAAGCAGCAATGCACAGCCTGTCATGGCGCCGATTACCGCGGATCCCCCATCAGCAAGGTCACAGAACCCAGGATCTTCGATATCGAATCGGGTCAGATCAGTTACGCGGCAGGCCAGGAGGCTGGCTGCTACGACTGCCACGACGGGCCTGACGACGATTAGCCGCAGTGAAAAATGGCTTGTTCCGGACAAGGAAGGCTGACGACGCCTTCCGGCAATGAAAGACCATGTCCGCGTAGACGCGGACAGCTGTCGCCATTCGCCGGACCCGAGGGCCAGCGGTTTGGGCCGCTGGCGACTCTCTGCGGTGTATCATGGCAGGCGTTATGATCATCCGCTGCACCAAAAAGCTCCTGAAGGAGCTGCGCATCCAGCCTGTCGATGTCGAGGACGCATCGCCTGTCGGCAGCTGGCATGCGAACCTTCTCCACGTCGATCGCCGCAAGTGTGCGATCGTGACGCATGACCTGACGCTTTTCACGCTCTTCATGCCCGGCCTCAGGCGGGCGGAGTTCGACCGTTTCGACGACGTCTTCGGGCAGGCGCTGTTTCGCACCATGCGGCTGTTCGATTTCGAGCAGCGCCTGATCGAATGCATGCTTGACCGGAGCCGGAGCAATCTTTACACCACGACCAACGACAGGAGCGTCCTCGGCTCCATGAACGACATGGCGTTTCATATAAGGTATTTCATCGATGCGTTCGGCGGCCTGTCAGTCGCGGATCTCGATGAAATCGCTACCCGTATCAACCGGACGCCCTTCAAGGCGATCGGATTCGCCTATCCTTCGGAACGCTTTGCCGACATGCTGGATTCGGCCGGTTGCGCCTGAGCCTGGCTCCTGTTGCCGCTTTTGCCTGTTTCCCGGCTCCGGCCATTCGTCTACTCTCTTAAAGAAGCAATGGCGTTGAGAGGCAATCATGAAAGCAACCGCAGATCTGCAGGTGATCCCGCTCGGCAGCGGCGTCTCGGCCAGGAAAGAGGTGACGCGCGCCGTCGGGATCCTGAACAACTACGAATTCATTCTGCATACCCATGGCGCAGGCACCAATATCGAGGGGCGGCTGGAGGATATCCTCGCGGCGCTGAAGGAGATTCACGAAGTCCTGCATGACGAGGGCAGCGTGCGGCTCATCAGTTACCTGAAGCTCGAGACGCGCACGGACAAGGAGACCACGCTGGCCGGCAAGCAGCTCTAGCATGGCGCGCGGGGCCGAAGTCCGGATTCCGCGCCCGTCATGCGAGCACGGCCAGAGGCTGGACTGACGACATCATGAAGGGCATTCTGTTCGATCTCGACGGCGTCCTCTATGTGGGTGAACGCGCCATCGACGGCGCGGTCGCGACCCTCGAGTGGGTTGCGCGGCAGGGGATTCCGCATCTTTTCCTGACCAATACCAGCTCGCGTCCGCGCAGCGCCATCGTCGACAAGCTTGCCGGCATGGGTATCCGCATCGATGGCGACGACATCCTGACGCCGGCAGTCGCCGCGAGCCGCTGGCTCGGACAGAAGGTCGAGGGGCCGCTGGCGCTCTTCATTCCCGAGGCGACGCGTTCGGAGTTTTCCGCCTTCAAGCAACTCTCCGAAGAGAGCAAGGCGGGTGCCGGCGCCGTGATCGTCGGCGACATGGGGGAGGCCTGGACCTTCGAGCGCCTCAACCGCGCCTTCGCCCTGCTGATGCAGGAGCCGGCGCCCGCACTGGTCGCGCTCGGCATGACGCGCTACTGGCGCTCGGAGCAGGGGCTGCAACTCGACGCCGGGCCGTTCGTGAAAGCGCTCGAATATGCCACGGGGCATGAAGCCGTGGTCACGGGCAAGCCCGCGAAGGGCTTCTTCGATTCAGCCGCCTCGCTGCTCGGTATCGAGCCTGTCGGGCTGCTCATGATCGGCGACGATATCCAGGGCGACATCGCCGCCGCGCAGGCCTGCGGCATCCGCGCCGCACTGGTCAGGACGGGCAAGTTCAGCGAGGCCGACCTGCACAAAGGGGTCGTTCCTGACGCGCTTTTCGATTCCATCGCCGACCTGCCGGCGTGGTGGACGGCTCAACAGGAGAAGAGAGCATGAGAACAACCATCAGCGTCAGCACCGGCCGCAGGGAAGTGCTCGTCGACATCACGCAGCAGGTGCAGCAGGTCGTGGACAGGAGCGGCATCCGCGATGGCCTGGCATCGATCTACGCGCAGGGCGCGACAGCCGCGATCATGGTCCAGGAAAACTGGGACGAGAGCGTGCAGACCGATGTCGTCAACCTGCTGGCGAAACTGATTCCGCGCGGCGTCTGGCTGCACGACGCACAGGACGGCAACGGCGATTCCCATCTCAAGGCAGGTCTCGTGGGCCCGTCCGAGACTCTCCCGATCATCGACGGCAGGCTCGGCCTGAGCACCTGGCAGAATCTCTTCCTGTGCGAGTTCGACGGCCCGCGCTCCGAGCGGCGCATCGTCTGCACGCTGATTGCCGACAGCGGTTCATGACCGGCCTGAGACGGGCCTTTCTCCCGCTGCCTTGATCCTGCGCAAGCTGGTCTCTTATGCGCGCCGAAGCGGCCTGATATAAAGAAGAGAGCGAATCGTCAAGGTGGCGTCATGGGCTCCTGGGAACATTTCGAACACGAGGCCGATATCGGCGTGCGGGGCTATGGCCGCACCATGGCCGAGGCGTTCGGGCAGGCCGCGCTCGCGATGACCGCCATCATCACGGAGCCGGCCGGCATCAAGCCGGATTCCCAGGTCGGGATCAGCCGCTTCGAAACCGATCCCGAACTGCTCTTCGTCGACTGGCTCAATGCCGTGGTCTACGAGATGTCGACGCGCCGCATGCTCTTCAGCCGTTTCGAACTGCATATCGAGGAAGGGCGTCTCGAGGCGCAGCTCTTCGGCGAGAGCATCGACCGGCTGCGCCACGAGCCGGTCGTCGAGGTCAAGGGCGCCACCTATACTGAACTGAAGGTTGCACAAACCGGCGACGGCGGCTGGCTGGCGCAGTGTGTCGTCGATGTCTGAGGAGAGAGGATGGATATCAACCGGCTGAAACGGGTTTCGGACAGCGAGTGGATGATCGAACCGGAAGGCGACATGCGCGTGCCTGGCGTGCTCTTCGCCTCGCGCGAGCTCGTCATGGCCATGGACGACAAGGTCCATGCGCAGGTCCGCAACGTCGCCATGCTACCCGGCATCGTCAAGGCTTCCTACGCCATGCCCGACGCCCACTGGGGCTACGGTTTTCCGATCGGCGGCGTCGCCGCGTTCGACCCGGAAGAGGGCGTGATCTCGGGGGGCGGGGTCGGCTTCGACATCTCCTGCGGTGTGCGCATGCTGCACACGGGGCTGACGCCGGAGCAGGTTCTGGCGCAGCAGGAGGCGCTGGCGAACACCCTGTTCCGCGAGATCCCCGCGGGGCTCGGCAGTACCGGAACCCTGCATCTCTCGACACGGGAGATGGACGCCATGCTGGCCGGCGGCGCACGCTGGGCCGTCGAGCAGGGCTACGGCGATGCCGCCGATCTCGAGCGCATCGAGGAGCACGGCTGCATGCGGGGCGCCGAACCCGGCCATGTGTCGGACTTCGCCAAGCGCCGCCAGCGCGACGAGATGGGCACCCTCGGCTCGGGCAACCACTATCTCGAGGTGCAGCGCGTGACGCGCCTCTACGACGAGGAGGCGGCGCGCGCGTTCGGCATCGGCATGGACGACATCAAGATCAGCATCCACTGCGGATCGCGCGGACTGGGTCACCAGATCGGCACCGAGTTTCTGAAGCTCATGGTCAAGGAGGCGCAGGCACATGGCATTCGCCTGCCTGACCGCGAGCTGGCCTGCGCGCCCATCGCCTCCGACACCGGGCAGCGCTATCTCGGCGCCATGCGCGCCGGCATCAACTGCGCGCTGGCGAATCGCGAAATCATCACGCACCTGACGCGCGACGCTGTCGCGCAGCTCTTTCCGCAGGCGAGGCTCGACCTGCTCTACGACGTCTCGCACAACACCTGCAAGCTCGAGACGCACAGCGTCGGCGGCAGGCAGCGGCCCCTCTTCGTGCACCGCAAGGGCGCCACGCGCGCATTGCCGCCCGGGCATGCCGACCTGCCGGAGGGGTTGCGCGTTGCTGGCCAGCCCGTTCTCATCGGCGGCACCATGGGAACGGCCTCCTATGTGCTGGCCGGCATGGAGGGCAACGATCTGCGCGCCTTCTCGTCGGCCTGCCACGGCGCCGGGCGCAGCATGAGCCGGCGCAAGGCGACGAAGCAGTGGAGCGGACGCCAGGTGCAGCAGGAGCTCGAGCAACGGGGCATACTCGTGCGCAGCCCCTCGAAACGCGGCATCGCGGAAGAGGCGCCGGGCGCCTACAAGGATGTCACCGAGGTCGTACACTCTGCCGAACAGGCCGGCCTCGCGCGCCTGGTGGCGCGCCTCGAGCCGCTGGTCTGCATCAAGGGCTAGTGTCATGAGCGACACCCTCTCCGAGTGGGTCTGGCGGACGCGTTACCGCCAGCAGGGCGAACGCACGATCCGCGACAGCTGGAGACGCGTGGCAGAGGCGCTGGCCTCGGTCGAGCAGGCGCCCGCCGAACAGGCTCCGCGTTTCCTGTCGATCCTGACCGATTACGCTTTCCTGCCCGGCGGGCGCATTCTCGCCGGCGCCGGCAGCGGTCGCGAGGTCACGCTGTTCAACTGTTTCGTCATGGGTCTCGTCGAGGACTCCCTCGACGGCATCTTCCGGGCGTTGCGCGAGAGCGCCCTGACGATGCAGATGGGCGGCGGCATCGGGCTCGACTTCTCGACCCTGCGCCCGGCCGGCGTGCGCACGAAGCGCGTCGGCGTGATTGCCTCCGGCCCGGTCTCCTTCATGCATGTCTGGGATGCCATGTGCGCCACATTGGTCTCGAGCGGCAACCGGCGCGGCGCCATGATGGCGACACTGCGCTGCGATCACCCGGATATCGAGCGCTTCATCACGGCCAAGCAGACGCCGGGAGCGCTGACCCATTTCAATCTCTCGGTGCAGGTCACGGACGCCTTCATGCAGGCGGTCGAGGCCGATGCCCGGTGGCCCTTGCTGTTTCCGGCCGACAGTCTCGGCCGCGAGGCCGACGGGCTGCCCTGCATGGAAGCGGCCTGGCCCGGGCGGGAGGGCAGGGTGGTGTGCCGCGTCATGCGCAGTGTCAGCGCGCGCGAGCTCTGGGAGACAATCACGCGCAACGCCTACGAGGCCGCCGAGCCAGGCGTGCTCTTCGTCGACACCATCAACCGCGAGAACAACCTGGCCTGGAGGGAACAGATCAGCGCGACCAATCCCTGCGGCGAGATCCCGCTGCCGCCGTGGGGCGGCTGCGACCTCGGCTCGGTCAATGTCGCGCATTTCGTCCGCTCCGCGTTCACGGACGCCGCCTCGCTCGACTGGGAGGCGCTCGACGAGACCGTCACGGCGGGCGTGCGCCTGCTCGACAACGCCATCGACCTCTCGCACTACCCGTTGCCGCAACAGCAGGCCGTCATGCAGGCCAGCCGCCGTATCGGGCTCGGCATCACGGCGCTGGCCGACGCGCTCATGATGCTGAACCTGCGTTACGGCAGCGAAGCCTCGTTCGAGTTCGCCTCGCGGCTCATGCAGCGCATCTGCCACACGGCCTACCGCGCCTCGATCGGGCTGGCGCGCGAGAAGGGCGCCTTCCCGGCATTCGAATCCGCGGCCTGCCTCGCCTCGCCGTTCATCCGGCGCCTGCCCGGTGACATCCGCGACGGCATCGCCGGGCACGGCATCCGCAACAGCCACCTGCTGGCGATCGCGCCGGCCGGCACCATCAGCCTGCTCGCCGGCAACCTCTCGAGCGGGCTCGAACCCGTCTTCGAGGAACGCTACGAGCGGCGGGTGCGCATCGATGGCAATCGCTGGAAGACGTTCGAAGTCGAGGACCATGCCTGCGCGCTGTGGCGCGAACTGCATGGCGCGGACGGGCGGCCACCGACCTTTGTCGGGGCGCGCGAACTGCCGCCCGAGCTGCACCTGCGCATGCAGTCGAGCCTGCAACCCTTCGTCGACAGCGCCATATCGAAGACCATCAATGTGCCGGCCGACATGCCCTACATGGACTACCGCGGCCTGTACGAAACCGCGTGGCGTCTCGGGCTGAAGGGGTGCACGACCTTCCGGCCAAACCCGGTGACCGGATCGGTGCTCGATGCCGTCGACGCGGGTTGCTGCCGCATCGACAGGGAAGGGGGCTGACGTCCTCTCCGGCTAGTCGTCCCGCTCCTCGCTGCTTTTCACGAGCGGCACGAAGGCCACGCCGAGCACGTTCTTCTCGTGGACCTTGCCGTCGGCGTCCTTCTCGACCAGCACCAGCGACTGGTAGCCCCAGCGGGGGCCGACCGGGATCACGAGCCGGCCGCCGGGTTTGAGTTGCCCGACGAGCGCCGGCGGGATCTCGGGGCTCGCGGCGGTCACGATGATGCCGTCGAACGGCGCCTCGTCGCGCCAGCCCTGATAGCCGTTCGTGTGACGCTGGTTGACGGCGAAGCCCTCCTGCTCGAGACGCGCGCGCGCGCGTTCCGCGAGGTCGCCGATGACCTCGACACTGAACACGGTGGCGCCGAGCGCGCAGAGGATCGCCGCCTGGTAACCGCTGCCGGTGCCGATCTCGAGAATCCTGTCGCCTGGCTCGATCTCCAGCAGCTGTGTCATGAGCGCAACGATGTAGGGTTGCGAGATGGTCTGTCCGTGACCGATCGGCAGCGGCGCGTTGACCCAGGCCGCGCCGCGCGTCTCCTCGGGGACGAAACGGCTGCGGTCGACCTCGCGCAGCGCGGCCTCGACGCGCGCGTCGAGTTGACCAAGCCCCGTGTAGCCGGCTGTCTCCGTGAACTCCTGGCGGATCTCGGCGATGAGTTCGTTGCGCCGGGCCTCGTCCTGTATGTTCATGTCCCCTCCTGCCAGGAATCGAGGTATTGCGTCTGCTCCTGTGTCAATGCGTCGATTTCGATGCCCATGCTCGCGAGCTTGAGCCGCGCAACCGTCTCGTCGATCTCCTTCGGCACGCCATGCACGGCGTGCGTCAGCCCGCTTCCATGCTGCGCGAGATATTCGACGGCCAGGCACTGGTTCGCGAAGCTCATGTCCATGACCGCCGACGGATGCCCCTCGGCAGCGGCGAGATTGACGAGCCGTCCCTCGGCCAGCAGGCGCAGTCGGCGGCCGTCCTGCAGCTCGTACTCGGTGACATGCGTCCGTGGCTTGTTTTGCCGGATCGCGAGGGATTCGAGCGCGCCGATGTTGATTTCCACATTGAAGTGGCCGGCGTTGGCGAGCACGCAGCCGTCCTTCATCGCCTGCATGTGCCGGAGATCGATGACATGCTTGTCGCCGGTCGCCGTGATCATGAAGTCGGAGCGCGCCGCCGCCTCGGTCAGCGGCAGCACGTCGTAGCCGTCCATGACGGCTTCGAGCGCGCGCGTGGGGATGACCTCCGCGACGGTCACGCGCGCGCCCAGCCCCTTTGCGCGCATGGCGATGCCGCGTCCGCACCAGCCGTAGCCGACGACGGTCAGGTGCTTGCCGGCCAGGAGAATGTTCGTGGCGCGTATGACGCCGTCGATGGCGCTCTGGCCGGTGCCGTAGCGGTTGTCGAAGAGGTGCTTGGTATCGGCGTCGTTGACGGCGATCAGCGGGATGCGCAGGGCGCCGTCGCGCGCCATGGCGCGCAGCCGGATGACGCCCGTGGTCGTCTCCTCCGTGCCGCCGATGACCTCGCCGATCCACTCCGGAGACTGCTTGTGCAGCTCGGACACCAGGTCGGCGCCGTCGTCGAGCGTCACCTGCGGACGGTGCGCCAGCGCGCTGTGGATGTGGCTGTAGTAGGTCGCGTCATCCTCGCCGCGCCGCGCGAAGACCGGGATGCTGTCATGCGCGACGAGCGAGGCCGCGACGTCGTCCTGGGTGCTGAGCGGGTTGCTCGCGCAGAGCACGACATCGGCGCCGCCGGCCTTGAGGGCGCGCGCGAGGTTGGCGGTCTCGGTCGTGATGTGCAGGCAGCCGCTGACGCGGATTCCCGCGAGCGGCTTCTCCTGCCTGAAGCGCTCCATGATCTGCCTGACCACGGGCATCTCCTGGAAGGCCCAGTCGATGCGCTTGCGGCCGGTGTCGGCGAGCGTGATGTCGTTGATATCGGCGTTTGTCTCTGTCATGGCCGGATCCCTGTTGTCATCGTTGCAGTATAAGGCCATGGCGGCCGATCATGGCGCCATGCCGAGGATTCACTGGCCGGGGCTTGATCATACTCAATCGCCGCGGCCGGCCGATGGCGTCGCGATCCGGAAACTCCGCTGGTCGTTTCGCGGCAAAGCCGTTAACCTGATACCTTCCATGCACCCGACAACCAAACTGATTCCGTCTCCATGATCCAACCCGGTTCCCAGGGCCTGATGATTGCCCCTGTCGTCAAGCTGCTGTTGATTGTCAACATCGGCATGTTCCTGCTCGAGCTGGTCTACGCCGAGCCGCTGATCCGGAACCTGGCACTCTGGCCGCTCGATCTCTCGGGGATGGCCGTGGCCATGCCCGGGCAGCCGACATTCAGTTTTCACCAGCTGCTGACCTATGGATTCCTGCATGGCGGATTCCTGCATCTCTTTCTGAACATGTACGCGCTCTGGCTCTTCGGAACGCGCCTCGAGATGTACTGGGGATCGCGCGATTTCGCCGTCTACTACCTGGTGTGCGTGTTCGGAGCCGCGCTCGTGCAGCTGGTGGTGTCGTCGGTCAGCGGCGAATACTACCCGACCATCGGCGCCTCGGGCGGTGTCTTCGGACTCTTGCTGGCTTTCGGCATGACCTTCCCGCGCGAGGTGCTGATCCTGATTTTTCCGCCGATTCCGATCCAGGCGCGCTGGTTCGTGATGATCTATGCGGCCATCGAGCTCTGGGCCGGGGTGACGGGAACGGCATCGGGAATCGCGCACTTCGCCCATCTCGGCGGCATGCTCTTCGGCGCAATCCTGCTGCTGTTGTGGCGGCGGCGATGAGGGAACCCGCTGGAAGCACGTAGGATGCGGTGAATGCAATGAACCGCATCTGTCTCGTGAACACTGATGCGGTTCGCTTCGCTCACCACATCCTACGGACCGAAGGAAAGGTGACGGAGGGAATATTTTTTGTACAGCATCCTTCTTCACTGATTTGCTAGAGTGAAAACACACTTGAACAAGGCCACGCAAAGGAGTTGCTATGCCACGTCGTCCACGGATGTACATCCCGGGGTTTCCCTATCATATTGTTCAACGCGGAAATAACCGCAAGGCCTGCTTCCTCGACCAGGAACATTTCGCCCTCTACCTTGAGCTCTGGAAAGAGATCTCCGCCCGATATGGTGTCGCAGTCCATGCATACTGCCTGATGACCAACCATATTCATTTTCTCGTTACTCCCGAAACCCAAGAAGCTGTCTCGAATACCATGAAAGTCATCGGCAGTCGCTATGCCTATTACTTCAACAAGCAATTGAATCGTACAGGAACACTGTGGGAAGGCCGTCACAAGGCCAGTCTTATCCAGAGCGAACGTTATCTCCTCACCTGCTATCGATACATTGAACTGAATCCTGTACGGGCATGCATGGTGTCGCAACCCGAGGAATATCACTGGTCAAGCCACGGTATCAATGCATGGGGAGACAATGGCTGGCTCAAACCGCATCAGGAATATCTGAAGCTCGGTCACACCAAGGAAGAACGATGCAGAGTCTACCGCAAACTGTTTCGCGATCAGATTGATGCAGAGGACCTCCACCTGATCAGAAAAGCTGCACATTACTGCCAGCCTGTCTCGGATGAACGGTTTCTTGAGGAGTTGGCGGACCGCTACGGTCTCGAACCTGGGCAGATGTTTCGCGGCAGACCGAGAAAGCCCGGAAAGCTGTACAAAAAATAATCCCTCCGTCACCTTTATCGATCGACGGGCCGTCACCTTTAAACCTTTAAAGATCGACGACTCACGGCCTGTATCGACATGAATGAACTCCACCGCTCGGGTTCCGGCCTGAAGTCGTCAACGGGAAGGGTAGAGCGGTTCGAGCAGTTCTTCTTTGCCATTTCGTGTCTCGCCAGGCGCTTTCCACGCATCCCTGACAGCCTTCCATAGGGCTGCGCCATTCCATTGCTGCGCTTCCGACCCGTAGAGCACGCGATCGAGCTCTGACACCTGTTCGCCTGCATCACCGCCGAGCCTGCCGGCGAGGGTGCCGAGATTGCGTGGCGGGTCATCGGGCCAGGAGGCCTCGCCGGCCTCGAGCAGTGCGGAGGCGGCCGCCTTTGCATCGCCGGCCCCGCAGGCCTGTTCGAGCCTTGCCAGGGCGGTTTCGAGATCCGGGCGTGGCCGTGCCGGCGTGTGCTGTGCGCCTGACGTCGGCTTCTCATGCCTCTGCCGCGCGCTGCTGGGGCTCCTGGTTCTCCTGAAGAGGACAAGGAGCAGCGGAATCACCAGCAGGAGCAGCAGCCACCACCACTGACTCTTCAGGCCGGGTTCCGACTCTGTGCCCTGCGGCTCTTCCCGGCTTCCCGCCGCGCTGTCGGGGGCGGATTCGCTTGCTGTCGCGTCGGGCCCTTGCGCAGCTGCGCGCGGCGGGGCGCTGCCCGCGCCGGCCGCGCCAGGTGCGACCGTCAGATCCCACTGCGGCAGGCGCGCGGTCTCGGCGCTGTCGGTTTCCGTGTTCCACCACTCCAGTTCGATCGGCGGAATCGTCAGCTTCCCAGCCCGGTTCGGCAGGTAGGTAAAGCTCTGGCGGCTGAAACCGAAGACCTTGTTGCCATCGGTCCTGCTGTCGATCGCCGGCTGTTCGGAGTAGACGCGGGTCTCTGCAGGGCGCTCCGGTTCGAGCACGGGAATTTGCGAACCCGTGAGACCCCTGGCCTCGATCGTAATGGTGCGCGTCACGGGCTCCCCGGCACGCAGTTGCGGCGGATTCTGCGTCCAGCTGTCCCTGAGGCTGACCTGTTCGGCGGGCAGCCATTTGGCCGCTGCCCCGGCGGGGCGCGGAAGGATCTCCAGCGTCAGCGGCTTGCTGCGCGCGCGCACCGGCCTGCCCGGACCGCGAAAGGGGGTGTTCCTGAAAAAGGGGGTGTTGCCGAGCATCGAGTCGCCCGGCTGCTGGCCGGGCGCGCCCTGGGTGGCCGACACCTCGCCCTTGAACGGAACCGGCGGGATGCGCAGTTCGCCGCTGCGTTCCGGCAGGATCACGTAGCGGCGCTCGATCACCTGGTAGAGCCGGCCATTGCGCATGGTGCTGTAGCGCACCTCGTCGCCGAGACGTTCGACGACGGCATGCTCGATCTGCGGCTCCCCGAGTTCGCCGCCGATCAGGCTGCCGTCGTGCAGCAGGCGCACCCGGAACGGGATCTGCTGCTGGACATAGTTCTTTTCCTTCGTATCGGCCTCGGCTTCGACGAAGAGCTGCTGCGCCTGTTGCGCCGCGATCTCCTCGGGAATTTCCGTGACCGTCACCTCGAGCGGCCGGGTCTCTTCCTGGCCGACCCTGATCGGTGGTATCTGCAGTTTGCCGAGACGCAAGGGCTCGAGACCGATGCGCCAGCTGACCTTGTCGCTGCGCTGGCCGTTGACGATCCTGACCTGGGTGCTGGCATTCTTGCCGAGAATCCGGAAATCCTTCGACAGCGGCGTCAGGTCCGGCTCGCCGGGATCGAGCGTGTCCGCCTCGATGAAGAGCGTCAGCTGGTCGCCCTCGTAGGCCTGGTAGCGATCGAGCCTCGCCTGCACTGCGGCCTGGAGTGTGGATGAAAACAGCAGGCTCGCAAGCATCGCCACGACCGTGACAGGAAAGGTGTTTGGTAGTCTCATGGCATCTATCTGTTCTGTTGGACTCTCAGTAACCCTGGCCCTGGCGCGGCTGAACCCGGCCACGCTGCTGGTACTGGTGCAGGAACTTGCGCCGCAGCAACCCGCCGGGATCGTCCGGGATGCGCCGCAGCCACTGCTGCGCGGCCATCTGTTCCTCGCTCGTCAACTCCTCTGCACTGACCGGAGCCCGCTGGTCGTCAGCATCAGACGGTTGCTGCTCCTGCATCTGTTGCTGCTGTGCCCGCTGCTCCGGCTCGCCGGCCGGTTCTTCGCCGCTGACGAACTGCTCCTGCTCCTCGCCGCCGCTCTGCTCCTGTTGCTCGTCGAGCGCCTCGCTGGCTCTGGCGAACTGATTCTGCTGCTCGTCGCCCTGCTCGCCGTCCGGGGATTGTGCCTCCTGCTGCTGCGCATCGCTGGAGTCCTGCTCCTCAGTTCCCTGCTGCTGTTGCTCTCCTCCCTGCGATTCCTGCTGTTGCTGCGCTGAGGTGTCGCCGCCCTGCGCCTGTTGATCGCTTTGCTGCTGATCCTGTGACTGCTGCTGTTGCGATTCCTGCTGCTCCTCGCCGGACTCCTGTTGCTGCGGGTTTTGCGCCTGTTGCTGTTCGCGCGCTTTCAGGAGTTCCTCGACGGCCGACTTGTTGAATGTGGCATCCTCCATCTCCGGCTGTTGCGCCAGCGCCGCATCGTAAGCCGCGATCGCCTCCTCGAACCGGCCGAGGCGCGCGAGCGCGTTGCCGCGGTTGTAGTCGGCATCGGCGCCCTCGAGCTTGCTGTACTCCTCGAGTGCCGCTGCATAGTCGCCGCGCTTGTAGGCCGCGCTGCCGCGTTGCGCGGGATCCGTGGCGATTTCAGCGGCCCGTTCGTACTCCTCGCGTGCCAGCGCCTCGGCTGCCTGCTGGTCGCTGCGCTGCCAGAGGTCGTCCCAGCCGATCGCGAGCGCCTCGCGCTGCGGGACGGCCAGCAGGGGAACGAGCAGCAGGCCGAGCAGCCAGCCGCGGCGGAAGGCCAGCGCGGCCAGCGGCAGCAGCATGAGGGTCAGCCATGGACCACGCTCCTTCCACTTGGCGGTGCGCAGGTCGTTGACGTCCTCCGAGGCGCCCTTGTCGGTCGGCGTCGCGAGCAGGTCGCGGATATCGCTGCTGCCCGCTGCCAGGGTGCGGTAGCGGCCGCCACCGGCCAGCGCCACGCTGCGCAAAGCCTGCTCGTCGAGGCTGGCGATTACCGGTTTTCCGCTGCGCTCGCGCAGCATGTTGCCGAGCCTGTCGCGGATGGGCGCACCCTCCGGTGTGCCAATGCCGAGGACCGAGACGCTGTGGCCGGCCCCGGCGATGCGCTCCGCCGCGTCGGCGGCCAGGTCGCCCTCGACGCCATCGGCGATCAGGATCACCTGGCCTTTTTCCACGCCCGCCTGCCGCAACAGCTCCAGCGCCTGGTCGAGTCCGCGATCCGCGCGGCTACCCTGGGATGGCATGAGCGATGGTTCCAGCGCGCGCAGTTGCGCGCGTATGGTGTCGGCGTCGCGAGTCAGCGGCGTGACCGTGAAGGCGTCGCCGGCAAAGACCACGAGGCCGATCTGTCCTTCCTCGTCCTGTGCGAGGATGTCCTCGACCTTGAAGCGCGCCCGCTCGAGCCGGTTCGGCTTGAGGTCCTGCGCCAGCATCGAGCGCGACAGGTCGAGCACGATGACACGCGACTTGCTCGTCTGCAGCAGCGGCTGCGGCTCGCGTTCCCAGGCGGGATTGGCCAGCGCGATGACGGCGACGAGCCAGCCGGCACCGAGCAGCCACAGTGCCAGCCGCGGCCTGGTCGCATCCCCGCTGCCGACGAGCAGTGGCTGCAGGCGTGCATCGATGATCCTGCGCCACGGTGAATCGCCGGCGCCGCTCCTGCTCACGCGCCACAACAGCAGCGCCAGCGGCAGCAACGCGAGCAGCCACGCGGGTTCGAGGAGATGGAAACCGCCGGCCATGCTGTCAGGCATTGCGCAGCCTCTCGCGTCCCCAGGGCGCGACGGCCAGCGCCAGCGCCATGAGCAGTGTCAGCAGCAGGCTGCCGGCGAGCGGCCAGGCATAGAGTTCATCGACCGGGCGGTAGCTCTGCCGGTCCTCGGAGACGGGCTCGATCTCGTCGAGCAGGTCGTAGATCTCCTGCAGTGCGCGCGTGTCCCGCGCGCGGAAGTAGCGCCCGCCGGTCTTGTCTGCGATCGCCTGGAGCATCGCTTCATCGAGTTCCGAGTTGGGCACGCGGCGGTTGCCGAAGAGGCCGCGCACGACCATGTCATCGGCGCCGATGCCGATGGTGTAGATGCGCACCTTCTCGAACGCCGCGAGATCCGCGGCCTTGAGGGGATCGACGCTGCCGGCCGTGTTGGCGCCATCCGTCAGCAGGATCAGGATGCGGTTCTGCTCCGGCTGGTCCTGCAACCGCTTGACCGCGAGGCCGATGGCGTCGCCGATTGCCGTGCTGCGTCCGGCAAGACCGATGGCCGCTTCGCCAAGCAGCGCGTCGACGGTGCGGCGATCGAAGGTCAGCGGCGCCTGCAGGTAGGCCTGGTCGCCGAACAGGATCAGGCCGACCCGATCGCCCTCGCGTTGCGCGATGAATTCCCCGGCGACCTGCTTGACGGCGGTCAGGCGCATGACGCGGCGCCCGCCGATGAGCATGTCCTCGTTCTGCATCGACCCCGAGATATCCACGGCCAGCAGCAGGCTGCGGCCGCTGACAGGCAGCTGGATGGTGTCGCCGACGAGCTGCGGCCGCGCCGCCGCCGTCACGAGCAGTGACCAGGCTGCGATGGCGAACAGCAGCCGCAAGAGGGTGTTGCCGCGTTTCGGCCGGTTCATGCTGCTTTGCAGCGCCCCGAAGTAGGGGAAGCGCAACGCCGCGGGTTGCGCGGCGCGTGCGCGCGGCAGCAGCAATGCCAGCAGCGGCAGCGGCAGCAACGTGAAAATCCAGGGCCAGGCGAATTCAAGGTCCATGCCGCGCTCCGCTGTTTTTACGGATCCAGTCGCGCACCAGGGACGCGACCGCCCTGACATCGATTTCCCGCGGCAGTTCGCGCATGTAGGGCCCGTCGGCGAGTACGCGGCCCGGCCCCTCTGTGAAGCTGCCGTCGCCGCCGGTCGAATCGAGAAAATGCAGCCAGTCACTGCCCGTGATGGCAGCGACCCGCCGGCGCGGAAAGAGTGCGAGTGCGAGCTGCCGCAGCAGCATGGAGAGTTGCGCGAGCTTCTGTTGCGGCGCCTCGGCGGGCGAGCGCTCGATGTCGGCAAGCAGCGCCAGCAGGTGCCGCTGCCGGCGCTGGCGCCTGATTCTGCGGGCCAGCAGGATGCCGAGCCAGACGCTGGCGCCCAGCAGGATGGCAGCGAGCAGCCACCAGCCGGGCGCAGGGGGCCAGAACCCGGGCGGCGGCGGCAGGTGGATGTCGCGCAGCTGGAGGCTGTCGGCAAGCGTCGGGTTCATGCCGCGAGGCCTCCCGCGGCGCCTGCCGGCGCACGCCGGCCGAACAGCCGCTGCATGGCGGCGATGACATCGTTTTCGGTCGAGAGCTGCAGCAGCGGCACCGCGTTTCTGCCCATGAGGGTCTCGATTCTGGCGGCCTGGTCGCTGAAATAGCTGGCATAGGCCTCGCGCCCGCTGCCTGATTGCGTGTCGAGCAGTCCCGTCCTTGTCCCGTCGGTGATGGCATAGCGGCCGGGCGGCGGCGGGGCCTGCTCGAGCGGATCGCAAATGCGGATGGCGAGCAGGTCGTTGTGATGGCGCAGCCGCGCCAGGTGCTTGCCGGTTTCGTCATCGAGTCCATGGAAGTCGCTCAGCATGATGACGAGACTGCCGGGACGCACGATGCGCCGCAGGCGCACGAGCGCGTCGTTCAATCCGGCGGAATGCGCCGGATTCGCGAGACCGCGGAGCGGGTCGGCCTGCTCTTTGAGGGCATGGATCAGCTGCAGCACGCCGCGGTGTCCGCTGCGCGGCTCGAGTTCGTGATGGCCGCCGTTGAACAGCAGCGCGCCGATGCGGTCGCCGTGTGCGGCCGCGGCCCAGCCGATGAGTGTCGCGGTTTGCGCCGCGACCACGGATTTGAGCGCGCCGCGCGTGGCGAAGAACATGGCGGGCCCGAGGTCGATGAGCAGCACGACCGGGCGCTCGCGTTCCTCCTGGAACAGCTTGGTGTGCGGCCTGCCGGCCCTTGCCGTGACGCGCCAGTCCATGTTGCGGATGTCGTCTCCGGGCTGGTAGGTGCGGGACTCGAGATAGTCCATGCCGCGGCCGCGAAAGCGCGACTGGTGGTTGCCGGCGAGTTGCGCGCGCGCCGGCATGCGGCGTGACAGGTCGAGCTTGCGCGCATGCCGCTGCAGCGCGATGAGGTCCGTGACCGTGACGCATGTCGCAGAGTTCAGCAGCGTCTCGTCTGCAGCCGATGAAGCCGGTTTTGTCTCCTGCTTGCGCCAGCGTTGGAAGAGCTTCGGCATCTCAGGCGACCGGGATCAGTTGCAGCAACTCGCGAATGAAATCGTCCGGGGTGACGCCCTCGGCCTCGGCCTCGAAGGAGACCAGGACGCGGTGCCTGAGGACATCGTAGGCGATCGCCTGGACATCCTCCGGTGAGACATAGTCGCGCCCCTGCAGCCAGGCGTGGGCACGCGAGCAGCGGTCCAGCGCGATGGTCGCGCGCGGGCTGGCGCCGTAGCTGACGAGACGCGACAGCTCGCTGCTGTAGGGCGACGGGTCGCGGCTCGCGAGCACGAGCTGCACCAGGTATTCCTCGACCTGGCCGGCCATGTGCAGGTGCAGCACCTCCTGCTGTGCAGTGAAAATCTGCTCCGTGCTGATCGGGTCGGGGCCCGTGGGCGCGGGCTCGAACGCCGCCCCGGCCTGGCGCCGCGCCAGTCTCAGGATCTCGTGCTCGGCGCCGGCCGAGGGGTAGCCGATGCGCACATGCATGAGAAAACGGTCGAGCTGCGCCTCGGGCAGCGGGTAGGTGCCCTCCTGCTCGATCGGGTTCTGCGTCGCCATGACCAGAAAGGGCCGCGGCAGGGGATAGGTCGTGCGTCCGACCGTGATCTGGCGTTCGCCCATGGCCTCCAGCAGCGCCGACTGCACCTTGGCGGGCGCGCGGTTGATCTCGTCGGCCAGCACCAGGTTATGGAACAGCGGGCCTTTCTGGAAATGGAATTCGCCGGTTTCGGGGCGGTAGATGTCGGTGCCGGTCAGGTCGCCCGGCAAGAGGTCAGGGGTGAACTGCAGGCGGTGGAAATCACCCTCGATGAGGCTCGAGAGCTCCTTGATCGCGGTCGTCTTGGCGAGCCCGGGGGCGCCCTCGACGAGCAGGTGCCCGTCTGCCAGCAGCGCGATCAACAGCCGGTCGATGAGACCCTCCTGTCCGATAATCTTCTGCGCCAGATGGGCATGCACCTGCAGGAATTCAGCTTGCGCCTCGGTGGTCGTCGTCGGTTTCTTCTGTGTGGCGGTTTCGGAACTCACGCGTTTTACTCCTTGGCGGGATCTTTCTGGCAACTGTCGAGCCGCTCATTGTAGCCCAATGTCGAACTCGTCCTCTCCGACAACAGCAACACGCCCTTTGTTCAGCCCCGCGGGCCGGCGGAGACGGCTGGTCTCAGAGAGAGGCCTGGACCCAGCGGACGATGTCGCCGGTTCCCATGGCGCCGGGCTGGCGCGCGACCTCGCGGCCATTGCGGAAGAGGGCGAGCGTCGGAATGCTCTGGATGCCGAAGCGTGCGGCGATCGCCTGCTCGCTCTCTGTGTTGAGCTTGGCCAGGCGGATGCGTGGCTCGAGTTGTTGCGCCGCGGCCTCGAAGGCCGGCGCCATCATCTTGCAGGGACCGCACCAGGGCGCCCAGAAATCGACGAGCACCGGAACGTCGTTGCGGCCGATCATCTTCTCGAAATTGCCGCCTGTCAGCTCCACCGGGTGCGCGACGAACAGCGGCTCGTGGCACTTGCCGCAGCGCGGGCCGTCGGCGAGGCGCGCCGCCGGAATGCGGTTGACGGCATTGCAGTGCGGGCAGACGATATGGGCGGAATCACTCACGTTTCTCTCCTCGGAATGCGTTGTCGGTTTCCATGTAGTGGCCGTCGACGCGCGATTCAACACTCAGACGCCGAGCCGGGCGCGCGGATTGTAGGCCAGCTCCCGCTCCATCTTGCGATAGAGCGCTTTCGCAGCCTCGCTATCGGCCGGTGGCAGCGTGATCTGCGGCACCACGTAGAGATCGCCCGGCGTCTTGCCGGGAATACCGCGGCCCTTGAGGCGCATCTTGCGGCCGCTCGCGGTGCCTGCCGGGATCTTCAGGTCGACCTTGCCCGCGGGTGTCGGCACCTTGACGGTGGCGCCAAGCGCCGCTTCCCAGGGCGTGACCGGCAGTTCGAGCGTGAGGTCGCGCCCCTCGATGCGATAGAGGGGATGTGGCCTGAAGGCGATCTCGAGAAAGAGGTCGCCGCGCTGGCCGCCACCCGGGCCGGGCGAGCCCTGGCCGGCCAGGCGAATGCGCTGCCCCTCCTTGACGCCCTTCGGAATCCTGACATTGAGCGTGCGCTCGCGCATGCCGACATGCCCGCTGCGGTCGGATTCGGGCGCTTGCAGGGTGATAACGCGCGTGGCGCCGTTGAAGGCGTCCTCGAGATCGATGAGCACCCTGGCGTGATGATCCTCGCCCTGGGTCCTGAAGCCGGGATGCGGGCGGCCCCCGTGCGTCGACGCGAAGCCGCCGAAGAGGGATTCGAAAAAGTCGCTGAAGCCCGAGGCGCCGCCACCGAAACCGCCGCCGCTGAACTCGAACCCGGCGTCCCAGTCCGGCGGAGGACGGAACTCCTGCCCGGCCTTCCAGTTCGCGCCAAGCTGGTCGTAGGCGGCGCGTTTCTCCGGATCCTTGAGCACCTCGTAGGCTTCGCCGACCTCCTTGAAACGAATCTCGGCGTCCGGCTCCTTGCTGACGTCCGGATGGTACTTGCGCGCGAGCTTGCGGTAGGCGCGCTTGATCTCATCACTGGAGGCATCACGCTCAACCCCCATGATTGCATAGTAATCTTTGAAATCCATGCTCTTTTCAGGTTCAAACTCTCTGTCGCTATTGTATCCAGATGGCGCTTTCAGGGCCGATTTTCAATTGCCTCACTTGATCTGGCGCAGTCGGCAGGCCGGTCGCAACCGGGCCGTTTCGCGTTATGATCCGGCTTTGTGTTTTTTCAGGCACCTCATTTTCCATGTCGCAGTCGCAGATTCTCGAGCATTACGGCCATTCCGATTTCATGCTGGTCATCCTGGTTTGTGTCGTCCTGATTCTGGTCACCGTGCTGTTTCACTACGAGGTGCTCAAGGGGATCACGCTGCTCCTCGCCAAACCCCGCCATGGGCCGCGCGTCCGCATTCTCTACATGGTCCTTGGCCTGACAATGCTTCATACACTCGAAATCCTGATTTTCGCCGCTGGCTACAAGCTGCTCTCGTTGCTGGACCTCGGGATGCTGTCGGGCATGCCATCGGAACACTTCTATTACTACTTCTACTACTCGGCGGTCTCCTATACCACGCTCGGTTTCGGCGACATCATCCCTCTTGGACCACTGAAGCTCCTGACAGCAATGGAAGCTCTCCTCGGTCTCGGCTTCATCACCTGGTCCGCCTCCTTCACTTTTCTCGAGATGCAGAAACTCTGGAATGTCAACAAGGTATGAGCAGCGCTCCGGCGGCAGGTGGCATTCAGACCGACAAGGGCTTCAGGGTCGAAGTCCGTCACGCCGGGAAAATGCATGGACCCGGAAAGAGGAGGGATGCATCCATGCAGAGTGCCTGGTCGAAAGAAACCGGGGCGTCGGCATCGGCTGCAACCACTGGTTTCTTCAGGGACGGGATTCGCCAGGCTGCCTATGCCTGTATTGCTGTGGTGATATCCCTGTCTGGCGGCGGAATGCGCGGGTGAAATTCGACGGGTCACTGTAGCCCACGGAGGCGCTGATCTCTGCTATCGGCAGTCCGGTATTGGCGAGAAGCTCCGTGGCACGTCGAAACCTGCTGCGTTCGACGATCGCACGATAACTGATGCCGTATTCCGAGAGACGGCGTTGCATGGTCCGCTTGCTGATACCGGCAGCCTCTGCGGCGAGATGGATGTCCGGGTATCCGCCGCCCAACAGTGTTGTGATGAGTGATTCAAGAGAGTCGATAAAGTCACCGGGCATGCGCTCATGTTGCGTCGCGGCGTTCTCCGGGTTAGCCGCTTCTGCAGGGGATTGCCTGCGTAGCGGTTGCTGAAGCAGGGAGACGGGGAGAGTGAAAGAGGTAAAAGGTGAGCCAGTGATGATCCTTGCATCAGTCAATGCATCGGGATCTCCCACGAGTTTCTCGTTTCCATGGAGTAACGAGATCTCATCCGGGGACCACTGCCCGTCTGTGATGCGTCGCAACGTATTGATCGTGACCATCAGTGTGAAGATATCTCCCTGGGAGTGGCCGGCACCCTTCTTGCCTGGCGAAAACTGATTAAAACGGACCTGGTTGCCCTC
>JARRMY010000023.1:0-58229 GCA_037385505.1 Gammaproteobacteria bacterium | reverse complement strand
CTCCTCGTGGGTGTAGTATTTTTTGTGGCTTTGCCGCGCGTCGGCTCGAAGAGAGTGCCGTTTCCATTGTCTTTATCGGGACAATCAGGCTTTCACCCGGGGAATGTTTCAGGCTGGAAAGCTGGCAGTGTCTCTGTGCCGCAACTGGTTATTTTGTAGACACGGACCGATCAACATTACTCGAGTACGTCCCCTGTTTCACAACAAAAGCGAGCTTTATTGAATTTTTAAATACTCTTTATTTTTGCAACCACTGCCTGAAAGTGCAGTTAATCGAGCCAGCGCACAAGATGGTAGATACGCTGACTCTCTGAGGAGACGGAGGGTCCGTAGACAACAGCCGCGTAGAGATGCCTGCTCGCATCCGATTGCCCGATCGCCAGCGCTTCCGACTCGGTGGGTGTGACACAGGATTCCGGGAAACGCTTGCGATTTTTTATTGTGGTCCTGACGGTCGCAAAGGTTTCGCGCTGAGCCTGCGAGTCGGGATCGACAGGGAAGGGCGGCATCAGTCCGATGCGTCCTTGACGATCGCCTTGAGCTTCCTGACATCCGCTTTGGCGTAGTCGGCACGGACCAGCTCGATGTAGTTGTCGCGGCGCAGGTCGGCGATGGTTCTGCTGACCGTCTCGGTCGTCAGTGCGAGCATGTGGCCGATATCTTCGCGTCCTGGCAGGTAAAAAGCCTTCTCGTGCGTGTTCTCGGCCAGCCAGATCAGAAGACGGATGACACGGTAGCGCGACGGACCTGTGGAGAGCCGTGTCAGCCAGGACTCCGAGGTCGCGAGTGCGTCCCGCCATTTCGTGAGCAGCGTCTTGTGCAGCTGGGGCTGCTCGGACGCCAGCATTTCGACCGTGGTGACCGGAATGGCACAGGACTCCACGCGTGTGAGCGCAATGGCGTCGTGCTGGTAATCCGAGCCGGATGTCGCCTCGATGCCGGCAAGGTCACCTTGCTTGAGCAACCTCGTGATCCGCTGGCTGCCATCCGGCAGGTATTGTACGAGCTTGACGATGCCCTCGCGGATCGTGAAGACGCGCTCACCGGCCTGGCCGATCGCATAGAGAGAGTCTCCCTTGCCGATCTGGATGTCCCTGATGGATGCGTGAAACTTCTGGAACACATCTGGATCGAGATCCTTGAACAGGGCAACACTTCGGACACTGCAGGCTTTGCAGGCCTCGTTGGTCAGAATCTCGCCCTTGCTGGCTGGAATGGTCATGGCAGTGACTCGCTAAACATTATCCGGATTTTAATAGTATGAGTATATTAGCAAATATTGAAATATCGCAAGGGAAAAATCAGCCGCCTAAACCACTGAAATTTCACCAGTATCAGAAACATACTATAGCCAATGATCGTGACTGGTTGAATAATCCGTAAAAGACTGGAAAAGAGCCGCGTGGTTATTGTATATTTCGCAGCTTGCTGACCGGAGGGGTGGCAGAGCGGCTGAATGCACCGGTCTTGAAAACCGGCAGGGGTTAACGCCCCTCGTGGGTTCAAATCCCACCCCCTCCGCCATCCACCGGCCGGTCGGGTTGACAGGCCATGCTGATCCGGGAATGATCAGCAACCGGAGTCGATATCCGGTATACAAATCGATTCAGGAGAAGTGTCCGAGTGGCTGAAGGAGCACGCCTGGAAAGTGTGTATACGTTAACAGCGTATCGAGGGTTCGAATCCCTCCTTCTCCGCCAAACGATGAAAAACCCCGCAGCGAAAGCCGCGGGGTTTTTTATTGTTTCGAGTGGATCCGGGATTCGAACCCGAGATGGTTCAAATCGATCCGGTTCGACAAGGAGCGTCAAGCGACGCAGCACGAATCGCGCAGCGATGAGAGGGCGTAGCCCGGCCATCCCTCCTTCTCCGCCAATTTCAATAACCGCAAATACTGTTAGCCAAAGGGGGATGACCTCAGCAATGTCACCCATTCACTTCAAGCGTGAGACAGGCCGTCATCATTGTCGGATGCAAATCAGCCGGATGTGTCCGGAGAGTGCAGCCGGCGAGCAGGGGAGGGCCAACCATTCTGCAGGCTGTGAGTAATAATCCATATGTGTCCTTTCAGGTTTTTGATATAGTTCAGCGCGGACTTGGTTGTAAGTAAAGGCATTGATGCCATGACCAAGTCGACCTGCGCGATACCGGATGTCCGCCTCCCATAACGAACCCATTATCAGACAAGAGTGGACTATTCTCATGCAATCCTTGATGAAAAAGGCCATTGGCCTTGCGATGTGCTGCGCCTCAGTCATCAGCATCAACGCTCAGGCCGAACTCAACGACTGGCCGGGGCTGTATGACATCGACCTCGTTCCCGAGCTCAATGTCAAGATCAAAACCTCCGACTGGAATACCATCGTCAACGACGAGACCTTTGATATCGAAGTGCCTGCACTGCTCTGGGCCAGCCAGGACGGTGACGAATCCGTTGCAAATTTGGTCTCGATCCGTCGCAAATCTGCGACGCCGATCAACGGCAAGGTCAGTTTCAAGATCGACATCAACGAATACGTTGATGAAGATCCCCGTGCTGAAAAAACCTGGCACGGCGTCAAGAAGCTGAGTCTCGAAAACGGGGACGATACCGATGTGGTCTCCGAAGGGCTCGCCTGGTATCTGCACCGTCTTGGCGTCGAGTTGCAGGATACTCCGAATCCCGTCTACCCGGCCGGACACCTGCCGGGCCTGGCCAACTGGGCAACGCTCACGGTCCACCTGGCATCGGATGACTGCAGGGGGCAGTGCGACTTTGCCTTCGGGGAAACCACCCAGGTTCTACCACAGGGAGTCTACGTGAACGTCGAGCAGGTGGATAAACAGTTCCTGAAGAATAGAGGCCGCTGGTTCGACGACGAAACCTGGCTCTTCAAGCAGGACGATATCGGCGAACCCGAACTCAAGGAGGCAGGGTGTAATCCGGAATACGCGCGGAGCCCCATCCTGGATGCGCTGCAGTGCTCTCCCTATGTCATAACGTCCGGCAAAGGTCGGAACAAGATCGAGCCTGCCGACTGCGACCCCGTCGTCCTTGAAAGCCTGATTGACATGCAGGTCATGCTGGGACTGGGAGCCGTCGAAGCCTTCAGCAGCAACGTCGATGGAATGCTGACTCACGGAAAAAACTTCTTCTGGGCAGACTATTCACTGGAAAATGCCTGCATGAACCCTCCCTATGACATCGATCTCCGCAAGCGCATGCATTATCCCTGGGATCTCGATGCCGCAATCGCGAGCATCGACCGCAATGTTTACGGCCAGGCAAAAAAGAGACGCGGGCAAACTGTCGTCACCGAAACCGATTACCAGCGTGTCATCCTGAGGGACTACGGCGATGTCTACGACTTCCGCACCGACTACAATCAGAAGTTGCTGACTTTATCGGGTCAGCAGGCAGTGGAAATGGCCCGGCAGCATCTGAGCGCCGTGGAAGAGGTTCTCACACCCTTGCTGATCGCCGACCCCAACAGCAAGGTGGGTGCTGACCCGGCCGCCCATTTCGAGGGACTGCGCGGCTGGCTGGGCGATCGTGCTTCCATCGTACACAGCCAGGTCTGTGATGACGATCCGTCGCTGGCCGGATGTCGATGATTACCCTGCCTTGAGTAGACTGCAGTCCGGGCCCGCGTGGCGGCGCCCGGACAATGGTTATTCCTCTCTGTCACTCCCTGAAATGGTCGTCATGACGGTCATGATATCTGTTTCACAAGTCGGCAACGAGGCAGACATTACCTGATGACCCGCTGGCGTTTCAGCCGACATTGCCAGAATGCCATCGATTGCTGTTTTTAGATGTTTATCTGTTGCACTGAAGAGACTCATGGAGAAATTCTTCAGACCAGATGCTGATGCCCTCTGGCGCATCGATGGCAATCCGCGTCTTTGGAGGCTTGTCGCTATCGGAAAGGGTGATCCTGATCGGTCCTGGCATGCCTTCGATGATGGAGTCGGCGATCCTCCCTCTCTGCAGGAGGAAGTGAATATCTCCTTTGCACTTCTTCTATGCTTGATTGGCCCAACATCTGATAGCGAATCTTTGCAGGCTCGGCGCTTTTGTGAGTCTCCGTGCAGTGCGAGTGCTGTATAGGAATTGGTCAATCATTGCCAATTGCTGCCGCTCCCGCTGCGCACCATCTTCATCGGTTTGTTGACCTCCTCTGAAAGAGTCCCGCACTTGAAAACGCATCGGACTGAGCAGGATCATGTGAGACAAGTTATCCGCAACCAGCCAGGACGAAACTTGCTGGAAATTCGTAATCATCTGGACCAGAGAACCATATTCATGAAATCCTGTCGATATGCCATACGCCGATCTCTGTCTGGATGGCTGCCATGCCTCTCGCTTGTGCTGTCACTTGCAGGAGGTGGTTTGTTTTCAGTGGTTCAGGCAGGTGACAAGGGCGTCGTGGTGCAGGTGGTTTTCGATAATGTCCCGAAAGCGCCGGCTCTGCGTACGGCGTGGGGTTTCGCGGCTGTCGTCGAGGCGCCCGGGCATGACATCCTCTTCGATACGGGCAGGGAAGGGATGCTGCTGCTCTCCAACATGCAGCGAATGCATCTCCCGATCGAAAGCATCGACACATTGTTCATTTCACACTCCCATGGGGATCACACGGGCGGGCTCGCTGCCGTTCTCGAGCAGAACGTGGCGCTGACCCTCTACCTGCCGGCATCGAGCCTGGAAAAGATCAGCCGGGGACTCAAACCAGGCGTGAAGACGGTTGGCGTCTCTGGGCCGCTGCAGCTCGCTGCCGGCATCTATTCGACTGGTGAACTGGGAGATGCGATCAGGGAGCAGGCGCTTGTTCTCGATACGCAGGAGGGGCTCGTCGTCATGACGGGTTGCGCGCATCCGGGCATTGACGCTATAGCGAATCGCGTCAGTGCGCTATTCGAACGGAAGATTCACATGCTCATCGGCGGCTTTCATCTCGGCCGCAGCAGCGAGGCAGAGATTCGCAACATCATTGAAAGATTGAAAACTCTCGGGGTCGGGAAGGTCGCGCCGAGCCACTGTACCGGCAAACAGGCGATGCGGCTTTTCCGTGAGGCGTGGGGAGAGAACTTCATCGAGAGTGGTGCAGGAGCGGTGATTCGACTGCCTCCTCTTCGAATGGACCAATGATGGTGACTTTAGGCATCAATCTGTGTGCTTCCGGAAACAGTCGGCGAAGTGCGTGTTTCGTTGCAGCTCGGCAATATTGGCCAGGCAGGCATGACAGCGACCAGAAAAGCGACGATGCAGCCCCAGGTCGGCGCACAGTTGGCGCGCATCGTCGAGGATCTGCAGGCTATCGGTGTCTCGGAAGCAACGCTGCTCCTGGAGCAGGTCGATCTGGAAGCCGAAGTCCGCGACAGCGATGGAAACCTCGTCGAGGAGCCTGAAGGCACTGCCAATGTCAAGGGACAGGCACCGCTTCCGGGCAAGCAGAAATACACCCGCCTTGGCGAACGCGTGATCCTGACAATCGGTTGATTCAGTCCGCAACCTTGCTCTCTTTGCCAACGGCCTTTTCCTGAACCACGATCCTGTCGTTCGATCCGGCATTGGATTCCTCCTCGGCTTGCGTCTCTGCGAGGACGTCCTCCGGCAGGAGGGCGGTGAGCAACCAGCCCGGTTCGGGCAAGAGCCTGCCGCCGGCCGTGAAGAAATGCAGTTTCTCGTTCGGGTCAATCGCGAACAGCAGGACCGCCTCGTTGCGGTATTGTTTCCGATAATCGGAGAAATCGAATTCCGTGGTGAGTTTTGTTGTGTGCACCTGCGCGCCCTCGCTCATGAGTTCGGCGAGTGACGCATAGGTGGCCTCCTCACTGAAGAGTCGCTTGCCCGTGAAACGGAAATGGCGGCCGCGCTCCTCCTCGCTGCTCTCCTCACTGCTATTCATGAGGTAGTAGATGTTCTCGGCGCCGAATTCGTTCTTGTAGCTCATGACGGCGAGCGCGTTGAGCAGGCTGTTGGGGCTGAGCGCGAGCAGTTTACCGATTCCCGTGAGATTCAGGTTGCGATCGGCATGGTCCGAGACGATGCGCCCGAAATAGCTGTCGAGCCCGGCCATGCGCGCGCGGCGCACGTTTTCCCAGCCGGTGTCGGCGAGCCGCGTGATGATGCCCTGGCTGTTGAGCGCCGTGGCGATCGCGCGTGCCAGCGGATTCGCGCCAAGCACCAGGATGCCGTTCGGCTCCGGCTCCGTCACCTTCAGCCAATTGGCCAGTGGACGTGCAGTCAGTCCATGCAGCAGTACGGTGCCGATGATCACGAGGAAGGTCACGGGGACCAGCAGCGTGGCCTCGGCGAAACCGAACTCCTCGAGACGAATCGCGAACAGTGCCGAGACGGCAGCAGCGACGATACCGCGCGGAGCGACCCAGCTCAGGAGCAGGCGCGAGCGCCACTTCAGCTGCGAGCCTGCCGTCGCGGCAAACACGGAGAGCGGGCGCGCGATGAAGAGAATGAGCGCGAGCATGGCGAGCGCGGCCCAGCCCAGATCCAGCAGCGGCTGGATCTCGAGGCGCGCGGCCAGGATCACGAACAGGACCGAGATCAGCAGGACGCTGAGGCTCTCCTTGAAAAAGAGAATGTCCTCGATGTCGATGCCTTTCATGTTCGCCAGCATCATGCCCATGAGCGTCACGGCCAGCAGCCCGGACTCGTGTACGAGCGTGTTCGAGAGTGCAAAGACCATGAGCACGAGAGCAAGGCTGAAAACATGATGAAGATAATGCGGCAGCAAGTGACGACGCAGCAGGAAGGCGAGGAACCATGCTCCGGCCGCGCCCATCACGATACCGGTCACCACCATGAACGCCAGCGTCACAGGGACGGCGAGTTCTGCCTGTCCCGAGACGATGGACTGATAGACGAGCACGATCAGGATGGCGCCGAGCACATCGAGGATGATGCCTTCCCAGTGCAGGATGTTGGCGATCTCGGGTTTCGGCCGAATGGTGCGCAGCAGCGGCTTGATGACGGTCGGGCCGGTCACCGTCATGAGCGCGCCGAACAGCAGCGCCAGTTCCCAGGAGAAGTCCATGATGTAGTGCGCGCCGGCCGTCACGATACCCCAGGTCACGAGCACGCCGATGGTCAGCAGTTTGCGCAACGCGCGGCGCTGTTCACGGATCTCGTGCAGACGCAGCGTCAGACCGCCCTCGAAGAGAATCACGGCGACCCCGAGCGAGACGATCGGAAACAGCAGGTCACCGAAGAGCACCCCGGGGTCGACAAAGCCCGTGGCCGGGCCGGCGATGATGCCGGCGATCAGCAGGAAGATGATCGACGGTAGCCTCAGGCGCCATGCCAGCCACTGGCAGGCGATGCCGATAAAGCCGATTGACGCGAGGATGAGCAGGATATGGCCTTCCAGGGGGGTTCACTCCTGTTGTTGTTGCTGTCACAGACGGAGGCTTGCATCTTAGCATCCGTCGCTGGCCGGTCGCGAAATACGGGGCCGCCTGGCCGGGAAGCTGCTGTGCGTTGACGCACTCCATTGATCCGCATGCGCTGCAGGTCTCAGAAGAGAATCACCTGACGGGAGAGTGCGCTTGATATTTCACAATTATGCAGCCGCGGCTCCACGCTGGCATTGCAGAGATGCATCGCAGCCCGCATAGTATAGAAGACGCCATCGGGTAGACTGCCTGGTGAAGCTCAACCCACCAATTGTCAATCTCCCACGACCCGGTGGCGTCAGCTGGGGCGCATGCAGCAGTAACCGCGCCTGCCTGACCCTCATCCTCTATCTCTTCCGGCGAGAATTTCCCTCAAAGTCGTGCGCCCAGAAGCAGTTTTGTGATCCCGACACAGAGCGGGACACGACCGGCCACAACAAGCAACAGACGCGGCATCAATGCCCGGAGGATTTTGCTATCGTTGAACCACGAAAATCATAACCGCCGGGAACACACCTCATGAAAACGCTGATCGTTCTGTTCATGCTCACGCTCTTGCTGGCATCGCCCGCACAGGCGGCTGGCGCAGCCGTGAGCGGGCCTGCTGTCTCGCCCGGGAAGTCGGAATTCGCCGAGCGCCTGAGCAGGCAGTACGTGCGCGCTCCTGTTCCCGACGGTCTGGTCGACCATTTCGAGCAGACTGCGAAACATCTCGTCGCGATCGGCAATCTCCAGGCGGCCTTGCCGCTGGCCGAGTTTCTGGCCGCCAGCCGTCCGGATTCGCGCAGTCACTGGCTGCAATTGCTGGACCTCTACCAGCGGACCGGGTCGAGTCTCGCAATTGAGGCCGCGGGGCAGCTACTGCTCATGGCGCGCAGCGAGCAGGAGCGTTTCGAGGGATACTTGCGGCTCTACCGGCTGCATGCCGAGCGCAAGTCATGGAAGAAGGCCAGGGAGGCGCTGGAGAAGGCTGCCGGGATCGATTCCAGCACCCTCATCGATATGCGCATCGCCGAGATCGACAGGATTCTCTCGACCGCCGCTGTTTCGCGCCTGCGCGCGGGCTATGAAGCCGAGGCTTCCGTCTGTATCGATTTCAGCGAGGGGTTCGCCATGCAGCCGGCTGTCGACTACCGCCGCTTTATCCGTATCGAGCCCGCGCACGATTACCAGCTGATGGAGGAATACGGCAACCTCTGCATCGCACAGTTGCATTACGGCCAGGAATACCAGGTCGAGATCCTGCCGGGCCTGCCGGTCACCAGGGATCTCACCCTTGGCCGTGGCTACAGGGAACCCTTCAGGGTCGATGACAGGGAGCCGGAGCTGGGCTTCAACTCGCGTTATTACATCCTGCCGTTGCATGGCGAGCAGAGCGTGCCGCTGACCACGGTCAATATCGAGCGCGCCGATCTCACGCTGCAGCATGTCAACGACCGCAACCTCGTCGAGATGATCAACAGTTACGGGCTCCACGAGACCCTGTCGGTCTGGCAGCGAGACGCCATCAGCGAGGAGAGCGGCAGCCTCGTCTGGGAAGCCGGTTTGCGCATCGGCCAGAAACCGAACGAGAAGGTCGTCACGGCCGTGCCGCTCAAGGAGCACTGGCCCGACCCGGAGCCCGGCATCTATGTGCTGACGGCCAGGGAGCACCAGGATGAGGATGCGTGGGTCTACGGCGGAAGCGAGCTGGCGACGCAGTGGCTCCTGGTCTCGGACCTCGGGCTCTTCACGCTCGAGGGCAAGGACGGCCTGCACCTCTTCGTGCGTTCGCTGAAGGACGGCACGCCGCGCTCCGGTGTGCAGCTGCGCCTGCTGTCGATCAACAACAGCGTGCTCGGCGAGACCGTGACAGACGCCGAGGGCTATGCGCGCTTTGCCCCGGGCCTGCTGGCCGGCAAGCAGGCCAACCAGGCGCGCGCGGTGCTCGCGTATGACGGCGGCCGGGATTTCAACCTGCTGTCGCTCGACGCTGCCGCGCACGACTTCTCTGATCGCGGTGTGGCCGGGCGTCTGGCGCCGGGGCCGATCGACGCCTTTCTCTACACCGAGCGCGGCATCTACCGCCCGGGCGAACCCATTCACTTCTCGGCGCTCGTACGCAACGACCAGGGAGACATCCTCGCCGGCCTGCCCGTGATGCTGAAGCTCCTGAGACCGAACCAGTCCGTCGCCGAGGAGATCGCGCTGCAGAGCGACGCGGCAGGCTACCTGCAGACGGAGATCGAACTCGCGCCCAACGCGCCTGGCGGCAGCTGGCTTTTCGAAGCATGGAGCGGCGACCGCATCGTCGGCCAGAAGACGATCCAGGTCGAGGACTTCGTACCGCCGCGAATCGCTGTCGATGCCGAGACCTCCCGGCGCGTCATGCAGGAGGAACAGCCGTTCGCCATCGATGTCAGTGCGCGCTTTCTCTACGGCGGCAAGGTGGAGGGCGCGCGCGTCGAGGGCGAGGTCACCATCAAGCCGGTCGCTTCGCCGTACGCGGAGTATGCCGGGTTCGACTTTTCCAACCCGCTGCTGAGCCATGAACCGCAGCAGTTCCCGATCGACGCGGCGGAAACCGATGCCGAGGGCAGGGCGAGTCTCTCGTTCAGATTGCCGGAACTCGAGACGCCCCTGCCGCTCATGGCGCATGTGCGTCTGTCGGTCTACGAGCCGGGCGGCCGTCCCGTGCATCGCCTGCTGACATTGCCGGTGCGCCTGCATGACTACGCCGTCGGCATCAGGCCGCGTTTCGAGGGCGGCGCTGTCGGCACCGGCGATGCGGCTGCCTTCGATGTCGTGTTGCTGCGTCACGAGGAGCCCGCCGTCGAGCAGCAGTCCCTGGCATGGAAGCTCGTGCGCGAGAACCATCTCGGCGACTGGCGCTACATCGACGGCAAGTGGGAATACGAGGAGAAGATCACGGACGCCGGTACCATCGGCGACGGCAAGCTCGTGATCATGCCGGGTGAACTCGGCGCGCTGCAGCTCGAGGCGCTGCCCTGGGGCCATTACCGCCTCGAGTTGATGGATCCGTCCGGCGTCGTGACCACGGCCTACCGCTTCGAGTCCGGCTGGTATGACGGCGGCCTGACCGGTGCAGCTCCCGACAAGCTGCGCATCGCGCTCGACAAGGCGCATTACAATATCGGCGAGACCGCTCGCCTGCATATCCATCCGCGCTTTTCGGGGCCGGCGCTCGTGACCATCAGCGACAGCCGCCTGCTCTACCGGCAGCGTCTCGTTCTCAACAGGGACGGTGACAACACCATCGCATTGCCGACCTCGGCAAGCTGGGGGGCCGGCGTCTATGTCATGGTCACGGCTTTCAGGACCGGCATGGAGCGCAACGATCTCATGCCCGACCGCGCGATCGGTGTGACCTATCTCTCGCTCGATGTCGAACGGCACAGGCTCGACGTGACCATCGAGGCGCCGGAACGCGTCAATGCGCGCGAGGAGCTCATCGTCCCGGTGACGGTCGCAGGATCATCGGGTTCCCCGGCCTGGATCACGCTGGCCGCGGTCGACGAGGGCGTCCTGCGCATGACCGGATTCGAGACGCCCGATGCGCTTGACCATTTCTATGGCAAGCGCCGCATGGGAGTCGAGGCGAGGGACATCTACGGCCGCCTGATCCGCCCGCATGGAACCCCGGGCGAATTCAGTGTCGGCGGCGGTGCAGAAGAAGAGCAGGCCGCGCCGCTCAACATCGTGCGCACGCGCAGGGTCGTGTCGCTCTTCAGTGGCAAGCTCGAGACCGACAGCCAGGGCAGGGCGCTCGTGCATCTCGAGATACCGGACTACCAGGGAGCGTTGCGGCTCATGGCGGTTGCCTGGGACGCCAAGGGCGGCGTCGGCAAGGCCGAGCAACCGCTGCGCATCGCCGACAGCCTGCGCGCCGAGCTCTACCTGCCGCGTTTTCTCGCCGCGGGTGACACGGCGAAGGCGAGGCTTCGTCTCGTGCGCAACGATGCGTTGCCTGCCGGTGATTACCGTCTCTCGATCGAGAGCGACGACAATATCCTGTTCGAGGAGTCGGCCTTCGGCGTCTCCGTCGGCCCGGATGCACAGCCCGACGTGCTGTTCGACCGGCAGCTCGTGATGCGTGCAGGCAGCCGGGTGGCGCCGACATCGATCACTGTCTCGTACGACATGCCGGACGGCAGCCGGCGCACGCAGGAGTGGCGCATCATGGTGCGCGCCGCCGGTCCCGCGAGTGTCGAGAACCGCACGGAACAGCTCGCGCACAACGCCTCGACACGCTTCGAGGACAGTGACCGCGAGTGGCTCTCCGCCGGCGTGGTGGTGCACAGCCGCCCCCTCATCGACCGCGGGTCGCTGGAGCAGCAGCTGCAGGACTACGCCTACCGTTGCGGCGAGCAGACCACGAGCCGCGGCTACCTCGGTCTCTTTGCCGCTGACAGCAGTGATGCCGGCAGGCGCGACGTGACGCGCAACGCCATCGCGAGCGTGCTGACGCTGCAAAGCTACACGGGGGCGTTCTCGCTGTGGCCCGAGAGCGTCGATGAGGACGTCTGGCTGACGGCCTACATCCTCGACTTCCTGCTCGAGGCGCGCAGGGCCGGTTACCAGCTGCCCGACACGCAACTCAGGGAGGCCGTCGGCTGGCTCGGGCGCCAGCTCAGCCGCGACTCCATCGAGCCGGAGGAGATCTTCGTCGACAGCTACGTGCTCTATGTGCTCGACAAGGCCGGCGAAAACGTACTCGACGACCTGCGCTACTACCTCGACAGCAAGTCGAAATATTTCGATTCGGCCATGGGCGCCGCGTTGCTTGGCAACGCGATCGCCGGTCACGGCGACAGCGAGCGCGCCGACAGGGCCTTCCGCTTCGCCAGCGAGCGCATCGCCTCGGGCGAGAGCAGATACCGCCACTACGGATCCCTGCTGCGCGAGACGGCGGCCGCCATCGCGCTGGCGGCGGAGGCGGGCAGGACGCCGACAGAACTCGGCGCCGACTATGCGCGGCTCGTGCGCCTCGTCGGCGAGCGCACCTATCTCAGCACCCAGGAGCTGGCCTGGCTGCTGCGTGCGGCGAAGGCCATGGAGGTGCCGTCGAAGCAGTTCGACCTGCTCGTCGACGGCAAGCGCCTGCGCGGTCTCGACAGCTGGCGCGACAGCGCGGTGCGTCCGTCCGACCTTCCAATGCTGGACAACCCGCAGTCCGATCCGCTGTGGCTGCAGTTCTCGGGTCGCAGCATCCGCAGCGACGCCACGGCTTCCGGCGGCTACAGCATCCGCAAGCGGCTCCATCGCCTCGACGGCACGCCGCTCGAGGCCCCGGGACTCAGACAGAACGAGCGCGTCGTCCTGGTCCTCGAGGGGACGATCGGCAAGGCCCCAGGACAGACGCCGCTCGTCGTCGACCTGCTCCCGGCCGGTCTCGAACTCGAGAATCCGCGCCTGCAGGGCTTCGACAGGCTCGAAACCCTCGACTGGATCGGCGAGCTGACTCCCGCGGAATACACGGAGTACCGCGACGACCGCTTCGTCGCAGCGCTCGAGGTGACGGAAGGCGAGAGGGCGTTCCGCATCGCCTATGTCGCCCAGGCCGTGACCGGGGGCGAATTCACCGTTCCCGCGGCGCTGATCGAGAACATGTACGCTCCCGAGGAGAGGGCGACGTCCGACGCATCGCGCCTGGCCGTGCTGCCGCAGTGAGGACGCGCGCATGCGGCTGCTGAAACGATTCGCCATCACGGGGCTGCTCCTGGCGGCCTCGTTCCTGCTGCTCGACAGGCTGTTCCCGCTGCCTCTCGAGCCGCTGCAGCAGCGTGCCGGCGTGGTCCTCGACCGGCATGGCGACTGGCTCCATGCGGCGCCGAACCGCGATGGCCTGTGGCGCTTCCAGGCCGATGTCGCCAGGGTCGATCCCGACTTCGTCCGCGTACTGTTGCACTATGAGGACAGGCGTTTCTACCGGCATCCAGGCGCCGATCCGCTCGCGATCCTGCGCGCAACGGGACAGTCTATCGCCAGCGGCGAGGTCGTCTCGGGCGCCTCGACCCTGACGATGCAGGTGGCGCGCCTGCTCGAACGCCGGCCGCGCACGCTCGCGTCGAAACTCGTCGAGCTGTTCCGCGCCTTCCAGCTCGAATGGCATCACTCCAAGAGCGAGATACTCGGGTTCTACCTGACGCTCGCGCCCTACGGCGGCAACCTCGAGGGTATCGAGGCCGGCACGCGCGCCTGGTTCGACAAGCCGCCCGCTGCGCTGACGCTGGCCGAGTCGGCACTGCTGGCCGTCTTGCCGCAACGTCCCGCGCGCCTGCGCCCGGACCGCTATCCGGATGCGGCGAGGCAGGCGCGCGACAAGGTGCTCGGCCGCCTGCTCGCCTCGGGCCTGATCACGCAGCAGCAGCACGACGAGGCCGCCGCGATGCCCGTGCCACGCAGGCTGCATCGCTTCCCGCGTCATGCGCCCCACTACAGCGCGCTCTTGCTGCGCCGGGAAGCGGCTATCGTCCGCTCGACCATCGACGGGCCGCTGCAACGCCAGATCGAGGCGCTCGCGAAGCGCCATGCCGTGCAGTGGGAGAAGGGCGTGACCATGGCCGCGCTGGTTCTCGACAACGCCAGCGGCGAGGTCCGCGCCTGGCTCGGGTCTCACGATCTCTTCGACCGCGAGGCCTCCGGCTATGTCGACATGGTCACTGCCGTGCGCTCGCCCGGCTCGACGCTCAAGCCGTTCATCTACGGCATCGCCTTCGACAGCAACCTGCTGCATCCGGAAACCCTGCTGCGCGATGCGCCACGCAGTTTCGGCAGCTACACGCCGACCAACTTCGACGGGCGCTACAGGGGCGATGTCAGCGTCATCGAGGCGCTGCAGCAGTCGCTGAACATTCCAGCCGTCAGCGTGCTCGACCGCCTCGGTCCCGGCAGGCTGGCCGATGCCTTTGGTGCTGCGGGAATCGATTTGCGCATCGCGGCCAACCGCCCGGAACTGCCGATGGCGCTCGGCGGGGCCGGCCTGACGCTCGAGGAACTCGCGCGGCTCTATCGCCTGCTTGCGCTGTCGAGCGATCCGCTGAGTGTCCAGCCGCAACCGCTGCTCGGAGAGCGGGCCGCGGGCTGGGTCACGAAAATTCTCGCGGAGAATCCGCCGCCGGCGCGCTGGCGCGAGAGCAAGCGGCAGCTGGCGTGGAAGACCGGAACCTCCTACGGCTACCGCGATGCCTGGACGATCGGTTTCGACCGCGAGCTGACTGCCGCGGTCTGGGTCGGTCGACCCGACGGCCATCCGCGCCATGGCGACAGGGAGCGCACGACTGGCCGGCGCGCGGCAGCGCCGCTGTTCTTCGAGATCATGGGCCTGTTGCCGGAGCGGTCGCGCTACAACATCGCCGCAGATTATGGCGAGCCGCCGCCCGGGCTCGCGCGATTCGACCGGCAGGAGCAGCTCATGCGCCAGCCGCTGGAGCTGCGACTGCTCTCGGGTGGTGAGCGGATCCGCCCGGCAGACGCCTGCGCGCAGACAGTGATCGATCTTGCGGTCTCGCACGGCGAAAGCCCCTACCACTGGTTCCTCAACGGCGCACCGGCCGGCAGGACAACGGGCGCGCGTCAGCGCGTGAGTGTCCCGGAACCTGGCAACCTCGAGCTGCAGGTCATGGACGCGAGCAGGCGGACGGCCAGTCTGTCGGTCTGGATCGAGCAGCCAGGCTGCCTGCGGGCCGGCGCTGATCGACCGGGTTCCACGCGGTTATCGCGCGGGCGGTAGTAATCACTCCCGATTCACTGCCGGCCATCAGCCTTGTTCGCTGCCTTCCCGGCAGCGCAACGCAGCGAAGCCGGCGGGCCGATCCTGGTCTCGATGCTGCAGGTCGCGGCGATGCGCGACGAAATCGATTCCTGGCCGACGCGGATCAGGCATTGCCAGGGCGCCGGCGTTCTTCACGCCAGCGCCTTTCTGAGGCGGGCCGCCTGAATTCTGATGGCCTGGCGTTTTTTTCCATCGAGCCGGTTCAGCATGCGCCACTGCATGCCGGCGCGCGGGTGCTTCATGAAGCGCTCTTCGTGGCGCATCAGGAAGTCCCAGTACAGCGTCGTGAAGGGACAGGCCGACTCGCCCGTCGATTGGTCTGGCCTGTAGCGGCAGCCGTCGCAGTAGTTGCTCATGCGCTGGATGTAGCGGCCCGACGCCGCATAAGGCTTCGACGCCAGCAGGCCGCCGTCGGCAAATTGCGACATGCCGAGCGTATTCGGCGCCTCGACCCACTCGACGGCATCGATATAGACCGCCAGGTACCAGGCGTGGATCTCGTGGGGGCGCACCCCGAGCAGCAGTGCGAACAGGCCGGTCACCATGAGGCGCTGGATGTGGTGTGCGTAGCCGTGCTCGAGCGTCTGCGCGATGACATGTTGCAGACAGGCCATCTCCGTTTCGCCGCTCCAGTAGAAGGCGGGCAGCGCTGCATCCGCATCGAGTGCATTCTTCTCCAGATAGCCCGGCATCTCGGTCCAGTAGAGGCCGCGCACGTACTCGCGCCAGCCGAGAATCTGGCGGACGAACCCCTCGACCGAGGCAATGGCAGCATCGCCCGATTCCCAGGCCGCAACGGCGGCATCGATCACTTCGCGCGGTGACAGCAGCTTGAGATTCAGCGCCGACGCAATGCCCGAGTGGTACAGAAAAGGCTCACTGTCCCACATGGCATCCTGAAAGGGACCGAAGGCTGGCAGGCGATTGGCGATGAAGTCGTCGAGCAGCGCCTGTGCCTGTGCGCGCGTCACGGGCCAGTTGAAATTCTCGATGCTGCCGGGATTGTCCGGGAACAGCGTCTCGACATCCTGCATCACCTCCTGCGTGACGGCATCGGGTGCGAAGCGCGGCCACGCCGGCAGCAGGCCCGGCCCCTGCTTGCCGAATGGCTTGCGATTGTCGCGGTCGAAGTTCCAGCTGCCGCCGGCCGGCTTGCCGTCTTGCATGAGGATGCCGTGCTGCTGGCGCATGTGGCGGTAGAAATGCTCCATGACAAGCCTCTTGCGGCTGTCGCGCCATTGCCGGAAGGCATCGATGCTGCAGAGGAAGTGCGTGTCCGGCAGCACCTCGATGTCAACGCCGGCGCGTTCGCAAGCTGCGTCGATCTCGCGCTGCACGCCATGCTCGCCGGCTTCGACCATGAGCAGCCGCTTTGCCCCGTGGCGTCCAATGGCGGCCTCGAGCGCCGTCGTGAAACTGGCGGCTTCTTCCCGGTCGATGCGCGTGTAGTCGACCCTGAAGCCCCGTGATTCGAGCCAGGCCGCGTGATGGCGCATCGCCGACAGGAAGAGGGTGGTGCGCGCCCTGTGCGAAAGGATGCGTTCGGATTCGTTGCGCGCCTCGAGCATGAGGATCACATCATGCTGTTTGTCGGCGGCCTGCAGCGCCGGCGATTCGCGGTCGAGCTGGTCGCCGAGGATCAGCAACAGCCTGCTGCTCATTGCCGCGCGTTCCTGCAGCGACGGCAGCGTTCCGAGCAGTAACGCACCTGCTCCCAGTTGCTGCGCCAGCGCTTGCGCCAGGCGAAGGACCTGCCGCAGGTTGCGCAGCTTTTCGTCGGCAGCAGCTGTTTTCTATGTGTCATCGCCGAACAGCTCCTGCTGCGGTGAGTCCGACGAGCGCCTGTCCGAACGGCGCCGGCGGCTGCCATGGCGCTCGAAAATCTTTCTGCTCTCGTACCGCGCTTCCCCGGCACGCCGCGCCTGGATGATTGTGGCACGCGCGCGGCGCGCTGCTGCTTCGTGATCGACGAGCGGATTCGGGTAGCTGTCGCCGATGCGCACACCGCTGCGTACCTGCCCGGACAGTGGCATGAGCCATGGCGTGTGTATCCAGGCCTTGCCAACCCCGGCGAGCTCCGGCAACCAGCGGCGGATGAAGTCGCCGTCCGGATCCTGCTCCATCGACTGCTTGATCGGGTTGTAGATGCGCAAGCTGTTGATGCCTGTCGTTCCCGACTGCATCTGTGCCTGCGGGTAGTGAATGCCGGGTTCATAGTCAGTAAAGAGCCGCGCGAGATGCAGTGACGGCAGTCGCCAGTGCAGCCAAAGCTGGTAGCTGGCCACCGACATCAGCATGGCGCGCATGCGGAAATTGAGCCAGCCCGTCTGTTGCAGGGCGCGCATGCAGGCATCGACGAAAGGCCACCCGGTCTCACCGCGCATCCAGCTCTCGAGCCGCTGCATGTCTGTCTCCTGTTCGCGCAGTCCGTTCATCGAGCGTTGCATGTTCTCGAATTCGATGCGCGGCTCGCTCTCGAGTTTTTGCATGAAATGGCAGTGCCAGTGGAGCCGTCCCTCGAATGCAGACAGTGCGCGCGGCCAGCTCCCGCGGATTGCCGTTGCGAGTTGCCTGACATGGCTTCTGCGGCGGCGCGTGGCCTGAACGGCTTCGCGCATCGAGAGCGTACCGAAGGCCAGGTGGCTGCTGATGCGCGAACAGCTGATACCGGCGGTCAGCGGGCTCGACATCTCCCGGTGGTAACGCTCGCCGCGTTCCTCGAGAAAGGTTTCGAGTGCATCGATCGCCTCTCTGCGACCGCCAGTCTGGCGTTCCGGGCAGGCATCCCGGTGGAAGCCCTCGTACGGGATCGCCGGCAGGATGCCCGGGTCGATTCCTCCCAGCGGGCGCAGGGAGGGCGGTTCGAAGCGTGCCTGCGCCATCAGGCGCTCCCACTGCTTCGACCAGGCGTCGCGATCACAGCGGCCGCGCACGACGCCATGCTGGCGCTGCTGGTGCCATGGTATGCCTTCCTCGCGCAACAGGGCTGCAACGGCCCGGTCGCGCGCGAAGCTCCAGGCGTTGCCGGTCTCCTGGTGCGACCAGACGGCGCCGATGGCATGGCTGCGGCCGAGGTCGCGCAGCACGCCGGCGGCATCGCCGCGGCGGATGACGAGCGGCTGACCGAGAGCGGCGAGCGCGTCGCGCAGCGCCGCCAGGCTTTCCCGGCAGAATCCCCACTGCCTGGCGGAGCAGTCCGGTTGACGCCAGAGATCCGGCTCGACGATGTAGAGCGGCAAGACCGGGCCATGCCCGGCGGCGCGGCTCAGCGCTTCGTGGTCCTCGACGCGCAGATCGCGCTTGAACCAGACGATCTGAATCATGCGACCTGGCCGGCTGTTGCTATCGTGGCATCATCGAGATAGGGTCTTGCCAATTCGCCGATGTCGAGCCTCGCGTTCAGGCGCGACAACAGCAGGTAGAGACCGCCGAGCTTGCGGTGCAGGAACAGGATGTCCATCGGCGGGATACGACTGTACCTGCTCTCGAGTCGCATCTCTCTGACGATTTCACCCATCTTCACGGCCAGGTCGGAATGGCCGAAGCGATAAGGCTTGTCGGCACGCAGCGGTTCCGTGGCTGTTCTCAGCAGCTGGAGAACAGTGGCAGCATAACCGTCGGGATCGTCATCGCCGAGATAGCCGACAGCGGCGGCAGCGTCCAGGATCGCCTGGTCGGCATTTTCCATGCAGGCATGCAGCAGTCGCCGCATCGCGGCGCGCTTCTCGTCGCTGTGTTCGCGTGCCGCACCGAAGTCCAGCAGCTGGATCCTGCCGGTTGCGGCGTCGTGCAGATAGTTGGCGAAGTTGGGATCCGTCTGCACCAGTCCCCACTCGAAGACTTCCCGGAAGGCAAGCTCGGTCAATCGCCGTGCCGCTTCGTTGCGTCGCGCACTCTCGAGTTTTTCGATGGATTCGATCGGGTCGCCATGCAGGAACTCCATCGTCAGGACGCGTTTCGAACTCAATTCATCGACAACGCCGGGAACGGTGAACCTCTCGTCTTCTTCGAGGAGTGCGTGAAAGCGTCGCAGGAGATCGGCCTCGTGTTCATAGTCAGCCTCGTGGTGGAGTTGCTGCCTGGCCTCCTCGAGCAGCGGCTCCAGGTCCATGCCGTCGGGCAGCATGCCCGACAGCTTCAGCAGCATGGCGACATTGCCGATGTCGCTGTCGATGCTCTGCTCGATGCCCGGGTACTGGATCTTGATGGCGACTTCGCGCCCGTCCTTGAGCACGGCCCGGTGCACCTGTCCGATCGAGGCGGCGGCAATGGGCGTGAAGTCGAAACGCTCGAAGGACTCCTTCCACTGCTTGCCGAGCGAGGCGTCGAGCACCTGCGCGACCTGGCCGAGCGGCATGCGGTGCGCATCCTCGCGCAGCCTCGTGAGGATTTCGCCGAGCTGCGGCGGCAGGATCTGGCCGCTGTCCATGGAGAGCAGCTGGCCGATCTTCATGGCCGCGCCACGCATCTCGGACAGCCTTTCGGCCAGCCGCCTTGCGTTGGAGGGCGTCAGCAGCAGGTCGCCCAGCGCAGGCCGCTTGCCGCTGGCGAGCTGGCGCGCGCCCTCGCTGACCATGCCTCCGACCATGCCGCCTGCAAGGCGTCCGAGTTGCGAGAAGCGGCCGATGCGAGTAGCGGGTATGCGTCGTTCTTTCGTCATGACTGTTGCCTGTCGGTGGGGGTGGAGCAGGTGCCGTCTGCGCACTGGCGTGTCAGTCGCCAGCGTGCAAACCGCTCATAGACCCTGTCGATCAGCGGAAGCAGCCCGGTGCGGCGCAGGATGCCCGCGAGCATTCGCCAGCCGGGGAAGTGGGACCAGAGTTCGGCAAAGCCGAAAGCGCCTGTCTGCCATTTGCCGTCCCGGTCGCGGACATGGAAGCGCTGCATGGCGGCATCGTGCCGGATGCCGAAACGGGCTTCGGTGTCGGTCTCGCGGCTGATGTCGACCCACTCGAGTGCGTGCGAGGCGGAGTGTTTTCTGTAGAAGGCGATTTCGCGGCTGCACATCGGGCAGCTTCCGTCGAACAGCACCAGCGGACGGAGTTTCCGCTCTGCAGGGTTCGGGGGTTGAGGTGTCGTCTGTTGCATCTTCTGAGCATCGCCTCAGCTGAATTTGCGGATCGAGCTCATGCCACCGTCGGCATGCAGGACCTGTCCGCTGATCCAGCCGGATTCATCGGAGAGCAGAAAGCCCGCCAGTGCCGCCAGTTCGGCCGGTGTGCCGATGCGCTCGAGCGGATGGCGCGCGGCCGCAGCCTCGCGTTGCCTCTCCGTGCGCAACATGCCGGAGGCGAGCGGCGTGTCCGTCAGCGACGGAGCGATTGCATTGAAGCGTATCTTCGGGGCGTACTCCGCAGCCAGGGAGCGCGTCAGTCCCTCAACTGCGCCCTTGGCCGCGGCGATACTCGCGTGCATTGGCATGCCGCTGGAGACGGCGACCGTCGAGAAGAGCACGACACTGGCATGCGGCGCAGCCTTGAGAGCCGGCATCGCGGCCTCCAGGACCCGCACGGCGCCCTTGAGATTGACGTTCAGGTCCGCGTCGAAATCGTCGAGCGAGAGCCTCTCGAAAGGTTTCAGCCGTATGGTACCCGGGCAGTAGACCAGCCCGTCCAGACTTTCCGGCAGAGCGTCGCCCGGGAAGGCCTCCGAAGCCTCCCAGACGACATGACTCGAGGGCACGTCCGGTGCCGTGCCGCGACTCGTGGTCCAGAGTTCCGCGGTTTCCGAGAGCCGTTCAGCGATAGCGTGGCCGATGCCCTGTCCGGCACCGACGATGAGTATCTTCTTCATAACTGTTTCCTGTTCAGAAGTCATGCCCAAGTGTATAGACAATGAACTGGTTATTTCTACATTGAGTCTATTCATTATGTAAACATTCTGTCCAGTGGCTGGGGCATGCCTTGCCAAATACCCACTTTTTCCAAAAATTGAACAGGAATCTTGATGATGAAAACACTACAGCGAACCCTGGTTGCAACAACCCTCATCGGGCTCTCCGGTGCGGCCATGCAGGCGCACGCCTATGGCAACGCCGTGCGAGGCGGGTGCCAGCCCGGATATGGCCCGCAACCATACTACGGCCCGTACGGACCAGTCATGCCCCCGGCGTATGCGGCTCCCGGGATGCATCCGCCGATGCGTCCCATGCCCTACGCGCAGCCCTATCGCCAGCCGATGGCACGACAGCAGCCAATGGCACAGCAGCCTGCTGAACCGTCGGAGTCGGCATCCGTGACCATCAGGCAGATGCAGTTCATCCCGGCGCGTGTCGTCGTCAGGAAAGGCGGAACTGTGACCTGGAACCAGGTCGATACGATGCCGCACACAGTGACGGCACGCGACGGCAGTTTCGGTTCACAGCAGCTCGGAGCCAGTCAAAGCTTCAGCCAGCTCTTCGACACGCCCGGAACATACTCCTACTACTGCAGTATCCATCCCTCCATGCAGGCAGTTGTCGAGGTCGTCGAATGACTCCTTTCAGGGCCTGCGTGCAGGAACTTCCGGAAACAGGCCGAGATAGTCGGCCTTCCACCAGTGCCCGCTCTCTTCACGCTCTTGCGGTGTCGTGAATTGATAGCGGTAGACGAGCACGCGCAGGTAGCGCGGCGGACGGTCGGGAAAGGGGTTGTAGCGCAGCAGCGAAGTGACCTGAGGGTTGCCGCGCCAGAGGTTGTGCAGGAAGCGCTCGAACCAGTAGAGATTGTCGGGGTTCTTCGGCGGCACGAACCAGATCATCCAGTCGAGCCGCGGCTGGTGCGGCACGTTGAAGGGCGGTCGCCTGTCGAGTTCGTGCGGCTTGTATTTGAAGAGGTAGGGAAACCACTGCTGACCGTCGTCACTGCCCTCGATGATCAGCTCCTGGCGCTCTGTCTGCATGGTCGGGAAAATGTGGTAGACGTTGCCGACGCCGAAGTGGCTGACCTGCACCATCCAGCTGTGCAGCGGCGCCGGCAGCGAGCTGTTGGTGGCGAGACCGATGGCGCCCGGGATGCTGGCGCTCAGGATCACCACGGAAACCGCGACCGCGGCGGGACCGTCCCTGCGTCGAGCCGGCCGTTCGCCCTCGATGCGTTGCCTGAGCCATTCCGGCAGCAGGCGGCGGACGATGCGGTCGTCGAGCAGGAACAGGCACAGCAGGATCGTCAGCAGGTTGACGAAGTTGTGGTTGCTCGTGGCGATGATCAGCAGCTGGATCGCGATCGTGAAGCCGGCCGCGAAGAGGCGGAACCTGCGCGGGAGGAAAATGAAGAAAGGCACCACGAGTTCCGCGAAGAAGGTCACCCCGACCCCGGCATGCAACACCCACTCCGGAAGCTGATGGGCATACCAGGCGCCTGCATGCGGCAGCGGCTGGGTTTCGAAGTAGTAGTCGAGCGCGGTCATGCCGGACCAGGAGGGATCGCCGCTCAGGAGCTTGCTCGCACCCGACAGGAAGCGCAACCGGAACAGCAACCAGTGAAACATGAAGATCATGAGCCGCGAAGGACCCTTGACGATGAAGATCGCCAGCAGGCCGGTTTCCATGAGCAGGAAGTCCCACTGGAAGCTCAGGAAGATCTGGCCCGCGTGGAACAGCGACAGATAGAGCACGAAAAGCAGCACGAGTGACAGCACCGGGCGCCAGTTGAAGAACAGCATCATGGAGAACAACATGCCGAGCATGGTCGCGCCCTGCAGGGCGGTGTCGCCGGCATCAATCCAGAAGAGCGTCGGCAGCCGCAGCCACGCGGATGGCGTACCAAGGCTCTGTTCCGCGTTTTGCAAGAGCTCTGCGAAGGGCAGGATGCCGCCGGGACCGGCGAGCCCGTTGATCTGGACGGAGAGCGAGAAAAAGGCCGCGAAATAGATCAGGGCCAGCAGTTTCAGGAACAGCCAGCCCGTGAGCTGCTGATCGGGATCCTGTTCGAGTAGCCTGGCGGGGTTCAGTCGCATGTGCTTGTCTCTATCGTTTTTCCTGAGTATAGGAACCAAACGGCGGCTGCGCCTCAGGCTACTCCTGCCCGGCGATGGGGGAGCGTTTTGTGATTGACCGCCGTGCGCATAGAATGGTGTCAAATTGCCTTTCAGGATACGACAATGAAAAAAGTGACCGTTATCGGATCGGGTTTCGCCGGACTGACCGCCGTTCGCCAGCTGCGCAAGCTGGATGCCTCCCTGGAGATCACACTGATTTCGCCGAAGCCGGAACTCCAGTTCTACCCGAGTCTGATCTGGGTGCCTTCGGGACTGCGCAAGCGCGAGGATATCCTGATTCCGCTGGACAACTTCTTCCGCAAAATGGAGGTGAACTACCACTGCGCCAGCGCGACAGGACTGCGCGACGGCGGACGCATCGTCGAGACAGACAATGGCGAGGTCGCCAACGACGGACTGATCATCGCCTCAGGCGGACGCTTCATCAAGAAGCTGCCTGGGATCGAGCACGCCATCACGCCGTGCGAGGGCATCGATGCGGCCGAGCAGATCCGCGAGCGCCTCGCGCAGATGGATGGCGGAAGCATCGCGATCGGTTTTGCCGGCAACCCGAAAGAGCCCAGCGCCATGCGCGGCGGGCCGATGTTCGAATTCCTCTTCGGCATCGACCGGCAACTGCGCAGCGAGGGACGCCGCGACAAATTCAGGATCACCTTCTTCAGCCCGGCGCCACAGCCCGGAAACCGCCTCGGTCCGAAGGCCGTGCGCGGGCTGCTCGACGAAATGGAGAAGCGCGGCATCGAGACCCACCTGGGCCACAAGATGAAGGGGATGGAAGCCGGCAAGGTCATGACCGAGGGCGGCGAGTTCGACGCCGACCTGATTCTCTTCATGCCGGGCATGACCGGCAACACCTGGTTCGACAACACCGACCTGCCGCGTTCCGAGGGCGGCCTGATCAGGGCGGACAGGCACTGCCGGGCCGAGGGCATGGAGCGTGTCTATGTCGCCGGCGATTCCGGCAGCTTCCCGGGACCGGACTGGATGCCGAAGCAGGCGCACATGGCCGACCTGCAGGCTGAAGCCGCCGCGAAAAACCTCTTTGCCGAGTTCAACGGGAAGCCCGTGGATGCCACCTTCAAGGTCGAACTCGTCTGCATCGTCGACTCCCATGACCGCGGCATGCTGGTCTCGCGCAACGAGAAGCGCTCCCTGGTGCTGCCGAACATGAAGGCGTTCCACTGGCTCAAGCGCGGCTTCGAGTGGTGGTATCTCAGGCAGTATCGCTAACGCCACTGCAGCGGTTGTCCTGAAATGCCCGGCGCATACGCCGGGCGTTGCCGACATGCAGTTCGCGCCTACTCCAGCAGCAGCTTCAGTGACATCAGGATCGAGACCGTCACGAGCATCGGGCGAATCAGCTTGCCGCCGTGCCTGATGGCCATGCGCGAACCCAGGTAGCTGCCGAGGATCTGCCCGGCGCCCATGACCATGCCGGCCAGCCAGAGGATATGGCCACTCAGAATAAAGACTCCGAGCGAGACGACGTTACTCGTGAAATTCAGCAGCTTGGTGCCGCCGATTGCGCGTTGCAGGCCGTAACCGAGCAGCAGTACGAAGGCGATGGTGAAGAAGGAGCCCGTGCCAGGGCCGAAGAAACCGTCGTAGAAGCCCACCGTAAAACCGATCACGACCGAGAACGCACCGAGCGACAGCCGCTGCCGCCCTTTTTCGAGATCGATGTTCTTCGAAAACAGGAAATAGAGCGCGATCAGGATCAGCATCACCGGCACGAGCGTCTCGAGCCAGGCGTTCGGTAGCCGCTGGACGAGAATCGCGCCGGTCATCGCGCCGAGAAGCGTCATGAGAACGGCGAAGCGGAGTTCCCGCGGCGAGACCATCCCGTGCCGGATGTAGTTGGCCGTCGCCGTGAAACTCCCCATGCTGGCTTGCAGCTTGTTCGTGGCGATCGCCTGGATCGGCGACATGCCGGTCCAGAGCAATGCGGGGATCGAGAGCAGGCCGCCGCCCCCGGCGATGGCGTCGACGAATCCGGCAATGCCGCCGACGACGAACAGAAACGCGAGTTCGTTGAGCTCGACCATCAGGGGGTCTCGAGATCTGCCAGCGAGTCGATGTCCTCGAAGGCTTGCGGCTGGTCGGAAAAGTCCGCCGCTGCATAATCCTGCTCTTCGAGCCAGCCACGAATGCTGCGTCTGCCCGAGGCCAGCCAGGCGTCGATGCCGGCCCGCGCCGAAACCGGCAACAGCAGATGCGCCAGCTGAAGCTGACTGCCGTCGTGCGCGACGGCGATCCGCCTGCCGGCGGCGTTCGCCGCATCCGCCAGTCTCCTGACCAGGTCCCCCGGAAGCGCCGGCGTATCGCATGGAACGACGAGCAGGTAAGGGGTCTCGATCGCGTGCAGCGCCGAGGCAATGCCGGCCATCGGTCCGGCGAACCCCGCGAGCCTGTCCTCGATGACCGGGCAGCCGAACGCGCGGTATTGATCGAGATGGCGGTTGGCGTTGATCAGGATGGCATGCACCTGTGGTTGCAGACTGTCGATGAGATGCCTGACCAGGGGTTTGCCAGCGAGGCGTAGCAGCCCCTTGTCGAGACCGCCCATGCGTTCACCGCGGCCGCCGGCGAGGATCACGGCGGAGATTTCTTCTTGTTCGATGGGCATCCGCGTTTCAGGCGAGGGTGGAAAAGCCAATCATAATGGTCGCGACGCCGATGACAAGCTGCAATCCGTTGTGCAACCAGGTCAGCCCGCGTGCGGAGTGGCGCAACGGGATGGCGATCACAGCCGAGAGCAGCGCCATGCCGAGCATGGAGCCGAGGCCGAACAGCAGCATGTAGAGCATGCCCTGGAGCGGCGAATGGATGGTCTCGAGCGTCAGGATGATGAGCGCGGCCGAGCCGGCCATGCCATGCATGAGCCCGATCAGCAGCGCGCGCAGCGGAAAACTTTGCGCGTGGCTGTGGCTGTGCGCGCCGTCGTCGTGCCCGCTTTCGCCGGCATGCGAGTGGGCATGGAAGTGGGATCTGTTCCCGTGCCTGTGGCGATGGAAGTGCACCCGGTCGCGGACGAGCCGCCGGATGACATCGAAACCGAGAATCACGAGCATGACACCGACAGCGGATTCGAGCGCCAGTGCGACCTGCTGCGGCATGATCTCATCCATCCAGATCACGGCGGAACCGAACAGCACGAGCGTAATGGTGTGACCGATGCCCCAGAAAGTGCCCTGGCGGATGGTGTCGGCAAAGGAGTCGGCGCGCGTCGCGAGCGTCGCGACAGCGGCGACGTGATCGGCCTCGAGCGCATGCCGCATGCCGATCAGGAAGCCGAGCAGCAGCAGTGTCATCAGCAGATCCTCGGCAGCTGTTCACCAACCAGCATGTCGACGATGCGTTCGCCGCCGAAGAGTGTCGCCATGCGCACGCTGCCGGCCGACGATTCGACGACCTCGCCGATGATGCGGCTGTCGCCGCCGGCGGGGTGCGCGCGCATCGCCTCGAGCAGTGTCGCGGCGCAGTCGCCGGGCACGACGGCGACGAGCTTGCCCTCGTTGGCCAGATAGAGCGGATCCAGCCCGAGGATTTCGCACATGCCGCGCACCTCGTCGCGCACCGGCAACGCCTGCTCCTCGATGCGCAGGCCGACATGGCTGTCGGCAGCGAATTCGTTCAGCACGGTGGCCAGCCCGCCGCGCGTCGCATCGCGCAGGCAGTGGATGTCGGGGCAGACCTCCAGCATCGTTCGGACCAGGCCGTCCAGCGGCTGGCAGTCGGTTTCGATGCTGTTCTCGATGGCGAGTTCGCCGCGCGCATCGACGATGGCGGCGCCGTGGTCGCCGATGAAGCCGTTGATCAGAATGGTGTCGCCGGGCTGCGCGCGGCGCGCGTTGATCTCGACGCCGGCAGGGATCACGCCGACGCCGGCCGTGTTGATGAAGAGCCGGTCGGCCGCGCCCTTGTGCACGACCTTGGTGTCGCCCGTGACGATGCGCACGCCGGCCATGTCGGCAGCCGCTTTCATCGAGGCGACGATGCGCCTCAGTGCGTCGATTGGCAGGCCCTCCTCGATGATCATGCCGCAGGTGAGGTAGAGCGGGATGGCGCCGCCGACGGCCAGGTCGTTGACGGTGCCGGTCACGGCGAGCTTGCCGATGTCGCCGCCGGGAAAGAACAGCGGGTCGACGACGTAGGAGTCGGTCGTCAGCGCGAGCCGGTCACCCTGCGCCGCCAGCCCGGCGAGGTCGAAGCGCGCCTGGTCCTCGAGCAGGTCGAGCTCGCTGTTGTCGAAGCCGGCCACGAACATCTCCTCGATGAGGTCGTGCATCGCCTTGCCGCCGGCGCCATGCGTCAGGGTGATGGTTTCGCCGCGCAGTTTGCCGCCGCGCCTGCGCAGACTTGCGATCCTGTTGCCGCTCATGCCTTGCCCTCGCGCCGCGCGATCAGTTCGTCGATGCTGACATGGCCGTAGCTGAAGTAGGCGGCGCAGGCGCCCTCGGAGGAGACCATGAGCGCCCCCATCGGCGTTTCCGGGGTGCACGCCGTGCCGAAGATCTTGCACTCCCACGGCTTGATGACGCCCTTGACGACTTCGCCGCACTGGCAGGATTTCGGGTCGGCGATCCTGAGGTTCGGCATGGCGAACTTGCGCTCGGCGTCCCAGGCGGCGTATGCCTCCCGGATCCTGACGCCGGAGTGGTCGATGGACCCCAGCCCGCGCCATTCGAAGAATTCGCGAATCTCGAAAACCCTGTTGATGGCCTCGAGTGCGGGACGATTGCCTTCGGTCGGCACGACGCGCGCATACTGGTTCTCGACCTGACTGCGTCCCTCTGCGATCTGTTTCAGCAGCATCCAGATGGACTGCAGGATATCGAGCGGCTCGAAGCCAGTGATGACGATCGGGCGGCCGTAATCCCGTGCGACAAAATCGAAAGGTCGTGCGCCGATCACCATGCTGACATGGCCCGGCGCGAGGAAGCCGTCGATCCGCATGTCGGGAGAGTCGAGAATCGCCTTGATCGTCGGCACCGTCGTGATGTGGTTGCAGAACAGCGAGAAGTTCGTGATGCCTTCCTTCTCGGCCTGCAGCACCGTCAAGGCGGTGCTCGGCATGGTGGTCTCGAAGCCGAGGCCGAAGAAGATCACTTCGCGCTGCGGATTGTTGCGCGCCAGCGCGAGCGCATCGAGCGGCGAGTAGACCATGCGGATGTCGGCGCCCCCGGCCTTCGCCTGCAGCAGGCTCTTGCGCGACCCCGGCACGCGCATGGCGTCGCCGAAGGTCGCGAAGATCACCTCCGGACGCTCCGCCAGCGTGACGCAGTCATCGACGCGTCCCATCGGCAGCACGCAGACGGGGCAGCCCGGTCCGTGCACCATCTCGATGCTTTTCGGCAGCATCTGCTCGATGCCGTAGCGAAAGATCGCGTGCGTGTGGCCGCCGCAGAACTCCATCAGCAAGAGGGGCTTGTCGGGCGTGCAGCCGATATCCCCGGCCAGCGCATGGATCTCGCGTTGCAGGGATTTGGCCCTGCGGCTGTCGCGGAACTCGTCGACGAACTTCATGACGCCGCTCCGCGCTTGCCGCGGTCGTCCGCCAGCAGGGTATGCGCCAGGTCCCAGAGGATGTGGTAGCAGGCCACGTGCACCTCCTGCACGCGGTGGATCGAGTCGGTCTCGACGACGAGGCAGTGATCGACCAGGCCACTGGCGAGCATGTCGCCGCCAGTGCCGCCGGCCAGGCCGAGCGTGGTCATGCCGATCGACCTGGCCTTCTCGAAGGCCGCCATGAGGTTGTCCGAGTTGCCGCTCGTGGAAAAGCCGATCAGGCCGTCGCCGGGCGAACCGTGCGCCTCGACCTGGCGCGCGAACAGATGCCTGACGCCGATGTCGTTCGCCACGGCCGTCATCATGGCGGTATCCATGGCGAGGTTCATGGCGGGCAGGGAGGGGCGTCCCGTCGTCACGGGGTGCTGGAACTCGACCGCGAAGTGGGAGGCGTCGCAGCTCGATCCGCCGTTGCCCATCGAAAACATGCGGTGACCGGTGCGGTAGACTGCAGCGATCGCGCGCGCGGCTTCCACGAGCCGCTGCGCATTTTTCGTGAAGAAGGCCTCCTTCGCAGCGATGCTGTGCGCGGCCTTCTGGCGCACGGATTCGAGCAGCGCGTCGTTTTCACTGCCGGCGTCCTTTCTTCGTCCATGGAGAAATGGGTAGAGCGCATCGAGATGTTCGCCGTTGTCGGCCATGGTCAGGCGGTGGTCTGCATGGCATCGAGTTCATCCTGGACCTCGCCGAGTTCATTGAGAATGGCGAGCGTCTTCGCCGCTTCCTCCTCGTCGATGCGGCTCATGGCGAAACCGACATGCACGAGCACCCAGTCGCCGATGCAGGACTCCACGGGGTGAGCGTCGTCGATGATGCAGGCGATATTGACCTCGCGGCGCACGCCGGAGACGTCCACTTTCGCCATGGTGTTGCCGGCGTCCGTGATTTCGAGGATCTGTCCGGGAATTCCAAGACACATCAGTGGTTAACCTCGCTGTTGATGGTTCTGGCGGCGGCAATCACCGCCTGGCCCAGCGCGAGCCCGCCGTCGTTCGCTGGCACCCCGCGATGGGTGAGTACGCCGATGCCCTGTCGTGCAAGCTGCCGTTCGACGAGCGCGAGCAGGGTCGCATTCTGGAACACGCCGCCCGAGAGCGCGATGGTCGCTATCCCTCGCTTGCGCGCCAGCATCGCGGCCACGCGGCAGATGACGTCGGCCAGCCCCTTGTGGAAACGTGCACTGATGATCGCAGCGCCCCGCTGTTGCCGCAAGTCCCCGAGCAGTTCCAGCCACATCGGGGAGGGGTCGATCTGCAGGCTCTGCGCATCCTCGACAAGGAAGGGATAGCCATCGATCGATGCGAGCTGCCGGGTATCGACCACTGCTTCGAGTTCGATGGCGGCCTGTCCCTCGTAGTGGATGCGCTCCCTGCAGACCCCGGCAGCGGCGGCCACGGCGTCGAACAGGCGGCCGCAGGACGAACTGGGCGGGCTGTTGATGCCCCTGTCGATCATTGCCGCGAGCGTTTCGAGCGGTTTCGAGCGCAGGAATCCGGCCAACTCCAGGTCGGCGTACGTCTCGAGCAGCATTTTCCAGTCGCCGAGTTGCAGCAGCTGCGCGAAGCAGTTGCGCCAGGGCTCCAGGATCGCCATGGTCCCGCCGGGCATCGGCGCGGGATGAAAATGGCCGGCGCGCCCGGCCTCGACATAGTCGGCGACGAGAAATTCGCCGCCCCAGATGGTGCCGTCGGGACCGTAACCGAGGCCGTCGAGCGCGATGCCGATGACGGGTCCGTCGGAGAGGCCATGACCGTTCTCCGCAAGACAGGAGGCGATGTGCGCGTGGTGATGGTGAATCTCGTGCAGCCGCAGGCCGAGCCGGGCGGCCATCTCGCGCCCGTGCGCGGAAGAGCGGTAATCGGGGTGGGCATCGATGGCGATGGTTTCCGCTTCATGTGCGAACAGCCGCGCATAGAGATCGAGGTTCCCGAGGTAGTCATCCCAGGTGCTGGCGTCCTCGAGGTCGCCCATGTGCTGGGAGAGGATCGCCTCGCCGTTGCGCAGCAGGCAGAAGCTGTTCTTGAGCTCGCCGCCGAGGGCGAGGATGTCTGGCGCCTTCTCGAAGCCGGCCGGCAGCGGCAGGGAAGCCGGTGCGTAGCCGCGCGCGCGACGCAGGATGCGGGGCTGGCTATCGATGATGCGCGTGACCGAGTCGTCGATGCGGTTGACGATCTCGCGGTCGTGCAGCAGGAAGGCGTCTGCGATGGCGCCGAGCCGCTGCCTGGCGTCGTCGTTGCGGATGCATTGTGGCTCGTCCGAGAGGTTGCCGGAAGTCATGACGAGCGGGGAATCGAACTCCCCGAGCAGAAGGTGATGCAGCGGCGAGTAGGGCAGCATGAAGCCGAGCATGACCTGTCCCGGCGCGATTGCATCCGGCAATGCCGATGCATCCGCGCGGCGGCGCAGTAACAGGATCGGCGCGGCCGGGCTCTCGAGCAGGCCAGCCTCGTTCCCGTCGACATGGCAGTAGTGCCGGATGATAGCCGTTTCGCGAGCCATGAGCGCGAAGGGCTTGGCGAAGCGGCGCTTGCGCTGCCGGAGTCTCTCCACGGCTGCAGGGTTGGTCGCATCGGCTGCGAGATGAAAACCGCCGATGCCCTTGATGGCCAGGATGCTGCCATCGCGAAGCATGGCGGCCGCCGCGGGAAGCGGATCGCTGGCGGCGATGCGGGCGCCATCGGCGGTCTCGAGCCAGGCCTGCGGGCCGCAGTCGGGACAGGCGTTCGGCTGGGCGTGAAAGCGCCGGTCGGCGGGCGAGTCGTATTCCTGCCGGCAACGTCGGCACATCCTGAATGCCGCCATGCTGGTCTGCTCGCGATCGTAGGGAATGCCGCGGATGATCGAGAGGCGCGGGCCGCAGTGGGTGCAGTTCGTGAAGGGGTAGCGGTGGCGGCGGTTGGCCGGATCGCGAATCTCGGCGAGGCACGCGGGACAGGTAGCCGCGTCGGGCGATACGCCTGTCGTGACCGCGCCGTGGCGGCTCTCGATGATGTTGAAGCCGTTGAAATGCAGCTCCGACCACTCATCGAGGCTCTCGATGCTGTCGATGCGCGCGAGCGGCGGAACCGCCTGCCGCAGGCGTTCGATGAATCTGCCGGCCATGCCGGGAGAGGCGAGACGCACCAGCACGCCGTCGCCGTCGTTGCACACGTCGCCGTCGAGACCGAGAGCATGGGCGACACCCCAGACCGCCGGGCGGAAACCGACGCCCTGGACTATCCCCCGTATCCTGATGAGGGTGACGGGGCGCAAGTCGTGCGAGGTCGTCGCCCCTGGCATGAATCAGGCCGTGGTGACCGCCGCCTGCTGCTGCGTCAGCGGGTGGCCGATGAGCCGCGCCTGGCGGGTCGCACGGATCCACTGCAGCCAGTTCTGCATGCCTTCGCCAGTGGTCGCCGAGAGTTGCAGCACCTGCACGCCGGGGTTGATGCGGTTGGCGTACTCGAGGCAGCGGCCGACATCGAAGTCCAGGTAGGGCAGCAGGTCGATCTTGTTCAGGATGACGAGGTCGGCGGCATGAAACATGTCCGGATACTTGATCGGCTTGTCCTCGCCCTCGGTCACCGACAGGATCGCCACCTTGTGCGCCTCGCCGAGATCGAAGGCCGCGGGACACACGAGGTTGCCGACGTTCTCGATGAAGAGCACGCTGCCGTCCGCGGGGGCGAGGGACTCGACGGCGTGGCCGACCATGTGGGCATCGAGATGACACCCCTTGCCGGTGTTGATCTGCAGTGCCTGTACGCCCGTCGAGCGGATGCGCTCGGCATCGTTGCTCGTCTCCTGGTCACCCTCGATGACGGCCAGCGGCAACTCGCTCGCGAGCGCCTCGAGGGTCGACGTCAGCAGTGTCGTCTTGCCCGAGCCCGGGCCCGAGACCAGGTTCAATGCGAGGATGCCGTGGTCTGCGAACCACTTGCGGTTGCCGGCGGCGTAACCGTCGTTCTTGCCGAGGATATCCTGCTCGATCTGCACCATGCGCTGCTGGTCCAGTCCCGGGGCATGGGCGCGCGCCGGACCCTGGCCGTAGTGGTGATGGTCACGGGCATGATGGTCGTGGGTATGGCCGTGGCTGTGCTCATGGGCGTGATCCTGGTCGTGATCGTGCCCCTCGATCCGGGTTTCGCCCTCGCCGCAGCCGCATACTGTACACATCTCAGTTCACCTCGAGTTCTTTGATCCGCATCTCGCTGCCGCCGGATATCTGCAGCTGGAAACCGCCGCACTCGGGACAGGGATCAAAACGTTGCTGTATATCCACGTTTTTACCACACTCCATGCACCATGCGGCACCCGGAATTTCGATGATTTCCAGGCTCGAGCCCTCGGCCACGCTGTTCCTGCTGACGACATCGAAGGTGAATCGCAGGGCCTCGATCTCGATGCCGGCGAAACGGCCGATCTCGAGCCAGACGGTCTTGACCTCGTTGAAATGCTGCTCGGCCGCCTGCTCCTCGATGATCCGGACGATGCTTTCGCTGATCGCCATCTCATGCATGGGCTTCACCGAATAGAGAGAGCATAGCCCACGCAGGGATCGACAGCATGGATCAGCATGGCAGCCTGCCTGCGCAGCAGAACGGGATTCGTGCTGACCAGGCTCGCAAGGCCGCGCGCGACGACACCAGCGGGATGGAAATTCCACTCGGTTGGCGCGAGGATCCAGTACTCAGCGATGCTGTCGTTCTCGAGACTGACCCTGTGCGTCAGCCTGCCGCGCGCCGCCTCGACCGTGGCGATGCCGTCGCTGGCCTGCTCATATGCCAATTTTCCGTCGCGCGTAAAGAAGTCGTCGAGTCTGACGAGGGAATCCGCGATATCGACGAGCCGCGCGGCGAGGCGGCTGAGCAGGCCGTTGCCATAGAGACCGAGCAGATCCTCGATCAGCGGGTGTTCATCGTGACGCGCCAGCGGTCCCGTTTCGAGGCAGAATCCCTTCAGGGTCGGCTGGCGGATGAATTCCTCGACATCGCCGGACAGCAGTCGCTCGCGTACCTCGGCATCCAGTTCCTGTTTCAGCGGCTGGTAATCCGAGAACCCCAGCGAATGCCAGCGTCTGTCGAAGATGTCGCGGATCAGGTCGGCGGGCATGCTGCGTTGCCGGTCGCACCACTCCTCGAGGCTGCAGATGCCGGTCTGTTCGAGCCATTCTCTTGCCTGCCCGGCAAAAACAGCCTGCTCGATGGCGCTGCCGAGGCTGCTCCAGCGGCTGGCATCGATGCGCGACCGGGGCGCGCGCGGACAGGTCCCCGTGATGTCCGGGTCGTTACGCAACTGCTTGATGAGCGCGTTGAGTTCCTGGTTGAAGCGGGCCAGCGCAGTCGTGTCCGGATTGTAGTCCGAGAGCCGGGGCCACTCGAGCAGAATACGCCAGAGCTGTTCGCGCAGTCGCTCCAGCTCAAGGAGTGCTTCGCGCCACTCCTCGGCGGCGTCCGGCACGGGTGTTTCCAGATTGCTCTCGATCGCACGGACCGCCGCGATGAGCTGGGCATTGCCGCAGACATTGAAGAGCAGGGGGATGCGCTGCAGCGCGCTGTCGACCGGCTTGCCGACGAAAAGCTGCGAGGCGGTGACTGGTCTCGACGAGCTGATGCAGACGTCGTTGCGGCGTTCACCGGGAATCAGCTGGATATCGAGTTTGCCCTCGATCAGTTCAGGCATCGGCTTTGCTTCTTCCCGGCCTGAGGTGGGGTGGCAGCGGGTCGCGGTCGACGAGATCCGCGAACAGATGATCAACATCGGTGTTGCCATTGATGACCGCATCGACGGCGAGCAGCGCATCCTGCAGCTGCCGGGCCTGCTCTTCGGTCAGAATGTCGCGAGCCGTGTCGAGGAACACGAGTAGCCACTGGCCGGGCTCGACATCGCCAACAAAGAGGGTGTTGACCCTTTTATGGGTTGCTCCGGACTCGCAAATCGCGAAATGCGCTTGCGCCTCGATGACGCGCATGGGAATGCCAATACACATATTTCTGAAATCCTGGTCTGCTTCTCCTGGCAAGCGTTAATACAGTTGCAAACGATTGTAACGATGCCTCCGGCGTGGCAAGGCGCTAATCTGGCCGGAGCTGATCCAGGTCAGATGGGCAGCGGGAAATGCCATCTTCATCCCGCTCCTTCGGCCGGGAACGGGATTTCCTGCTATCGCCGCTGACTTGTGACCTCGTGCGCCACGGGAGCTCGATGGGAGCAAGTCCCTCAAATCACTGAATCGTGAAGCATGAGCCGCCAGCATGCACTTTGCGATATGGGCGAGGAGCCATTATGATTGCTAGCGCGTTCTGGACGTCTGAGGAGAAACCGGTGGATGCATGGAGGAGGTCTTTCCGGACATTGCATCCGCGCCCTCTTCGGTCAGAGAGCGAAAACAACCACTCTGGAGGAATGAACAATGAAAACCCGCAATACGTTGATGATCTGCCTCGGTCTCGCGCTCGCACAGCCGGCGTTCGCACAGGACGCCACCCAGGAAGAACTGGGGGATTTGCGTCCTGAGTCGGACATGGAGGCTCCGCCAATAGCGCTGGGTGAGGACATGCTGGTCGAGTCGACGTCGACGGTAGAAGAGATCAACAAGGCCGACCGCCTGATCACGCTGAAAGGTGCCGAAGGTAACATGGTCACCGTCAGGGCCGGCGACGAGGTCAAGAATTTCGATCAGATCAGCAAAGGCGACAAGGTGACCGTCAGCTATTACAGCAGCGCCGCCGTGGACATCATCGAGCCCGGCTCAAAGCCGAGGTTGGAGGTGGATACCGCCGTCGAACGCGCCAAGCCCGGAGAGATGCCCGGTGCCGTTGTGGTCAACCAGGTCCGCAAGACCGTGAAGATCCTTTCTGTCGATCCTTACAAGAAGGCGATCTCCTTCCGTGACGAGAGTGGCTGGCGCGAGGTCTCGATGGACCGGCCGGAGCTCGAGCCTTACCTGAAAGAGCTCAAGGATGGCGACACCGTCGAGGTGATCTTCACCGAAGCGTTGGCGGTCTCCGTCACCAAGCATTAACCGCGAGAAGAAGCCGTCACCGGGCCGCAAGCGATAAGCATGCGGAGTGGTACCGGGGGCGGGACTCGAACCCGCAAGGTGTTGCCACCGGGGGATTTTGAATCCCCTGCGTCTACCAATTTCGCCACCCCGGCAATGAAATGAATGGACCTGCTCTCCGGCGCAATCCGGGGCATTCCCAAGGCCGCGGATTATAGCCCGAAACGGCAGGGGGCAGAAGGCTTGTGTGGTATATTTCGCCGCCATGCAGACGTCCGATTTCCACTTCGACCTTCCCGATGAGCTGATTGCCCAGCACCCACCGGAGCAGCGCGGCGATTCCCGCCTGTTGCATGTCGATGGCATGACGGGTGCTCTGCAGGATCGTCATTTCAGCGACCTGCCGGACCTGCTCGAACCCGGCGACCTGCTGGTGTTCAACAACACGCGCGTCATGAAGGCACGCCTCTTCGGCAACAAGGAGTCAGGCGGCAGGGTCGAGATCCTGATCGAACGGCTGATCGATGCGGAGAGGGCGCTTGCCCTGGTGCGCGCCAGCAAGTCGCCAAAGCCCGGCGGCATCATCCTCGTTGGCGGCAACCGGGTCGAGGTGACCGGACGCGACGACGACTTCTTCGCCCTGCATTGCCTCGACGGCAGTTTCCCGGAACTCATGGAGCGGGAGGGCCACATGCCGCTGCCGCCCTATATCGCGCGCTCGGACGATTCGCAGGACATGGACCGCTACCAGACGGTCTACGCCGAGCGCGAGGGCGCTGTCGCCGCGCCGACGGCGGGGCTGCATTTCACGCCGGAGATGCTCGCGCGACTGCGCAAGAGGGGCGTCGAAATGGCGCACGTCACCCTGCATGTCGGGGCCGGCACCTTCCAGCCGGTGAGGGTCGAGAACCTCGATGAGCATGTCATGCACAGCGAGTGGCTCGAAGTCACGCAGGCAGTCTGCGACAGCGTGCAACAGGCGCGGGAAGCGGGCCGCCGTGTCGTCGCCGTGGGCACGACGAGCGTGCGCGCGCTCGAGAGCGCCTCGGCGAGCGGCCGGTTGCAGCCCATGACAGGCGATACGCGGCTGTTCATCACGCCCGGCTACCGCTTCCGCTCGGTCGACCTGATGCTGACCAACTTCCACCTGCCGGAATCGACGCTGCTGATGCTCGTCAGCGCATTCGGCGGATACGACACCATGATGCGCGCCTACAGGCACGCCGTCGCGCAAGGCTACCGCTTCTTCAGCTACGGCGACGCCATGCTGATCGAGCCGCAGCCGGCCGCGATTGCATAGAGAGTCGTTTCACTCATCGCCGAGGCTCTCCTGCAGCGCCTTGCATTCAGCGGGCGACAATAGCCGGGCGGCCTCGATGAAGGCGTTGTTGGCCGGCACGAAGGCGTTTGCTCCGCAGTTGTATTTCCGGCATGCCATTTCGATGTCGCCGGGTGTCTGCTCCTCACCGACGGAGACCGAGAGATACCCGCCTTCCCAGCGGCTGAACTCGAGAACGCAACGTTCGCTGTTGCCTGTCTCCTGCTCGTGATAGGCCGCCTCCCAGACCCATTTGTCACCCTCCTTGCCGGCAATGCCCTCGAAGTTGCAGGCGTGGTTGTTGGGGCCGACGCTGCCGAGGTAGAAGGCGGCCTGGCCATCGCCGAGTTCATGGAACAGGAAGCGGTCCCGGACCAGCACCGGCTCCCAGCCATGCTCGCCCGCGGCCCTCGTGATATGAGGGTAGAGGTAGAGCGACTCGCAGGGCGCCTGGCGTCGCAGGAAGCTGCCGAGCTGTTCCTCGAGCAGCATGATGCGCTCGTGGTAGGCGCGATCCAGGCAGTCGTTATCGCCGCCGCAGCGGCTGTTGCGGCTCTTCAGCCAGGCGAGCTGTTCCTGCTTCAGCGTCTGTTTCGATCCGGAGAGGAGCTCGAGCGCGATTGCATAGAGGCGCGCCAGGCGTTCGTCGAGCCGGCCGGTTTCGGCATTGGTGCAGATCGCCTTCTCCGGCGGCGTCGCCGCCTTGTTGCAATCGAAACTGGCGGCTCCCGCCTGCAGCGACATCAGCAGGAGTGTCAGTGAGAGTATCCCGGTTTTCATGGTGCCCGCTCCCCGCGGCTTGGCGGCCAGGGTGAGAATCGCATACAATCTCGCCCCTTCGCATTGAAAGACTCACGATTATGCAGGACATCAACCCGATCACCAATTCCATCGCCGACCAGAGGGGCAGACTCGAGGCCCTCAGGGGGTATCTTTGACTATGCCGGCAAGAAAGAGCGGCTCGAGGAGGTTCTCGGCGAGCTCGAAGATCCCGATGTCTGGAATGACCCCGAGCGCGCCCAGGCGCTTGGCAAGGAGCGTGCGCAACTCGAGAGTGTCGTAGCGAAAGTCGAGGAGATCACGGCCGTTCTCGAGGATGCCGGCGACCTGCTCGAGATGGCCGTGGAGGAGAGCGACGAGGAGACGGTCGGCGCCATCGCGGACGACATCGCCGACACGGAGAAGAAGGTCGCGGAGCTGGAATTCCAGCGCATGTTCTCCGGCGAGATGGACGCCAGCAACGCCTTTCTCGATATCCAGGCAGGATCCGGCGGCACCGAGGCGCAGGACTGGGCCGAGATGCTGTTGCGCATGTACCTGCGCTGGGGCGAGGCGCACGGCTTCAAGACCGAACTCATGGAAGCGAGCCCGGGCGACGTGGCCGGCATCAAGTCGGCCACCATCCGGTTCGAGGGGGATCACGCCTTCGGCTGGCTGCGCACCGAGACCGGCGTGCACCGCCTCGTGCGCAAGTCGCCGTTCGATTCCGGCAACCGCCGCCATACCTCCTTTTCCGCCGTCTTCGTCTCGCCCGAGGTCGACGACTCCTTCGAGATCGAGATCGACCCGAGCGATCTGCGCATCGATGTCTACCGCGCGTCGGGCGCAGGCGGACAGCACGTCAACAAGACCGAATCGGCCGTGCGTATCACGCACAATCCGACCGGCGTCGTGGTCCAGTGCCAGAACGGACGCTCCCAGCACCAGAACAAGGACCAGGCGATGAAGCAGCTCAAGGCGAAGCTCTACGAGCTCGAGATGCTGAAACGCAACGAGACCCAGCAGGCGCTCGAGGAATCCAAGTCTGACATCGGCTGGGGCAGCCAGATCCGCTCCTACGTGCTCGACCAGTCGCGTATCAAGGATCTGCGCACCAACGTCGAAACCTCGAACACGCAGGCGGTTCTCGACGGCGATCTCGACCAGTTCATCGAGGCGAGTCTCAAGAGCGGTCTCTGATGCGCAACATGCGGCTTCCGGAGCCAGCTCCCTCCCCGGGAGCCATGTCTCTGCGTTTGCCCGCAGCCTTGCCGTCCCGATGACAGCTCATGCCGGCGGGGCGCAGGTGCGGATCATCACTCCTGCAGTAACTCCCGGATGCGCGCAAGACGCTCCGCCGGGGCCTTGCCCTGGATTTCCGCCAGCCCGGCGGCGATCCAGCCGAGCCGTCTGTAGAGGCCGGCCGTTTCGGCATCCCTGGAATCCAGCAGTTCGAGTTGTCTTGCAACGGTGTCCGCGTCGCCGCGCGCGATTGGGCCCGTCAGGGCGGCGGTTGGCCCCAGCGTGACGATGTTGTTCACGGTGCCGTGCAGGATCGGCTCGAGCAGTTGCAGGGCGAGCCGCCTCTCAACGCCGGCCTGCTCGAAAGTCCGCAGGCTGATCTCCTCGAGCGCGACAAGGTAGTTGCAGGCGATGACGCTTGCCGCGTGGTAGAGGCTCTTGTCCGCGGCATCCAGACGAAAGAGCCGCGCCCCGATCGACTCGAATGCGGGCTCGAGCCGCTCCAGCGCGGCCGGGTCGCCCTCGCAGCCGCACCAGGTGCCGGCGAAGTTTTCGATTGCCGCTGCAGGGTCAGCGAAACTCATCAACGGGTGAGTGCTGGCAACCGCCGCACCCGCGTGACGCGCAGCAGCGAGTTCGCAGGAGGAGAGGGCGCCGCTGAGATGGAAGAGGATGCTGCCGTCGCCGAGCCTGCCGCCTGTCGCAAGCCTTTCGCAACAACTCCGGATACGCTCATCCGGACAGCCGATGAGGATGATGTCCGACGCCGGCAGCTCAGCGACATTCGCGGCCGCCTCTCCGGCACCGATGAATGCGACGGCTTCCCGGCTGCTCTCTGGAGTGCTGTTGAGGATGCCGTCGATCCGGAAGGTGCCGCTGTCGTGCCAGAGCCGAGCCAGCGTCCTGCCGGCATTGCCGCAACCGATGATCGAGAGGCTTTTCAAGAGCTTCTAGAGATCCTCGCCATCCAGCTCGATGAGGTGGTTGGCAAGCTGATTCGCGGGCTGAGTGCCATCAGGCGGAAAATGCGTGGCGAGCAGGTTGCCGCACCGGTCGATGCAGTCGATGAAACCCTCCGCGACCTTGCCGGCCCTGACACGCGAGACAAAAGCCTCGACCGCCTCGTCCCAGACGCTGTTGTCGACTCTTTCGGCGACGCCTTCATCGGCGATGATCTGGACGTAGCGCTCCTCGACGGAGACGAAGATCAGGATGCCGGCGCGATGGGATGCATGATGCACGCCGGCCTTGTAGAAGGTCTCGTAGGCGAGTCGCTGTGCCCGCTGGCGCTGCACACCGCGGGGAATGATGAAGCGGCGGATGAAGGGAATTTGGAACAGGATCGCGAAGAAGACGAAGAGCGCCATCTGTGCGAGCATCAGGTTCTTCAGCGACAGCACGACCTGTCCGAAATAGGCCGCCGGCAGGACGAGCAGGGCGATGACCGCAGCGAACAGGACCGGAATGAAACGATAGCCGTCACTCACCGCGGCGATGGCCGTCACCAGCTCGCCGCTGGTTTTCTGCTCGACCGACGCGATCCTCTCGGCGATGCGCCGTTTGTCGTCGTCTGTCAGGAATGCCATGTCACCATCCTCCCGATGAGCCGCCGCCGCCGAAAGAGCCGCCGCCGCCCGAAAAACCGCCACCCGAAGACCAGCTACTGCGACTTCGTGAAAAGCCACCCCTCCCACCGCTGATTCCGCCTCCACCGCCTCCACCCTTCATGGCAAAGATGAGGAAGAAGAGAATAGCGCCCGCGATTGCGCCGACGAGTAACGAGCTGCTGATGGCGGCTGCGATTGTGCCGCCAACGGTGCCGAACATGGCGGCCGGAACCAGCGTTGACTTGCCGCGGCGGAAAAATTGTGAAATGACGAAGAGAAAGAACATGAAGGGGATCAGTTTGTCTATCCAGCGGAAGTCTGAATCGGCCGCGGATTGTTCGAGATCTTCCGGCATGTCGTTGTTGAGGACATCGAGAATGCCGTCGACGCCGCCCTTGATGCCGCCCTCGAAATCGCCGGCTCTGAAAGCCGGACGCAGACGGCGGTCGATGATGACGGCGCTGATGGCGTCCGTCAGGGTGCCCTCGAGGCCGTAACCCACATCGATGCGCATCTTGCGCTCGTTCGGCGCGATCAGCAGCAGGACGCCGTTGTCCTTCTCTCTCTGGCCGATGCCCCAGAAACGTCCGAGTTGCACGCCGTAGTCGTCGATGGATCCCCCCTCGAGGGAGTTGACGGTAGCGACAACGACCTGGTTCGTCGTTTGCTGCTCGTGCTTAGCGAGCTGCGCGGTCAGCTCCGTCTCTGCCGCTTCGGACAGCAGGTCGGCCTGGTCGACGACCCGCCCGGTGAGTGGCGGGAAATCGTAGGCAGCCGCGATCGTGCAGCAGAGCAGGAACAGCAGGGCGAGCGACATGCGTCGCTTGATCGAAACGAGACGCAGAGGGGACAGGATGACCGCCATTGCCGGGAGGGGCATGCCGTGAATCAGTCGAAATTCACAGTCGGTGTCGTGGTCTCGACCTCCTCGGCGACATCGAAATTGGCTCGCGGCACCGCTTCGGGATACATGAAATCGCGCCACCAGCGGCCTGGGATGGTCTTGAGCTCTGTGTTGTAGAGGCGCACGGCCTCGATATAGTCTCGCCGCGCGACCGAGATGCGATTTTCCGTGCCCTCGAGTTGCGATTGCAGCGCCAGGAAGTTCTGGTTGGCCTTGAGGTCCGGATAGCGCTCGACCGTGACCAGCAGGCGCGAGAGCGCCGAACCGAGCTGCCCCTGGGCCTCCTGGAATTGCTGCATGGCAGCCGGGTCGCTGGCCATCTCGGGCGTCACCTTGATCTCGTTGACTTTGGCGCGGGCCTCGGTCACGGCGGTCAGGACCTCCTTCTCGTGCGCCGCATACCCCTTGACGGTCTCGACGAGATTCGGGATCAGGTCGGCACGGCGCTGGTACTGGTTCAGCACCTGGCTCCAGGCCGCATCGGCTGCCTCCTCGTAGGTCGGAATGTTGTTGATTCCGCAAGCCGTCAGTGACAGCAGCAGCATGGAAAGCAGGGCGATTCTTATCGGGGACATGGTTGCGGACTCCTCGGGTGATTGCAGACATCTTAAGAGAAATAATCTGCTTGTAACAACATTCAAATACCGCTAGAATTCACGGCCTTTCCGGAATGCGGCACAAGCAGCAGTCCGGTGCAGACCCCAGGCGCGTAGCTCAGTTGGTTAGAGCACCACCTTGACATGGTGGGGGTCGGTGGTTCGAATCCACTCGCGCCTACCAGATTGACGAAGGCTTGCCGATTCCCGGCGAGCCTTTTTTATTTGCGTGATTATCAACCATGGTATTGGCGACAATTCTCGGAACGCAATTAATCTCCGACAGCATGCATTGAAAAAGCAGGCCGCCAGGGCCTGCTTTCTGGTTGTAGCATGTCATTGATGGCGACTAGGGGTCGAGTGTAATGACCGCATCGATGACATGGACGATGCCGTTGGTAGCGAGTATATCGAACTCCTCCACCTCAGCAGCATCAACGGTGAGTTCACCGGAGTCGATCTCGAGCTTGACCGTTTCACCATCGGGATTCAGCGTCGGTACGTCAGCTCCATTCAGGGTGAAAGCGGTGATGGAGTCAACGGAGCCCGCAACCACATGCTTGAGAAGAATCTTTGTCAGATCTGGTGATGCAAGCAGATCGGCGTCAGTAATTCCCAAATCGGCCAGCAGGGCCTGGAAGGCTGCATCTGTCGGCGCGAACACGGTGAAGTCACCTGACGGATCGTCCAGCGTGTCATCCAGGCCGGCTGTCTGAAGCGCCAGGGCAAGGATCGTAAAGTCTGCGCTGGCTTCGGCGAGTTGGGTAATCGTCAGGGTGGGTGTCGTGGCGTCAGCTGGCGGCTGCAGCACGGTGTCGATCACATGGATGATTCCGTTGCTGGCATCCACGTCCGGAGCGCTGATTCCCGACAGGTTGGCGAAGAGCTCAGACCCGGTCAGGGACAGCGCCATCTCATCACTGTTGCCCATCACGACGGTATTGCCGGCAATCGCAGTCGCCGCAGCGGCGTTGACTTCAGCGCCGGAGATGACATGGTAGAGCAGGATGTCAGACAGATCTGGCGACGCCAGTAGCTGGTCAGCAGTCAAGCCTTCATCATTCAGGAAAGCCTGAAATGCCGCATCGGTTGGAGCAAACACGGTAAATTTTCCTGACTCATCCGCAAGAACAGAATCCAGCATGGCCGTTTGCAGCGCGGCGACAAGAGTGGTGAAGTTCCCGTCAGCGACGGCAACATCCGTAATGGAGCCGGATGCGGGATCGTCCTCGGTGGGCAGCAGTACCTTGTCGATGGCATGAATCACGCCGTTGCTGGCGTCAATGTCGGGGGTCTCTACTTGAGAGGCATTGATGAACAGGTCTGCGCCCTGCAATGCAACACCGATGTCGTCTGTGTTGGCAGTCGTTAATGTGGTCCCTGCCGCTGCGGCTGCTTGAGTGGAATCAATCTCTGCGTCAGGCACGACATGGTAGAGCAGGATGTCTTGCAGGTTCGGGTCTGCCAGCAACTCTGCAGCACCGATTCCCAAATCAGCCAGCAGCGCTTCGAATGCCGCATCTGTTGGTGCAAAGATGGTGAAGTCTCGCGACTCGTCAGCCAGCACATCGTCAAGACCAGCTGTTTCCAGCGCCGCAACCAGTGTTGTGAATGAACCGTTGGCGCTGGCAACCTCGAGGATATTGCCGACATCAGCAGTAGTGTCTTCATCGTCGTCACATGCGGTCAGCGAGGTTAGGATCGCCGCAGCCGCAAGGATTTTAAAGATTGGTTTCATGTCTGTCTCCGTTGGTGTCGAAAGATTCATACGAAGTCTGAGCCAATCATCAGACTGGGACTGAACGTAACCCGGGAGACATCAAGGAACTGTAAAGCAAAGGTGAAAATAAAGTTAAAGCTGCATCTTTTCTGCGAAATCAGCGTAATTTCCCGATTTGAACACAGAAAACTGCAGAGAGGAGTGCCGGATTCAGCAGGCATTTCCCTGGCCGATGATTGATGCGGTATCAGGTGGTTATGCTCTGCCTGGCAGGCTCGCGAATGACTGCAGGTTCTTTGAACACTTCCGGAAGTTTCCGTTCTGCAGGCCAGGATTGCTATCGAGGCATATTGCGATGGGGTGATATCCAATAGAGTGGCGTCTGGCTGGCACGCGGTTAGCGGGCATACCGGGTCGAGCGGCAACTGTTTTCCAGTCGTGTCCGCTCCATACAAGGGACGGTTCCTTTCGATTCATCCGGCGGCTGGCCCCGCTTGCCGGTGCAGTGTCGGCATTCATTGCAGCGGATTCATCGGCTGTCGGCGAGACACCGGCCGATGGCCCGTTCCAGGTCCTCGAGATCCCTGCAGGCGGCGAGATCCTCCCGCGACAGGCAGACGCGCTGCTCACAGCCGTTGAGGTGCAGTACGACAGGGAAGGCCAGCGCGCTCTGTTCGGGACAGGCCCGCACGAATTCGTCGCGGTGCAGGAATTCGCAGGGCACGGCGAGCGACTCGATGAACGCACGCCACTCGCGCCGTTCACTGAAATAGCCATGCGTGAGTGCGCACAGATCGCAGGCGTAGGTCCCGGGCGAGAAGATCTTGTGGCCGATATCGGCCAGCGTGTTGAACAGCCCGCTGTCGGCGTTGTAAACGAACAGCAGGCGCGGGAGTTCTGGATTCATGTCATCCTTCACCCTGTCCACGTCAAGCCACGACCTCGATCGGCGCCTCTGCGCTCGACCCCTGCTCGACACTGCCGATGATCACGGCCCGTGTGTATCCCAGGCCATGCAACTCCTCCAGGCAGGCGGATGCCTGATCCGCCGGTACGGAAGCCAGCAGGCCGCCCGCCGTCTGCGGATCGAACAGCAGGGGATAGCGCGCATGATCGCTCAGGGCATCCGCATCGCGTACGGCCCGGCGCAGGCGCACGTTCTGCGGCTGCAGCGAGGAGAGGATGCCGGCAGCCACTGTCTGCTCGGCACCGTCGAGCAGGGGCACGGCATCCAGTTCGAGCCGCGCGTCGGTGTTTGAGGCGCGTGTCATCTCGATCAGGTGACCGAGCAGGCCGAAGCCGGTGACATCGGTGCATGCCGTCACGCCATGCCGGTAGAGAGCGGCCGCGGCAGCCTGGCTGGAAACCAGCATGGAGCGGATGGCGCCGTCCACCCAGCGCCCTTTCGCCTTGCCGCGCATGTCGGCCGCGAAGAGTGTTCCGGTGCCGATGGGCTTGGTCAGGATCAGGGCGTCGCCTGCTTGCATGCCGCCCTTGCGCAGAAGCGCATCTTTCGCGATCAGGCCGTTGACCGTCAGGCCGAAGGCCAGCTCGGCGCCCTCGCTCGAGTGGCCGCCCGCCAGCACGGCGCCTGTCGGCGCCAGCGTATCCAGCGCACCGCCCAGGAGCTCGGCCAGCGTCTCTTCGACGATCCGCTCGCGGCCGTAGGGCACGGTCGCGATGGCCAGCGCCGACTGCGCCTCGGCGCCCATGGCGAAGATGTCGCCGAGCGCATGGTTGGCCGCGATGCGGCCGAAGGTGTAGGGGTCATCGATGAAAGCGCGGAAGTAGTCGACGCTCTGCACCATTACCTTGCCGGTCGGCACCTCGAAAGCCGCGGCGTCATCGGGCGAGTCCAGTCCGATGAGCACGTCGTCGCGTCGTTGCGGCGGCAAGCGGTTGATGACGCGGCTCAGCACCGTGCTGCCGACCTTGGCGCCACAGCCGCCGCAGCGCATGGCCAGGGTCGAAAGCTCGCGGATCGCCTCTCTGTCGGCAATGCCGCCGGGTTCCGGGCCGGCCTCAACGGTCATCTCCGGCAATTCGTTGAATCGCTGCATGAAGCGGCGGTCGATCCAGTCCTTCCATTTCCAGAGCAGTTTGCCCTCCAGTGACCAGTTGCCGCGTGAGGCGATGGCACAGGGATCGCCGGTACTGATGAGGCCGAGGAAGTGTTTCTGCGGCCTGTAGGCTTTCAACGGACGGCCCGCGACGGCGCGGCGCAGGTTCTCTGTCAGCACTGGGCCCTGGCGCACGGCGAAGACGCCCGATTTCGGGCGCGGGTCGGGCAGGGAGGCGATATCGCCGGCGGCGAATATCCCGGGGTGGGATGTGGAACGCAGCTCACGGTCGACGGCGATGAAGCCCTCGTCGTCCACGGCCAGTCCCGACTTCGCCGGCCACACGGGCGCGGCAGCCCGTGTTACCCAGAGCACGGCATCGGCGGAGCGGAATTCGCCATCCTCGAGCTGTACGCCACTGGCCTTGACTTCCACCACTTTGCTGCTGGCTTGCACCTCGATGCCGCGCTCGCCCAGCACATGCATGAAACGCCTGCGCACGCCGGCATTGTGGGTCGGGAGTATTTCCGGGCCGTCAGTCAGCAACATGTAGTGCAGGCGCGAAACAGCGTCACCCCGCTCGCGCAGCAGGCTTTGCAGGCGATGCTGCGTGGAGAGCGCCAGCTCGACGCCGCCGGCGCCGCCGCCGACGACAGCGATGCGAAAGTCACCGCTGCTCTGCAGCACCCTGGCCTGCAACGCCTCCCAGTCGCGCAGCCATTTGTCGATGGGCTTGACCGGAAAAGCATGTTCGAGCGCACCCGGCACGTCGATGGTGCGCGGGCGCGAGCCCGTGTTGATCGAGAGCAGGTCATAGTGCACGGGTGGACGGCCAGTGACATGCACCAGCTGCTCCCCGGTGTCGATGCCGTCGACCTCGCCATGGTAGAGACGTGCGCCGGCAAAACGGGCCAGGGGCCCCAGGTCGATATGCACTTCGTCGTAGTCGTAATGCCCGGCCACGTATCCGGGCAGCATGCCTGAATAGGGCGTGTGGATATCGCGGGTAATGAGCGTCAGCCGCACGCCGGGCATGGGCCTCATGCCGAACATGCGCAGCACGGAGACATGCGCATGGCCGCCGCCGACCAGGACGATATCTTTCAGAACCGGCGTATCAGCCTGCATCGGAAATTTCCGTCTGCAGCAGGTGTAGACTGAAGAGGTTGTCGTCATCCGTCCAGACGGTGTCGGTCGTGAAGCCGGCACTCGCTGCCAGATCGCGGAACTCCGCCACGCTGTACTTGTAGGAGTTCTCTGTGTGGATGGTCTCGCCTTCGGCAAACTCGAAGGTCTCACCTTGCAGCCTCACCTGCTGGTCCGCGCGAGAGACAAGGTGCATTTCGATACGGCCCTCAGCCTGGTTGTAAAATGCCCTGTGGCGCCACTGCGCAAGGTCGAAATCGGCGCCCAGTTCGCGATTGATGCGCCTGAGCAGGTTCAGGTTGAAGGCCGCCGTGATGCCCTCTGCATCGTTGTAGGCGGCCTCCAGGATCTGCTTCTTCTTTTTGAGATCGACGCCGATCAGCAACTGTCCGCCCGGGCCGACCATCCCGGCAATCATACGCAAAAAGTCGACAGCCCTATCGGGATCGAAATTGCCGATACTCGACCCGGGAAAGAAAGCCAGCCGATGCCCTTCCGGACTACCCGGCGGCAGTGTCATCAGCCGCGTGAAATCGGTACAGGCCGCATGGACTTCAATCCAGGGGTAGTCGGCGGCAACCGCTTCGGCGGCCACGCGCAGGTGATCGCCCGAGATGTCCATGGGCACGTAGGCGCAGGGCTTCAACCCCTCGAAGAGAATGCGTGCCTTGCTGCAGCTGCCACTGCCGGGCTCGACCAGCAGGTGCCCGGTGCCGGCCTTGTGCGCGATCTCATCGGCATACTCGTGCAGCATGGCCGTTTCGGTTCGGGTCGGATAGTACTCGGGCAACGAGGTGATGGCATCGAAGAGCCGCGAGCCCTCCGTGTCGTAGAAGTACTTCGGTGGAATCATTTTCTGCGGCCGGGAGAAACCCTCCAGCACATCGGCTGCCAGGTCATCGGCGCCCGGGTGCAGATCGTGAAAACTGACGGATGCCTTGATCACTTGCTTCACCTGGTCTCGATCAGCGTGCGCAGGTCCGGAAGCCGGCGAAGACGTCGTTGCGCTCCGGTCCGTAATAGGTGCGCCAGGTGTTACGGATCATGCGACCGCGCGTGGTCCAGGCGCCACCGCGCAGGACTTTCGTGTTGCCGAAGAGCGGCTCAGAATAGTCCGCATACATGTCGGGCGTGAAGCCCGGGTAGGGGCCAAAGGTGTCTTCCGTCCACTCCCAGGCATTGCCGATCATCTGGCGGCAACCGAAGGCGCTGTCACTGTCGGGCAATGCGCCGACGGCGATGGTGCCGAGCGCGCTGCCTTCGAGGTTCGCCACGCGCGGGGCCGGCTTCTCGTCACCCCAGGGGTAGTGGCGTCTTGTTTTCGAGAGGCCGCCGCTGGCATCCGGTTGCCCGGCTGCCGCGACTTCCCATTCCAGCTCGGTCGGCAAACGCCGGCCGGCCCAGCGGCAGTAAGCCCGCGCTTCGTGCCAGCAGACATGGATCACGGCGGCATCCATCGGCAGGGGTTCCCAGCGGTCGAAGCGCCGCATCTCCCAGCCGCCGTTGCCGCGCCGCCAGTAGCGCGGGCACTCGAGGCGTGAGGCCTTGAGCCAGGCCAGGCCATCCTCGTCCCAGTATTCCTGCTTGCTGTAACCGCCGGCATCGACAAAGGCCGCGAACCCGGCGTTGCTGACAGCAGCGCGGGCGATTGCGAAGGGCTGCACCTCGACGGGGTGCGCCCACTTTTCATTATCGAAGACAAAGCCGTCCTGCGGCGTGGCGCCAAGCATGAAGGTGCCGCCGGGAATCTTCGCATCGCCCTCCAGGCGGCCGCTCATGAGCTCACGGGGTACGCTACCGATCGCCGGCGTCGGGTATTCCAGCGTCTGGCGCGTGTAGGTGAAGGCCTCGGTATGCATGTCCTCGTGGTAGATGGCGTACTCGAGCAAATAATCCCGCTGCGCATCGGGCCCGTCCTGCTCGACATGGCGGCGCACACGATCGTGCACCTCGCGCATGTAGGCAAGGGTATCGTCCAGCCCGGGCAGGGGCAGGTCCCAGCGATCGTCGTGGGCGATGGTGATGGAGTCGTAGAGGCTGTCCACCGAGTCGAAGAGGGGCTCTTCGCCAAGGTGTTGGCGCAGAATCCAGTACTCGTAAAAATAGGCCGTGTGGCCGATTTCCCAAAGCAACGGATTGACGATTGGGAGTTTCGGTCCCATGAGTTGCGCGGCATCCAGTCCGTCGATAAGCGTCAGCGTGCGCCGGCGGGCGTCTTCCATGCTGTCGATCAGGAACTGTGACATACAATGACGGGGATGCGATAAAGTGACAGGCATGATCGCAAAGATGCCGTGGAATGTCACTTGAATATCAGGTTGGTCACTCCAGCGCCGCATGGTTCGCTGGCCGGTAACAGGGCGTCGGCCAACCGCTGGGCGACGATTTTGCGCCGCCTCGGGCACAGGGTGAGCGTCATGACCGAGTATCATGGCGAACCGGCCGACATGATGGTGGCGCTGCATGCCTGGCGCAGTGCCGATGCCATCGCGCGTTTCGCCGCAGAGCACCCGGACCGCCCGCTCGTCGTCGTGGTGACCGGCACCGATGCCTATCGATTCATCCACAGCCATCGTGAGACCACCCTGGCCTCGCTCGACGCAGCGGATTACATCGTCGGCCTGCATGACCTGCTGGGCAATGCCCTGCCCGAACGCCATCACGACAGGCTGCGCATCATCCTGCAGTCCGCGCGCCCGCTTCAGAACCGTCAGCCCCTGAAGCGGAGTTTCCGGGTCTGCTTCGCCGGTCACCTGCGCGAGGAGAAGGACCCCTTGCGCCCGGCATTGGCGGTACGGGGGCTGCCGCCGCAGAGCCGTATCCGGGTGGATGCCTATGGCAGGGCCCATGATGATGATTGGGCGACGGCCGCCCGCGAGGAGATGCGCCGCAATCCACGCTATCGCTGGCATGGCGAGATCGAACACGCTGAATTGCGGCGCATCTACTCCCGTTCGCACCTGCTGGTTCTGCCCTCCATCATGGAAGGCGGGGCGAACGTGATTTCGGAGGCGGTGATGGCCGGTCTGCCGGTGATTGCGTCGGACATCGAGGGTTCCGTCGGCCTGCTGGGGCCGGACTATCCCGGCTACTACCCGGTGCAGGACACAGATGCCCTGCGAGAGCGGCTGCTGCGTGCCGAGTCCGACGACTCCTATTACAAGCAACTCCTGGCGGCCTGCGCCTCATTGCAGGAACGTTTCACGCCGCAGAGAGAGCGCTCCGGCTGGGAGGCATTGCTGCGGGAGATTGAGGGCTCGGCCAGGAGTCATCACAGTTCTGCGACTGGCTGTTGGTATGATGCCTGCCTGTTCTCACTTGGCCTATTCACCGAATGACCTAAACTTCCGTTTAGCCGGCCATTGACGGGTCGGCGCGGGTTCTGCCTGCAACCGCACTCCCGCTGAGTCACCATGGCGCCCGCGGGCTTGCGCAACTGGCAAAAGCAGTCGATCGTCGATATATTTCAACTGCCTGACTGTGTGGCGCGGAACCGGTATCGGTATCACCCTGTGGTTACTTTCCCTGAAACGCGCTTGAGCTTTTTTAAAAAAATATCATAAAAGATATTTAAATAGTTGAAATATAAAATAATAATTGAGTCAACTCACACAAGGAAACCCACTCGATGCCAACAACCACAACTGAAAAAATAGCGGCGCCATCAGGCTCCATTCGCACTGACCTGCTGGCGGTATCACTCGTGATCCACCTTCTCGGGCTGGCCTTGCCTCTGGCGCTGCTGCAGGTTTACGACCGCATCCTCCCGAGCCAGTCTTTCGGCACGGCAACTCTGCTCATCAGTGGCGTTGCAATCGCGATCCTGCTCGACGCCTTCCTGCGCTACGGCCGCAGCCGTATTTTCATCGACCTCGGCGCACGCTACGAGGCGCGCATGACCGTTGGCCTCTTCGACCGTCTCTTGCACGCAGATATCAGCGAACTCGAACGGCGCGGCAATGCCTGGATCAACGATGCTGTCAGAGCGGTATCGAAAATCCGCGACATCTCCTCGGGACAGGCCGCGGTGGCCCTCTACGAAATCCCCTTCGTCTTCGTCTATATCGGTCTCATTGCCTACGTCGCCGGGTGGCTGGCATGGATCCCGGCGTTACTGTTCGTCGTTGCATTCATCGCGGCGCTCGTCAACAAGCGTGCAACCGAGAAAGCGGCCGAAGACGTCGAGCGCGAGGAGAGACGGCGCCAGGATCTGGTCTGGAACCTTGCTTCAGGTGTTTCCTATTTCAAAAGCATGGGAAGCGAGGCCGCGCTCGGCAGGCTCTTCAACAGGGCCAATGATGCGCTGCTGGCGTCCAACACCCGTCTCGAATCCCGCAACGCTTTCGTGACCGAGAACTCGGGACTGCTGAGCCAGCTGGCGACGATCCTGATTGTCTTCTTCGGCGCACAGGAAGTCATCGACGGCAATCTCACGACAGGCGGACTCGCTGCGGCGACGCTGCTTGCAGGCCGGTCCATCATGCCGGCCATGGCGAGTCTCGGTTTCCTCTCCCGTCTGGCGCAGTCGCGTGAAGCGCAGGCGCGCGTCGATGAATTACTTCACCTGCCGCTTAGTCCGGCCCTGAACCACGATGGTGGCACCACAGCAATCCCGCAGGAACTCAAGATCGAACTCTCGGGCGCCGGTATCGAGAACGGGCAGGTGGAGATCGACCGGGGCGAGATCGTGCACCTCGATTGCGAGGATGCTTCCTACGCTTCCAGGGTGCTCGCGGATATTGCCGGTCTTGCCCGCTCCAGCGGCATTGAAATCAAACTCAACGGCGAGCCGCAGGAGGCCTATGCTGCCGATGCCTACCGGCAGGCCGTGTGCCTCGTCCCGCGGCTCTCCACGCTGTTGCCGGGGTCGATTCTCAACAACCTGACGCTCTACGATCCGCGCTACAACGCCAGCGCACGCGAGTACACGGAGAAGCTCGGCCTGGAGAGTCACATCAACAGCCTGCGCAACGGTATCCTGACCGACATCGGGCCGACTGCGGCCCAGCAGCTCAACGAGGGCGCTTATCAGCGCATTTCACTGATCAGGGCGCTGGTCAGGCAACCGTCGATCCTGCTGCTGGACCATGCCGCATCAGGGCTCGATCTCGATGGCCTCAAGCGCCTGGCTGCCGTGCTCGGGGAACTCAGGGGCAAGACCACGGTGATCATCGCAACATACAAGACGCCCCTGATCGAGGCGTGTGACAGGACCCTGCGCGTCGAGGAGGTAAGGGACCATGGCTGAGACCATTGCCAACAGTCCGCCGGCTGCTGAAAACGCGGGTTCCGGGCAGGAAGAAACAGCCGGGCTGAAGTCCTTGTCCGCGGCCTACAGCAACGAGGCCGAGCGCATGCGCCGCATCGCCGAGGTGTTCGGTGCGCGCAGGTTGGAAGCTTCGGCGCTGGCGCGCTGCGTGCCTGCGCTACTTGTCGTTCTCGACTGGTTTGGCGCGCCGCGCGCGCTGGTTCCGGCCCTGCCGGAAAACCCGACGGCGTTCGACAGCAAGGACCTGGCCAACATGCTCGCTGAAATCGGATTCATCACGCAGCAGGGGCGCTACCACTCCACAGATGAATTGCCAGTCGGTTCGCTGCTGCTGGGCAAGGATTCCTGCCATCTCTACCTGGGCCGCTCGGGCGGTGAGGACTGGTGGCATGACGGCGAGGGGGTGACCGCTGACTGGAAACCCGCAGGATCCGAACGTGCGCTGGTGATCCATCGCGATGCCGCCTTCACGCCGATCGATGCACCGCAACCGGGCTGGTTCGGCCAGCTGCTCGGCAAGGCGCGTCGCGAACTGTCGGGCATCGCTTTTGTCAGCCTGTTCGCCAACATCCTGGCATTGGCCGTTTCGCTGTTCACCATGACCGTCTACAACACCGTGATACCCAGCGGCACGACCGGATCGCTGATGACGCTCACGATCGCGGCGTTCATGGCCGTCATCGGCGGCTGGATGTTGCGTCTCGGCCGCGCCGGCGTGTTCAACCAGCTTGCCGCCTGGATCGGCTCCAACGTGGGTGACTCCGCCATGCGCAAGTCGCTGAGTCTGTCGCCCGAGATGACCGGACGCATGGGACTCAACAGCAGCATGACGCGCATGCGCTCTCTCTCCGGCGTACGCTCCTTCTTTTCGGGCGCCAATGCCGCGGCCATGGTCGATTTCCCGTTCGTCGTCGTCTTTCTGTTCGTCATTGCGTTGCTTGGCGGCTGGATCGTCTTCGTGCCGATCACCGGTCTCGCGCTCTTCATCATTGCAGCGAAGATCTTCTCCGGCCTGGTGCACGCGCGCTCCATCAGGGCCAGCCGCGCGAGCAACCAGCTGCAGGAAGCGATGATCGCCGCCACGGGCCGCCTGCGTGTCCTGCAGGGGATCTCCGGCCAGCAGGCCTGGCTGCGCAGGCTGGCCGAACTCTCCACGCAGTCTGCCAAGGCGAACAGGGATTCGGCTCTGATCATGGCGATGATGCAGAGTGTCGGCCATGCCATCGGCATGTCCACCGTGCTGGCCACCATGGGCATTGGCATCACGCTGGTGCTGTCTGGCACCATGAGCATGGGCGGCTTGATCGCCAGCATGATGCTGATATGGCGTATCACGACGCCCGCACAGCGTTTCTTCACGAGCAGCGTGCGCATTCGCCAGGCGCGCGATTCTGCGAATCAGCTGGACCGGCTCATGATGACGCCGGGCGAAATGAGCAACCCGCAGATCAGTTCGCCGATCGAGGAGTTGCCGCCGCACATCGTCGCCGACCGCCTCTTTTACCGTTACAACCCCCAGTCCGAGCCGGCCCTCAACGGTATCAGCTTCGAAATCGAGGCGGGTGAACGGGTCGCGGTCATCGGACCCAACGGCTCCGGCAAGACGACACTGCTGAATTGCCTTGCCGGTATTCTGGCGCCGCAAAATGGCCGGGTGTTGCTGGCCGGCCGGGATATCCGGCAGTTCGATCCGGCCGATTACCGCGCCTGGGCCGGCTACCAGCCCCAGTCCGTCCGCCTGCTGCCGGTCAGTGTGCGGCAGTTTCTGCAACTCGGCCATCTCTGGGCGACCGACACCCAGATGGAGTCGGCACTCGAACGCGCTGCCGGGCCGGAATGGTGGAAGCACTTCGGGGCCGGTTCGGCCAGTGAAGGACTTGCCATCCGGCTCGAGCCATCACGCGACGATGCCGGAGCCATCCGCCTGCGTAACATTCTCGCTTTTTCCCAGGCAATCCTCGGCAATCCGGCGTTGCTCGTGCTCGACGATCCGCTGAACGACCAGGACCCGCTGCTGGATGGCTACCTGAAGGCGAGCCTCGATGCGTTGCATGGCAAGACCTCGGTCGTCATGGCCACGCATCGGACAGAATTCATCGAGAGCGCCGACAAGGTGGTGATCCTCGACCGGGGTGGCCTGGTCTATTTCGGCCCGATCAATAAAGAACTACCAGATGCTCCGCAAGGGGAGCCCGTCAAGGAACCAAAAGCATGAACACGAACAAGAACCCGGACATTGTTGCAATTTCAGGCGGCGACGAGCGTCCGCCGCATTCGCTGAAAACACTGCTCGACGAAGAGGGGCATGCCACCGGCAAGCTGCGCGCCGTGCTGCTTCTCATTGCACTCCTGGTCATCGCCTTCCTCGCCTGGTCCTTTATCGCCAAGGTCGAGGAACTGGCCAAGGCGCGGGGCGAGATCAAGCCCGTCGCGCGCGTACAGCAACTGCAAACACAAGAGGGCGGCATCCTCGCCGAGCTCATGGTCGAACGCGATGACTTTGTCGAAGAGGGGCAGGTCATCGCGCGTTTCATCTCGACCAATCTCGACAAGGACAAGGCGCAGGCGGAGATCCGGCGCGCCGCGTTGCAGATCAGTCTCGAACGCTGGGGCGCCGTGGCTGAATTTACGGAGCCTGATTTTTCCGCCTGGCGGGAAAGCTACCCGGTGCTTGTCGCCGAGGCCAATGCGCTCTATCAGAATCAGCTCATGCTCAACCAGGCGCGCGTGGATGTACGCAAGGAGAAACTCGACCAGCTCAAGGCGCAGCTCGAGGGTCTCGAGCGGGAATTGCCGAGCGCCGAGCAGGAAGTTGCCTCGCTCAGGGAAATTCTCGAGAGGGACAGCCAGGCCGCGGAAACAGGGCTCGTCTCCGCGATCCAGGTTGCCGAGGCGAAATCGCGCGTTGCCAGTGCGGAAAAAGAGCTGAAGGCGATCGAGTCACGCATTGCCGAAACAAACAATGGCATCGATGGCGCCCTGTCCGAGATCGAGCAGGTCACTGACGAGATCATTCAGGAGGCGCGCACCGAGCGCAGCAAGCTCATCGAGCAGGTCGATGAACTGACGGCCGAACTCGATGCACTCAACACACGACAGGGTCGGCGCGAGATCGTCGCGACAGTCGATGGCTACATCCAGAACGTTCCCGAGACGAAGGCTGGCGCCGTGCTCCAGCCGGGCGGCATTGTGGCCGAGATCGTGCCGAGCGAAGGCGGCGTTATCATGGAGGCTATGGTCACACCGCGTGACATCGGTTTCCTGCGCCAGGGGCAGAAGGCAATCGTCAAGATCGACGCCTTCGATTTCAGCCGCTTTGGCTCCGTTTCCGGGAAGGTATTGCGTATCTCTCCCACGGCGTTCAAAAACGAACGCGATGGCAGTTCTTTCTACAAAGTTGATATCGAACTCGAGAAGCAGCACATGGGCAGTGACGAGGGCCGCAGGCTCATGCCGGGCATGACGGCGGAAGCGGACATTGTCACGGGCGAAAAAACCGTCTTCCAGTACATCGCCAAGCCGGTGTTCATTGGCCTGGATACAGCTTTCTCGGAACGTTGAACAGGTTTTGTGGAGCTTGTCGTGGCTGGCGTTTGGCACCACGGGGCAAGCGGATGGTGCAGCGGGTTAAGCCAGGGAGCCCCATTCTCATCCATAATGACTCAGTGCTCGCGCGAACCGAGCGCATTCTATTTCTTGATTTTTTCATCGGTGATCAGTCATGAGTGACAAACAGGACAAATCCGGATCTTCGCAGAGCAAGAACACAGACGACTCCCGCAAGGTGACTCACGACAAGGAAGAACAGGATCTTCTGCGTGCACGTGAACTGCGGGCCGACCAGCAGGAAGGCGAACCGGATGAGAATGCACCGATCGGCTGGATTGAAGAGACGGAAGGAGAGGGCATCGGGGGAGAACCTATTCCCGACAGTTCGTCCGCAAAAGGCGGGCGCGACGCATCAGCCGAAGCTGCTTCAGACACTGCTGTCAGTGGCGGACCGGCGGCTCACGAATCCGGAGCGGGCGGGAGCGCTGCAGCCGGGGCTGGTGCCGGTGACGAGGCAGGTGCACCCGCAGGCGATCATGCGCAGAGTGTTGCTCCCGGGATTCCGGACCAAGACGTTCCTGAAACAATGCGTCCGCGCAGCGGAGCCGGCACCATGCCGCACACAGATGGCGGGATCTCAGGCAGGTCGGGGCTGAGTACCGGGAGCGCTGCCGGCGCGGGAACCACGCCCGCAGGAGGCGCTGGAGCCGGAACCACTTCTACCGGCACGACCGGGACAAGTTCTGGTGGTACAGGAACCACGAGTCCCGGAGCAGGCACGACATCCGGTGGCGTTACCGGAACTAGCGGCACAGGAACGGCACCACCGGCACTGGCACCACCGGCACTGGCACCACCGGCACTGGCACCACCGGCACTGGCACCACCGGCACTGGCACCACCGGCACTGGCACCACCGGCACTGGCACCACCGGCACCAGCGCCACGAACCCGGTCCCGACGATCGCAGTCGATGCCATCACTCCGGACAACGTCATCAACGCCGCCGAGAGTGGTGCCAACGTCGCCGTTACCGGCACCGTGGGCGGCGAGTTCAAGGCAGGCGATACCGTCACGCTCACCGTCAACGGCACCGACTACCAGGGCACGGTCAATGCTGCCGGCACGTTCAGCATCGCCGTTGCGGGTAGCGACCTCAAGGCTGACAGCAATCTGCATGCCTCGGTATCGACCACCGACGCTGCCGGCAACAGTGGCCAGGCCAGCCTCGATCACGGCTACACGGTGGATGCCGGCGCGCCGGCGGTGACGGTCAACGCCGTCGCCCTGACCAACGACAACACCCCGGACATCACGGGCACTACCGACGACCCGCACGCGACGATCGAAGTCACGGTGGGCGGGCACACCTACACCGCCACCAACAATGGCGATGGCACCTGGACCCTGCCGGGCAGTGCGATCACCAGTCCGATCCCGGACGGGGCGAGCAACGCCATCCAGGTCACGGCCACCGATGCGGCTGGCAACAGCGGCAACGCCACGGGCACCGCGGCGATCGACACGGCAGCCCCGGTGCCGACCATCGCGGTGGACGCCATCACCCCGGACAACGTCATCAACGCCGCCGAGAGTGGTGGCGATGTTGATGTCACCGGCACCGTGGGCGGCGAGTTCAAGGCGGGCGATACCGTCACGCTCACCGTCAACGGTACCGACTACCAGGGCACGGTCAATGCTGCCGGCACGTTCAGCATCGCCGTTGCGGGTAGCGACCTCAAGGCTGACAGCAATCTGCATGCCTCGGTCAGCACCACCGATGCCGCCGGCAACACCGGGACGGCCAGCCTCGATCATGCCTACACCGTCGATCTCGCTGCACAGGCCACAGACGATACCGACCGGGTGACGGAAGACAGCCATCCGGGCACTTCGGGCAACGTCCTTTCGAATGACGAGCAGGGCGCGGTCGTTTCCAGCACAGGCGATCAGCAAGGCAACTACGGCACCCTCAAGCTCAACTCCGACGGCAGCTACAGCTACCAGCTCGATGGCAGGGCCCAGGCGCTTGGCGCGTCCGCGCATCAGCAGGAGAGCTTCACCTACACGGTGACCGACGCCGCCGGCAACACTGCGCAGGCCCGCCTCGTCATCGATGTCACCGGGACCGGAGACCGGGCTGTCATCACGGGCACTGCGGTCGGCGCGGTCACCGAGGACACGGCGCTGACGACGGGCGGCAAGCTCGACGTGACGGACCCGGACAAGGGTCAGGCCGAGTTCGTACCGATGCCCCATGCGGCCGGCGCCTACGGGACTTTCATGGTGCAGCCGGACGGCACCTGGAGCTACCAGCTCGACAATACTGATCCGAAGGTTCAGGCACTCACGAGCGGCGGTAGCCA
>JARRMY010000022.1:0-36232 GCA_037385505.1 Gammaproteobacteria bacterium | reverse complement strand
TACTCACCCGTCCGCCACTCTACTCGTACCCGAAGGTACTTTCGCGTTCGACTTGCATGTGTTAGGCATGCCGCCAGCGTTCAATCTGAGCCAGGATCAAACTCTTCAGTTCAAGTTTGCTAGTAAGCTTAGGGCTTACCAATTCCTTGCTCGATCAAGCGTTAACTTCAATAAGAATTAACTTCTGTTTGAAGGCACTTCATCGATATTTGGTCATCTCGGACCATCGACGGAGCACCCACACAAGTTACCTGAATATATTGTTAAAGAGCGTGCCACTTTTACCGTGGCAGTCAGAAGCGGAATATTATCTGCTTCTCGCCGATCCGTCAACCGTTAATTTTCACTAACCTGTTGCCGTTTCGGCTTGGAGGCGGCGTATTCTACAGCGCTTCCGACTCCTGTCAACTGCTATTTTGCGGCCCTTTCAGCGAGCCCCTGCAGCTGCAAGAGGCGCGCATTATAGAGCCTTTGCAAACAGCGTCAACAACAAAATCGAAATTTCCTGAAATATTTTTACGGACGGCGCGAACAGGCGGAAATTCGCGGGCCTCGCGCCGGGCCCGGGAGACCTAAGGAGCCCTGTCCGCGCGCGCACTGCCCCGGCCGGCACCTTGCGCCGGGCTCGCCATTTTCCGGTGCGGCTCGCTCTGACGCCGCGGCGTTCAGCAGCGAGGGCGCGACCCGTGACGCTGCAGGACTTCAGTGTCGCGGACCATTCCCGCGGACTCCCGGATGCTGCGGGGTCGGTCGCGGCGCGGCGGTGGATGGCGACCGGGAGCCGGCCATCGCTTCACAAAGCCCGTCAGGCCTCGACCGTGATGCGCGCAAAGCGCCGCTTGCCCACCTGGTAGACATGCGTGGTTCCCGCCATGCAGACGAGGGATTTGTCCGTCACTCGCTTGCCATCGATCCTCACGGCTCCCTGCTTGATCATGCGCATCGCCTCGGAGGTGCTGCTCACGAGCCCGCCTTCCTTGAGCACATTGGCGATCGGCAGCCCCTCGGCCGGTGAGGCGATCATTTTTTCGGGAATCTCGTCCGGCATGGCGCCTTTCTGGAAACGCGCGATAAAGTTCTCATGCGCCTTCTTCGCCGATGCCAGGTCATGGAAACGCTCGATGATCTCTTCTGCCAGCAGGAATTTGATGTCACGCGGATTGGCGCCTTCGTCGACCTGCCGCCTGAATTCGCCGATCTCCTCCATCGACCGGAAACTCAGGAGTTCGAAATAGCGCCACATGAGGTCATCCGAGATCGACATGATCTTGCCGAACATTTCGTCGGGCGCATCCGTGATGCCGATGTAGTTGTTGAGCGATTTCGACATCTTCTGCACGCCGTCAAGCCCCTCGAGGATCGGCATGGTGATGACGACCTGGGGCTCCTGGTTGTGCTGCTCCTGCATCTGGCGCCCCATGAGGAGGTTGAATTTCTGGTCGGTGCCACCGAGTTCGACATCTGCCTGCAGCGCAACCGAGTCGTACCCCTGGATCAGGGGGTAGAGAAATTCATGGATCGCGATCGCCTGCCCGCTCTTGTAGCGCTTGCTGAAGTCGTCGCGCTCGAGCATGCGCGCAACCGTCTGGCTCGAGGCCAGATGGATCATGTCGGCGGCATCCATCTTGCCCATCCACTCGGAGTTGAAGACGACCTTGGTCTTGTCCCGGTCCAGAATCTTGAAGATCTGCTCCTCGTAGGTGCGGGCGTTCTCAACGACCTGCTCGTGCGTCAACGGCTTGCGGGTGACATTCTTGCCGGTCGGGTCGCCAATCATGCCCGTGAAATCGCCGATCAGGAAGTGGATCTCGTGCCCGAGTTCCTGAAACTGGCGCAGCTTGTTGATCAGAACGGTGTGACCAAGATGCAGGTCCGGCGCCGTCGGGTCGAAACCGGCCTTGATCCGGAGCGGCTTGCCGCGTTCGAGTTTCCTGACCAGATCGTCCCTGACGAGAATCTCATCGGTTCCCCGGGCGATGATTTCCAGTGCTTTCGCAGTAGACATGAAATTTCATTCTTGTGAGAAAAAACCGCCCAGCAATCTACCGCAAAAGGCGGAGCCTGTCATTATTGGAGCCCACACCCGTTGCTGTATACTTGGGGAGTTATTCATGAACCAGCCGGGTGCTTTCGTGTCCAAGCACCTCATGTAGCGAAACGGCCGATACTTTTTCCGAACAGATGAAATTTTTCCTTACCGGTTTTTTGAGTGCGATCCTCATCGCCGTGTTCATTCTCTTCCTGCTGCCAGACGAGCCCCCCGTGCAGCAGGAACAGACCATCGACCTGCAGATCATCGAGCCAGAACAAGAGAGGGTCCCGGAGACGCCGTCGGCAGAAGACAGGGAGGCGGCTGCACACCCGTTCGACAAGCTGCAACCGGCGCCGGGTGAACTGACACCTGCGGAGACCGCAATCGAGCTGATCGGCGAAGAGATGGACGGCCTGAGCATGGAGACAGAGCAGCCGGCCGAGTCCCTCATGGTCGTTCACCAGGTCAAGAGCGGAGACACCCTGCTGTCGATCTTCAACGCGCTCTCTATCAATCAGGAGCATTATCATCGACTGATTGCCAGCAAGGAGATTTCCAAGGGCCTTTCGCGCCTGCGCCCCGGCCAGATGCTCTATTTCCACTTCGACGAGAACCGCGAGCTGACGCAGATCACGCACGAGAGCAACGCCATCCAGTCCGACAACTACCATTTCGGCGACGAGGGCGTCGCGCTCGAATCCGTCAAGAAAGCCGTCGAGACCCGCACCGAAACCGCGCAGGGAACCATTCGCAGTTCGCTGTTCGCCGATGGCCAGAATGCCGGCATGTCCGGCAAACTCATCATGAACATGGCGAAGCTGTTCAACTACGATATCGACTTCGGTTCCGAGCTCAAGCAGGGGGACTACTTCGCCGTCATCTACGAAGCCGATTTCGTCGACGGCGAGCGCATCGGCACCGGCAACATCCTCGCGGCCGAATTCGTCAACAACAAGAAGCAGTACCGCGTGGTCCGCTACGAGGACGACTACGGCAATATCGACTACTTCGACGAGGAGGGCCGCAGCCGCAAGAAGAAATTCATCCGCACGCCGCTGAACTTCACGCGTATCAGCTCCAGATTCACGCGCAAGCGCTGGCACCCTGTTCTGAAGCGCTGGCGCTCGCACAAGGGCGTCGACTATGCCGCCCCGACCGGCACGCCCGTCTGGGCGACCGGTGACGGCGTGGTAAACGTCATCGGCCGCCAGCGCGGTTACGGCAAGGTCATCTACATCAAGCACGGCCAGTACATCACGGTTTATGGCCACCTCAACGGCTTCAAGCGCGGCCTCAAGAAGGGGGACCGCGTCAAGCAGGGCCAGGTCATCGGATATGTCGGCCAGACAGGCCTCGCGACAGGCCCGCACCTGCACTACGAGTTCCGCGTCAACGGCAAGCATGTCAATCCGCTGTCGGCGAAGCTTCCCGTGGCAGACCCGCTCAACAGGACACAGAAGAAACGCTTCCTCGCAACCGCGGAACCGCTGTTCAGGGCGCTCGATCTGCTCAAGGGCCGGGACGTCGCCATGAACGACAGATGAGCCTCTACATCGGCCTCATGTCGGGAACCAGCATGGATGGCATCGACGCCGTGCTGGCCGACATCGATGCCGCCGGCCGGCCGGATGTCGTCGCCACCCACACTCATGCCTGGCCCGCGGAGCTGCTGGCGCAGCTGCGCCGGCTCGCTTTGCCGGGAGACAACGAGAGCGACCGCATGGGCGAGGCCGACGCTCATGCAGGAGAAGTCTTCGCGGCCGCCGTGAACGCCCTGCTGTAGAAAGCCGGCATCGCGCCGGGCGAAGTCTCGGCCTCGGCTTCAGCGGCTGCTTGACGATCCCTGGTTCAGCCTGCCGCCGCCGAAAAGCACGGGCACCGAGCGATTCAACCTTGCCTGGCTCGACAGCCGGCTCGGGGCATTGCCGAAAACCCTGGAGCCCGGGGATGTGCAGGCGACCCTGCTGGAGTTGACGGCCGTGACGATCGTCGAAGCCTTGCACGGCTGTTGCCCGCAGACGGCGCACCTGCTGGTCTGCGGCGGTGGCGTGCACAATCCCGTGCTCATGGCGCGCATCGCCGCCTTGCTGCCGGAACTCCGCACGAGTACGACGGCCGCGGCGGGGCTCGACCCCGACTGGGTGGAAGCGACGGCTTTCGCCTGGTTCGCATGGCGCACACTCAATGGCCACGGCATCGACCTGACGGGCGTCACGGGCGCGCGCAAGCCGGTCATTCTGGGCGGCATCTACCCGGCCTGAACGAGCGCCTGCTGCAGACGATCAGCGATAGTCCATCATCGTGCGCAGATGCACCACGACGCTGCGGCCGAGCGCCGAGAGGTTATAGCCGCCCTCGAGCGTCGAGACGATGCGCCCCCCCGCGTAACGGTCCGCCAGCTCGCAGATCTCCAGCGTGATCCACTCGTAGTCGGGCTCCCGCAGGTTCAGCTGCGCCATGTCGTCCTCGACATGGGCGTCGAAACCGGCAGACACCATGACCAGCTGCGGCGCGAATGCCTCGAGCGCTGGCAGCCAGTGAGCACGCACCGCAGCCCTGAAATCGGCGCCTTCTGTCATGGCCGGCAACGGGCAGTTGACGATGTTGGCAGCTGTCTCGCCGACGCCCGTCCCCGGATAGAAGGGGTACTGGAAAGTCGAGCAGAGGAGCACACGGCTGTCGCCGCTGAAGATGTCTTCGGTGCCGTTGCCGTGGTGCACGTCGAAATCGACGATCGCAACGCGCTCCACACCATGCTCGGCAATGGCATGCGCCGCGCCGACGGCGACATTGTTGAAGATGCAGAACCCCATCGCCCGGTCGCGCTCGGCATGATGGCCGGGCGGCCGCACGCTGCAGAAGGCGCGCTTCGTCTGGCCCGACATCACCATGTCGACAGCCAGCACGTTGGCGCCGGCTGCCAGCAGCGCCGCCTCGAGGCTGTGCGGATTCATGGCGGTGTCGCCATCGAGCCAGGCGAGTCCCTCGGCGGGTGACGCGGCGAAGACCTCGTCGATATAGCCGGCATCGTGTACCCGCAGCAGCTGCTCCCTCCCTGCAGGCAAGGCATCGCGGTGATAGAGCAGCGGGTCGATGCCTGAAGCGATCAGCTGGTCGTTGATGGCATACAGGCGCGCGGGCGACTCCGGGTGATGCGGTCCCATCTCGTGCTGCAGGAAGGCGGCATGGCTGATAAAGGCAACAGAATTCATGAAGCGACGAGTTTCCCGAAAATTTGCGTGATTCCTTGTTGCACCGCAGCAAAGATATCACATAGACTGATCACACGGCAGGTCTTCAGTCTAGCGCGAGTCAGACGATGAAAAAGCATTATCTTGCAAAAGTTTTCGAACCGGCGTCGATCGCGATCATCGGCGCATCCGACAACGAGGAATCCGTCGGAGGGCAGGTGCTGCGTAATCTGCGCGAAAACGGCTTCAAAGGGCCGCTCTATCCCGTCAACCCGAAACACCGCAAGGTTCAGGGGCTGCCGGCCTACAACTCCGTCTCGGCCATCGACCACACTGTCGATCTCGCCGTGATCGCGATCCCGCCGGCCGCGATTCCGTCCGTCATTCATGAGTGTGGCGAGCACGGCGTCGGCGCAGTCATCGTCATCTCTGCCGGATTCGCCGAGACGGGCCCCGCGGGGCTCGCGCTGCAGAACGAAATCGTCGATATCGCGCGCACCTACGACATTCCACTCATTGGACCCAACTGCCTCGGCATCGTGCGTCCGCGCGTGGGCCTCAACGCCACCTTCGCGAAAAGCCCCGCGAAAACCGGCCATGTCGCCCTCGTCGCCCAGTCCGGCGCCTTCTGCACGGCACTGCTCGACTGGGCCGACACCGGGGGGTTCGGCTTTTCCGCCGTGGCCTCGCTCGGGGCGACGGCCGATATCGGCTTCGGCGACGTGCTCGACTATCTTGCCGTGGACCCCGAGACGCGCAGCATCCTGCTCTACATCGAAGGCGTCTCCGATGCACGCAACTTCATGAGCGGCTTGCGGGTCGCAGCGAGGCTCAAGCCGGTCATCGTCGTCAAGTCGGGACGCAACGACTCGGGTACGCGCGCTGCAACCTCGCACACAGGCGCGCTGGCCGGCGCCGACAATGTCTTCGATGCAGCCATCGAGCGAGCCGGTGCGGTCCGCGTCAAATCCGTGGCGCAGCTCTTCGCCGCGGCGCAGGTGCTCGCCTCCGGCACGCGTGTCGAGGGTCCGCGACTGGCGGTCATTACCAACGGGGGCGGACCGGGCGTCATGGCCGCAGACCGGGCGCAGGACATCCAGGTGCCTCTGGCCACACTCTCTCAGGAGACGTTCGACAGGCTCAAGGATGCCCTCCCGACTTTCTGGTCACACGCCAATCCGGTGGACATCCTCGGCGACGCACCGCCGGAGCGCTACCGCGCCGCCACCGAGGCGATCCTCGCCGACAAGAGCGTCGACGGCGTTCTCGTGCTGTTGACGCCACAGGCCATGACCGATCCGACGGGCTGTGCCCGGGCCGTCATCGAGGCGCGCGGCGACAGCGCCAAGCCCGTGCTGGCCTGCTGGATGGGCGAGAAACTCGTCCAGGAGGGCCGTGAGCTCCTGTCGGCAGCCGGGATCCCGCAATTCCGCAGCCCCGAGGCCGGTGTCGAGGCCTTCGGTTACCTCGCAAGCTACAGGCGCAACCAGAAGGCGCTGCTGCAGGCGCCCGGCCCTCTGTCGCCGGATCGTGAACCCGATGTCGACGGGGCGCGTCTCATCATCGAAAACGCGCTCGGCCAGCGCCGGCACACGCTCGGCAACACCGAATCAAAAGCGATCCTCAGGGCGTTCCGCATCCCGGCGTCGCCGAGCATCAACGTCGACACGGCTGCCAACGCGCTCGTCGCGGCCGAGAGTGTCGGCCTGCCGGTCGCGATGAAAATCAACTCGCCCGACATCACGCACAAGTCGGATGTCGGCGGCGTACGCCTCAACATCCGCGAACCACGCAGCGTGCGCACGGCCTACCGCGAGATGATCGACAGCGTGACCGCGCAGATGCCGCAGGCGCGCATCGAGGGCGTCACCATCGAGCCCATGATCGACCGGCCGGGTGCGCGCGAACTGATCATCGGCATCTCGCGCGACCAGGTCTTCGGGCCGGTCATCAGCTTCGGCCTCGGCGGCACGGCCGTCGAGATTTTTGGCGACACACGCGTGGCCTTGCCGCCGCTGAATGAATATCTCAGCAACCAACTGATCAGCGGCACCCAGGCGTCTAGGATGCTCGGCGCCTTTCGCAATCTGCCGCCGGCGGACACCGGGCAGCTGCTGAAGGTCCTGCAGCATGTCTCGGAAATCGCCTGCGAGCTGCCGGAGATCGAGGAGATGGATATCAACCCGCTGCTGCTCGACGAGGACGGTGTCATCGCTGTCGATGCCCGCATCAGCGTGCGGCCGCCAAAAACCAGCACGGCGCGCTACGGGCACATGGCGATTCATCCCTACCCGTCGGAACTCGTCTCGACATGGCAGCTGGCCGACGGCACCGACATCGTCATCCGTCCGATTCGACCCGAGGACGCCAATCTCGAGCAGGATTTCGTCGTCAGCCTGTCGCCTGAGAGCAAGTATTTCCGCTTCATGCAGAGCCTCGACCGGCTCACACCGATGATGCTCGCGCGCTTCACGCAGATCGACTACGACCGGGAGATGGCGCTGATCGCGGTGATCAACGACGAGACCGAGAATGCACAGTTCATCGGCGTCTGCCGCTATGTCACGAACCCCGACCGGGAGTCGTGCGAATTCGCGCTCACGGTGACAGACACCTGGCAACGCCGCGGCATCGGGCGGGAACTCATGCAGCGCACCATGAATATCGCCCGCGACCGCGGCCTCGAGGTCATGACCGGCGAGGTATTGGCGAACAACCGCAAAATGCTGCAGCTCTGCGAGTACCTGGGTTTCCGCATCGCGCACAGCCCTGACGATCCGGAAGTGGTCGAGGTCAGGAGGCACTTGTGAAGGGTGCGATCAGCCGCTGAAACGAAAAAAGCGCCATGCGGCGCTTTTCCCGTTGCTTGCGGAAACGACTGTCAGACCGAAAAGGAGGAGCCGCAGCCGCAGGTCGTGGAGGCGTTCGGGTTGCGAATGACGAACTGGGCACCCTGCAAGCCCTCGGAGTAGTCCACCTCGGCGCCCGTCAGGTACTGCAGGCTCATCGGGTCGATCAGCAGCCTGACACCGTCGGTCACGACCTGGGTGTCGCCCTCGTTGACATTCTCGTCGAAGGTGAAGCCGTACTGGAAACCTGAGCAGCCGCCACCCTGGATATAGATACGCAGCATGAGCTCGGGATTGCCCTCCTCCTCGATGAGTTCGGCAACCTTGCCAGCCGCCGCCGAGGTGAAGACCAGTGGAGCCTCTTCCTGTACTTGTGCTTCTGCCATTTCGTTAACTCTCAATGCTTGTTTACGGAACGACTATAACTATCGCTTTTCCGAGCATTTTAGTCAAGAATTCTCGGGCTGATCTTCCCTGCTTTCTGTAAGTCTTATCATCTCGCCCTCGACCCTGGCACCCATCGCCATTTCAAGCAGCGAATACTCGATTTTACCGATAATCACGGCATTTCTCGTCAATTCCACGCGTTCCTCTGCATGAATGTTGCCCTCGATGCGGCCGTTGACGATGACATTCGCCAGTCTCAGGTCACCCCTGATCGTTGCCTGGTCGCTGACCGTCAGGGTCGAATTTTCACCCTCCCCGAGGATGTTGCCGTGGATCTCGCCATCCAGGTGGAGACTGTCGCTGAAGGCGACATCGCCCGTGATTCTCGTGCTCTTGCCGATGATGGTCGTGAAAACCGGGGGTTTGAAGTGTTTCTGTTTTCTCTTCTTCATTGCGAATCTCCTCGTCCCGTGTGTCAGAACACCTCCCAGGGAAAACTGCGCGAGAGGTTCTTGATGTCTTCGTTGCTGGTGGTGATATCGATGGTGACAAGGTCCGGCTCGAAATCGTCGGGCAACCGGAACTCGCCCTCGAGCATTTGCAGATGCTTGAATGTGATGCTTCTGCTCTTCTGCTTCTTCTCGCCGAGCTCGAGCAGGTTCATCTCGTCACCCTCCCCGTCGAGCGTCGTACCCGACAACCGGATGCTGACCGTCGCGGAGACAGGGTCCTCGAGTTCCGGCAGCAGCATGGCGGTCATGGCGTAGCGATAATGCTGCTTCTGCGCCATCCTCGTGATCTTGAACCTGGACACCCGCAGGCTGGTGCCGGGCGTCTTGCCGCTCGTCACTGTCTCGAGCAACGTGAGTTCCTCCTTGAGCTCGAGGCGCTCCCGCTGCAGTTTCTCGAGTTCCTCCTTGAGCTGCCTGGCCGCTTCCCTGTCGATCTGCGCGGAGCGTTCCAGCGAGGCGACCTGCTGGCGCAGTGCATCACGCTCTCCGGCGATGCGCTCGATGCGCTCCTCGAGCTCATCGGTCTTGAGGATCGCGAGGCGATTTTCGTGCACGAGCCGGTTGTCGCCGAGACGGTAGACCTTCCAGCCCAGGTAGGCCAGGACCACGGTGAAGAAGACCGCGATGAGCAGCCATCCCCAGTGATGTGCGCCATGCAGATGGATAACCGGGTGCGGCAAGTAGATACGCACCCGCTTGCGTGGAATCTTGCGTTTCTCAGGGAGATAAGGCAACGCTGTTCAGTCCGGCGGTCTCGGGCAGACCACACATCAGATTCATGTTGTGAACCGCCTGGCCTGCGGCGCCCTTGACGAGGTTGTCGATGGCGGACAGCACCACGACCGTGTCGCCATCCTGGGGACGCTGCACGGCGATCTGGCAGCGGTTGCTGCCGCGCACATGGCGCGTTTCCGGCAACGAACCGGCCGGCATGACGTCGACGAACGGCTCGCTGCGATAACGCTCCTCGTAGAGGGCCTGCAGGTCGATGCCCTGCGTCGCGAGACGGCCATAGAGTGTCGCGAGGATGCCCCTGATCATCGGCACGAGGTGCGGCACGAAGGTCAGTCCCGGCTCCTCGCCGCGCGCCCAGCCGAGCACCTGGCGAATCTCCGGCAGATGGCGATGTCCGGCCACGCCATAGGCCTTGAAGCTCTCGCCGCACTCCGCCATGAGGGTCGCGACGCTGGCCCCACGGCCGGCGCCACTGACGCCCGACTTGCAGTCGGCGACTAGTGCGCCGGTGTCCACGATGCCCTGTTCGACCAGTGGCAGGAACCCCAGAATGCTGGCCGTCGGATAACAGCCGGGGTTGGCAACGAGCCGCGCATCGCGGATTTTCTCCCGGTTGATCTCGGGCAGGCCATAGACGGCCACATCGAGCAGGTCAGGACAGGCATGCGTCATGCCGTACCACTGCTCCCACAGGAGGCGGTCGCGGATGCGGAAATCGGCGGCGAGATCGATGACCCTGACGCCCGCCTCGAGCAGTTCCGGTGCTGACAGCATCGCCGTGCCATTGGGTGTTGCAAAAAAGACCAGATCGCAGCTTTTCAGCAATGCGGGATCCGGTTCACTGAAGGCGATATCCACGAAGCCGCGCAGACTCGGGAAGAGTTCGGTGACAGGCTTGCCTGCCTCGCCGCGCGAGGTGACGCAGACCAGCTCAGCCTCGGGATGATTCGCGAGAATACGCAACAGCTCGACACCTGTGTATCCGGTGCCGCCGACGATACCTATCTTGACCATGCTAGTGACAAATGCTGAAAAAGGCTTGCCATGATACGAGAAAAGCGTGACGAAACGAAGCCGGAGAGTGACATCTGCGGCTTTTCATTTCCAGGGCCGGCTGTCAGAATGATGTCAACGATGGACAACAACAAGAGGAGAAGCGCATGGGCTGGTTTGCATGGATTATTCTGGGCGGCATCGCGGGTGCTATCGCCAAGTGGATGATGCCGGGCAACGACCCCGGCGGCATCATCGTCACCATCCTGATCGGCATCGCCGGGGGCCTGGTCGGCGGATACCTCGGCACGACGCTCGGCCTCGGCACCGTCACTGGATTCAATTTCGCCAGCTTGCTGCTCGCGATCGGCGGAGCGATCATTCTGCTGCTGATCTACAGGCTGCTCAGGAAGTAGGTTTTCGCGTAGCGCACGCAAAAGCCCGGCACATGCCGGGCTTTTCATTGCCGTGACGCCTCTTCCCGAACCTTCACTCGAGGCAGGGCTTCACGAGCTCGCGCAGGCTGTACTCGGGCGACTCGATATCGTCGATGAGCCAGTTTTCTCCACGCCTGACGAGATCGAACCTGAGCCTGACGGGCGTCTCGAAATTATTGAAGCGCACGAGCACTTTCGCCTGCCTCTCGTCCATCGATTCCGTCATCGTGACAAAGCCGGTGATGATGAAATCCTGCCCGTTGACGAGCGGCTCGAAGTCGACGCACTCCAGCACCCAGACACCCTCCTCCTGCGCCCAGCGTTTCAGAAAGCTCGCGAGAGGATCCGTGAAAATCGCCTGCAGGCCGTTCTCATCACGCTCGATGACGTCGCTCGCAAAACAGACGAGGCAGGGCGAGACCTCGCTCTTGAGATCGATGACAGGATTGCCCTCGCCCGGCACCCTGGGATAGAGCTGGCGCACAACGTCCTCGGGCGAGACCGCGGCAGCCGGGGCGGGACCGGCCACGATCAGCAAGACGGGCAGCATCAGGGGACACAGCAGTTTCAGCATGAGATCTCCTCCGGTCCACACCTTCTCTAGCGCCACCAGGCCCTGAGCAACAGCAGGGCGCCTGCGATGCCGCTGGCTGCCGAGGCCGCCTGCGCAACGCCAACCGCGATCCACGCCGGCGGCATCACGGCGATCAGGGACGCGCCGATGAGCAGGGCCGCCCCCGCCACGGCGCCAACAGTGCGGCGGTTCGATTCGCGGATCTCCGCCTGCAGCATGTGCAGCTGCTGCGACTCCCACTGCAGTTTCAGATGCCCCTGCTCGGCATCGCGCAACAGCCTGTAGGCGATCGTCGGCAGCTCGGGAAGCTGCCCGGTCGCCCGCGGGAGGTATTCGCGCGCCTTCCTGAGGAAGGCCTGTGGCCCTACCTGCTCGGCCATCCAGCGCTCGAGGAAGGGCTTGGCCGTGGTCCAGAGGTCCAGCTCCGGGTAGATCTGGCGACCGAGGCCCTCGATGTTCAGCAGCGTCTTCTGCAGCAGGACGAGCTGGGGCTGGACCTGCATGTTGAAGCGGCGCGCGGTCTGGAACAGGCGCAGCAGGTAATGACCGAAGGAGATTTCCGAGATCGGCTTGTTGAAGACGGGTTCGGAGATCGCACGGATCGCGGACTCGAACTGGTCGACGCGCGTCTCCTCCGGCACCCAGGCAGACTCCAGGTGCAACTCGGCGATGCGCTTGTAGTCGCGGTTGAAAAAGGCGAGAAAATTCTCCGCGAGGTAGCGCTTGTCGCTCTCTGTCAGGGTGCCAACGATGCCGAAATCGACGGCCATGTAACGACCGTCATCAGCAACGAAGATGTTGCCGGGATGCATGTCGGCGTGGAAAAAATTATCGCGGAACACCTGGGTGAAGAAGATCTCGACACCGCGCTCGCCAAGCATTTTCATGCTGATGCCCTTCTGCTTCAGGACATCGATGCGGCTCACGGGCGTGCCGTAGATGCGCTCCATGACCATGACGTTCGGTCGGCAGTAGTCCCAGTGTATATCGGGGACGTAGAGCAGCGGCGAATTCTCGAAATTACGCCGCAGCTGCGAGGCGTTGGCGGCTTCGCGCATGAGGTCGAGTTCGTCGAAGATGGTCGTCTCGTACTCCTTGACGACCTCGACGGGCCGCAGGCGGCGTGCTTCCGAGGAGTAACGGTCGGCCAGGCGCGCGATCGTGAACAGCAGATCGACGTCGCGCCGGATGGTCTTCTCGATACCGGGCCGCACGACCTTGACGACCACGTCGCTGCCGTCCTTGAGTTTCGCCGTGTGAACCTGGGCGATCGAGGCCGAGGCCAGCGGCTCCTCGTTGAATTCCAGGAAGAGATTCCCGATGCTGTCGCCGAGCGCCTTCTCGATCAGCATGCGCGCCGAGCTGCCCGCAAAGGGCGGAACCTGATCCTGCAGCCTGGCGAGTTCCCGGGCCACATCGTCGGGCAGCAGATCGCGGCGTGTGGAGAGGATCTGGCCGAACTTGATGAAGATCGGCCCGAGGTCCTCGAGCGCGCGGCGGATGCGCACGCCATAGCCCGGCCGCCGGCCGCGCGAGAACCAGTAGAAGGGCGAAAAATATTTCAGGAAACGGATCGGCCGGAAGAGGTGCGCCGCGAGGATGATCTCGTCGAGACCGTGACGCAGCAGCACCCAGTTGATGTGGATGAGGCGCAGCGCCTCGCCGAACCGCATCATTCGCGCTTACCGGCAAGCTGGTTGATGCGCGCCTCGAGGCGCTCGACATCGTCGCGCAGGCGCTCGTTGCTGTCGCGCCACTCCTCGAACTCGAAGCGTGTCGGCAGCAGGCGGCGCTCTTCGGTCAGGTATTCGCCGAGGTCTTCCTGCAGGATGCGGGTATTGCGTTTGCCCCAGGCGATCATCGATCGTATGGCATTGCCAGTCTGATGCGCCGCCGCGTCACCGGCAATACCCGAGAGCAGTTCCTCCCAGTCGGGATCGAGATCGGAAAGAATGGTGCTGAACGCCTGCGCCAGGCGCGTGTCGCCGCCGAGTTCGACCTTGCCCCTGAAGACCTGGTCCTCCTTGCGTTCCTGCATCGCCGTCTCGATGAGATCGAGCGGCGTGCTGCGAATCCAGCCATCGGCATCCTCGCGATTGCCGTTGAACAGCTGCAGCTCGCCATTGGCGTCCGGCACGAAAACCAGCGTCAGGTTCCAGTCGCCGAGTTCGAGCGCGATGCGCTTGCCATGCAGCTTCGCAAGCCGCTCGCGGCGGATGGGATCGAGCGTCAGCAGGCCGTTGAGAGCCTGCTCGATGCCCAGCAGCGCGGCGCTTCCCGCTTCCATGTCAGAGCTTGAAACCCCGGTGCACGGCGACGATGCCGCCGGTCAGGTTGTGATAGTCGCAACGCTCGAAGCCGGCCTGCTCCATCATCTCCTTGAGCGTCTCCTGATCCGGGTGCATGCGGATCGACTCGGCCAGGTAGCGGTAGCTGTCGGCGTCGTTGGCGACAAGCTTGCCCATGAGCGGCAATGCCCTGAAGGAGTAGAGGTCGTAGAGTTTTTCGAGCGGCTTGCTCGAGGGCCGGGAGAATTCCAGCACCAGCGCACGACCGCCCGGCTTGAGCACACGGTACATTTCGCGCAGCGCCTGCTGCTTGTCCGTGACGTTGCGCAGGCCGAAGGCGATGGTCACGACGTGGAAGCTGTTGTCAGGAAAGGGGATCGACTCGGCGTCGATCTGCATGTAGTCGACATTGCCGGCATGCCCCTCGTCGACCATGCGCTTGCGCCCCTCCTCGAGCATGGCGAGGTTGATGTCGGACATGACGACCTCGCCCCCGGGACCGACGAGTCCCGCGAAACGCGATGCCAGGTCGCCGGTTCCGGAGGCGAGGTCCAGGACCTTCATGCCGCTGCGCACGCCGGCCAGGTCCACGGCGATATGCTTCCAGAGCCGGTGGATACCGAACGACATCAGGTCGTTCATGATGTCGTACCGGCTCGCGACCGAATCGAAAACACCGCGCACGCGCTCGGCCTTCTCTTCGACGTTGACGGTCTGGAAACCGAAGTGTGTTGTTTTCTGGGAATCGGGCATGGTTGCATCACCGGATCGTGTTGATGGGCGCATTATAACCCGGTCGCATAAAAAAACCCGTCACAGGACGGGCTTTGCCGTGTCGTTGCGACAGCAGCGTGCTCAGGAAGGTTCCTTGCGCTTGTGCCCTGCTTCCTCGAGTTCCCTGAGGTACCGGTTCCACATCTGGTCGTAGTTGTCGCCCATGTTGTAGAGCGTCTCCCAGGAGTAGATCCCGGTGTTGTGGCCGTCGTCGAAGTGCAGCAGGATGGCGTAGTTGCCGACCGGCTCGATGCGATCGATGTTGACGCTCTCCTTGCCGACCTGCAGCACGCGCTGGTCCTCGGTGTGTCCCTGGACCTCTGCCGACGGCGAATAGACGCGCAGGAATTCACAGGGCAGCGAAAAGGTCTTGCCGTCGTCGAAACTGATATCCAGAACGCGTGACTGGCGGTGCAGATTGAGTTCTGTCGGCATCGGTTTGGACATGATGATGTACCTCGAAAATCGGATATTGGCGCGATTCTACCCGGAACGGTCGCAGTGATTCACGCGGCGGTTGTGCCGGATTTCAGGGCCGGCCGGCGGGATCAGTGCAGCTTGTTCGGTACGGCCAGCGAGAACGGCGGGATGGCGGCGAGAAAATGGCGGCCGTTGTCGGCGACCATTTCGTATTCTCCCTCCATGCTGCCGACCGGGGTGTCGAGCATGGCGCCGCTGGTGTAGCGGAAGGCCTCGCCGGGCTTGAGATAGGGCTGCTCGCCAACAACGCCCTCACCGCGCACCTCCTCGACCTTGCCGTTGGCGTCGGTGATGATCCAGTGACGGTTCAGCAGCTTCGCCGCTTCCGAGCCGGTATTATGAATGGTGATCGTGTAGCTGAAGGCGTACTGGTCCTCATCGGGCGCTGACTGCGCTTCGATGTAGGCTGTCTCCACGTGAATCATGATCTCTTGATCGGTTTGCATCTCTCTTGCCTGCTCTGTCAACGGTCCGTCGAAAGCATCTTTGCAATCAATTTCGGTGCCGAACGAGATGCAAATGATACAATCCAGACCCTGCTTTTGAAACTGACAATATGTCCATGGCAAAAAAACTCAGGGTCGGCGTTGTCGGTGTCGGCTATCTCGGGCGCTTCCACGCGCTGATCTACAGCCGCATGCCGCATGTCGAACTCGTCGGCGTCAACGATACCAATCCGGAGCAGTCCGACCGGGTTGCCGGAGAGGCCGGCACGCAACCGCTGCCGCTCGAGGAGCTTGTCGAGCGGTGCGATGCCGTCAGCATCGTGGTCCCGACCTCGCTGCACCTCGACATCGCGCGCCCCTTCCTCGAAAAGGGCGTGCACATGCTGCTCGAGAAGCCGATCGAGGCGGACGTGGCCAGGGCGCAGGAGATCGTCAGCCTCGCCGAGTCCTCCGGAGCCGTTCTGCAGATCGGCCACCTCGAACGCTACAACGCCGGCATCCTGGCGCTCGCCGAGCGCATCGAGAATCCGCGCTTTATCGAGGCCCAGCGCATGGGCGGTTTCAAGGCGCGCGCCACCGACGTCGACGTCATCTCGGATCTCATGATCCACGACATCGACATCATCCTCTCTCTCGTGGATTCCGCCCTCGTATCGATCTCGGCCTCCGGCACCTCGGTTTTGACGGACCACATCGATATCGCCAACGCCCGCCTCGAGTTCGCCAATGGCGCCGCCGCGAATGTCACGGCGAGCCGCGTCTCGCGCGAGGACAGCCGTCGCATCCGCGTTTTCGAGCCGCAGCATTACCTCTCGCTCGACTTCATCGCGCAGAAACTCGAGACAGCCCGGGCCGTTCCCGTCGAGGGCGCCGAGTGGCCCGAGATCCGCACCGAGAGCCTCCAGATCGAACCCGTCAAGCCGCTCGACGCAGAACTCGCCTCCTTCGTCGACTGCATCAACAGCGGCGGGACTCCCGTCGTCGATGGCCCGACGGGACTGCGCGCGCTCGAGGTCGCCCTGCAAATCAAGGAGAAGATCGAACAATGAGCAAGCAGACAGAGGGTGTCCCCTATCTCGACCTCGTCAGCGATTTCCAGAGTTTGCGCGATGACTGGATCGCGGCCATCGACCGGCTCGGCAGCAAGGCGGCCTTCATCCTCGGCGACGCCGTGACCCAATTCCAGCAGGAAGCCTGTGACTACATCGGCTGCAAACACGCACTCGGCGTGGCCAACGGCACCGACGCGCTGGTGCTCTCGCTGCGTGCGCTCGGCATCGGTCCGGGCGACGAGGTCATCACGTCGCCCTTCACCTTCTTCGCGACGGCCGAGGCCATCTCGCTGGTCGGCGCGACACCTGTCTTCGCCGACATCAATGAATTCAGCTTCAATATTTCGCCGGCCAGCGTGAAGGCCGTGATCACGGACAACACCAGGGCGATCCTGCCCGTACACATCTTCGGTCACCCGGCGAACATGGCGGAGCTGCGCGCGGTCGCCGACGCCCATGGACTCAAGCTCATCGAGGATGCCGCGCAGGCCTTCGGCGCGAAATCCGGCGACGGCATCGTCGGCTCGCTCGGCGATACGGGCTGCTTCAGCTTCTACCCGGCCAAGGTGCTCGGCTGTTACGGCGACGGCGGACTGGTCACGACCAGTGACGAGGGCGTCTACGAACACCTGCAGCGGCTGCGCAACCACGGCGCTGTCGCCGCTTTTACTCATACTGAGATCGGCTACAACAGCCGCCTCGACGCCGTGCAGGCGGCGCTGCTGAGCATCAAGCTCAAGAAGATCGAAGAGGACATTGAAAAGCGCCGGCAGGTCGCGAGCTGGTACGACGAAGCTCTCGAGGAGACGGACGCCATGCCGCCTGCCCGTCCGGATCACGGGCGCCACGCCTTCAACCTCTACACCATCCGCCACCCGCGCCGCAACGCCCTGCGCCAGGCGCTCGGCGATGCGAACATCGGCACCAACCAGTGTTACCCGCAGGGCCTGCACCTGCAGCAGGTCTACCACCACCTGGGCTACAAACCGGGCGACCTGCCGGTCACGGACCAGCTCTGCACAGAGACGCTGTCGCTGCCGATCTTTCCCGGGATGAGCCGGGAACAGGTGGAGAGGGTCTGCGAGGTCATCCGGAAAGTCTGACCCACCAGACACTTGCCGTGGATCAGCTGGCAGGCACAAAGCAGCTTCCCTGAGGCCGGGATTGACAAATTTCGGCTAGAATTTCAGGGCAGTAGAGTTTTCTTGAGGAGGAGATGACCAATGTGCCCGAGAGAACGTCCCCTGGAACCGGATCATGTCAATTGCGAAATCTGCCTGAAAGAGATTCCGCTGGACGAGGCCCAGAGCAACGAAGCCAAGGACTACATCGTGCACTTCTGCGGACTCGAGTGTTATCACGTCTGGGAAGAGAAGCAGAAGGCTGCTGACGAGGACGACTAGGGTTCCGGCCCGTCCACGTCCGCGCGCCCGAAGAAATGCATGGCATTGCCGTAGCGAATGGCATTCGCGACCTCTTCCGGCAGCTGTTTCAACCAGCGTTCATGCGCACTCCAGAAACGACCGATCTCGTTCCAGCCGGTGTCCGGCGTATCCCAGCTGTCGAGTTGCTCGACCGGCCAGACAGGGTCCGAACCGAGCATCAATCGATCTGAAAAATCGATGATCAGCTCACGCCACCCGGGTTTCAGCGCCCCTTTCTGCTCATCGAATATCACGGAAGCCGAATAACGCCAGGGATCGCGCGCGGACAGCTCCCACCAGAGCGACGGGCAAGCCTCGAGCGCCCGCCTGACCTCCCCCGGCCGCATGGGCGCTCCGGCATGGGCCAGCAACAGCCGTGCACCCGGATGACGCTGACACAGACCGATGAGATAATCGGCGCGGCCGAATTCCACATGCACCAGCAGTGGCGCCTTGTATTTTGCCGAGAGTTTCAAAAGCCCGTCGATCACCGGCGTGTCCCACTTCGGCGCGAAACCGCCGATCAGGTGCAGCTCCCCGATGCCGACATAGTCGCCGCTCTCGAGCGCCGCCTCGGCACGTTCCAGCACCTCCGGCTGCTGGTACCAGCGGTACCAGTCCGCACGCGTCTGGTAGGGTCCATACCAGGCGAGAACACGCTGCGGGTCCAGCCTGCGCAACTGCTGAACGAGCTCGGGCGGGGTACCGATGATGACGGCCAGTTCGATCCCGTTGCGCTCGAGGATAGCGATCGCCTCTTCCGGCGCCGTGGTTTCCTGCTGGCTCCACTTGTAGTGCATGTGAACATCGGCCAGGGGTGTGGCTGCCGCATGGCAAAAGACGGCGAGGCTGGCAATCGCCAGCAACCCTGACATGGCACGGATGATGAAAACTGACATGACTTCAATTCTCCGGTTCGAGACGTTGGAACTGCGGTCGAAAGGGCGTCCTGCCGCTTGTCCCGCTTGCCGGCTGATGACTCTATGGCGCTCAGGCGGGCCGCACGAGCGGCTTTTCGACCTCGAGGCGTTTCTCCGGGCCAAGCAGCTGTTCGATCAGCGCAAGCGCGAAATCCATCGCCGTGCCGGGACCGCGCGAGGTCACGACCTTGCCATCGATGACCACCGGATCCTGCAGCACCCGCGTGCTGGCCAGATCCATGGCATCGATAATGCCCGGATAGGAGGTTGCGGACTTGTCGTCGAGCAGGCCGGCACTGGCCAGCACTTTCGGCGCGGCGCAGATTGCGGCCGTGAAACGCCCGCCATCGGACATCGACTTCAACAGCGCATGCACCCGCGGGTCCTCGTCGAGATGATCGGCGCCGGGCAGCCCGCCAGGCAGGACGATCATGTCGAAATCCTCTTCCATGACATCCGCGAGCACGACATCCGGAACCAGCCTGACGCCGCGACTCGCGGTCACGACCCGGTCATCCAGTCCGGCGGTGACCACGTCGATGCCCGCGCGGCGCAGAAGATCGATCACGGTGACGGCTTCGAGTTCCTCGCACCCCTGCGCGAGCGGGATCAGTACTCTGGGCATGTCAGTCTGTCTCCTCGTCGCCTTGCGACTGCGAAGCGGCCGTCAAAGGCTGCACGATCGCCAATGCACGCAGCACGTTGAGTGCCTCGCTGAGCGCGTAATCCTCCACGACCAGCGGCTTTTTGGCCTTCGGGGCCTTTTTTTCCTTCCCGGCATCATCGCCGCCGGATCCGGCCTCTTTGCCGTCATCCGCATGCTCTTTCGCATCACCGTTCTCGAGGTGTCCGCTCAGGTCTTTCTCCTTGAGAGAGATGCTGTCGTGATTGCTGTCGAGCGTGATGGAAACCTTCTCGAGTTCGATGTCGGGCATGATGCCCTCGGCCTGGATGGAACGTCCAAGCGGGGTGTAGTAGCGCGCCGTGGTGAGCTTGATGGCCGCATCGTCGGCAACCGGAACCACGGTCTGGACCGAGCCCTTGCCAAAGGTCTGTTCGCCCATGATGACGGCGCGCTTGTGATCCTGCAATGCACCGGCGACGATCTCCGAGGCCGACGCGGATCCCTCGTTGACGAGAACAATTATCGGCGCGCCCAGCAGCATGTCTTCCGACTTGGCGGCGTACTTGACGCGCGAATCCTCGGTGCGGCCCTCGGTGTAGACGATGATGCCGCTTTCGAGAAAAACGTCGCTGACCGAGACCGCCGCGTTGAGGACGCCCCCGGGGTTGTTCCTGAGATCGAGCACGAGTCCCCGGATCGGTCCGTCGATTTCCTTGCGCAGTTCCTGCAGCTTTTCCACGAGATCTCGCGCCGTCGCATTCTGGAAGTTGGAGACGCGCAGGTAGGCGAATTGCTTGTCGAGCACACGCCCCTTGACACTGGCGATCTGGATGATGTCGCGGGTGACCGTGATTTCGAGCGGCCTTTTCTCGCCATCGCGCAGGATCGTCAGGGTGATGTCCGTGCCGGGCTTGCCCCGCATCATGTCGACCGCCTTGTTCAGGGGCATGCCCTTGATCGGCTTGTCATCGAGCTTGATGATGAGGTCACCCGCCTTGATGCCTGCTTCCATCGCCGGGGTATCATCCATCGGCGCAATGACCCTGACGAGGCCGTTCTCGAGACTGATCTCGATGCCGAGCCCGCCGAACTCGCCCTGCGTCGATTCCTGCAGCTCGTCGTAATCCTCCTTGACGAGAAAGGCCGAGTGCGGATCCAGGCTCTCGAGCATGCCGCGGATTGCGGCCTCGACGAGATCGTTGTCATTGACCTCTTCGACGTAATTGAGCTTGATGCGGTTGTAGGCCTCGGCGAAGAGCCGCAGGGTGTCGAGCGGCGTGCGCTCGATCTGGTCCAGTGCTTCGACCGCTGCCTGGTCCGTGCCGTTGATCTCTTCGTCGAGCGTCTCCTCGTCCTCGACAGGCGCCTCCTCGCCTGCCGGGTCGGCTGCTTCCGCATCGCTTGCGCTATCCGGCGCCTGTTGCTCGCCTGACGGATTCGACTCGCCGGCGTCCGGCGCTGTCTCGGCGGCCGGTTCGGCGTCAGCCGGATCCGCCGGCATCGGCTCTGTAGCACAGAGCGGCGCAGATAACGCCAGGAGAAGGAGGCCAAGTATCAATCTGTTCATCATCTCTGTTATCCAACTCGTTTTCCGGAAGGGCGAACACACCAGCTCAGCGGGTTGACCGGGCTGGCGCCCTTGCGGATGGCAAAATAGACGGCGGCATTGCGACGGCCGCCGCTGACCCCGGCCAGGCTCACGATTTCGCCGGCCTCGACAGGGTCGCCGACATTCTTGAGCAGGCTCTGATTGTAGCCATAGAGGGTCATGTAACCGTCTCCATGATCAACAATAAGCAGCAGACCGTAGCCGCGCAACCAGTCGGCGAAGATGACCTCGCCGCCATGCACAGCCCTGACGTCCTCACCCTCGTGTGACTCTATCACTATTCCCTCGAGCGTGACGCCCCCTTTCATTGTCTCGCCGAAGCGCTGCACCATCCGCCCCTTCACGGGCCACGGAAGCTTGCCCTTGCGCGACTTGAAGGCGACGCTCTCCGGCACGGCAGGCGGCACGACAACCTCGGTGAGCTTGCGCGTCAGTTCCTGCAACCGCTGCACATCCTGCTGCAGCCCGTCGAGACGCTTGTCGGCCGACGCGATCTGCTGCTCCCAGCTCGCGAGTGCCTGCTTGCGCTTGTCTCGGGCCTGCTCGACCGACGCCAGCAGCGCGTACTGCTCGGCGCGCAAGGCCATCAAGGCAGCCTCCTCCTCGCGGATCTTCTCGCCGGTCTCGAGCAGGGTTTTGTACGATTGCTGAATATCCTGGATGAGGCCGGCGCGCGCATGGTTTAGATAGTTGTAGTAGGAGAGGATACGGCTCAGGCGCGAGGGATCGTCCTGGTTCAGCAACAGCCGCAGGCGTTGCTGGCGACCCATCTGGTAGCTTGCCTGCACCTGGCGGCGCAACAACATTTTCTGGTCGTCAAGACGCTTCTCGACGGGGCCCAGCGTCTCGAGCAGCTCCTGGCGACGCCTGGCGACTTCGAGGATGTCATTCTCGGTTTGACGCAACTGAGCGGTCAGGCGGCTGATCTCCTGCTCCGTCTCGCGCAACGCAGTCACCTCGATATCCTTCTGCGCATGCGCCTGCTTCAATTCCCCCGTTACCTCGGCGACCTGCTCGCGCAGCTTCGCAATGCGCTCGGCATTCTGCGTGGCATCTTCCGCCCCGGCCCGGGCCGGGGCGGAAACGGGTAAGAGCAGCGTCAGCAGCAGTATGGCGATAACGGCGGGACTCACTGGAGCGGGACTCCTGTAATCGCCGGATTGCCGATGCGCGAGGGATGCATCACTGCGTTCAGGCAGCGTCCTCTCCGGCTTCTTCGACGGGTGGCGGCTCGACGAGCAGCACCTTGCCGCTCATCTCGGCGGGTTGATCGAGACCCATCATCATGAGCAGGGTCGGTGCGATATCGCACAGGGCGCCGCCATCCTCGAAGACCTTTTGCTGGCTGCCGACATAGATCAGCGGCACCGGGTTGGTGGTGTGCGCCGTGTAGGGCTGGCCCGACTCGTGGTTGACCATCTTCTCGGCATTGCCGTGATCGGCGGTGATCAGACACTCGCCGCCGGCACGGTGCAGCGCCGAGACCACGCGTCCGACGCATTCGTCCACGGCCTCGACGGCCGCGATGGCGGCATCGATCTTGCCGGTGTGCCCGACCATGTCGGTGTTGGCGTAGTTGCAGATGATGGCGTCGTAGTCGCCACTCTCGATCGCCTCGACGAGCCTGTCGGTCACCTCGGGCGCGCTCATCTCGGGCTTGAAGTCATAAGTCTTGACCTTGGGCGAGGGCACGAGGATACGATCCTCGCCCTCGAAAGGGCTTTCAATGCCGCCGTTGAAGAAAAAGGTGACATGCGCGTACTTCTCGGTCTCCGCAATGCGCAGCTGGCGCAGCCCGAGACCCGAGACATACTCGCCGAAGGTATTCTGCAGCCGCTCCGGCGGAAAGGCGACCGGGATGCCGAAACCCTTCTTGTATTCGGTCAGGCTCACGAAAGTGGCCAGTTTCGGGGTCGAGGCGCGCTCGAAACCGTCGAAATCCTCCTCGATGAAGGGGCGCGTGATCTGGCGCGCGCGGTCGGAGCGGTAGTTCATGAAAATGATGACGTCGCCGTCTTTCATGGTGACCGGCTCCTCCCCCTCGGGCACGATCGCGGTAGCCTGGACGAACTCATCGGTCTCGTCGCGCGCATAGGCCATTTCGAGCGCCGTGATGGTGTCGGGCGCCGTGAATTCCGCCTGGCCGAGCGTCATGAGGTCGTAGGCCGACTTGATGCGCTCCCAGCGGTGATCGCGGTCCATGGCGTAGAAGCGCCCGATCATGCTGATGACGCGCCCGCCGCCAACCTCGCGGAAGATCCTCTCGACCTCCTCGAGCGACCTGTGCGCGCTCTTCGGCGGGGTATCGCGCCCGTCGAGGAAGGCGTGTACGTAGACCCTCTTCGCACCGCGCTCGACGGCGAGCTTGATGGCCGCATGAATGTGGCACTCGTGGCTGTGCACCCCGCCCTCGGAGAGCAGGCCGACGATATGCACGGCTGAATCGTTGTCGATCGCCTTGTCGACAGCATCGGTGAGCGTGGCGTTGGTAAAGAAGGAGCCCGTGCGGATCGAGCGACTGACGCGCGTGAACTCCTGGTAGACGACGCGGCCAGCGCCCAGGTTCAGATGTCCGACCTCGGAGTTACCCATCTGGTCCGCCGGCAGACCGACGGCCGCACCCGAGGTCGTGATCGTCGTGTGTGGCGATTCGCGCCACAGCCGGTCGAACACCGGTTTTCTGGCCTGCGCGATGGCGTTGTCTTCGATCTCTTCGCTGTAGCCCCAGCCGTCGAGAATCAGCAATGCGATGGGTCTTGGTTGTGCCATATCGTTTCGTGAGTACCTCTGCAGGCGTCCTGAGCCCGCACACCTGACGATCAAATTCGGGGCATTTTAGCGCAAACTCCCGAATACATTAACATTCTAATATGGTGTAAAATCCCGGCCGAGGAAGTTAACACCCCGAGAGTACATAACAAAGAGCATGATGACCCTAACCGAAGAACACCATGATAACCTCGAACTGCTGACCGGCGAAGCCGACATCGACCGCGCGTCACGCGCGCTCAAGGCAATGTCACACCCGTTGCGTCTGAAGATTCTCTGCACGCTCGGAGAAGGCGAGGTCAGCGTCCAGGATATCGTCGAAAATGTCGGCACCTCGCAGAGCAACATTTCGCAGCACCTTGCGATCCTGCGCGACAAGGACATTCTCGCCACCCGCAAGGACGCCAACCGGGTCTATTACAAGGTCAGCGATCCCCGCCTGCTGCAATTAATTGGTATGATGCGCGAAGTTTTTTGCACCAGAAGCGATTGATCCATGGAACAACTCATCGAATTCGCCGGCAATCACCTGATGCTGGTGATCGCCCTGTTCGTGATCTCGGGCGCGCTGGCCTGGAACCTCGCTGCCGGTGGCGGCAAGAACAACATCCCGCCGCATGAAGCGACTACCCTGATCAACCGGGAAGAGGCCGTCGTCATCGACGTGCGGCCGATCGCCGATTACAACAAGGGTCACATCGTGGATGCCGTCAACCTGCCGATCAACGGTTTCAAGAACCAGATCAAGCAACTCGAAAAACACAAACAGAAGCCGATCATCGTCAGTTGCCGTTCAGGCAACCAGAGCCAGATGGCCTGCCGCCAGCTACGCAAGGCCGGCTTCGAGAAAGTCTACAACCTGCGCGGTGGCGTCTTTGCATGGCAAAGCGCCAACCTGCCGCTAACCAAGAAGAAGTAAACCATGAGCGAAGAAACCCAGGAAGCACAGAAGCAACAGGGCCAGTTCAGCCTGCAGCGCGTCTACTGCAAGGACATCTCCTTCGAGACGCCAAACTCGCCGCAATCCTTTCTCAGCGACTGGAAACCGGACATGAACCTGAACCTGAACACCCAGGTGAAGGCGCTCGGGGACGACAACTACGAGGTCGTTCTCGTCGTGACCGTCACGGTGAAGAACAACGAGCAGACCGCGTTCCTTGCCGAGGTTCACCAGGCCGGCATCTTCCACATCAGCGGCATTCCCGAGGAGCAGAGGAATCCCGTCATGGGCATCACCTGCCCGAACATCCTGTTTCCGTTCGCGCGCGAGGCGGTTGCGGATCTCGTCAACCGCGGCAGCTTTCCGCAACTGCTGCTCTCGCCCGTGAACTTCGAGCAGCTCTACGCACAGCACATGCAGCAGCTGCAGGACGCCCAGAAGCAGGCCGAGAGTGAACCAAAGCACTGAAACCGTGAGCTCCTTCGGGATCCTGGGAGCCGGCTCCTGGGGCACGGCGCTCGGCATCCTGCTGGCACGCAACGGCCTTGACGTCAGGCTCTGGGGCCTCGAGGAGGAGATCGCGAGACTCGCCGCAGACCGTGAGAACAAGCGCTATCTTCCCGGCATCCCGTTTCCCGACAAGCTGCTTCCCGACGCCGACCTGGCCCGCGTCATCGACTGCGACGAGGTGCTCGTCGTGGTGCCGAGCCAGGCATTTCACGAAGTGCTGCTCAAAATCGCGGACATCAGGCAACTCCGGGCGCTCTGCTGGGCGACCAAGGGACTCGATCCGCACAGTCGCCGCCCGCTCAGCACCGATGCCGAAAAGATCTTTCCGGGCGCGGACCTGGCCGTGATCTCCGGCCCGACTTTCGCGGTCGAAGTCGCCCGCGGACTGCCGACGGCCGTAACGGCCGCCTCACCGTCCGAAAGCTACAGCCGGCGCCTCGCCCTGGCGCTCAGGGGCGAGACCTTCCGCGCCTACACCTCGACCGACATCATCGGGGTGCAGCTCGGCGGCGCCGTCAAAAATGTCATGGCGATCGCTGCCGGCATCTCCGACGGTCTCGGTTTCGGCGCCAATGCACGCGCCGCACTCATCACGCGCGGGCTGGCCGAGATCACTCGCCTCGGCGTAGCGCTCGGCGCCCACCCGGAAACCTTCATGGGACTTGCCGGTCTCGGTGACCTGACGCTGACCTGCACCGACGACAAATCCCGCAACCGCCGTATGGGCCTCGCGCTGGCCGAGGGGTTGACCATCGAGCAGGCGCGCGATCGCATCCGGCAGGAGGTCGAGGGCGTGCACGCCGCCAAGGAGACCTTTTTCCTGGCGCAGGAGCTCAGCGTCGAGATGCCGATCACGACCGAGGTCTACCGCATTCTCTACGAAGGCCTGGATCCGCACGTCGCGGTCCGGGAGCTGCTGCACCGCCGGCAGCGCGCCGAGTAGCCGTTATTGCGCGGCCGCGGAGGTCATCTTGTCGAGGCCGCCCGCGACTTTCTCCAGCACCGCTGTATTCTCGAGCTCGTAGCTCTTCGCGAGAGCCAGCGGATTTTCATAGGCGACCCGCGTCTTGCCGTCACTGCCGCTGTAGACCAGCACTTTCAGCGGCAACTCCACCCCGATCGACATATCCTGCTGCATCAGCAGGGTACCGCCCTTGGGATTGCCGAAAATCAGCAGCTGGGAGTCGGGCATCTCCATGCCGACGCTCTCGGCATTCTTCGCGTGGTTCACGCGCGCGAACACGGTCATGCCCTTCTCCCCGACGATGGCCTCGAACCTGTCCATGGTCTCCTGAACGCTGTGCACGCTCTCCTTCGTGAGCAGTTCCGCCTTCGCAAGGCCCGTCATCGACAGGGCAAGCAGCAGGCTCGTGATGATTCTCTTCATGGGGTTTGTTCCTCCTGTGGTTGGCTGGCAGGCCTTTTTCGGCCTGTCACTGGATAGAAGACACGCAAGGCGTCCGGATTCTTACAGCCCGAAGCAGGATAGATTGACAATTATCTATCATCCAACCCGTTGCGTATTGTGGATTTGTATATTAGTATTCCATTAAATTCTTAATCGATCGGAGCAATGCCATGAACAACGTCCTTGCAGTGAATTGTGACGAATGGCGCGAGATTTCGGAGTCCAACCCCGACGAAATGGAAGTCATCATCGAAATGATGATCGAGGCTGACGAACAAATCTGTGTCGAGTACGACGAAGCAGCCTGACAGATCACAACCATCAAAACAGAAAACCCCGGGCACCTGATCGGGGTTTTTTGTTTCCGGCCCGGGCAGAAGAATCCGGTGTCCGGTCATTCAGGGATCTCGCGCGCCTTTCGTCGCCCCGCAAATCGACATCGCCTGCAGGCGGCATCGATCGCGCCGTTATTCCAGGGCCGCCACCAGCGGCGTGGCAGCCAGGCGATGCAGTTCGAACGCTGGCACCTTTTCCTCCAGACCGATTCAAATGCCGTCATGCCGGGCGGGGCCGCAGAAGGCCCGTCACCGGCGGGCGGGCGTCAGACGAAGAGGTTGACGTCCGCCTTCTGCGCGATCGGCAGGAAGCTCGTCGCCCCGACCCATTCGCTGATCTCCGGGATGAACTCCTCCTGTTCCCAGTCGAAGAGGTCGACCGTCATCTGGCAGGCGACCATCTTCACGTCGGCCTCGATGCAGAGATCGCGCAGCTCGCTGATCGGCGCCACGCCCTTGTCGGCCATGGTCTTCTTCATGAGTCCCGTGGCGACCCTCTCGAACCCCGGGATGCCGGCCATGAGCAGGTTCGGCACCGGGATCTCCGCCTTGCGCAGCCATTGCGGACCGAGCGGTAGCTTCATCGGCATTGCCGGGTTGCCGAGCGGGCTGATCTCGAGGTCGAGCTCCCTCTTCAGCAGGCTCAGTCCGTAGAAGGTGAAGAAGACCGACACCTCCCAGCCGAGCGCCGCCGCCGTCGAGGCGAGGATGAATGGCGGATAGGCCATGTCGAGCGTGCCCTTGGTCGCGATGATGGTCATCTTCGGGACATGGTTCGCCTCGCGCTCGGCCATCTTGTGCTCGAAGCGCTCGTCGAACCAGCTGTCGAACGCTTCCCTGCCGGGACTCTCATTCAACTGTTGAGCAATTGCGTTCATGATGCGCCTCCCTCACTGCTTGCGAATCACGAACTTGAAACCCTCCTCGTCCTGTAACGAGGAGAGCATCTCGTGGCCGGTCTGCTCGCAGAAGCTGTCCATGTCCTTGACGGAGCCGGGATCGCTCGCCGTGACGGCCAGGGTATCGCCGGTTTCGAGCGCCGCGAGCGCCTTTTTCGTGCGCAGGATCGGGAGCGGACAGTTCAGGCCGCGTGCGTCGAGTGTTGCTTTCGCCTCGGTTGTCATGCTGTTTTCTCCTGTGTCAGGCCCGCTAGTTGACTGGTCAGTCAACATGCTGGGCGTTAAAAAACCCGCAACGGCGCCATGCCGCCGGGTTATTTCGATTCGATGCGGATCGTCTTGATCGCCGGGCCGAGACGGTAGAGCACCTCGGGATCGTTGTGCGCCTTGGCCAGCAGGATCATGCCCTCCAGATAGGCGAGCATCGCCTCGGCCGTGTTCGCGCTGTCGAGCGGCGCGATGGTGCCGTCCGCGACGGCTTCGTCGAGCGTCTCGCGGATGCGCGTCTGCGCCTTGTCGAAGACCGCCATGAGCTTGGCGCGCAGGATCTCGTCCTTGGTGCTGACCTCGAGCGCCAGGTTGCCGAAGAGGCAGCCGGGCATGCGGCCGTGGACACTCTTGACCGACTTCTGCCAGAAGTAGGCGGCGTCGATGAGGTAGTCGATGCGCTCCATCGGCGGCAGGGCCGGGTCGAACGCCTCGGCGACGAAACCCGTGGCCCACTCCTCGGCGAACTCCTCGATCACGGCCAGCACCAGGTCGCGCTTGGAGGGGAAGAAGTGGTAGAAGCTCCCCTTCTGCACCCTGGCGCTGTCGCAGATCTCCTTCACGCCCACATCCGCGTAGCTGCGGCTGTGGAAACGCGACTTGGCGACATCGATGATGCGCTGGCGTGTATCCGACGTGTTTTCCATGCGCATCACTATAGTTGACTGGTCAGTCAAGTCAAGCCTTTTCCAGGCTGCCGCCCTGCCGGACGGCCGCAGCCGCCGCCTCGAGCGAACCAGGACACAGGCACCGGTGCGCCGCGGAAGCCTGTATAGTGCCGCTTCTGCAACAGAGAATTGACTGCATGACGCCCTTCACCCGCAACGTGCCGCTGCTCGCCGTCGCCCAGTCGCTGATGATGAGCAGCAATTCGCTGATCGTCGCCTCGGCCGCGCTCGTCGGCGCCATGCTGGCCGGCGACAAGTCGCTCGCGACGCTGCCGCTGGCCGCGCAGTTCGTCGCCATCATGCTGACGAGCATCCCGGCCTCGATGCTCATGGACAGGATCGGCAGGAAACCGGCCTTCATGCTCGTCACACTCGTCGGCATGGCCGCGGGGGCGCTCGCGACCTGGGCCATCATGAGCCAGAGCTTCTGGCTCTTCGTCTGCGCGACGGCAATGATCGGCGTCTTCAACGGCTTCGGCAACTACTACCGCTTCGCGGCAGCTGACGCGGTCGGAGAGACGCTCAAGAGCCGCGCCATCTCCTGGGTCATGGTCGGCGGTGTCGTCGCTGCCTTCATCGGGCCCAATCTCGCCAACCAGACGAAAGAACTCATCAACGGCGCAACCTTCGCCGGCAGCTACGCGGCGCTCGTCGTGCTCTACCTGCTGTCGCTGCTGACCTCGGCCTCGCTCGACCTGCCGCATCGCTTCCACGACGCCCGGGAGCATGATGCGGCCATCCAGCGGCCGCTCGGCAGGATCGCGCGCCAGCCGAAGTTCATCGTCGCGGTCATCTGCGCCATGTTCGGCTATGGCGTCATGTCGCTGGTCATGACAGCGACGCCGCTGGCGATGGATCACCACCATCACCACTTCGACGACACGGCCTTCGTGATCCAGTGGCACGTGCTGGCGATGTTCGCGCCCTCCTTCGTCACCGGCGAGCTGATCCGCCGTTTCGGGGTCACGCGCATCATGGCCGTCGGCGCATTGCTCGGCATGGCCTGTGTCGCGCTGACTCTTGCGGGAACCACGGTGAGTCACTTCTGGTGGGCGCTCGTCGCGCTGGGCGTGAGCTGGAACTTCCTCTTCATCGGCGGCACCACGCTGCTGACCGAGACCTACACCCAGGCCGAGCGCGCCAGGGTGCAGGCCGCCAACGACTTCATCATCTTCACCACTGTCGCGCTGGCGTCGCTCTCGGCCGGTTACCTGCAGCACCGTTTCGGTTGGCAGGCCGTGAACTGGGGCGTGGTGCCGCTGTTGCTGTTGATCCTCGCGAGCATCGCCTGGCTCAGGCAGGCCGGCGCGCCATCCCGGCAGGCCGCCTGATCTCCCTGGCAGACCCCTGGGCAAGCGCGGCAACAGCAGAGGCCTGCATATGGCATTTGGGTATGGAGGCCGGGCGGGCATTGCGAAATCTCTCTCCGGAGAGACTCCCTGCCTTCGCTCGCGGGCCAGCCGCAACCCGCACGCAATTCACGGGCAATGAGGCCGGTCTCTGCCGGCGTCAATTGGTATAATCTGCGCCCCTGTAATCCTTCTATGCTGTCTAGATGGGCAAGAAACTCTATATCCAGACCTTCGGCTGCCAGATGAACGAATACGACTCGGACAAGATGTCCGACGTGTTGCGGGAGTCGCATGGCCTCGAGCTGACCGACAGGGCCGAGGAGGCCGACGTGCTGCTGCTCAACACCTGCTCGGTGCGCGAGAAGGCGCAGGAGAAGGTCTTCTCGCAGCTCGGCCGCTGGCGGCCCTGGAAAGAGAAGAAACCCGGTCTCGTGATCGGCGTCGGCGGCTGTGTCGCGAGCCAGGAGGGCGATGCCATCACCGAGCGCGCGCCCTTCGTCGACCTGGTCTTCGGCCCGCAGACGCTGCACCGGCTGCCGCAGATGCTCGACGAGGTGCGCGGCGGCAAGCCGTCGGTCGTCGATGTCAGCTTCCCCGAGATCGAGAAGTTCGACCGGCTGCCCGAGCCGCGCGCCGAGGGCCCGACGGCCTACGTCTCCATCATGGAGGGCTGCTCAAAATACTGCACCTTCTGCGTCGTGCCCTACACGCGCGGCACCGAGATCAGCCGCCCGTTCGACGACGTGCTGGCCGAGGTCGCGCAGCTCGCCGCGCAGGGCGTGCGCGAGATCAATCTGCTGGGCCAGAACGTCAACGCCTACCGCGGCGAGATGCACGACGGCGACATCGCCGACCTGGCGCTCCTGATCCGCTATGTCGCGGCCATCGACGGCATCGACCGCATTCGTTACACCACGTCGCACCCCGTGGAGTTCAGCGACAGCCTCATCGAGGTCTACGCCGAGGTGCCGGAGCTCGTCAGCCACCTGCACCTGCCCGTGCAGAGCGGTTCCGACCGCATCCTCGCGCTCATGAAGCGCGGCCACACGGCCTTCGAGTACAAGCAGAAGATCCGCAAGCTGCGCGAGATCCGCCCCGATATCAGCATGTCGTCGGATTTCATCGTCGGCTTCCCGGGCGAGACCGGGGCCGATTTCGAGCACACCATGAGGCTGATCGCGGAAATCGATTTCGATCACTCCTTCAGCTTTATCTACAGCCAGCGTCCTGGCACACCGGCCTCGGACCTGCCCGACGACGTGCCGCATGCGGTCAAGCAGGAACGCCTGCAGCGGCTGCAGCAGGCCATCAACAGCAACGCCCAGCGCTTCAGCCGCCAGATGGTCGGCACGGTGCAGCGGGTGCTCGTCGACCGCCCGGCGCGCAAGAATCCGGAGCAGATCTCCGGACGCACGGAGAACAACCGCGTCGTCAACTTCGACGGTCCGCCGGAACTCATCGGCCGGTTCGCCGAAGTGCTGATCACCGAGGCCCTGCCCAATTCGCTGCGCGGAGAACTGCATGCCGGATAACGCCGAATCGCTGCAGTTCCTGCTCGATCCCGAGAACAACGAGCGTTTGTCGAATCTCTGCGGCCCGCTCGAGAGCCACCTGCGCCAGATCGAGTCCCGGCTCGGCATCGAGATCAACAACCGCGGCAACAGCTTCCAGATCGTCGGCCCCGCCACGATCCTGACGGCCGCGCGCGAACTCATGACCGACCTCTACCGGGCCACGGCCAGCGAGCATCTGGACGCGCACGCGATCAATCTCTACCTGCAGGAGTCCGGCATCGACGAGCGCATCGAGAAGATCGCCGAGACGGACATCCCCGAGGTCGTGATCAAGACCAAGCGCGGCGTGGTGCGCGGACGCGGTCCGCACCAGAAGCAGTACCTGCACCGCATCGTCACGAACGACATCAACTTCGGTGTCGGCCCGGCCGGCACCGGCAAGACCTACCTCGCCGTCGCCGCGGCCGTCGAGGCGCTGGAGCGCCAGGACGTGCGGCGCATCCTGCTCGTGCGCCCGGCCGTCGAGGCCGGCGAGAAACTCGGCTTCCTGCCGGGCGACCTGGCGCAGAAGATCGACCCTTACCTGCGTCCGCTCTACGACGCCCTCTACGAGATGCTCGGCTTCGAACGCGTCGACAAGCTCATCGAGCGCAGCGTCATCGAGGTCGCGCCGCTGGCCTACATGCGCGGGCGCACGCTCAACGACGCCTTCATCATTCTCGACGAGGCGCAGAACACCACGCCGGAACAGATGAAGATGTTCCTCACGCGTATCGGCTTCGGCTCGACGGCCGTGATCACGGGGGACGTGACCCAGGTGGACCTGCCGCGCGGCCAGAAGTCGGGACTGCGCCAGGCCGTCGATATCCTGCACGAGGTCGACGGCATCAGCTTCACCTTCTTCAATGCCAGGGATGTCGTGCGCCACCCCCTGGTCCAACGCGTCATCGAGGCCTACGAACGGGGAACGCCCTGAGACATCGCGCCGGCACGAATGCCGCGCAGGCCTCACTTGAAAACAACCAGTCGATCACGCAGAATCAGCCGACCAGCCGGAGCGTCGCCGGACATGCCCGGCGCAACCGCGCACCAGCCACCACACAAACCAACAAAGAGGATCAGCATGCACAAGCTACTACCGGGTGGACTCGCCGCCCTGACACTCTCAGCGATCATGATCAGCACCCAGGCCCAGAGCGCCGGCGAGCTCGACAAGGAGGCCATGAACCAGCAGCAGAAGTACAGCTACCTGCAGGGTTACACCCTCGCCAAGCGCCTCACGAGTGCTGGCATCGAGGTCGATACCGAGACCTTCTCCCGCGGGGTTCACGACGGCCTGGCCGACGCGGGATCGATGTTCACCCAGGAGGAAACCGAGGCCATCATCGCCGAGCAGCAGAAGATCGAGACGGCAAAAGCGGAGGCTGAAAAGAGCGAGGCCATGGCCAACCTCGAGAAAGGCGAGGCATTCCTGGCCGAGAACGCGAAGAAGGAGGGGGTCACCACGCTCGAGAGCGGCGTCCAGTACCGCGTGATCGAATCCGGCGACCCCGAAGGCACCTCGCCCGCGCTGACCGACACGGTCGAGGTCCACTACGAGGGACGACGCATCGACGGCAAGGTGTTCGACAGCTCCTACGAGCGCGGCACCCCGGCGAGCTTCCCGCTGAACGGCGTCGTCAAGGGCTTCAGCGAGGCGCTGCAGAACATGAAGCCGGGCGACAAGTGGGAGGTCTTCATCCCGCCGCAGCTCGGCTACGGCGACACCGCCAGGGGCCAGGATATCCGCCCCAACGAGACGCTGATCTTCACGCTCGAACTGCTCAAGATCAAGTAAGCAGCTGTCCGGATGGCCCTTGCGGCCATCCGGAGTCCACCCGCACTCCCTCCTCCTTCAGGCGGCCGACGATGGCCTCCAGATGCTCACGGCCGCGCGTCTCGAGCTGTAAAATCACGGCGCGTTCGCCGAGCCCGACCTCCCCCTCCCAGCGGCGTTGCGACAGATGGAAGATGTTTGCTCCCTGCGCCGCGATGACGGCCGCGACCCTGGCGATGCTGCCGGGCTTGTCTGGCACGATCACCCTGAGTTCGCTGAGCCTGCCGTCGTGTTCGAGCGCCCGGCGGATGATGCGCGACAGCAGGTTCATGTCGATGTTTCCGCCGCTGACGATGACCACGACCTTCCTGCCCGCGAGCTGCGGCAGCCTGTCGTAGTAGAGCGGCGCCAGTCCGACCGCGCCGGCGCCCTCGGCCAGCGTCTTCTCGCGCTCGAGCAACAGCATGATGGCCGCCGCGGTCTCCTCCTCGGAAACCGTGACGATCTGCGAGACCAGCTCGCTGACGATCGGCAATGTCAGGTCACCGACCGTGCGCACGGCGATGCCGTCGGCGATCGTCGACGCCATCTCGACGGGCGTGATGGCGCCGGCCGAGACGCTCCGTTGCATGGCGGGAAGGCGCTCCGACTCGACGCCGATGATCTCCACCTCGGGGCGTTTCGCCCTGACCGCCGTGGCGATGCCGGAGATGAGGCCTCCGCCGCCGACCGGCACGATGACGGCATCGGGATCCGGGACCTGCTCGAGCAGTTCGAGGCCGATGGTGCCCTGCCCGGCGATCACCTGCGCATCGTTGAAGGCGTGGACGAGCGTACAGCCTTCCTGCTGTTGCAACCGGCTCGCCTCCTCGAAGGCGTCGTCATAGCCTGCGCCGTGCAGCACGATGTCAGCGCCAAGCTCGCGCGTGCCATTGACCTTCGACAGCGGCGTGGTCTCGGGCATGACGATGACGCACTTCAGCCCGCAGACCCGTGCGGCATGCGCGACGCCCTGCGCATGGTTGCCGGCCGAGGCCGCAACGATGCCGGCGGCGCGCTCGGCGTCCGACAGCGAGAGAATCTTGTTCAGCGCGCCACGGTCCTTGAACGAACCGGTCTTCTGCAGGTTGTCGAGCTTGAGCCAGAGCTCGCAACCCGTCAGCTGGCTGAGTTTCTCGCTGTAGGCGCAGGGCGTCAGCAGGATTTCCCCGCCGATGCGTTGCCGCGCAAGTTCGATGTCGTTGATGCTGATCATTCGTGATGGACGTTGCCGGACGACACAATGACTATGATACTAGCCATACCTGAAAAGAAGAGCGAGCAAGAGGAGCCCCCTTGGAGAGCAGTTTCCGATTCGCCGACGAGCTCGGCCCCATGAAAGTGATCCACCTGCACGAGCCCGCAACCGGTCTCAAGGCCGTGCTCGTGGTCGACAACGTCTCCAAGGGACCTTCGATCGGCGGCCTGCGCATGGCCCCGGACGTCAGCACCGAGGAGTGCTTCCGCCTGGCACGCGCCATGACCTTCAAGAACGCAGCCGCTGGCCTGCCGCACGGCGGCGGCAAGTCCGTGCTCTACGGCGATCCCAAGATGCCGCAGGAACGAAAGGAGCTGCTGATCCGCACGCTCGCGCGCATGCTCGCCGAGGAGAAACACTACATCTTCGGTCCCGACATGGGCACCGACGAGGAGTGCATGGCCTGGGTCAAGGACGAGATCAACCGCTCGGTCGGCCTGCCGCGCGAGATCGGCGGCATCCCGCTCGACGAGATCGGCGCCACGGGCTTCGGCATCAGCCACGTCGTCGACGTGGCCCTGCCCTCCTGCGATTTCGACATCGAGGGTGCGCGCGTCGCCGTGCAGGGCTTCGGCGCAGTCGGCAAGAACGCCGCGAAGTTTCTCGCGAGCAAGGGCGCGGTGCTCGTCGCGGCAGCCGATTCGAAGGGCACGATCCACAATCCCGACGGCCTCGAGGTCGATGAACTCATCGCGCTCAAGGAGGAAGGCAGGAGCGTCATCGACTACGGCGACGGCGAGATCTCGGATTGCGAGGGCGTCATCGGCGTCGAATGCGAGATCTGGATCCCGGCCGCGCGCCCCGACGTGGTCGACGAGAACAATGTCGATCGCATGAACACGCGTCTCGTCGTGCAGGGCGCGAACATCCCGTTCACGCCGGGTGCGGAGAAGATCCTGCACGAGAAGGGCGTGCTCTGCATCCCGGACTTCATCGCCAACGCGGGCGGCGTCATCTGCGCGGCCATGGAATACCAGGGCATGAGCCAGACGGCGACACTGCAGGTCATCGAGGAGAAGCTGCGGCGCAACACGGCGCTGGTGCTCGCCGAATCCGCGGCCACCGGCATCCTGCCGCGCGAAGCGGCCGAGAAGATGGCGCGCCGGCGCATCGAGAAGGCGATGAGCGT
>JARRMY010000021.1:55869-61580 GCA_037385505.1 Gammaproteobacteria bacterium | reverse complement strand
GCCGTGCTGCCCAGCTGCAGGACCATCGCCTGGTACGTCGTGCCCGGCACGCCGTCTTCAACCACCTGGCCCAGACTGATCGAGAAACTGCCCTTGGCAATCAGGACACCAAACGCATCCAGCGCCACCGAACCCTGCGCGTAAATATCAACCGAGGCGCTCACATCCAGCGTCGGAATCACCAGACTGTCACTGCTCTCGGTGAACGTGCTCCAGTCAATCTTGGTCGAACCGGCTGCCGCCGTCGTGCCAACCGTCATCTGGTTGACCTTCACCGCACCGTCCCAGACACCGAAGGTCAGACCATCGATCCCCACCAGCTCGGCACTCAGATCACTTAACGACAGACCCATGTAACTGATGTCATCGGTGGTCAACACCGCATCGGCACCCGGATCCTTCAACGTCACCAGTGTCAGTGACTCCAGCGTGGCATGGAAACCAAGACCCGCATCGTAGATCACCTGGTCATCGCTATAGAGGCTCGGCGTCAGGTTCGTGCCGTCGTTGTCCTGCAAGACACCGTCAACACCAACGAACACCTCAACCGCACTGGCTCCCGCGAGCCGTGCTGCCCAGCTGCAGGACCATCGCCTGGTACGTCGTGCCCGGCACGCCGTCTTCAACCACCTGGCCCAGACTGATCGAGAAACTGCCCTTGGCAATCAGGACACCAAACGCATCGATTACTGCTGACCCTGAGACATTAAGTAGGCTGCCATTCTCTCCTTCAAAATCAATGACGGGGCCAGTCGCTGGTGTAACAGGAATACCGGCGATGCTATCGGCAGAACCATCATTGAAGTCGAGAACCTTATCGGGATTCAGGCTGTCACTTGTTTGATTGATTTCGACATTGACGGACCAAGCTCCAAGGGTGAGATCAGGGAACCCGACCAGACTGGCGCTACCACCCGAAGTCTTTAGTGCCGTATAGCTTGTAGAAGTCGCTTCATCTGTAAAAAGGAGCAAACTGAAATCAATATCGGTTAATGACAGTCCCGTGGCACCAGGCTCGGTTGCAGGGCCATTACCGACAAATGCATCGACACCTACTCCACTGAGCAATTTGTAATCGATATTTGTAAAATCTGTGCCGTCATTAAGAATCAGATCAGCACTTTTTACAGAAACAAAATCGAAATCACCAGTAAGAAAGAAATAATCAAAGAGTTGTAATTCAAGATCACCCGTGCCGTCATTGATATCGCCAGTGATTCCAGCTAGATCATCAAATACAAATTTATCTATTGAATCACTACCTTCAATATTGTCGATACCTGCGAAGTTAATAGAATTATAATCGCCGATAGTGACTGTTCCAGAATTAATACCAGTAAAGTCCCAGGTTGTATCCGCACCGGCTATATCAACAAATATTGTATCTTCTAATGACAATGAATACAGAGCATTAATATCAGTGATGTCATTAGTCTCTGTATCTGAAGTTCCAGAGGGATCAAATAAAGTATCATCTCCTCCACCGAACTGACCATCACCGCCAAGGCTGGTTATAACCTGGACATCCGGAGTTAGATTTCCATCACCGGAATCATAAATTCTAAAATACAGAAATTTCACCGGCAGGACTGGCATCAAAATCAGAAAGCAGGATTCTCTGGCCTGCCTCGAGCATGTCGCCCATGACAGCCAGGCCACTGTCGTGATCCAGGCCGAGCACATGACCGATTTCATGGAGCAGTACTGTGAAGAGGTCGATTTGGCCGAATGCCTCACTGGAGGGATCGGCTGTCAGTGTTCCGATGAGCGTGGATGAGAACTCTTCGGCATCGAGCGGAGTGGCATCAGCAAACCAGCCGATTCCATCCGCAGAGAAATCCAGGTAGATGTCCGAGCCATCAGTCCATGCCAGTGCGCCGTCCTGGAGATCAGTCCAGTAGACATCGATGGCATTGAGTTTTTCCTGTTGCTGTTGGGTCAGTCCGACTGATGACCACAGCTGCGTGGCGGAGTCGAGAAGACGAGCCAGATCCTCATCAGCTACAAGGGTCTGGGGTTCGTCTGGTACCGGGTTAGTGGTAAGAGAGGGGTTTAAATCAGTATTTTCTGCTGACAGCAGAGAGGCCTTCAGGAACGAACCCTGAAGACCCAGATCTTCCAAGTTGTTGTCAACAATGGAATATTCCGCCGGCGGTGCCCGTGGCTGCTGGATTTCATGGGTCAAAACCCTGGGATCTGATGAAAATTCTTCATAGGGTTCCGAGGCAGAAAAATCATCTTGCGTCTCAGGCTTGAGAGACAGCAAATAAGACTCGTCTTCAATATTCTGCGAGAGTTCTTCCTCGGTATCAGCAGCGATAACGGCCTGCTGTGCCGTAGAATCCTGGCTATCTGAATCACCTGACTCGTCTGCCAGTTGTTCATCAGCAGCCCAGCCTTCAGGCCAGATTACGGACAGTTCTTGCGCAGTTGAGTCGGAAGATTGCCGTTCGTCATCCAGGGGGTTTTCAGCAGCCAGGAAACTGTCATCGATCTCGTGAACAATGGCTGCTATTTCGTCTGATTCGCCCTGCTCATCGGCTTCAGCCCAGCGGGCAAGCTCGGCAAATACAGGGTCACCGGAAAGAAGCAGACGGGGCTCGAGGGCTTCAAGACGGAATTTATCCCTGCGTGCAGGCTCGGAGAGATCGATCGGTTCAGGACCGAGATCTGGCTCCTTATTTACTGGTTTGACACCGGCAAAAAACCGGTTCCAGATTCCCGACACAGTGATTCCTGTCTGGTAACTACTTGATTATGAAAGGGGAAGAAAAGCCGTGCTCAATTGTGTGAGCTATTTGTTTTTTATGATAGTAGTAGTAAAAAAGCACAAAGACAATAAAAAATACGTAAAACAGGAAAAATTAACTTAATGAAAATCAGTATCAATAGAATAGAGAAGCCACATAACATCAAGTCCTCGGAAAAACCTGTATGCCTCTGTTTTTATGGAGAAATACGTGAATCATCATTTCTCTCGATGAGCCAAGGGAATCCCTGCTAGTTCCTGCTCCAGGGTAGCTGCCACGATACTGAAATAGCTGCAACCATGTGTCTCGAGCGCATTGTATTTGCAGGGAAAACAGCAGTTCAGCTGCTCTGGATTTGACGCTCCACCGTTCTCTATCGATACGTCTGATTGGCCAGCATTGTGCCCGCTTGATCAAATGGATTGACGTCAAATCTCCCATTACATGTGGATGAATCCTCTATTGAAGCGTAGCGTATTTGCTGCATATACGGCCTTGTCAACGCTATCAAAAATCATCGCTTTCTATCTGCCAGAATACACATGCTGCGGGTTTTTGATAACGCATGAAGCGATGCTGGATGGCATGGGTTTGCGCCGGCAGCGGTTGGCTGACGCGTAGAATGAATGAGATGTCAGACGCTATGCGGCTATCGAAAGACATCAATGCGGAGAGACCGCCAGCATGCTGTAGCTGGTTGAACTCAAGATTGATGTTTAGAGCAATCTCCCAGGCGTAATCGGAGATATAATAGCAGTGCTAGCATGCATGAATTTATACAAATTGCAGAATCAATTCATTCTATATTCCTCCTCTTTTATCTTTCTGACTTTAGCTTCCGAGCCGGGTCTATGATAACTCTTATACTGCAGGATCCACTACACTGAGGATGTGACTTTCCCCCGGTCAGACCGTCCGTAATTTAGCCTGCACTGGTTATACAGCAACTGATAGCACTGCCCGCTCTGTAAAAAAGTGAGATATCGCTTTATCCAGGAGCAGCAGTCCGGCCACCCTGGGCCGGATGATGCAGGTCAAAATTCCCATTACTATTGACAGCGTCGTTGTCCACAGGTCATCGACCATACAACCTGGCTTCCGTATCATCGTATGACACTGTGTATGCGGAATCCCGTGACGGTCCGGGAAACTGACAGATGATGAAGCAACTCCGCAAAGAAGGCTTTGAGATCGACCGCTATCGCGTTCGTAACCTGATGAAAAAGCCTGGATTAGTGGTCAAGAAATAAAACGGTTCGTTCTGGCGCCAAACAGGGCTTCTTCAGCAACCGAAAGCGTTAATTCTTGACCGTGTATCTGAATGCAATCCGCGAGACTGCCTTGGTATGTAGGACCTGTTATCGGTTAGGAACTCAAACCGCCCGCACAGCGGGCTGGTGGACGTGACCCGGATCGAATTTGAGCAATGCGCTTGGCCGCGTGTCCGGATTTACATGACCGCAATCCTGGCCTGTTCAGAGATATCCGCTCCAGGGCGCTTAGCATCCGGATGTATCAGGGTCAGTGTCGGGCAAGAGAAGATCGCTATTTGGGAAAGAGGAATGTCACCTGCAGCCGCAAGCCCCAGTCGTCCGGACCGCCGGCTGGCGACTCGACCCAGTAGCGAACGCCGCCGCCGACCGACACCATCTGGTTACCGATCTTGAGTAGCTGTGTGGCTGTCAGGTTGATCGGGACCGACCACTGCTTTCTCTCCCAGTCGTAGGTGGACTCAGTATTGAGCGAGATTGTCGTCATAGTCGGGGTAATGTAGGAAACGAAGGGCTGTAGAAATGTGGCATTGACGTCCGGACGCAAATCATCACCTCCAACCGACCAGATATGATTGGCCAGGGTGCCGACTGTCCAGGGACCCGTCTGTTTCAGGGCGACGCCAGTTGGACCGATGCCCCACTTGCCGGCACCGAGTTCAGGTTCGCTCGCCGAATCAAGCAGGAAGACCGGGCCTGCACCCCAGATGATGCCACCCTCTGTCGGTTGCACGGGCGAAAAGAAAAAACTCTGCACGATATCCCCGATGCCGGATTCGCCAAGACCGGGGGCAGGCACATCGTTCTGGTCGATGACAGGCAGGATGGTGCGGGAGATCAGATTCCACTCGCTGTTCAGTGAAATCGGGATGACCGGCTGGATATTGGTCCGCCAGACAGAGCCCTCTCCCCCGGCACCGTAACCCTCGTCATAGTTGATCTGGATCGGGACGCTGATCAGGCTGGAGATCGGGTTGGCCAGCTGCTTCGCCAAATCCGCAGCCTCGTCCGCCTGCGAGTGGAGTGGCAAAAGCAGAAGGGCGAGTGTGGCGAGAGCAATCTGTTTCATGGCTGGTTCGACTTTTGGTTAATTCCTGACTGTGTAACTCGGAACTATAGCACCCGGAGACGTGCACGAAGAAGTGTCGGCGATGATTTTCATTGTATAAATGATCTCTGACGCTGATGACGATAATATAGAATTTCGAATCAATCGGTGCCTGTTTCAGGGGCGCCTGATCAACAAGAACGAGGCAAGAAAAATGGAAGAACAACTGGGAACCGGCCTTGGCATCGTCATTGGCATTCTCATCCTGGCCGTCATCGGCGGCATCATCGGCTGGCTGGCGAGCCTGCTCGTCAGGGGAACCGGGCTGGGCCTGTTCGGTGACATCATCGTCGGTATCATCGGCGCCAATCTCGGCGGCTGGCTTTTCGGCACACTCGGCATCAGTCTCGGTAACGAGCTCCTGACCGCATTCGTCGCTGCGATCTCAGGCGCGGTCATCATCCTTCTGATCATTCGCCTCATCAAGCGTGCCTGAACCAGTCAACCGGAAACCCGAGTCGGAGGTGATTCTCTTTCAGAAATGAATCTCCGACACCTGGATAGGCGACACCTCGACAGAAACAGCATCAGGATGATGCGAAGGCGAGCAAGGACATGAACAGCGGACCGCGTCTTCTCATC
>JARRMY010000021.1:0-55853 GCA_037385505.1 Gammaproteobacteria bacterium | reverse complement strand
TCTATGCCGGAGCAGACCATCCACCCCGCGGAAATTCTTCATGCACTTGATAACCCTTGTCGCAGCCTGCGCCCTCCTCCTCTTCTGGCGAGTCCCGCGCTACATGACCTGGTGCCGTTCAGATCGAACGGCAGATCTTGTGAGAATCGCGGTTGAAGGCATCATCGCGGGAGTTGCCGTTGCTGGCATTGCCATGGCTCTCTTTCCGACGGGCGAACCGGGCATGATGATCGGCTTGAGTGACCGCCTGCTCTTCTTGCCTGTTCTCGCGGGTGTCTGCATGCTGAATGGACTGCTGCTCTATGCAGTGATCAGGACACTTGACCACCAGAGCCGGTGATCTGAGAGGGAAAAACCGGTGTCAGAGACGATTTTCACCAAGAAAATAGTCTCCAACACCTGCAAGGGCGCGATACCTTGGTGCGCTACTTCCCGAGGTACCTGGCGTTGACCCAGCCGCGTTCGCGCATGTCAGTCTGCATTTCGATCTCGCACCAGCGCGTACCGCCATGGTGCTCGCAGCGTAGCTCGCGCACGCTGTCACCGTTCCCAAGCGCTCCGACGATGCGATGGCCAGTGCCGGGGCCGCTCCTGACGTTCAGGACATCGTTGGACGGCACGCCCCTCACCTGGACCAGTCCCGAAGTCCCCGACGAGCTGCCGGAATGGCCGCCACCCGGAAGGTAATCGTTGTGCTGGCGACCATCGGCGTAGAACTCGATCATGCGCTGCCCGCTGCGATCGAATGAGCATGCGAAAGACCCCTTGCGCGCCTCGAGGTAGATATCGCCATTGATGGCATAGGTACCGTCAACGCGCTGGCCGTTGTACTGCATGTCGGTGCGTGCTGTGTAGTCTCCAAAATATTTCTGACCTGTGCTGGAACAGGCGTTCAGCATGACATCGATGGGCTGCGCCGCCGCCGGCAGCGTCGTCGGGACTATCGCGGCGACAGCAGCCAGCGAGAATATCTTCGTACCGGTGGTTATCTTCATCCTGTGTCTTCCTGGCTGAGATAGGGTGGCGGAGCGCATTGTCGCTGTTCGTGATTCCGCTCCGATAATCATGATCAAAAAAACCCCGGCAGGAGCAACTGCCGGGGTCATGATGTTGTGATGATGTGCGCCGGGCACACGGATCACATGGCGCCCTCTGAGCCGCCGAAGTAGACCTGCTTGACGTTGCCCTTGTAGTCAGTGATGCAGATCCAGTCAGCCGTGGCATTGGGGACACCGACGTAGACCGTACGGTCACCGTTTCCTTCGGAAACCCTTGCCCTCGTGACAACAACGTCATTCGGGCCGATGCAAGAGACTGATTGGTGAAATGCAGAAGAGGTGAACTGTCCGGCACTCGTGCAATCTGGATCATCCACGACGAATGATTTGAACAATAGCGGCTGAACTGGAGAGGAAACAGCATGAGAAACCAGAAACAAGCTGTTGGAGATTATTCTCACCTTGCGAAGTTATTCTCCAACATAAAAAACCCCGGCAGGAGCATGTGCCGGGGTTGTCGAATTGGTAGCGGGGGCAGGATTTGAACCTACGACCTTCGGGTTATGAGCCCGACGAGCTGCCAGACTGCTCCACCCCGCATCGGTGAGGTGCATACTATACGGATTCTCCCTTCCCGATTCAACTCTCCCTGCGCAATAAATTCATGAAAAACCGCACATCCCTGTGCTTGCGGGCCTAGAGCCCCGACAACAGGCTGTTCAGACGGTGGACAAAGCCGGCCGGGTCGTCGAGCTTGCCGCCCTCGGCGAGCAGGGCCTGGTCGAAGAGTACGCTGGCCAGGTCGTCGAACTGCTCCTTTGCTTCCGTCTGCTCGAGCTTTTTCACGACCGGGTGGTCGGGATTGATCTCGAGGATCGGTGTCGGCATGGGTGCGTCCTGTCCCATCTGCTTCAGCACGCGTGCCAGGTTCTGGCTCATGTCATAATCCTCGACGACGAGGCAGGCCGGCGACTCGGTCAGGCGTTTCGAGAGGCGCACCTCCTTGCTCCTGTCGCCGAGCGATGACTGGATGCGCTCGAGAAATGCCTTGTGCTCTTCGGCCTGCTCCTCTTTCTCTTCGGTTTTCTCCTCATCCTTGATGAGTGCGTCGTCGAGTTCGCCCTTGGCGACGGACTGCAACTTCTTGCCCTTGTACTCGTGCAGGTGGGAAACGAGCCACTCGTCGACATGGTCGGTCAGCAGCAGCACCTCGATGTCGTTCTTCTTGAAGACCTCGAGATGCGGGCTGTAGCGCGCGGCGGAGAGCGAATCGGCCGTGATGTAGTAGACCTTCTCCTGTGCTTCCGGCATGCGTTCGAGATACTGGTCGAGGCTGACGCTCTGGGTGTCGCCCTCGGACTTTGTCGTGACGAAGCGCAACAGGCCCGCGATGCGCTCGGCATTGTCGTGGTCCTCGGCCGGCCCCTCCTTGAGCACCCTGCCGAAGGTGTTCCAGAATTCCTGGTATTCGTCACCCCCCTTCTTTGCCATCTTCTCGAGCAGTCCGAGGACGCGCTTGATGTTGGCCGTGCGGATGGCGTCGATCTTGCGGTTGTGCTGCAGGATTTCGCGCGAGACGTTCAGCGGCAGGTCGTCGGCATCGACGATGCCCTTGATGAAGCGCAGGTAGCGCGGCATGAGCTTGTCGGCCTCGTCCATGATGAAGACACGCTTCACGTACAGCTTCACGCCGTGCTTCTGGTTCGGGTCCCAGAGGTCGAATGGCGCGCGCTTCGGCACGTAGAGCAGCGAGCTGTACTCGTTGGTGCCCTCGACGCGGTTGTGGATCCACTCGAGCGGGTCCTCGAAATCGTGCGCGATGTGCTTGTAGAACTCCCTGTACTCCTCGTCGCTGATGTCGCTCTTCGAGCGCATCCAGAGCGCGGTGCCGGTGTTGACCTGCTCCCACTCCTCGCCTTTCTCCTTCTCTTCCTTCTCTTCCTTCTCTTCTTCCTCTTCGCCCATGTTTTCCCTGGGCATCATGACCGGGATGGAGATGTGATCCGAGAACTTGTTGATGATCGAGCGCAGTTGCCAGGCATCGAGGAACTCCTTCTCCTCCTCGCGCAGGTGCAGCGTGATGTCGGTGCCACGGGTTTCCTTGCGGATGTTCTCGATGCTGTAGGAGTCAGTGCCCTCCGACTCCCAGCGCACGCCCTCGTCGGCGACCGTGCCGGCCTTGCGCGTCTCGATGGTGACGCGGTCGGCGACGATGAAGGCGGAGTAGAAGCCCACGCCGAATTGGCCGATGAGCTGGCTGTCCTGCGCCTTGTCGCCGGACATGGATTCGATGAAGGCCTTCGTGCCGGAACGCGCGATAGTGCCGATATTGCTGATGACCTCGTCGCGCGTCATGCCGATGCCGTTGTCCGAGACCGTCAGGGTGCCATTCTCCTTGTCGACGGTCAGCCGGATGGCGAGGTCGCTCTGGTCCTCGTAGAGTCCCTCGTTGGAGAGGGCCTCGAAGCGCAGTTTCTCGGCCGCGTCGGAGGCGTTGGAGATGAGTTCTCGCAGGAAGATCTCCTTGTTGGAGTAGAGCGAGCGAATGACAAGATCGAGTACGCGTGAAACCTCGGTCTGGAACGCCTGGGTTTCCTTATGTGCTACGACAGACATACCTGTTGGACTCCTGTTGATTCAGGTGGTTGGATTCAAAATGGATCAGCACTGCCAGATTGGGGCAGTGGGCGCGGGTTTCAAGACCCGGGTTGTGGTTTTTCGCGCCGTCAGCCGATCGAGTCGAGGATGTCCTCGAGTGCGCGCTGCGGATCGGGCGCGCCCGTGATCGGGCGGCCGATGACGAGGTAAGTCGCACCGGCATCGAGCGCGTCGTGCGGCGTCATGACTCGGCGCTGGTCGCCCGTCTCGCTGCCGGCCGGGCGCACGCCGGGCGTCACCAGTTCGAAGCCGGGCCCGATCTCCCCGCGGATGCGCGCTGCCTCGCGCGGCGAGCAGACGATGCCGTCGAGGCCGCTCGCCTTTGCCAGCGCCGCCAGACGGCTGACGTTCTCTTCCGGCGTGCCCTGGTAGCCGATCTCTGCAAGCTCCTCCTGGCTCAGGCTCGTGAGAATGGTCACGCCGATGAGTTTCGCCGGCGATGACGAGGATTTGATCGCTTCGGCGGCCGCCTCCATCATGCGCCGGCCGCCACTGGCATGGACATTCATCATCCAGACACCGAGATCGGCCGCCGAGCGGCAGGCGCCCGCGACCGTGTTCGGAATGTCGTGGAACTTGAGATCGAGGAACACCTCGAAACCGCGCTGCATGCAGGCCTCCACCATTGCCGGTCCGAAACGCGTGAACATCTCCTTGCCGACCTTGACGCGCGTGAGGCCAGGATCGAGGCGTTCGAGCATCTCCGTCGCCATGGAGAGTTCCGGGTAGTCGAGTGCAACAATGATGGGGGATTTCATGCGGCCAGGCTCCTTGTCTGGTTGGTTGTGTGGAATACGGGGCTATTTTACGACGATCTGTTGCTGCTTTCCCGCGGCAGCATGCTGCCCCAGGAACGGCAACCGGGGCACTGCCAGTGCAGTGTGCGCGTCGTAAAGCCACAGCGATGGCACTGGTAAGCGGACTGCTCCTTGAGAAGACGCTCGAGCAACTGCTCGATGAGGGCGAGAAATTCGCTGCCCTGCTCCCCCTTCTGGGCCATGCGCATGCGGATCAGGCGATGCACGCCGGCCAGCTTGGGGGCGGCAGAGAGCTCGCTGGTGAGGTAGTCGGTAGCCGTCGTGAAGCCCTCGCGATCAGCGATCTCCGAGGTGATTTGCAACAGGACGCTGAGATTCTTCTTCCCGGCATAGATCTCCCGGAGCCAGTCGAACCAGGCCTCCTGTTGCCCGCTACGCGCGTAGATCTGCTGCATGGGTTCGAGGAATTCGCCGATAAAGGCGGGATGTTCGTCGGCAATCTTCTTGTAGAGATCGATGGCATCTCCGAGCCGCTCCTCCTGCGTGGCGATCTCCGCCTCGATCAGCAGCGGCCTGAACGCCCCGGGGTCAGCGCCTTGCGCCTGCTGCAGCAGCTCGTGAGCCTGCGTCTTGTCGTCCCTCTCGAGGGCCACCTGTGCAAGCTCGCAGAGGAAATGCGCCTGGTCCCTGCCCTGCCCCTTGTCGCCGAGCTTCTCGAGACGCCGGCTGACATCGAGCGATTTGCTCCAGTCTTTCTCGTGCTGGTAGATGAGTTTCAGGTTCGTCAGTGCCGGTTTCAGCAGGCGCCGGTTCTCGACGAGTTCCTCGAAGAGCCCCTCGGCGCGGTCGAGCAGGCCGGCGCTCATGTAGTCGCTGGCCAATGCCAGCAGGGCCTGGGCGCGCTGTTCAACCGAGAGCGTCTGGCGCGCGATGAGGTTCTGGTGAATGCGGATGGCGCGATCAACCTCGCCGCGCCGGCGGAACAGGCCGCCGAGCGCGAGATGCATCTCGACCGTCTCGCTGTTGACCTCGAGCATGCGCACGAAAACATCGATGGCCTTGTCGGGTTGTTCGTTGATGAGGTAGTTGAGTCCGCGGAAGTAGTCGGAATCCATCTCGGAGGCTGCGAGTCGCTCTTTCTCCTTCTGCATGGAACGACGTGCCGCCCACCAGCCGGAGGCAGCGGCCACGGGCAGCAGCAGTATCAGGAATTCCAGCATCCGGCCTCCGCAGCAAGGATGCCTGCCGGACAGCATGCGTGGCCTTGCCGCAGCATGACAGCGCGTGCGCCGGGCAGCTTCGCCAGGCCGCCACGCGATGCGGGAGCAGAGAGCAGGATTGTCGGCAAGGGATGAACTCCGGAGACTCGGTTGGGGCTAGTTTATCAAGGGTTGAAAGGCGAATCATCAGCCCGACCGGCCAAGGATTTCACCACAAGTCCGCGGTTTGAATTGCCGTCGGTGCTGTTTACACTGGACACAAACTAGCCACCGGGGAATTCCATGTCAGAACTCAGCAACAAGATTGTCATCATCACGGGTGCCGCCGGCAGCCTCGGCAGCACCACAGCAGGCCGTTTCGCCCGTGAAGGCGCAACCGTCGTGCTCGTCGACATCAATCGCGAACGGCTCGAGGAGGTGCAGAAGAGCCTGCCCGACGGCGTCGCGTCATCGATCATCGAAACCAATCTCCTCGAGCAGTCGTCGGTCGATGCCATGGCCGAGGCAGTTGTTGCGGAATACGGGACCATCGACATGATTGCCAACATCGCCGGCGGTTTCACGATGGGTCCACTGGTGCACGAAACCGGCGACAAGGAGTGGGATTTCATGATGGACCTGAACCTGCGCTCCATCTTTCATACCTCGCGTGCAGTGATCCCGGTCATGCTGAAGAACGGCGGCGGACGCGTCGTCAACATCTCGGCGCGCGCGGCGCGTGAAGGCAAGGCGAAGATGGGAGCCTACTGCGCTTCGAAGGCGGCTGTCATAACGCTGACGGAGTCGCTGGCCGCCGAGCACAAGTTCGACAATATCAATGTTAACTGCATCCTGCCGGGCACCATCGACACGCCGCTCAACCGCAAGGAGATGCCCGACGCCGATCACAGCAAGTGGGTGCCGACGGAAGCGCTGGCCGACGTGATCCTGTTTCTCTGTTCCGACGCCAGCCGCTGCGTGACCGGCGCGGCGATCCCGGTCTTCGGCCAGAGCTGACGACCGGTGAAGCGCGGCAGCCTATTCGACACCGGACAGGGGGCCGGCAGGACGCTGGCCCGGGTACTGCGCGTCTACGTCAATAGCGCCTACCCGCAGAACGGTTCCGAATGCTCGCAGGCAACCCGCTCGTCGCTGCTGCAACTGGCTGAAAAGATCGCCGTCAGCAGTGGCAGCGGACAGCCTGTCACCCTGCAGAAACGCCAGCTACCGCTGATCCGCTCCGCTGTTGCCTGGTATTTCTCGGAAGTGCAGAGCGACATGGAGCAGGTTCGCGAGGCACTACTCAAACGGCTGAATTAGCTTTTATTACAATATCTTGAAGATTTATATTGATGTAATATCGAGATCTGTATCAGGCCTGGCCTCTTTTTTACCTCTTCCTGAAAGAAATCCCCCTCGCCAGGGTCTAGTTATTCAAAGGCCGCTCAACGGCCGCCACCACCGGCAGATGAAGATGGGCAAACGACAACGATTCGAACAACTCGTGCAGAGCTACTCGACAGAGATGTTTCGCTACGCCCTCTGGCTTTGCGGTAACCGAGAGGTCGCAGAGGACCTTGTGCAGGAAGCCTTCACCAGGGCCTGGAACAACCTGCACCAGCTCAGGGAGCCTGGCAAGGAGAAGGCATGGCTCATGACCATCGTGCGCAACGAGAACGCGCGCCGCTTCCAGCGTGTTCAGCCCGACCTGGTCGACATCGAGGAGCATGCCTGGTCGATGAGCGCCGACACGCACCTCGAGCCGGAAGAGCAGATGGAAAGACGCATCCTGCGCGAGGCGATGCTGGAACTCGAGGAGGAGTATCGGGAACCCCTGATCATGCAGGTGATTCACGGCTTCAGCTGCCGGGAGATCGCGGAGGCGCTCGAACTGACCGAGAACGCGGTCATGACACGCCTCTTCAGGGCCAAACAGAAAGTCAAAACCGCCTTGACAGAGTCGGGTGCGGCAGCAGTGGCGAGGTTGTAACCATGAACGAACTTGAATTCAGAAAACGCTGCATTATCGATCCGAACGATTCCGATCCCGAGTTTCGCGAGGCGCTGGCAAACGAGGACTTCCGCCGCCTCCAGGCTGAGTGCGCCGGCTTCGATCAGAAGCTGACCACCGCGCTCGATGTTCCCGCACCGGCAGGCCTGCAGGAGCGCATCCTCGCGGCTACCAGCCGCCGCCCCTCCCTGCTCGCACGCTGGAAGAAGAGACTCGCGGCGCTGGCGAGCCTGGCCGCGACCATGCTCCTCGGGCTCGCGCTGCTGCTGCGTCCGCAACTCGCGCTCTCGGACATGGTGATCGAGCATCTCTACCACGACATGGAGGTCATGCACTCGCGCGACGTCATCCGCGACGCGCAGGTCGACCGGGTCGTGCAACACTTCGGCGCCGAGCTCGAATCGGACCTTGTCGGCATCATCCGTTTCGTCGAGGACTGCCGCTTTTCGGACTACAGGAAGGGAATCCATATCGTCTACGACGGCAAGAGCGGCCCGGTCACGGTCTTCTACATTCCGCATCGCAAGATCGACCGCATGCAGGCGATCGGCAAGAACGAGTTCCAGGGCATCATCTTCCCGCACCACGAAGGCTCGATGGCGATCGTCGGCCTCATCGGCGAGGATCTCAAAAGCGAGCGAAGCAGGATCGAGGCCGCGTTTCGCTGGAAGCGGGCGACCCGCGACAGCTGATCGCGATCGCCCTCATAGACGAAGCCGGCGCATGACGCCGGCTTTTCAGTGTGTGCAGCGGGCTGCAGGCTGAGGTCAGCTCACGGATGCCGTGACGACATCGGCGATCTGGCGCGACAGGCGTTCGACCTGCTCGCCGCGGGTCCCCTCGACCATGACGCGGATCAGCGGCTCGGTACCGGAGGGACGCAGCAGCACACGCCCCTCCTTGCCGAGATCCGCCTCGGCATCCCGGACGGCCGCCACCACCTGTTCGAACTGCATCACGTCCCGCGCGACGGCGTTGCCGAGCGAGACGTTGATGAGTCTCTGGGGGCACTTCTGGATCCCCTGGACGAGTTCATGCAGCGCCAGGCCCGTGTGTGCGATTTCCGCGATGACCTGCAATGCCGAGATGATGCCATCACCGGTTGTCGTCCTGTCGAGGCAGATGATATGGCCCGATGGCTCGCCACCGAGGTTCCACTGTTTCTGGTGCAGGCGCTCGATGATGTAGCGGTCGCCGACATCGGTCCGATCGAGCCCGACACCGAGTTCCCCGAGTGCCAGCTCGAGACCGAGGTTGGTCATGAGGGTGCCGACGACATTGCCGCGCAGCGCTTTCTCGCGCAGGCGCGCCTTGGCAATGATATAGAGGATGTCGTCGCCATCGACAAGCCTGCCTCTGGCGTCGATGAGCAGCACGCGATCACCATCCCCGTCGAGGGCAATACCCAGATCGGCCTGCTCCTCGAGCACGCGCGCTTGCAGCAGTTCGGGATGCGTGGAGCCGACACCGTCGTTGATATTGAGCCCGTCGGGATCGGCGCCGATCGCGACCACCTTCGCGCCGAGCTCGGTCAACACCTCGGGAGCGATGTGGTAGGTCGCGCCGTGGGCGCAGTCGACGACGATTTTCATACCCTTGAGGCTCGTCGACATGGGGATACTGCTCTTGCAGAACTCGATGTAACGGCCGGCTGCATCGCTGATCCGGCGTGCGCGCCCGATCGATTCCGATTCGATCGTGGTCATCGGCCTGTCGAGTTCCTCCTCGATCGCCTGCTCCACCTCGTCGGGCAGCTTCTGCCCGGTGCCGGAGAAGAACTTGATGCCGTTGTCGTAGTAGGGATTGTGCGATGCACTGATCACGATGCCGGCACGCGCATGGAACGTCTGGGTCAGGTAGGCGATGCCGGGGGTTGGCATGGGCCCGGTCAGCAGCACGTTCATGCCCGCAGCCGCGAGGCCGGCCTCGAGCGCGGACTCGAACATGTAACCGGAGATGCGGGTGTCCTTGCCGATGAGGACGCTGCTGCCGGTCTTGCCGAGAACACGGCCGGCCGCCCAGCCGAGCTTCAGGACGAACTCGGGCGTGACCTTGTCCTCGCCGACCCTGCCGCGAATGCCGTCGGTACCGAAATATTTTCTTGTCATCAGAGTAGAGCCTTAACGATCTTCATGGCGTCCGCTGTCTCGCGGACATCGTGTACGCGGAGGATGCTTGCCCCCCGCATCGCAGCAATCACCGCGGCTGCAACGGAGCCGGACAGCCGCCGCTCGACCGGGGCATCCTCGAGGAGCTGGCCGATCATGGATTTGCGGGAGACGCCGGCGAGCACCGGGTAGCCCCCTGCCGCGAGCAGGTCGATATTCTTCAGCAAAGCGACATTATGTTCAAGCAGCTTGCCGAAACCGAAGCCGGGATCGAGTACGATGCGCGAGGCATCGATGCCGGCCGAGCGGCAGGTTTGCGCGCGCTCCAGCAGGAAGGCGCGCACCTCGGAGACGACATCGCCATAGACCGGGTTCTTTTGCATGCTGCGCGGGCGTCCCTGCATGTGCATGAGGCAGACGGCGACGTCGCGGCTGTCGGCAAGCACTTCCAGCGCACCCTCCTCGCGCAGCGCCATCACATCGTTGATGATTCCGGCACCGGCGCCGATGGCTTCGCGCATGACTCCGGGCTTACTGGTATCGACGGATAGCGGAACAGGAATCTCGGCGGCGAGCCTCTCGACCACGGGGATCACACGATCGAGCTCCTGCTGCAGCGTCACCGGATCCGCGCCGGGACGCGTCGACTCGCCGCCGATGTCGATGATCGCGGCGCCGGCCTCGACCATTGCGAGCGCATGGCGAATGGCAGTCGAGTGGTCGGCATAACGGCCGCCATCGGAGAAGGAGTCCGGCGTGATATTGAGAATTCCCATCACCACGGGTGACGTGAGTTCCAGTCGATGCTTTCCGCAGGTCAGTTCCATCATAAAAAAACCGCCGCGGGTCGTGCGGCGGTCTTTCGGGCCGAAGGGTTCAGTGCTGGCTGGCAGGCCCGCCGATGGAGCCTCCCTCGGACGGCTTGGCCGGCTTGCCCTCGTCGGCCGCGACCGCGGAGCCACTGTCGGAGTCCGGTCCGGAACCGCTGTCGGTCCAGCCTTCCGGGGGACGCACGTCCTTGCCAGCCATGATGTCGTTGATCTGCTCCTTGTCGATGGTTTCGTACTTGATCAGGGCCTCGGCCATGGCATGCAGCTTCTCCATGTTCTCCTGGAGGATTTGCTCAGCACGGTCGTAGTTCCTGTCGATGAAGGCTCGGATCTCTTCGTCGATGGCATGCGCCGTGTCGTCGGAAACATTCTTGTGGGTCGTGACAGAGCGGCCGAGGAACACCTCGCCCTCGTCCTCGCCGTAGGCCAGCGGACCGAGACGGTCCGAGAGGCCCCAGCGCGTGACCATGTTGCGTGCGAGCTGTGTCGCGCGCTCGATGTCGTTGGACGCACCGGTCGTGACGCTCTCGGGGCCGAAGATCAGCGCCTCCGCGATCCGGCCGCCGAAGAGGCTCGAGATCTGGCTCTGGAGGTACTCCTTGCTGTGGCTGTACTTGTCTTCCTCGGGCAGGAACATGGTGACGCCCAGCGCGCGGCCGCGCGGAATGATGCTCACCTTGTAGACCGGATCATGCTTCGGCACGTTGAGGCCGACGATCGCGTGACCGGCCTCGTGGTAGGCGGTCAGCTTCTTCTCGTCCTCGCTCATGACCATGGAGCGGCGCTCGGCGCCCATCATGATCTTGTCCTTCGCCTTCTCCATGTCGTCCATGTCGACCTGGCGCTTGTTGGTGCGCGCTGCGAAGAGGGCTGCCTCGTTGACGAGGTTTTCCAGGTCCGCGCCGGAGAAGCCAGGCGTACCGCGGGCAATTACCTTCGGATCGATATCGTCGGCGGCAGGCACCTTGCGCAGGTGGACCTTGAGAATCTGTTCCCGGCCGCGGATATCCGGCATCGGGACCACGACCTGACGGTCGAAACGGCCCGGGCGCAATAATGCGGGATCCAGGACGTCGGGCCTGTTCGTGGCCGCGATGACGATCACTCCCTCGTTGCCTTCGAAGCCGTCCATCTCGACGAGCAGCTGGTTCAGGGTCTGTTCACGTTCGTCGTGCCCGCCACCGAGACCGGCGCCGCGGTGACGACCGACCGCGTCGATCTCGTCGATGAAGATGATGCAGGGCGCGTGCTTTTTCGCCTGTTCGAACATATCGCGTACGCGTGAGGCGCCGACGCCGACGAACATCTCGACGAAGTCGGAACCGGAGATGGTGAAAAACGGTACCTTGGCTTCGCCGGCGATGGCGCGTGCCAGCAGGGTCTTGCCGGTACCCGGCGAGCCGACCATGAGCACACCCTTGGGAATCTTGCCGCCGAGTTTCTGGAACTTCGAGGGGTCGCGCAGGAAATCGACCATTTCGACGACCTCGTCCTTCGCCTCGTCGGCGCCGGCGACATCGCTGAAGGTCACCTTGACCTGGTCTTCTGTCAGCATGCGCGCGCGGCTCTTGCCGAAGGACATGGCGCCGCGGCCGCCACCGCCTCCCTGCATCTGGCGCATCAGGAAGATCCAGAAACCAACGAGCAGGATGATCGGCAGCAGATTGAACAGCATGCTCTGCCAGAAGGACGGCACCTTGGGAGGCTCGGCCTTGATCTCGACATTGTGCTTCAGGAGGTCCGAAACGAGCTGGTCATCGGCCGGTGCAACCGTGGTGAAGCGTTCGCCACTCGAGAGCAGGCCGGTCAGGGTGCGGCCGTGGGAGTCGATCTCGACGGACTTGACATCCTCGTTTTGCACCCTGGCGATGAAATCGGAGTAATTCATCTGCGCCGTGCCGGTCGTGTTATTCGTGAACGTCTGGAACACCGACATCAGAACCAGCGCGATCACGACCCATAAAATCAGATTTTTTGCCATGTCATTCAACAGAACGTACCTCTGTTCGTCCGCTACAGGCCAGACCGCGGCCGGTAACCTTACCTGTAAAAGTATTCAACATTATACCTTGAAATTCTTGCCCAGCAGGTAAACCTCGCGGCTTTTACTGCGGGATGCTTGTGGTTTTCGCGTCAGCACTTTCGTGAAGGAGCGTCGCATCTGCACGAAGAATTCATCGAAACCCTCACCCTGGAAGACCTTGACGAGAAAGTCACCGCCAGGCTTCAGCGTTTGACGCGCAAACTCCAGCGCAAGTTCACACAGGTACATCGAGCGGGGCTGATCGACAGCCGCCATACCCGAGATATTGGGGGCCATGTCCGAGATCACAAGGTCGACCTGGCGGCCGTCGAGCATGTCCAAAAGCTTGTCATAGGGCGCCTGCTCACGAAAATCGCCCTCGATGATGTGCACGCCCGGGATCGGGTCCATTGGCAGGATGTCGAGCGCGAAAACCATGCCGTCGTCACCCGCGAGATCACGCGCGACCTGGCTCCAGCCACCCGGCGCGGCACCGAGATCGACCACCACCATCCCGGGTTTGATCAGTGCGTCCTTCTCCTGGATCTCGAGCAGCTTGAAGACAGCGCGCGAACGGTAGCCCATCTGCTGCGCCTGCTTCACGTAGTTGTCGCTGAAATGGCGGTCGAGCCAGCTGCGGCTGCTTTTGGAACGTGCCAAGAATTATCCGTTGAAACCTCTGCCGATGCTGTAGAATGCGCTGCCTGATCCCATCCGTCAACAGAACCGATGTCACTGACCGCAGCCCAGAAACGCTTTCTCCGTTCCAGAGCCCATCACCTCAAGCCCGTCGTCATGGTCGGCCAGCACGGCCTCGGCGAGAACATTCTCAGCGAGGTCGGGATCGCGCTCGACGCGCACGAACTCATCAAGGTGAAAATCGCTGCCGGGCGCGAGGAGCGAGCCGACATCACGCGCGCCATTGTCGACAGGACCGGCGCCGAGCTGGTCCAGACGATTGGGCAGATGAGCGTGCTGTTTCGCCGCAACGAGAAGAAACCGAAAATCCTGCTGCCAAAGGAGTGATTGAAAAAGCTTCCATGCAGAAAAAAACCGGGGCCTGAACCCCGGTTTTTTCTGGCTCTTCCTCGCTTGTCAGGGACGGTCGTCGACGAGCTCGCCCTCTTTCGGCTTGGGCATGAGATCCTCCTTGCGGATACCCAGCATGACGACGGCGACGCTGGCGACGAAGATCGACGAGTAGGTACCGATCACGACCCCGATCATGAGCGCCAGGGCGAAGCCGTGGATGATCTCGCCACCGAAGAGGAACAGCGACAGCAGCACGATAAAGGTCGTGAGCGAGGTGATCATTGTCCGCGACAGTGTCTGGTTCAGCGAGATGTTGATAATGTCGACGGGCGAGCCCTTGCGGATCTTGCGGAAGTTCTCGCGAATGCGGTCGTAGACGACAATGGTGTCGTTGAGCGAATAACCGATGACGGCGAGGATCGCCGCGAGCACCGGAAGATCGAAAGTCGCCCAGAGGATTGCGAAGAGGCCAACCGTGAAGACCACGTCGTGCACCAGCGCGATGATCGAGCCGACAGCGAAACGCCATTCGAATCGCAGCGCGACGTAGATCAGGATGGCGATCAGCGAATAGAGCATCGCCAGGCCGCCTTTCTCGGTCAGCTCGTCGCCGACCTGCGGACCGACGAACTCGACACGTCGCAGTTCGGGCCTGTTCGTCGCATCCGCCTCGAGCAGCGCGAAGACGTCATTGGAGATCTTCTGGTTAGAGACGTCTTCACGCGGCGCGATGCGGATCAGGATATCGCGCGGTGTGCCGAAGCGCTGGATGGTCGCGTCGCCGTAACCGCCCTCCTCGAGGCGCTTGCGCACGGGATCGAGATCCACATCCTGCTCGTAGCCGACCTCGATCAGGGTGCCGCCCGTAAAATCGATGCCGAAGTTGAGGCCGCGCAAACCGACCGCCGCAACGGCGATCACCATGATGGCGCCGGAAAAGATCAGCGCCAGTGTGCGCTTGCTCATGAAATTGATCTTCGGCTCCTTCTGGAGAAACTTCATGCCGAGCGGCAGTGTCTTCAGGCGCTTGCCGCCATAGAGCAGGTTGACGACGGCGCGCGTGCCGAGAATGGCCGTGAACATCGAGGTGATGATGCCGATGAAGAGCGTCACGGCAAAGCCCTTGATGGGACCGGTGCCGAAGCTGAACAGCACGACCGCGGCGATCAGGGTCGTGATGTTGGCGTCGAGAATCGTCGACAGCGCCTTGGCATAGCCCGCCTGGATACTCGCCTGCGGCGAGCTGCCGACGCGAATCTCCTCGCGGATGCGCTCGAAGATCAGCACGTTGGCGTCGACCGCCATGCCGACCGTGAGCAGGATACCGGCGATGCCGGGCAATGTCAGGGTCGCCTGCAGCAGTGACAGGATCGCGACGATCATGACGAGGTTCACGAGCAACGCCAGGTTGGCGATCAGGCCGAAGAAGCGGTAGTAGATCACCATGAAAATCATGACCAGCACGAGGCCGATGACGATCGACTTGAAGCCCTTGTCGATGCTCTCCTGGCCGAGGCTCGGGCCGATGGTGCGCTCCTCGACGATATCGATGGGCGCCTTGAGCGCGCCCGCGCGCAGGAACAGCGCCAGGTCGCGCGCCTCCTGCTGGCTGTCGAGACCGGTCGTCTGGAAATGCGCGCCGAAGGGCTCGCGAATGGTCGCGACGCTGATGACTTCCTCGACGTGTTTCTTGATGGTCCTGCCATCCTTGTCCTTCTGCCCCGTCGGACGGTCCTCGATGAAGAGGACCGCCATCGGCTTGCCGACACTCTCGGTCGTAAATCGGCGCATCCTGTCGGCGCCGTGACCGTCGAGGTTGACAAAGACGGCTGGCGTGCCCGACTGCTGGTCGACACCCGAGGAGGCATTGGTGATGCTCTCGCCGCTGACGATACGCTCTTTCTTCAGCAACACCGGCTGGCCCTGGCGATCGTAGCGAATCTCGGAATCGAACGGCACCTTGCCGTTGACGGCATCCATGACGCTGTGCTCGGTATCGACCGGGCGGTACTCGAGAGTCGCCGTGGCCTGCAGGATGTCCTTGACGCGCGAGGGATCCTGCACGCCCGGCAGTTCGATGACGATGCGCCGCTCACCCTGCTGCTGGACGATCGGCTCGGTCACACCGAGCTGGTTGACCCTGTTGCGCAGGGTCGTCATGTTCTGCTCGAGCGCGAATTTCCTGGCCAGGCGAATCCCTTCCCGTGTCATGGTGGCGCGTACGCCGAACTCCTCGCCGGCCTCGAAGGTCTCGATCTCGAAGTCTTGCAGGGTATCCTCGATGATGCGTTCGGCCCGGTCACGCTCCTCCTCGGTGCGGAAAGTCACCTCGATACCACCCTCCTGCTCGCCGATGCGACCGAAGATTTTCTCCTCACGCAACGCCGAACGGACATCCGTCGCCGTGTCGCTGATGGTGTTTTTGAGCGCCGTCTCCATGTCGACATCGATCTGCACGTGGATGCCGCCGCGCAGGTCGAGACCCAGGCTCATGGGATTGCCGTTGATCGACGTCAGCCAGGTGGGCACATCCGCGACGAGGTTCAGTGCGAATGCATACTCCGCCCCGAGGTCCTCTTGCAGTTGCTCCATCGCCAGCAGCTGGGTTTCACCGTCATTGAAGCGGATGCGCAGCCTGTCGGCTTCTTTCTCGATTCGCTTGTAAGTCAGCTCGTGCTCATTGAGCGTGGCCTCCAGCTGGGTCAGCGAGCCGTCGGTAATCGCGGCATTCTTCGCCAGGGTCGTGACTTCGATGGACGGGTCCTGGCCGTAGAGGTTCGGCAAGGCATAGAGTGCAGCGATCAGCACCGCTGCCAGGATCATCAGGTTTTTCCACAGGGGGTAACGGTTCATGGCATCCAGCTCATTCCAGTTGGTCGGAAATCGGGTATAAGGCTTGCTGTCGGAGCGGTCAGATGTCCTTCAGTGTCCCCTTGGGGAGAACGGCCATGACCGAGCCGCGGCGCATCTTGATCTGCACGCCGTCGGCGATCTCGACCTTCATATAGTCCTCGCCGAGCTCGATGATCCTGCCGAGCAGTCCGCCTTCGGTCTGGACCTCGTCGCCTTTCTGGACGGAGTCGACGAGCGACTTGTGCTCTTTCTGGCGCTTGATCTGCGGACGAATCAGGAAAAAGTAGAAAATCGCCAGCAGGACGAACGGGAACAACAGGCTCATCCAGCCGGGTTCCGAAGCGGCGGCAGGCGCTTCTGCCATTGCATCTGAAATGAAAAAACTCAGCATTTTGTCTGTCTCGGGAAGTTGTTGTTGAATTCAAGGTGCCGGATTATGACACAAGCTCCGCCTTGCGTCAGTCGCTTGCATCATCTTTGAGTATCGGCCAGGCCGCCCTGAGATAGACGAACATGGACCAGAGCGTCAGGGCTGCGGCGATGTAGAGCAGGACCTGGCCGATATCGTAGACCGGCAAGGCGAACAAATCGTCTTTCCAGAGCAGCAGGGTGATGGCGCCCATCTGGGCCGCCGTCTTGAACTTGCCGATCATGCTGACTGCGACGGTTGCCCGCTTGCCGAGTTCCGCCATCCACTCGCGCAGCGAGGAGATGGTGATCTCGCGGCCGACGATGATAAGTGCCGCAACCGTGATCCACGGACGCGGGTCGTCAAAGACGAGCAGCACAAGGGCCGTGGCCACCATGAGCTTGTCGGCGACCGGGTCGAGAAAGGCCCCGAACTTGGAGGTCTGGCCCAGCTTGCGCGCGAGATAGCCATCGAACCAGTCCGTGATCGCCGCGACCAGGAAAACCACCGCAGAGGCCTCGCGGGACCAGCCATATGGCAGGAAAAAGACACCCACCAGAACGGGTATCAGAAGGATCCGAATGAGAGTGAGCGTGTTAGGGATATTCCAGAACACATTAAGTCCTGTTCATATAATATTGAAATCTAAGTGTTTTTACTTCTCGAAGAGGGGCTGCCAGCCTATTCGCCATGCAAGTGCTCGTAGATGCGCCTGGCCAGCGCGCGGCTGATCCCCTCGACGGCGGCAATATCTTCCTCGCCAGCGCTGATCAGCTCCTGCAGACCGCCGAAATGGCGCAACAACTCCCTGCGCCGCCCAGGACCGACACCGACGATCTCCTCGAGAACGGAGACCTGGCGAGCCTTTGCCCGCTGCTTTCGATGACCGGTGATCGCGAATCGGTGCGACTCGTCGCGAATCTGCTGCAGCAGATGCAGGGCCGGGGAGTTGGCAGGCAGTATAAGCGCCTCGTTATTCGGGTACAAGAAGAGCTGTTCCATGCCCGGCTTGCGGTCCGGTCCCTTGGCGATGCCGAGCAGGGTAACGCCACTGACGCCCATCTCCGAGAGTGTCTCCGCGACGCGCGAGAGCTGTCCCTTGCCACCGTCGATGATGACGAGGTCGGGCATGGGGCTCTCGCCCTGCTGGAGGCGTGTGAAACGCCGCCGGATGACCTCCTCCATGGCCGCGTAGTCGTCGCCGGCGGAGGCCTTGCGGATATTGAAGCGCCGGTAGTTCTGGCGGTCCGGGCCTCTCTGGTCGAAAACGACACAGGATGCGACCGTGCGCTCGCCACGCGTGTGCGAGATGTCATAGCACTCCATGCTCCCGGGCGTTTCGTCGAGCCCGAGCGCATCCTGCAGCTGCTGGTAACTCTCGAGCATGCCGTCATGGTCCGCGAGACGCGCGCGCAGCGCCGCAGCGGCATTCTGCAACGCCAGCTGCAGCCAGCGCAGGCGCTCGCCGCGCACCCGCTGCCGGATGCGGACACGCGTCCCCTTCTGCTCCGAGAAGACGGCTTCGAGCAGGTCGCGCTCCTCCGGCATGTGGCTGACGAGGATCTCTCCCGGCATCTGGCGTTCGAGGTAATGCTGCGTGAGAAATGCGCCGACGAGCTGCGCCATGTCGGTATCGGCGGAAATCCGCGGAAAATAGGCGCGGTTTCCGAGATTGCGGCCGTTGCGGATCGTGAAGACCTGCACGCAGGCGCGGCCGGCTTCCATGGCCGCGGCGACGATATCGAGATCGCCCCGCTCGCCGCTGACATACTGTCGCTCCTGGATCTTGCGCAGGCTGATGATCTGGTCGCGCAGGCGCGCGGCCCTCTCGAATTCGAGCGCGACTGACGCCTGCTCCATCTCGGCCGTGAGTTCCTCGATGACCTGGCTCGCGCGGCCCTCGAGAAACTGGCGCGTGTGCATGACGTCCTGGCGGTATTCCTCCTGCGTGACCAGCCCGACGCAGGGTGCCGTGCAGCGCCTGATCTGGTACTGCAGGCAGGGGCGGCTACGGTTCCGGTAGAAACTCTCCTCGCACTGGCGGACCGGGAAGACTTTCTGCATCAGGTGCAGGGTCTCGCGAACGGCACCGCTGCTTGGATAAGGGCCGAAATAACGCCCCTTCGCCTTGCGCGCCCCGCGATGGAAGGCCAGGCGCGGAAAGGCGTCTTCCGAAAGGTAGATGTAGGGATAGCTCTTGTCATCGCGCAACAGGACGTTGTAGCGCGGCTTCAGCGACTTGATCAGCTGGTTCTCGAGGATCAGGGCCTCGGCCTCGCTGTTCGTGATCGTGATCTCGATGCCGAGAATCTGTGCAACCATGACCTGGATGCGGCGGTTGAGCGAGCGCGTGAAATAACTCGAGACCCGTTTCTTGAGATTCTTTGCCTTGCCGACGTAGAGCACCTCGCCATCCTCGCCAAGCATGCGATAGACGCCCGGCCTCGTGGTCAGGTGCTTCAGGAAGGCGTTGTGGTCGAAGGTGGCGCTGCCTGTCATCGCGCAAGGATAGCGCGAATATCCTTGAAAACCGAATCGAACATGGACGGCGTCAGCCGCCTGGTCTGGGTGTTGTAGCGGCTGCAGTGATAGGAGTCGACGAGCGTGATACCGCGATCGAGCACGCCCCGGCCGGCATGGGAGAAGGGATAATCCTTCTGCCGCATGGCAAGCGCGCGCACGACGGCCTTGTGCGCAATCGCGCCGAGTGCCAGGACCACGCCCCGGTCGGGCACGGAGGCCAGCTCCCGGGCGAGATAGGGATTGCAGTTGTTGATCTCCTCGGCGACCGGCTTGTTGCCGGGCGGCACGCAGCGCACGGCATTGGTGATCCTGCAGTCCCTCAGTTGCAGTCCGTCGTCGACCGCGACGCTTTCGCGGCGGTTCGCAAAGCCGTGTTCGAAGAGGGTCTCGTAGAGCAGCACGCCGGCGTAGTCTCCCGTGAAGGGCCTGCCTGTGGCATTGGCGCCGTGCAACCCCGGGGCCAGCCCGACGATCAGCAGACGGGCATCGGCGGGGCCGAACGAGGGGACCGGCTTGCAGTAGTAGTCGGGGTGCTTCTGCTTCGTCGCCTGCAGGAAATCATGCAGGCGCTCGCAGCGCCGGCAGTCGGTCGTGAACGGGGTCGAAAAAGCCAAGCGGGATCGGCTCTCGTCAGTGCAGTTCGATGATGTTGTGGCGTAACGCCCAGTAAGTCAGCTCGATGTCGTTGTTGACGCCGAGCTTCTCCTGGATGCGCTGACGGTAGGTGCTGATCGTCTTCGGGCTCAGGAAAAGGCTCTCGGAGATCTCCTGCACGCGCATGCCCTTGGTGATCATGAGCAGGACCTGCAGCTCGCGATCCGAGAGTTCCGACATCTTGGAGCCGCCGCCGCCCGGGTGCTTGGCGAGCGCGAGCTGCTGGGCGACATCGCGCGACATGTAGATGTCACCGCCGACGACGGTGTGCACGGACTCGATCATCTCTTCGGGATTGCTGCTCTTCGACAGAAAGCCGAGCACGCCGACTTCCTGCAAGGAGTAGGAGAACGCCTCCTGGCTCATTGCAGTGACGACGATGATCTGTGTATTGGGCTGATTGCGCCGAATCTGCTTGGCGGCATTGATGCCGCCGATGCCAGGCATGTTGACATCCATGAGCACCACGTCCGGCTTGTATTGACGTGCGAGTTCAATCGCTTCCTCGCCGCTGGCGCCCTCGCCAACGACCTCGATATCGCCCGATGATTCGAGAATTTTTTTCAGTCCATTTCTGACGAGTTGATGATCGTCGATAACTAGCACGCTAATCATGTGCCTCACCCATTGGCTCAAAAGCTGCGAAGTTCATTGTCCGTATGGCAGAATTCTACACGATTTTGATTTTTCACATCCTTCGGAGTTTTCCTTGACCATGGACACCCGCACTCCCGGCATCCTGCGCCATCTTGGTGCAATGCTCTATGACCTGCTGATGGTGTTTGCGCTGCTGATGGTTGCGACAACGGTCGTGATTGTGCCGATGAGCCTGCAGGGCGAGGAGGTGTCGATCGGGGAAAACGCCCTCTTCCGGCTCTATCTCGTGCTCGTCGCCGCCGGCTATTACCTCTGGTTCTGGACGCATGGCGGCCAGACTGTCGGCATGAAAACCTGGCGTTTCCGGCTCACGGACGAGAATGGAGAAACGCCGGGTTATGCCGCCTCTCTCAAGCGCCTCGTGCTGGCGATACTCCTCAACGCAGCCTGTCTGGCGGGCTTTCTCTGGAGACTCTTCGATCCCGGCAAACGGACACTCTATGACAGACTGTCGGGGACCTGGCTAAGGCAGGTGCCGAAAAGCTAGACGTAACGCCTGTAGAGAAAGGCGATGGCGATTCCAAGCAGCACCACGGGAAGCCAGGCGACGGCTATCGGCGAGACATCATAGATCATTCCCGCGAAGCCGAGCGTCCTGCTGACCAGGAAAAAGAGCACGCCGATCATGATGCCGGCGATCAGATGCTTGCCGATGTCGGTGCTGCGAATATCGCGCATCACGAACGGCAGCGACATCATCAGCATCATGATACTGATCACCGGCACCGCGAGCTTCGACCAGAAAGCGACTTCATGCTCGGAACTGCGCTGCTCGTGCTCGTGCAGGAACGAGATGTAGTTGAACAACTGGCTGATACTCATGAAGGCCGGTTCGATACCGAGATTCACGAGCATATCCTGGTCGAGCCCCGCGGAGAAAGGCCGTTGCGGCAGCGTCGAGGAAAAATTGCGTCTGGACGCGACCTGGGTTTCCTCCACGTTCAGCAGCCGCCAGTTGCCCTCCACCATGCTCGCTCTCTCCGCCTGCTGCATGCGCGTCAGGTTGCCCTGTTCGTCGAAGGTGTAGACGGAGATATCGGAAATCTCGCCTTCCGGGTTGATCTGCCGAATGTTCATGAAGGTGTTGTCCTCGCGGATCCAGACACCGTATTGCGACTGCAGGATGGTCTGGCGGTGCAGCCACTTGGCGCGCATCATCTCTGCCTCTTTCTCGAGCATCGGCGCGATAAATTCACCAACGAGAACGCCGATGGTGATCATGATGACGCCGGCCTTGACGAGCGACTTCAGCAGGTCGAGCACCGACACGCCGGCCGCGCGCAGCGCAATCAGCTCGCGCTGCTTCGCCAGCCCGCCCAGCCCGAGCAATCCACCGATCAGCAATGCGACCGGGAAGAGCTCGTACAAGTAGCCCGGAGTCCGCATGAGCGTGATGAGCAGGATATGGGACATCCGGTAATCCCCCTGCCCGATTTTGCCGATCTCGTCCACGAAAGTGCCGATGGCGCGGAAGGAGATCAGCACCATCAGCACCACGGAGGTCCAGACAGCCAGGGTTTTCAGCAGATACCGGTCAAGCCGCAGCACGCCGCCTCCTCGCCAGCCTGAAGCGCATCTGGTCGTATCCCTCGATAACAGGAGCAATCAGGAACATCACCACGAGGATCCACCACAGCCCCATCCAGGCCGGCGTCAGGCCGAGCAGCATCCACTGGTCGGCGGATTTGAGCAACGCCATGAAGGTCATGTAGAAGACCACGGCCAGCACCAGGTTGAGATAACTGCTCTTGCGCGGACTGCTCCGGCTGAGGGGTATCGCGAGCAACCCGAAGGCGATCACGGAGAGCGGTAGAAGCAGCCTCGATTGCAGTTCGATACTGGCCTTGAGCGAGTTCTCCCCCAGCAGATCCAGTGTCGGCATGCTGCTGAGACTGACACGCGAGCCCTGCTGTTCCGGTGCGTTGATGACGATCTCGTACTCGTCGAAATGCATTGCGGAGTAGTCGTTGCTGCCAGGCTTGCCATTGTATTCATGCCCGTCGAAGAGCACCACATGACGCAACCCTGTGTCCGGGTTGAGAAAATGCTTGCCGGTCCTGGCCGTCACCAGCGACACGCCCTCGTTCTTGCGCACCTGAATGAAGACGTTGCCGAGCTGTCCCGTGCCGGTCTCGGCCGACTCCGCGTAGAACACCAGTTTTCCGCCGCGCGCCTCATAGAACCTGCCACTGCCCATGGCGGCCAGCAGGACGGCTTCCTGGTGCTGGTTCTTGAGATCCTCGGCGATCCGTCCCGAGACCGGGTAGACCCAGAGCGTCAGCCAGGCGGAGACGATCGCCAGCGGGACCGCAGTCACGAGCACGATCCTGCGAATCTTGCCGGGCCCGAATCCGCTCGACTGCAGCACTGTCATCTCCTGGTCCTGGTACATGCGTCCGAGCGCCATGACCGCGGCCAGGAAGAATGTCGCGGGGATCAGCCGCCCGCTGAGACGCAGCAGCTGCAGGAACATCAGGGTCATCACGGAGTCTGTCGGAATGGCGCCACTCGCGGCGAGCTTCAGCACCTTGACGAGCGTGCCGCCGACCAGGATCAGCGAGAGCACAACCAGGATGACGAGAAAGATCTTGAGGATCTCGTATCCGATATAACGCTCGAGGATCGGCAGTTGCACCATGCAGGGAAGAATCCTGTGACAAGAAACGGCAGAAATCAGTACACTGCCGGCATCGTATCAGATATTGCAAGACAAGAAGACAGACGTATGAAAACCGATATCGGCAACAGGGACCTACTGAAGAACAGAAGCGACTGCCTCGTCGTTCCGGTGCTCAAGCACAACCGCCTGACCGGGAGCGCCAGGCTCGTCAATGAGGCGACAGACGGACATTTTCACAAGCTTTTGAAGGACAATCGTTTCGACAGCGAGGCTGGCAACACGATCGTTTTCCATGCGCTCGAGGGCGTGGCGGCAAAGCGCATCATGGCCTACGGCATCGGCAACGCCAGCGAGGTGACGAGAAAAGGGTTCGGCGCCGCCGTCACTGCCGCCATCAAGCGCCTCGTCAGCGAAAATTGCAAAAGCGCCCTCGTCGCGCTGCCGTTCGAGGACGCCTCCACGGCCGATGACTACGGCCTTGCGCGCGAGGCCGCAATGGCCGCGGCAGGCGCCGACTACCTCTTCGACAGCTGCAAGAGCGAGAAACCCGACCCGGTCTCGCTGCAGCGCGTCGATTTCAACGCCGGCAAGAAAGCGCTGCCCCGTGCGAAACGCGGCGTCGCGCATGGCCGCGCGATCGCCGAAGCCATGCAGCTTGCGAAAGATCTGGGCAACCTGCCCGGCAATATCTGCACGCCGGGCTACCTCGCCGGCGAAGCGAAGAAACTCGCGCGCAACTACAGCAAATTCACGGCCGCCATCCTCGACGAGAAGCAGATGCAGCAACTCGGCATGGGCGCGCTGCTGTCGGTTTCGCGTGGCAGCCGTCAGCCCGCGAAGCTCATCACCATGCACTACAAGGGCGGCAAGCCGAAGGAGAAACCTGTTGTCCTGGTCGGCAAGGGCCTGACCTTCGATGCCGGCGGCATCTCCATCAAACCCGCGGCGCGCATGGACGAAATGAAATACGACATGTGTGGCAGCGCCTCCGTCTTCGGCGCGCTCAAGGCCTGTGCCGAACTGCAACTGCCGATCAATGTCGTCGGCATCATCCCCTCCTCCGAGAACCTGCCCGACGGCGATGCCAACAAGCCGGGGGACATCGTCACGTCCATGGCGGGCCTGACTATCGAGGTGCTCAACACCGACGCCGAGGGCCGCCTCATCCTCTGCGACGCCCTCACCTACGCCGAACGCTTCGACCCGGCCACCGTCATCGACATCGCAACACTGACAGGCGCCTGCATCACGGCGCTTGGCCATATCACCTCGGGTCTCATGGCCAACAACGACAAGCTTGCCGGGGAGCTGCTCGAGGCCGGCGAGGAGATCAACGACCGCGCCTGGCGCCTGCCGCTGTTCGAGGAGTACCACAAGCAGCTCGAAAGCAACTTCGCCGATCTCGCCAACATCGGCGGGCCGCCCGCCGGCACCATCACGGCAGCCTGCTTCCTGTCGCGCTTCACGGAAAAATACCACTGGGCGCATCTCGATATCGCGGGCACCGCCTGGATGAGCGGCAACGAAAAAGGCGCGACCGGCAGGCCTGTTCCGCTGCTCGTCAATTACCTGCTGAAGCGCGCGAAGGCGATCTGACGCGGCGAACCGGGCCAGCATGACACGGATCGATTTCTACATTCTGGATGAGTCATCGCGCCAGGACAGGTACGTGCTGAGCTGCCGGATCATCGAGAAGGCCTGGAAAAGCCGTCACCGCGTCATGGTGCAGGCCGGTTCGGAAGAGGAGGCCCGTCATCTCGACAGGCTGCTCTGGACCTTCCGGGACCAGAGTTTCGTGCCCCACGCCCTGCTGCCGGTCGCCGATGCGGAGACCACGCCCGTGATCATCGGCTGGAACACCGACGCCGGCGAGGAGCGCGATATCCTGGTCAACCTGTCCGACGGGATTCCCGCCTACTTCAGCAGGTTCGAACGCGTCATCGAACCGGTCGACAATGATGCCGGTCGCCGTGCGATCAGCAGGGAACACTACCGCTTTTACCGTGACCGCGGCTATCCGCTGAACAACACGACCATCAAGGCCTGAGCCCGTGCAAGCCGCGAGAAGGACGCCTCAGGGCCGATGCGTGACCTGGTTGCGCAGATAGACGGGCAAGGCGTCGAAGACGGAGTAGTCCGAACCGCTGTCGAGCAGTCTGCCTGCGATGACGGCGACATCCTGCGCATGGCAAGCCGTCTCTGCAGCAATTTCCGCGACCTGCGTACCCAGGCGCTGCGAGAGGATGCCGCTATAGCTGCTCCAGCCGCTGCCGGCACCGGTCCAGTGCGCGCCCTCCGGGAGGGGGACCTCGGAGGGCGCGATGACCATCTCCTCGCCGGCCAGGCGCATGATCCCCTCAGCCAGGCTGAAGGCCCCCCAGTAGACCTCCTGCATGCGCGCGTCGAGCGCAGCCAGCACATGCCCGGCGCCATGCCGTCGATGAATCCCCTGGGCCAGCGCCTGCAGTGTCGAGACCGGCACGACAGGAATCTCCAGGCCGAAACCGATGCCCTGGGCGACGGCCGTGGCGATACGCACGCCGGTGAAGGAGCCCGGGCCGCGGCCGAAGGCGATGGCATCCAGGGCGCTGCGCGGCAATCCCGCGTCTGCCAGCAACCGGTCGATCATCGGCAGGATCAGTTCGCTGTGCTTGCGCGGTGCGATCTCGAAATGCTCGGTGCATTCGCTGCCGGCCAGCAGGGCTGCCGAGCAGGCCTCCTCTGATGTCTCAATGGCCAGCAGATGTCGCATGGGTTCGTTGTCCGAAAAACTGTTTCACCTCGTCGAGATCGCGCGTGCGCGCAAACGGAGGCATGGCGTTGATGAACGTCTTGCCGTAGGGCTTGGTCAGCAGGCGCAGGTCGCACACCATGAGGACACCGGTATCATCGACGCCGCGGATGAGGCGGCCAGCTCCCTGTTTCAACGCAATGACGGCCTGCGGTACCTGGTACTGCATGAAAGGATTGGCGCCGCGCGCCTTCAGGGCATCGAGACGCGCCTGCATGAGCGGATCTCCGGGCGCGGCAAACGGCAGCTTGTCGATGACGACGACCGACAGCGCATCGCCCTGCACGTCCACGCCCTCCCAGAAACTGCCGGTGGCCAGCAACACGGCGTTGCCGGCCTCGCGGAACCGGTCGAGCAACTCGTTGCGCGGAGCCGATCCCTGGATCAGCAGCGGATAATCGAGCCCTGCTTCCGCGAGGATTTCCGCCGCCCTGTTGAGCGCGCGGTAGCTCGTGAACAACAGGAACGCCTTGCCGCCACTCGCCTCGATGACAGGCAGCGCGGCCTGCACGACGCGATCGACAAAGGCATCGTGGCGCGGCTCGACGAGGCCCTTGGGCACGTACCAGAGCGCCTGTTTGCCGAAGTCGAAAGGGCTGTCCCACTTCTCGGTACGCGTCTCCCCGTCGAGCCCGAGCTGGTTGCAGAAATGGCTGAAATCCTCACCGACCGCCAGCGTCGCGGAGGTGAAGATCCAGGCCTGTGCATGCCGCCACATCTGCTGCTGGAAAGCGTCCGCGATGTCGAGTGGCGTCTGGCTCAGGCGGAAACCGAGCCGCGTGGTCTCGTACCAGCGCACATTGTTACTGTCCCCGTCGGTGGCGATGCGCTCGGCGACCGAATGGAGGTGACGGCAGCGTTCGAAGCAGCTGTCGAGCCCCTTGTCACTGCCCTCGAGGGTCTCGAGTTGCGAAGCCAGCTCCTGCAGCCTGTCGATGACTTCATCGAGTGCCGTCTGCAGTCGCTCGTCGTCCTGCAGCTCCTTCCAGGGCACGCGGCGTTCGCGCATGCCGAGCAACAGGCGGAAATCACGCACCGCCCTGTCGAGGGTCTCGCAGGCTTCGACGACCTCCGACTTCTTCATGGCCGCCTGGCGCCATGCAATCTGCGTATCCCGCGTGAGTTCCTGCAGCTGGCGCGCACTGACCGAGAGGCCGAAGAAGTGGTTCGCCGTGTCCGGCAACTGATGGGCCTCGTCGACGATGAAAGCGTCCGCCATCGGCAGGAGTTCGCCGAAGCCGTCGTCTTTCAATGCGAAATCGGCGCACAGCAGGTGATGATTGACGACCACGATATCCGCCTCCTGCGCCGCGCGGCGCGCCTCGACGAGGTAACAGGCGCCATGGTCGGGGCACTCCTGCCCGAGACAGTTGTCCGCGGTCGAGGTGACGAGTGGCCAGACTGCGGCGTCCTCCGGAATGCCGCTGAGCTCGGCGATGTCGCCATGCCTGGTCTTGCCGGCCCAGCTGCGCACCTGCTCCAGCATGTCGGCGATGACGGGCACTGACGCGCGGTTGTCGAAGCCGGCACCGTTCATGCGGTTGATGCAGAGATAGTTGGAGCGCCCCTTGAGCAATGCCGCCTTGACGCCTTTGCCGGCGAGTGCGCGAATACGCGGCAGGTCGCGCTTGTAGAGCTGGTCCTGGAGATTCTTCGTTCCGGTCGAAATCACCACCTTGCGTTCCGACAACAGGGCCGGCAGCAGGTAGGCGAACGTCTTGCCGGTCCCCGTGCCGGCCTCGCACACGAGAACACCACCGTCCTCGAGCGTCTGCGACACAGCCTCTGCCATCTCCTGCTGTTGCGGGCGAAAGCGGAAGCCCTCGATCTTCTGTTCAAGAATACCGTTTTCGCAGAAGAGCTCCCCGAGGCGGGACATGGATGCCTGTCAGCCCTTCGCGGGTTCCCAGATACCGAAAGCATTCGCCGCCTGTGACTGGCGCTGCTGTTGATGCTTCTGGTCGGTATCCTGCATGACATGTTCGATGAAGCCGTTGAGTTCGGCGAGAAACTCCTGTTTCTGCGCCGTCGGCATGTTCTGGCTGCCGAGCATGTAGCCGGCTACGGCGCCAAGATACTGGATCACGAGACCGGTGTCCTGTGCAGCCGCGGGCTCCTGCCTGACGATCGCCTGCTGGATATCCTGGAAAAGTTGTGGCGAGAGAGAAATACCGCTCATGTGCTAACCCCTGAGTGTCTGAACAGGCCCAAGTGTAACACTCCGCGTCAGGGGATCGAACGTGCTTCCCCCTGCAGGATGCGGGGAAAAATCACCCTTCCGACTCGGCGAATGCGTAGGTGGAATAGCGCGAGAGCCGCACGTCGTCGGACCAGAAATCGGGTGGGAGTCCGGCCTTGATCTTGAGGTGACGCACGAACTCGCGACAATCCGGCAGCGACTCCCAGACGCTGGGCAGGAATGTGCCGCGCAACGAGCCGCATTCGAGAATCACCCCGTCGACGCCCGGCTCGAGCTGGCGGCAGAGATCCTCCTCGTCGACGACCTGCATCTCCTCGGGCTCGCCGAGCACGGAGATGGAGATATCGATCTTTTCGAATTCCTCGGCGGAGAGCGGCGGAAAGCGCGGATCGTTGAACGCCGCCGCATGGGCATGCTCGGCGACATCCGTCACCAGAGACCGGTAGGCCTGCAGCGACCCGATGCAGCCGCGCAGGTCACCCTGTTCCGTCAGGGTCACGAAACAGGCGCCGTTTCTCTGCAACTGTTCATCGTACTCCTGCGGGTCGACTGTCATGCGCCCGCCCTGCTCGAGTCCGTGGCGGATCGCTGCACGCGCGAGTTGCAGCAGCTCCTGGCGCTCCCCGGCGCCCAGCTCAGTAGAAGAGGTATGCGCCATAACCGACCACCTGGTCACGTGGCCCGGCAGTATCACCGGAATTTCGAACATCGGCCGTGATCTCGCGTAGCCCCTTCTCCCTCGCCACTTGCAGCAGCCCTCTGACACCGATATAGCCGCAGGCCTCCTGTGGCCCGATAGCCGAGCCGTTGAAGGCCTCGATCGCGCGTGTCGTCTCGCCATCGATGCGTGAGGCGGTCACATAATCATGGTAGTGGCTCAGGTCGGAACTGATGACGATCAGCGTCTCGTCACCACCCCACAGACGCTCGAGCACGGCCGCGACCTCTTCAGGTTCGGCCTGGCCGACGACGAGCGGCACCAGAGAGAAGTCGTCGAGCATCTTCTGCAAAAACGGCAAATGCACCTCGAGACTGTGCTCGAGCATGTGTGCGCGGTCGAAGCGCTCGACACCCGGAAGGCTGTCGAGCGCTTCCTGGTCGACCCGAATCCTGCCAAGCGGCGTCTCGAACCAGTCGGCGGTGGAAGCAGCGATGCCACGAAACCCTACCCTGTGATCGGGGCCGATCAGTACGACACGCCGGATCTTGCCGCGGTTTGCAGCGAGCCTTGCATAGGCGGTCGCCGCGACGGGACCTGAATAGACGTAGCCCGCATGCGGCACGATCATCGCCTTTGGGGGGCCGTCGGCATTCGCGGCCCGCGTCAGGTAGGAGTCGAGCTGGCTCTCCAGCTCCTGCGGATCTTCCGGGTAGAACATGCCGGCGACTGCGGCCGGACGGACGGTTTGGGATCGTTTTTCAGTGATCATGCGAAAGACCTCGTTGTCCTTACTTGATCCAAGTCTGTATCAGGGTGAAAAAAATACAACCGGTAAGCAGCATCTTGTTGATATCTGTCCGGTTCGGGTTCATCTTTTAATGTAACCATCAAACCGAGAGATCCCATGCACGAGCCAAGGATTCCCGAAACCAGTCACCCGACGAAATACTGGCACAAGATCGACGACACGCATGTGCAATGCGACCTCTGTCCGCGTGCCTGCCGCCTGAAAGAGGGACAGCGCGGTCTCTGCTTCATCCGCATGAATCAGGATGGGGCCGTTGTGCTGACCTCCTACGGCAGATCCAGCGGTTTCTGCATCGACCCGGTCGAAAAGAAACCGCTGAACCATTTCCTTCCCGGCACCCCGGTGCTCTCGTTCGGCACCGCCGGTTGCAACCTCTCGTGCAAATTCTGCCAGAACTGGGACATGTCCAAATCGCGCGAAATGGACACACTCATGGATTCCGCCTCCCCCGAGGCAATCGCACGCACTGCCGAGGAGTATGATTGCCGCAGCATCGCCTTCACCTACAACGACCCGGTGATCTTTCACGAATACGCCATCGACACTGCCGTCGCCTGCCGGGAGAAGGGCATCAAGAGCATCGCGGTCACGGCAGGCTATATCTGCGAGGAGCCGCGCAAGGAGTTCTTCGCCCACATGGATGCCGCCAACATCGACCTGAAAGCCTTCACGGAAGACTTCTACCACAAGCTGACCGGCGCCCACCTACAGCCGGTCCTGGACACCATCGCCTATGTCAGGCACGAAACCGACTGCTGGGTCGAGCTGACCACGCTGCTGATTCCGGGGCACAATGACTCGACGGAGGAAATCGAGCAACTGACGAAATGGGTGCATGACGAACTCGGGCCCGACGTGCCCTTGCACTTCTCGGCCTTTCACCCGGACTGGAAGATGCTGGACGTGCCGCCGACGCCGGCGGAAACCCTGACACGTGCCCGCCGGATTGCGCTCGATGCCGGCATCCGCTACGCCTTTACGGGCAATGTGCACGACGAGACCGGCGCCAGCACCTACTGCCACAGTTGTGGCACACGCCTGATCGGGCGTGACTGGTATGTCATCACAGAGTGGAACATGACGGCGGATGGCGCTTGCCCCGACTGTGGCACCAGGTGCGCCGGGGTCTTCGAGGAACAACCCGGCACCTGGGGCGCTCGCAGGTTGCCGCTGCGCATCAACAGCGCATGACGACTGGCAGTTGCGCGCATCGACTGGCGCTCTCGCGCTGGAATGCTTGCATAACCCTGGACGGGTGAAGGTATTGCACTGTGCAGCCTGGCCCGGGCCAGGCATCCTGCGGGCATCAGCAGAAGTCCCGCTAACCGGCGAGGCGCCGTGGTCGCGCTGAGCGCCCGCATGAAACGCCTTCACAGACTTACTCAGTCGTAGTCGACCCGCTTGCGCAACCGCTTGGTTTCCCCGTGCCTTGTCTTGCTGTCGAGTCTGCGCTGTTTCGACGCCTTCGTCGGTTTCGTCGGCTTGCGTCTCTTCTGCACGACAGTCGCCTCGCGAATCAGCTCGACCAGACGTTGCAATGCATCTTCCCGGTTTTTCTCCTGCGTCCGGTGACGCTGCGCCTTGATGATGATCACGCCCTCGTCCGTGATCCTGCTGTCGCTGAATGCCAGCAGACGCTCCTTGTAGAAATCGGGCAGGCTGGACGCACGGATATCGAAACGCAGGTGAATGGCAGAGGAGACCTTGTTGACGTTCTGGCCGCCAGCCCCCCGGGCGCGAATGGCGGTCATTTCGAGTTCGTCATCGGGTATCGAGACGTTGCTGGAGATTCGTAGCATGAGCAGCGGACGGGTGAAATAGCATGGATTGACGGGAACACTCCTGCTCCCGCCAGCACTGGTTCTGTAATCAGCGAACGATCATGACCGAGCATTTGGCATGCCGGACAACATGCGCCGATGTCGCCCCGAGGGTATGGAAACGGCTTGACTCGCGGCTTTGGGAGAGAATGATGAGGTCAGGCTCGATTTTGGAAGCGATCTTGAGGATCGCATCCCTGGCCTTCCCTTCGGCCACGTTGGGCTGGACCGGAATGCCTTCCGGGACCATCTCGGCGACCCATTTCTTGAGGACGCCAAGGGTCTGTGCCGTGACTTCGTCTTCGTAGCCTTCCGGGAAATACTGCTGCACGATCGACATGCCATAATCGGGCACGGCAGTCAGCACATGCAGGGTCGCGCCGTACTGCTGGCAGAACTCGATGGCCTGCGCGAGCGGTTTCTCCCACGAGGAGGGCTTGTCGATTTCCACGTAAATCAGAATATCCTTGAACATTGCTCTCTCCTTCAGTCAGGCTGTCACGGGTGTTTCTGCAGACCTGCGCCTGCGCAGCTGCAACCAGGCGACAAAAGCCAGTATCAGCAACGCGGGTATGATCATGATCTGCTTGGGGAGTCTGTCACTCTCTTTCTGCACGGTCGTAATCTCCCAGCCGAAATCCACGCCGGTCTTCTTGATCGCCTGCATCTGCCGGGTGCCTTCGCTGATGTAGTCGATCTGCATCTTGCCGGAGTAATCGGATGTCTCCAGTCCCGCCGCGGAGAGACGCTCCTTGCCTGTCTCGCCCGGTCCCAGCTTCATGGTGAGCGTGAGGGTCTTCTCGTCACCCATCATGGTCTCGCCGGTGGTCACGAAACGGATTCTGTCACCCTCCTGCATCTCGTCGGCAACCTTGTACAGCTCCATGCCGGGCAGGTCTTCGTAGGGCGAGTCGACCCTGTCCCAGATGGCGCCGGGCCTGAACAGGATGAACGCAACCAGCAGCAACAGCAAGGTTTCCCAGATGCGGCTTTTCACGAGCCAGAATCCCTGGGTGGCGGCAGCGAAGATGAGCATGGCAATGACCGCGGAGAAGACCGTGAGCACGAACTCGATCCAGCTGTCGATGCCGATCATGAGCAGTTGTGTGTTGAACACAAACAGGAACGGCAGGATGGCCGTGCGGATGTCGTAGGCGAAACCCTGCAGACCAGTCCGGATCGGATCTCCCCTCGAGATGGCCGCGGCAGCGAAAGCCGCCAGGCCGACCGGCGGCGTGTCGTCGGCAAGGATGCCGAAGTAGAAGACGAACATGTGGGCCGCGATCAGAGGGATCGCGACATCGGACTGGGCGCCGAGGCTGACGATGACCTGCGCCATAAGGCTCGACACCACGATGTAGTTGGCCGTTGTCGGCAGGCCCATGCCGAGAATCAGGCTGATGACGGCCGTGAAGAGCAGGATCAGGAAGATATTGCCGCCCGAGATAAATTCGACGACCTCGACCATGACCTGGCCGATCCCCGTCAGGGTGACGGTACCGACGATCAGGCCGGCAGCAGCCGTCGCCACGCCGATGCCGATCATGTTGCGTGCTCCGTTCACGAGGCCGAACAAGAGGTCATGGAAGCCCTCGGCGAGCCGTTCGGTGTAGTGACCGGACTTGCGGAAGACATCGAGCAGCGGTTTCTGCGTAATGACGATGAAGATCATGAAGATGGTCGCCCAGAATGCGGACAGGCCCGGCGACAGCCGCTCGACCGTCAGCAGCCATACCAGCACCACGACCGGCAACAGGTAATGCAGCCCGGACTTGACCGTCGGCCCGACCTCGGGCAGTTCGTTGATCTCATGGTCGTGTGGCAGGTCGGGCACCCGCGAGGCATAGGCGAGCAGGGCGAAATAGCTGACGACGAGAATCACGGTGATGGCCCAGGGCGTTGCGTCGCCGAAGATCTGCTTGACCAGGCCGAGGAGCGGCGGCAATACCCAGACGAGAAACCCCAGCACGACGACAACGCTGAGAATACCGATGAGCTTGGCCATCCTGTCCATTCTGTTGGTGCGCGGCAGGCCCTGCATGCCGGCCTTCATGGCCTCGAGGTGCACGATGTAAACCAGTGCGATGTAGGAGATGACTGCCGGCAGGAAGGCATGCTTGATGACCTCGACAAAGGGGATGCCGACATACTCCACCATGAGGAAGGCCGCGGCACCCATGATCGGTGGTGTGAGCTGGCCGTTGGTGGAGGAAGCGACCTCGACTGCACCGGCCTTCTCGGCCGGGAACCCCACCCGTTTCATGAGCGGGATCGTGAAGGTCCCGGTCGTGACGACGTTGGCAATCGAGGACCCCGAAATCATGCCCGTCATGGCCGACGAGACCACGGCCGCCTTGGCCGGGCCGCCGCGGAAATGTCCCATCATGGCGAAGGCCACGCGGATGAAATAGTTGCCGGCGCCTGCTTGCTCCAGCAACGCGCCGAAGAGCACGAACAGGAACACCATGGTGGCGGAGACACCGATGGCAACGCCGAACGCGCCTTCTGTCGTCAGCCAGTAATGCGAGGCGCCCTTGTTCAGCGAGGCGCCCTTGTGCGCGATCATATCGGGCATGTACTGTCCGAAGAAGGCGTAGCACATAAAGACCAGCGCCACGACCATCAGCGGCGGACCGAGCGAGCGGCGTGTCGCTTCGAGCAGCAGCAGAATACCGATAACACTGACGATCACGTCCATCTGCGTCGGCGCACCCATGCGGTCGGCAAGCTGGTCCTTGAAGACGATCAGGTAGAGGGCGGAGGCGGCAATCATGATGGCCAGTACCCAGTCGAGCACCGGAACTCTGTGACGCGGGGAATGCTTGAAAGCAGGGTAGCTCAGAAATGCGAGAAAGCCTGCGAAGATCAGGTGAAAGCGCTTGACGACATCCTCGTTCATCCATGGCGAGAACTCGAGCACCAGTGGCGAGGAGACGTACAGCTGGAACAGCGACCATGCGAGCGCGACGTAGAAGAGAAATTGCGCGACGAACCTGCTGTCGGGTTCCCTGCCGCCAGTATCCGCCTCGGCGATCATCGCCTGCAAGGTGTTGTCGAGCTGCTCCCCGCCTTTCCCGTTATTCTTGTCCTGATTCATGATGTTGCCCCGGTAAATAAAACGGGGTGCTCATGGCACCCCGTGTTTCGGTTACTTCAACAGGCCGGCTTCCTTGTAGTACTTTTCGGCTCCGGGATGGAGCGGAGCTGAGAGTCCGTCCTTGACCATCTCCTCTTTCTTGAGGTTGGCGAATGCCGGATGGAGTTTCTTGAAATCATCGAAATTTTCGAAGACCGCCTTGACGACCGTATAGACGACCTCGTCGGAGGTGTTGGTCGAGGTCACGAAGGTTGCGCCGACGCCGAAGGTCTCGGTGTCCTCGTCGCTGCCGCGGTACATGCCGCCAGGGATGGTTGCATGACGATAGTATGGATTGTCCGAAATGAGTTTCTCGATCTCCGGCCCGGTCACGTTGACGAGGACGCTGTCGCAGGAAGTCGTCGCTTCCTTGATGGAGCCGCTCGGGTGGCCGACCGTGTAGACCATGGCGTCGATCTTGTTGTCACACAGTGCCTTGGACTGTTCCGACGCCTTGAGTTCCGAAGCCAGCTTGAGATCGTCCGTGCTCCAGCCCATCGACTCCATGACGACTTCCATGGTGCCGCGCTGCCCCGACCCGGGGTTGCCGATATTGACGCGCTTGCCCTTGAGGTCCTGGAAGTTCTTGATGCCGGAATCGGAGCGAGCAACCACTGTAAAAGGTTCAGGGTGGACTGAAAAGACAGCCCTGAGTTCCTTGAAGGGACCGGCATCCTCGAACTTGCTGGTGCCGTTGTAGGCGTGGTATTGCCAGTCGGACTGCGCGACGCCCATGTCGAGTTCACCGGCGCGAATGGTGTTGATGTTGTAGACGGAGCCACCCGTGCTCTCGACGGCGCAGTGGATGCCGTGCTCCTTTCTGTTCTTGTTGACCAATTTGCAGATGGCGCCACCGGTCGGGTAGTAGACACCGGTAACGCCGCCGGTACCGATGGTGACAAACTGCCTGGCCGATACGGTCGATGTCATCAGGGTGAGGGATGCCACTGCAGCAGTAGCCGTATGCAGAATGGTTTTGCTTAGTCTCATCTTCTTGTTTCCTCCGTTTGGAAATCGCTATGCCATCACATCATTGGATGACGCAGACGCTTTCAAACTCTATCACCCTGCCCCGTGATTGCAAGACATTGGCTCTCACGGCCGCGAGACAAGTTGTCATGACTCACCAGCGAGGCCTGAGTATCCCGCGTGCCTGCGAAGCCGTTGCGAGAGGCCGCCTGGCCGAAGTTTGCAGGTAATGCACGAGCGGCCGCACGAGAGTGGCGTTGTCCGCAGCGGGCATTCCCTGCTCGTCAAGGAGATTGTTCTCGAAGCCGATGCGGGCATGGCCGCCGGCATCGGCAACGATCCGCATGATCGCGCCCTCCGACGATCCGAAGGCACAAACCATCCATGCATGCCCCTCGATCCTGTCCAGGAAAGGTTCAAGCATTGCCGGCGTGGCGTCGAGCCCCGGGCTGTACTTGCCGAGAACGAAGAGGACCGGATAGGACGCACCCGCGAGTACGCCTCTTTCGATCCAGTCATTGAGAAGCCCGAGGTCTTCGAGCGAATAGAGAATCCACTGCGGCAGGACATCGCGCTCCCGCATCCAGCGGTCGAATGCGCCGATGGCAGCCTCGCCGGCAGCGGCGAGTTCCCTGACGGAGAGTGACACCGCCTCGGGAACCAGCGCTCGCACGATCTCGATCTGCTCGTGCGCGGAGTAGAGGCCCACGGCCTCGGTCGTCACCTGCAGCAGCAATTTGTCAGCCACGCGGCCCCGGATGGCATCGAGCGCCTCGCGGTACGTCAGCGGGTCGAGTGTGTGCCTGCCGTCAGCGTCGCGCACATGCAGATGCAGGGCACAGGCGCCCGCCTCGAGACAGGCTTCGGCGGTATCGGCCAGTTCGCTTGCTGTGAGGGGAATGCCGGCGTGATCAGACCTGCTCTTGCGCGCACCATTGGGCGCGACCATGATCACCATCGGCTCGATCAAGCCGCTTTCTCTTTCCGTGTCGCCGTCTCGATGACGTTGCCGAGAATATCCACGATGCTGTCGACATGGGCCTTCTCAACGATGTATGGAGGCGCCAGCAGGATATGATCGCCGACCTTGCCGTCGACAGTCCCTGACATCGGATAGCTCATGAGCCCCTGCTCCATGGAGAGCCGCTTGATGTCCTGGCTGAGTTTCAGCTCCGGCGCGAACGGCTCTTTCGTGTTCCTGTCCGCGACCAGTTCGACGGCGACAAAGAGCCCCCGTCCGCGGATGTCACCGACGAAGGGGGAGTGTTCCAGGCGCTGGCGGAGCTGCTCCTTCAGGTAGGCGCCCTGGATCCTGACATTCTCGAGCAGGTTTCTCTGGCGGATCTGCTTTTGCGTCTCCAGCGCCGCCGCACAGGCCAGCGCGTGACCGATAAAGGTGTGGCCATGCTGGAACATCCCCGATCCCCGCTCGAGAACATCGACGATCTCGCGTTTGACGAAGACGGCTCCCATCGGGACATAGCCGCCGGACAATCCCTTGGCGACGGTCTGCAAATCGCCCTGGATACCCTCCTGTTCGCATGCGTGCAGGGTTCCGGTGCGGCCCATGCCGCACATGACTTCGTCGAGAATCAGCAGCACGCCGTAATGATCGCAGATCTCGCGGATGCGCCTGAAGTAGCCCGGAACCGCCTCGACCGCACCCGACGTCGCGCCGACGACGGGTTCGGCGATGAAGGCCATGACCTTGCCGGGTCCGATCAGCTGGATCGCCGACTCGAGTTCGTTCGCGGCGCGCAGCCCATACTCCTCGAGGGTCTCGTCCTCGCGGCGGTTGCGATAGGCGTAGCACGGCGAGATGTGATAACCGGTCACGAGCATGGGATCGAAAGGCTCGCGGCGCCAGAAATTGCCGCCGGCGGCGAGCGCGCCGAGCGTGTTGCCATGAAAACTCTGGCGCCTCGAGATCACGACCTGCCGGTTCGACTGGCCGATCTCGGTGAAATACTGGCGCGCCAGCTTGAGCGCCGACTCGACCGCCTCGGAACCGCCAGAGACGAAATAGACATGGCTGAAGTCATCGGGAGCGTGCTCGATCAGGTCGTGCGCCAGCTCCTCCATCGGCTCCGTCGTGAAAAAGCCCGAGTGGGCATAGGCCAGCCGGTTGAGCTGCGCGGCAATGGCGTCACGCAGGGCCTGGTCGCTGTGACCGAGACAGGAGACCGCAGCACCGCCACAGGCGTCGAGGTAGGTGTTGCCGCTGGAGTCGATGAGATAGACGCCGTCGCCGTCGGTGGCGACCGGGTAATCGCTCACGCCGCCATCCGGAACGGCCGCGATTGACGCCAGTGCCTCGCGTAGCTTGCTCTCCCTGACCGGATAGGTCAGGGTCGCATGCAGTGGAAATCGCTGCGTCAGCTGATCGAGCTTGTGCTGCGTCTCTTTTTCGTAGAAGGCGATCACCTTCGCCCCGCCGTGCTTCTCGAGCACCGCCATGAGCGTCTCGAGGTTGGAAGTGCGGTCACGGAACTGGCTCTGGAAGTTGTACTCGGCGACGATGACGGCCGGCGTCTCTCTCTTGAGTGACGTGCGCGCCTTGCGCATGGAGTTGACGACCTCGACATTGAAGCCCAGCGACTGGTAGAGCGGGATGAAGTTCGGGTAGCCCCCCATCTCGATGATGGCCAGCAGTTTCATCAGGCGAAGATCACCCAGGTGGTGGCGATGTACTTGGCGCCCGATCTGAGCTCGGCGGCGCGGTGTTCGTGGGTCCAGAACGGCGGGAAGAGCACGAGCTTGCCCTTCTCCGGGCGCACGCTGATGTCCTGGAACAGGAACTGGGTCTCGCCTCCGGCGCCTTCCGGCACATCGTTCAGGTACCACAGCGCGACGAGTTGGCGGTTGGCGAACTGGTGGCTGCCGCCGTCGATATGCCAGTGGTAATACTCGCCGGGCAGGTAACGCTGCACCTGGTAGCCGAGATCCTTGAAAGGCCCCTTGAAATAGGGAAAGGTCTCGCGGAACTCGCCGATGGCCGCCGCCATGCCGCGAAAGAAGAGCTGGTCGATATCCTTCCAGTCCTCCTTGTCGCTGACGACCAGGTCGGTGGTCTTCTTGATCGAATGATCCTCCTGGCCGAGCTGCCCGATGACGCCCTTGCGCTGGTAGTTTTCGGCAGCCTCGAAGCGGCGCACCACCTCGTCGCAAAAATCCGCCGGCAGGGCGTTGCGGCGTTCGAAGATGAAGCTGTTCGGCTTGACCTCGCGAATGGTTCGCAGCGGCTTGACCGGGTGATTGATAGGCGTAACGGACATGGTGCTTGCAGAGTGGAGATGCGATCGGTTGATTATCCGGCGGGCGCAAGCGATGGTCAACGCATTGACACCCCTTTCCCCGCCGGCGGCTCAGGCCAGTTTGTCGTCCGCCACCTTGTAGTCGGGATCCTCGTGGATATTCACCTCGACGAGATCGCCGGCCTTGTGCAGCAGCTTGCGGCAGTCACGGCTGAGGTGGCGAATATGCAGGCTCTTGCCCTCTTTGAGATAGCGCTCGGCCAGTGTGTCGATCGCCTCGACGGCGGAGTGGTCCGTGACACGCGAGTTGGCGAAGTCGACGACGACCTCCTGCGGATCGTTTTTGGGATCGAAGAGATCGGCAAACACCTTGGCAGAGCCGAAAAAAAGCGGCCCGTTGATGAGGTAGAGCTTGGTGCCGTCCTTGAGTATGGCCTCGTCGGCGCTCACGCGGATCGCCGAGCACCAGGCGAAGATCAGTGCCGAGATGATGACGCCGATGGCCACGGCCAGCGCCAGGTTGTCGGTCAGCACCGTCACGGCCGACACCACGACGAGCACGAAGGCGTCCTTTTTCGGTACCTGGCGAATGATGCGGAAGCTCGACCACTCGAACGTCGCCAGCACCACGATGAACATCACGCCGACGAGGGCGGCAATCGGCACCACCTCGATCAGCGATGAGCCGAACAGGATGAACAGCGCCAGCGATGCCGCCGCGACGATGCCCGACAGGCGTCCGACACCACCCGAGTTGATGTTGATCATGCTCTGGCCGATCATGGCGCAGCCGCCCATGGTGCCGGCGGCCCCGGCCGTGCAGTTGGCGACGCCCTGCGCGATGCACTCCCTGTTCCCCTGGCCGCGCGTCTCCGTCATCTCGTCGATGACACCGAGCGTCAGCAGCGACTCCACCAGCCCGATGGCGGCGAAAGCGAAGGCGTACGGGAAGATGATCTGCAGGGTTTCCCAGGCCTTGTCGCCATCAGAAAAGAGCGCGCCGAATTCAGGCAGGCTCGGCAGGCCGCTGATGGCGGCGATGTCGCCGACCGTCTTGATGCCAAAATCGAGACCGGCCGAGGAGAGCCCGAGCGTCAGCAGGGTGGCAGCGACGATGGCGACCAGTGCCGAGGGCACGGCCTTGGTCAGCTTCGGCAGAAAATGGATGATGGCCATGGTCAGCGCCACGACCAGCAGGGTCGCCGAGAGCGCCGTCGTGCCGAGCAGGCTCTTCTCGCCGCTCACGGGATCGACCGTGAAGAAATGCTGCAGCTGGGCCAGGAAAATGACGATCGCAAGACCGTTGACGAAGCCGAGCATGACGGGGTAAGGCACGATGCGCATGTACTTGCCGAGGCGCATGAGGCCGACACTGATCTGGATAAGGCCCATCAGGATGACCGCCGGAAAGAGGTACTCGACGCCATGGGTCACGACGAGGCCGGCCATGATGACGGCCAGGGCGCCGGTCGCGCCCGAGATCATGCCGGGACGGCCGCCAAATGCCGCTGCCAGCAGGCCGACGATGACCGCGGCCCAGAGGCCGACCTCGGGCGAGACATGGGCGACGAAGGCGAAGGCGACGGCTTCGGGAACGAGGGCCAGCGCGACCGTGAGACCGGAGAGCGTGTCGTTTTTGATGCTGCCGAATTTCGCAGCCGCGATCTGGAACATGTGGTGCTTCGCCCTTCGCTGGAAAAGCGCAACACTCTAACATATTAGCGTTTTCTTATAAAACGCGATGCACTTCGCGCGGTTTCAGAGATGCGCCGATTCGACCAGCCGCTTGATCTTGCCGGCCGTCGAATCGGCGTCGCCGGCATGGAGTTCGCACATTGTGTGCGCCAGCGACAGCCAGTGCTCCTGACCCTGCTCGACGAGTGCATGCAGGCCGCCGGCATCGCCGCTGTCCAGCCATTCGCGATAGCGCTGCTCGAGCGAAGGGAAGATGGCCTTGCGCATGCCGCCGAGATTGCCGACGTAGAAGTGCAGTGACTTCTCGCGACGGTTCTCGAGAATCGCCGGCAGGGTCCTGAGACAGTCGGCGGCCAGGTCGCGGACCGCGCGCGCCATGAGTTCAGCCGGCGTGCCGGACACCGCCATCAGCATCTCGTTCCAGGCGTCGCCGACCTGCCGGCCGACGAGGAACTCGCCGATCTCGTGCTCGCGCACGGACAGCAGTTCGTTGTCGGCCATCTCGTACAGCGCGGCCTCGACATCCTCGTCCATGTCATAACAGGCGAACGCGCGTCCCATGGCGTTGTCCGGGCTGTTCCAGCGCCAGGTCTCGAGGCGCTCCCACAGCAGGCGCCGCAGCGCCTCGCGCCGGATGAAAATCGTCTCCTCGCGCAGCATGGCCGGCGGCGAATTGAGTCCGCGCGCCAGTTCCCGGCCGCTGATGCGCATCGAGAAGCCGTCGAGAGGCTCCTCCTCGCGCTCGAGCTCGGCCAGGTAGAAATGGGGCTTGGCGCAGTTCTCGAGGCCCGCGCTGTAGACCAGGCCGTGTTCGCGCAGCGCCGCGTTGACGCTCTCGCTGTCGAAGGGGTCGAAGCGTGTTCCGTCGATCTCGATGGGCGCGAAATCCTCGCGCTCGATCTCTTCCCAGTACCCCTCGCGCGAGGCCAGCCACTCGCCGAGCTCTTCCTTCGGCAGCCGGTCGGTAAAGCCGAGCCCCTTCTCCCAGCGGAAATACTCGCGCATCTTCATGAGATAGGTGCACATGGTGAAATTGCCGCCGTGATTGGCGTCGGAGATATCACAGTTGCGCTGTACGCGCCTGACTACATCTTCAAGCATGAAACTCTCCCGGACCGGCCGCTATCCCCATGAATTTACGAGGGGAAACACCACAGAAGGTGTTTTGCCGGTAAAATAGGCCTGATCTAACTTTAACCCCATTTCGACCGCTATATCACTGCGGATAATGCGGTTGTAACCAGAGACGACAATGGCACTGAGAATCAGAACCCACTGGCACGACGACGACGCCGAGCGCTCCATCGAGGAGATCGCGGGCGCCATCGCCTTCAACGCGTGGCGCATCTCCAAGAACATGGCGATCAACCTGCATGGCGAGGACTTCGTCTACGACAACGACGGGCAGCGCTTCGATGTCATCATCGAGTACCTGCTGTTCCAGCTCGCCCTGACCGACAGGATCGCGAGCGAACGTATCGAGCTCGACGACGAGACCCGCCGCAAGCTCGTCATCGCGACGGCCAAGGGCATGGCGGCCCACCTGCAGGACAACATGGTCGACATCTTCGGCGAGGGTGACTATGTCCAGCCGTTCGTGGCCAGGCTCAACGAGCGCGGCAGCGAGTACGCCGAGTTCAGCCTCAACGACGACGGCCCCTCCTACCCCTTCATGCGCCACCTGGGTTACGAAATCCAGCAGATCATGGGCAGCGAACAGGAGAACCGCTGGGTCATCGACCAGGTCATGGACAAGGACGGCTACGAGGTCTACCAGCAGCTGAACCGCGTCATCGACGGGCTCTTTTGATCCCCGGGGAGATGATCTGCGTTAATAACATTTTTCACGCTGCTGGTTCATAATGAGGTATTTTCCACAAAGCCAGCGATGCGAAACCATGAGCAACGATTTCACGCCTGATCTCTTCATCAACCGAGAACTCAGCCTGCTGCAGTTCAACAGGCGTGTGCTCGAGCTGGCCGCTGACAAGACGGTGCCCGCGCTGGAGCGGCTGCGTTTCCTCTGCATCTCCTGCAGCAACCTCGACGAATTCTTCGAAGTGCGTGTCGCCCGGCTGCACCAACAGCTCAAGCACGACATCGACCCGCACGACCCGGCCGGCATGAGCGCCGGCGACCAGCTCGATGCGATCGCACGGGAGGCCCACAAGCTCGTCAGGGACCAGTACGCGCTCTTCAACAACGTCCTGATCCCGCTGCTCAAGGAGGAAGGCATCCATTTCCTGCGGCGCTCCGAGTGGACCGAGGCGCAGTCGCAGTGGCTGTCGAATCATTTCAAGCGCGAACTCGCGCCGCTGCTGACGCCGCTCGGGCTCGACCCGGCGCACCCTTTCCCGCGCATTCTCAACAAGTCGCTGAACTTCATCGTGCAGCTCGAGGGCAAGGATGCATTCGGACGCGACACCGGCATGGCCATCGTCCAGGCACCGCGCGCGCTACCGCGCATCATCCGGCTACCCGAGGAGATCGGCGGTGGACCGGACATCTTCGTTTTTCTCTCGTCTGTCATCCACGCGCATGTGGACGACCTCTTCCCGGGAATGAGTTCGCTCGGCAGCTACCAGTTCCGGGTCACGCGCAACTCCGATCTCTTCGTCAGCGAGGAGGCCGATGACCTGATGCTCGCGCTCAAGGGCGAGCTGCTGTCGCGGAACTACGGCGATGAGGTACGGCTCGAGATCTCCGATGACATCACGCCGACTCTCGAGCAGTTCCTGATCGGTCAATGCGAACTCAAGGACCAGGATGTCTACCGTGTCAACGGACCGGTCAACCTCTCCCGCCTGATGGCAGTGATCGACATGGTCGATCGTCCCGACCTCAAGTATCCGGCCTTCACGCCAGGTTATCCCGAGGGCTACAACAAGGACCGGGATATCTTCGAGTACATCACGGCGCGGCGTTACGTGCTCATGCACCACCCCTACGAATCCTTCGAGCCGGTCATCGACCTCGTGCGCCAGGCGGCGGCGGACCCGAAGGTTGTCGCCATCAAGATGACGCTCTATCGCACCGGCTCGAAGTCGGCCATCGCCGATGCACTGGTCAAGGCGGCGCGCGCCGGCAAGGAGGTGACGGCCGTCATCGAGCTGCGCGCGCGCTTCGACGAGGAAGCCAACATCCAGCTCGCCACGCGGCTGCAGGATGCCGGCGCCTATGTCGCCTACGGCGTGGTAGGGCACAAAACCCACGCCAAGATGACACTCATCGTGCGCCGCCAGGGACGCCGCCTGAAGCGTTTCGTGCACCTCGGCACGGGCAACTACCATGCCGGAACGGCCAAGGCCTACACCGACTACGGCATGCTGTCCGACGACAGCGCGCTCGGCAGCGACGTGCACCGCCTCTTCCTGCAGCTGACCGGGCTCGGCAAGAGCCTGAATCTCAAGAAGATGCTGTCGGCGCCGTTCACGCTGCACAGCACCATGGTGGCGAATATCCAGCGCGAGGCCGAGCATGCAAAGGCGGGGAAGAAAGGCTTGATCCGCGCCAAGATGAATTCGCTCATCGAGCCACAAATCATCGAGGAGCTCTACAAGGCGTCGCAGGCCGGAGTCAAAATCGAACTCATCGTCCGCGGCGTCTGCAGCATCCGGCCAGGCATCAAGGGCATTTCCGAGAATATCCACGTGCGCTCGGTCATGGGACGCTTTCTCGAGCACACGCGCGTCTTCTACTTCTACAACAACGGCGAGGAGAATCTCTACTGCGCCAGCGCCGACTGGATGCAGCGCAACTTCTTCAAGCGCGTCGAGAGCTGTTTCCCGGTCGAGGAGAGGGCCATGAAGCGGCGCATCATCAAGGAGGTCTTCACGACCTACCTGCGCGACAACTGCCAGTCCTGGGTGCTGAAATCGAACGGCGCCTACAAGCGCCTCAAGCCGACCCGCGGCGCCAAACGGCGCAACGCGCACGACATCCTGATTGACTTGCTGAAATAGCGGCAACTTCCCGCTTTGCGCCGACGCATGAAACGAAAAAAGGCCGACCGGAGTCGACCTTTTTCGTCAGCGAGGAAACCGGATCAGCCGAGCCCCTCGAAGATCTGATCGCGAATTTCGTCGACGCTGCCAACGCCGTTGATCTTCACGTACTTGCAAGCGCCCTCGTCGGCTTCCTTCGAATAGAAGGCGATCAGGGGCTCGGTCTGGTCGTGGTAGACCTTGAGACGCGCCTTGACTGTGTCTTCCTGGTCGTCGTCGCGCTGGATCAGCTCTTCGCCCGTCTCGTCGTCCTTGCCCTCGACTTTCGGCGGGTTGAAAACGACGTGATAGGTACGGCCCGAGGCGACGTGGACGCGGCGGCCGGACATGCGCTTGATGATCTCCTCGTCGGGAACATCGATCTCGACGACGGCATCGACAGGGACGCCCGCCTCCTTCAGCGCTTCCGCCTGCGGGATGGTGCGCGGGAAACCGTCGAAGAGGTAACCGTTCTTGCAATCGTCCTCGGCGATGCGCTCCTTGACCATGCCCATGATGATGTCGTCGGAGACGAGGCCTCCCTCGTCCATGATCTTCTTGGCAGCCTTGCCGAGATCGGTGCCCGCCTTGACGTGCGCACGCAGCATGTCGCCGGTGGAAATCTGCGGGATGTTGTAACGTTCTTTGATGAAGTTGGCCTGCGTACCCTTACCGGCACCCGGACCACCGAGCAGAATGACTCGCATGTTTCTATCTCCTCTGGAAAAACCGCGCCAAGTGTGCCACAAATCGCGGCGCATTCCCTATTGGCGCAGTCAATGCACGAATTGAGCAGCTTTATGGAACGCAGGGTTGTCGGGGAATGCACTGCAGCCACCTGGCGGAAAGGAGGGCTTTTTCACACCGTACCGGCCCGATTGTCCTTGACGGGGACCTGGCGCGGTGTGCACGCGATCAGGCGAACTCGTCGAACCCCGCCTGCTTGTACCAGCGCCTGGCCTCATCCACATCCTGCTCGACGCCATTGCCCTCCTGGTACATCATCGCGAGCGTGGTCATGGAGCCGACGAGTCCCTGGTCGGCGGCTTTCCTGAACCATTCGGCGGCCTTCTCGCCGTTCTTCTCGACACACTCGCCCTCCAGATACATGAAGCCGAGACCGTGCTGGGCGAGTCCCAGGCCCGCTTCCGCCGCCGCCTTCATGTATTTGAAGGCCTGCAATTCATTCTCGACCATGCCGAGACCGTTCTGCGCCATGATCGCGAGCCGGTACTGCGCATCCGGGTTGCCGGCTTCGGCGAAGGGCGCCAGGAAACGGTAGGCCGTGGTGAAATTCTTGGCCTCGAAGGCCGCGATGCCGCTGGAAAGCTCCATGTCCAGATTGTCGTCGTTGCTCATTGTCTACCTCTTGATTGTGCCCAGTGCCCCGCTACCCGGCTTGTAACCAGACGGGCGAATCGCGACCCTGTTGATGACCTGCGCGCACAGCTGTCCGTCGGCATCGAAATAGGCATACTCGAATCGGGGCGTCGCGCGCTGTCGCGCAGCCAGCTCCTCGCCGATGGCCTGCCGCTGCCCGGTGTCGATCGCGATACGCAGCAGCAGGTCGGTGCGGCCCTCGCGCCGGAAGTCGATCGACATGGTCCGCGTCCAGACGGCATGGCCCGGGAAGAGCCGGGCACACATCAGCGCCGGAATCGGATCCGCCAATGATGCCATAGCGCCACCGAACATACCCCCGCCCGGGTTGCGGTTATGCCGGTTGAGCGGCAGCAGGATGGTCGCCGACGACCAGTCGTCGGCCATGTCGGTAATGCGGATGCGCATGGCGCGAAACGGCGGATAGAGTTCGAGCCGCCTGGCGGGCGTCAGCAGTTTCGTGCTGCCGATGAATCTGTAGAGCAGGCTCATGCCTCGATCCCGGCGAGGCAGTAGCGCACCTGCCCCGCAACCTTTTCGCGCAGCATGTGCCAGTTTCCGGGCAGACTCGGCGCTTCTTCGTGCAGATCCTGCTCGATATAGACGTGCGCGCCGGGAGCCAGCAGCGCGGATGTGGCGAGACGATCGACCACTGGCTGCAGCAGCCGCCTGTTGAACGGCGGATCGAGAAAAAGGATATCGAAGCGTTCGTCGCAGCTTGCCAGCCATTTCAATGCATCCCGGTTGACGAGTTCGACGCGCTCCTCCAGTTTCAGCAATGCACGGTTCCTGACGAGCATGGCATAGACCTTGCGGGCGTCCTCCACCATGACGACCCGGCCTGCGCCGCGCGAGGCGGCCTCGAAGCCGAGGACGCCGGAACCCGCGAACAGATCGAGACAGTGCGCTCCGTGAATCTCCGGCTGCAGCCAGTTGAAGAGCGTTTCGCGCACCCTGTCAGCCGTCGGGCGCAATCCGGGCGCATCGGGAAACCTGAGAATGCGCCCGCGATGATCTCCGCCGATGATCCTGACGCTGTTGGACGCGGCCGGCCGCGCCATCACTCCTTGTCTTTGCCGTTTTTGCCGACGGTGACGACGAGGAAATCGTCGGGATTCACGCGCTTGCGGAAGGCATCGCGGATATCCTCGGCCGTCACGGCGTTGACGCGAGCCACGAAGGTGTCGAGGTAGTCGAGGGGATAGTCGTAGAAGCCCATCATGGCGATGTATTCCACGATGTTGCTGTTGGATGCCGTGCGCAGCGGAAACCCCCCGGTGATGTTCTTCTTCGATGCCGTCAGCCGCTCATCGGTCGGCCCGTTCTCGATGAATCGCTCGAGCGTCTCGCGAATGACGTCGAGTGTCTCCTGGGCACGGTCGTTACGGGTCTGGGCGCCGAAGATGTAGGGCCCCTTGTTCTGCATGAGGCTGAAATAACTGTAAACGCTGTAGGCCAGCCCGCGCTTTTCGCGCACCTCGTCGCCGAGCATGGAGACCAGTCCGCTGCCGCCGAGCATGTGGTTGCCGACGTAGAGCGGAAAGAAATCATCGTCGCCGCGCGCCATCACAGGCTGCCCCATCAAGATATGCGTCTGGCTCGACGGGAAGCTCACGGCAATGTTCTCGCCCTCCCCTGGCACCACGACCTCCGGCAGCGGCGGTGCCTTTTCGCCCGCCGGCATGCCGCGGCTGAGCTGCTCGGCGATGGCCTCGGCCTGCGCGCGATCGACGTCGCCGACGATTGCGATGACGGCATTGCGGGCGACATAGTAACGCTTGAAGAACGCCTGGATATCGTCGCGCGTTATGGCGGCGATGCCGGTCTCGTCGCCAGACGGGTTGTGCGCGTAGGGATGATCGCCGTAGAGGGTCTTGTAGAAGGTGATGCTGGCCGTGTCGGACGGTGATTCCTGCTGCTTCTCGAGCGCCACCTGCATCTGCAGTCGCCTGCGCTCGATCTCGTCGGCGGCGAACTCGGGCTGCGTGAGCACCAGTTCGAGCAGGTCGAGACTCTGCCGCATCACCTCCTCGTCGGAGAGCGTGCGCAGTGTCACGATCGCCATGTCCTTGAGCGAACTCGTCGAGAACTGAGCTCCGAGGCTCTCGAAGGCTTCTGCCAGCTGATCGGCGCTGAGCGTCCCGGCGCCGTCGTTGAGCAGGTTGCTGGTCATGAGAGCGATGCCCGGCAGGCTGCCGTCACGCGCGCTGCCCGCATTGAAGACCACGCGCACGTCCAGCATCGGAATCGCCGGCGCAGCCACGTACATCACCTTCGCCCCGTTGCGGGTGCTCCAGGAGTGGATCTCTGGCGCTGCCTGCGCCGGCGCGACGAGGACCAGCAGCGCAAGAAGGCAGAGGAAGCGTCTAGCGAACATCGTTGTCACCTCCCTTGCCGGCGACTGCCTGCTGCCCTGTCGTCTGCATCGACTGCGGCTCGAGCACGGCGACGGTCAGGTTGTCCGGCACGAAGTATTTTTTCGCCACGGCCTGGACCTGCTCGGGCGTCACCGCCTTCAGCTTGTCGACGAAGGTGTCGGCGAGACGCCAGTCGAGCCCGACCGTCTCGAGCATGCCGATCTGCATCGCCTGGTAGTAGACGGAATCCTTCTCGTAGACCTTCGAGGCGACGACCTGGGTGATGATGCGTTTGAGCTCACTGGCATCGACGGGCTCGTTCTTGAGCCGTTCGATCTCCGACAGCATCGCCTTTTCGAGATCCTTGACGTTCTTGCCCTCGTTGGGAACGCCATCGAACACCATCATGTTCGAGAGGCGCATGGTCGAGTCGTACCAGGCACCGGCGCTCGCCGCCACCCTGTTACCGCGGATCAGGGTGGTGCTGATGCGCGCGCTGTCGCCACCGTCCAGAACTGCCGCGGCGATCTCGAGCGCATAGGGTTCCCACTCGACTTCTGCGCTGGAAATCGTCGGTGTCTTGTAGCCCATGATCAGGTAGGGCTGCTTGGCCGGCGCCCTGACCTGGATGCGCGTCAGGCCGCGCTGCTCGGGCTCGATGGCCGGCTTCACGGGCATCACCTCGCGCTTGCGGACCTTGCCGAAGGTCTCCTGCGCCATCCTGTGGATCTCCTGCGGATCGACATCGCCGACAACGACGAGCGCCGCGTTGTTGGGCGCATAGAAAGCGCTGTACCAGTGGCTGAGGTCCTCGAGCGTGAGGTTCTCGAGGTCGCTGCGCCAGCCGATCACCGGGTTGCGGTAGGGCAGGACGCGATAGGCCGTGGCGTTGAACTGCTCGTAAGTCAGCGAGGTCGGCTTGTCATCGGTGCGCATGCGCCGCTCCTCGATGACGACCTGGCGCTCCTTCTGGAACTCCGCGTCGTCGAGATTCAGGTTTTCCATGCGGTCGGCCTCGAGTTCGAACGCCACCCGCAGCCGGTCGGAAGCAAGCGTCTGGAAATAGGCCGTGTAGTCACGCCCCGTGAAGGCGTTCTCCTTGCCGCCATTGGCCGCGATGATCTGCGAGAACTCGTTGGGTCCATGCTTCTCAGTGCCCTTGAACATCATGTGTTCAAGCACATGCGAGACACCGGTCAGGCCGCGCGGTTCGTAACTCGCGCCGACCCTGTACCACACCTGAGAGACGGCGATGGGTGCGCGGTGATCCTCCTTGACGAGCACCTTCATGCCGTTGTCGAGCATGAACTCGTGCACCTCGGATGCGATCGCTCCGGCGCTGAGAAAAAGCAAAACGGCTGCCTGGAGAAGTCTTGTCAACATCTGGGTTCCTTTTCTTTGATTCGTGCCAATTGGGTTACTATTCATGTATAAACAGGAATGCCGCACGAGGCGGTCATTGACAGTGACACCGGTAAGCGCATTTTGTTTCCATTCCAGACAAGAAGCAAATCAACACCGCAATTGTCCAGGCACACAGTTTCATGCATTACAGAAAACTCGGAACAACGGATATCGACGTCAGTCTGATCTGCCTCGGCACCATGACGTGGGGCGAGCAGAATACCCAGGCCGAGGCGCATCGCCAGCTCGACTATGCCATCGACCATGGCGTCAACTTCATCGACACGGCAGAGCTCTATGCCATCCCGCCGAAAGCCGAGACCCAGGGGCTCACCGAGAGTTACATCGGCAGCTGGCTCAAGCAGCGCTCCGGCCGTGACAGTCTCGTCATCGCCACCAAGGTCGCCGGACCCGGCGAGTTCGTGAGCCATATCCGCGGCGGTCCGCGCCTCGACGCGGATCACATGACGCGCGCGCTCGATGCCTCGTTGCAGAGGTTGCAATGCGATCACATCGATCTCTACCAGGTGCACTGGCCGGAACGGCAGACGAACTACTTCGGCGAGCTCGGCTTCAAACCGGCCGCCGCAGAAACGGACATCATCCGGATCGAGGAGACGCTGGAAGTGCTCGACGGTTTCGTGCGCGCCGGCAAGGTGCGCCACATCGGCATCTCCAACGAGACCCCCTGGGGCACGATGCGCTACCTCCAGCTCGCCCGGGAGCGAGGATGGCCGCGCATCCAGAGTGTGCAAAACCCCTACAACCTGCTCAACCGCACCTACGAGATCGGCATGGCAGAGATCTCCTGGCGCGAGCACTGCGGCCTGCTGGCCTACTCGCCACTCGGCTTCGGGGTGCTATCCGGCAAGTATCTTGATGGACAGAAACCGCCGGGATCGAGGCTCGCGCTGTTCCAGAATTACCTGCGTTACAGCAGTGAGGAGGCCGTCGCGGCGACCGGGGCCTATGTCCAGCTGGCGCGCGACCACGGCCTTTCGCCTGCGCAGATGGCACTCGCCTACATCAACAGCCGGCCGTTCCTGACCGCGAACATCATCGGCGCAACGAGCATGGAGCAGCTGCAGGAGAATATCGACAGCATCAACGTCACCCTCGACGCGGAGGTGCTGGAGGGAATCGAGGCCGTTCACCGGCGCCACCCGAACCCGGCACCGTGACCGCCAGCGCTGCACTCCTCGTCGGCCGGCGCATGCAGCGGACGGCCGCAGCAGCCCGGCGCCGTTTTCGCGACAGGCTAACGGCGCCTGCGCTGTCGTTTGACGGCCCGTCAACTTGACCCGACAATGCGCGCATGCTTTATGAATCGCTCCTGATCATCGCCGGCTACCTGCTCGGCTCCATCTCCAGCGCAATCATCGTCTGCCGCCTGATGCGGCTGCCGGACCCGCGCACGCAGGGGTCGAACAACCCGGGCGCCACCAATGTGCTGCGCCTCGGCGGCAAGAAGGCAGCGGCCATCACGCTCGTCGGCGACTGGCTCAAGGGGCTCCTCCCGGTCGTTGCCGGACACCTGCTGGGATTCGAGCCGCTGATTCTCGGACTGGCGGGTTTCGCGGCCTTCATGGGCCACCTCTACCCGTTCTTCTTCGGCTTCAAGGGCGGCAAGGGCGTGGCCACGGCGCTCGGCTTCCAGGTCGGGCTCTACTGGCCGATTGGCCTGACCATCGCAGGCATCTGGCTGTTCGTCGCCTATGTGCTCAACATCTCCTCGCTCGCGGCGCTCGTGGCCATGGCGCTTGCACCCCTCGTGGTCTGGTTCTTCTGGCCAGAACCTTCGCTGATTGTCATCCAGGTCGTCATCAGCGTGATCCTCTTCTGGCGCCACCGCAGCAACATCCGAAATCTCGTCAGCGGCGCTGAGGGCAAGATCTCCGACGAACAGGGGCCACCGAAGGACTGACGCAACTGCCCCGCCGCCTGGCCTCTTCCTGACCCCGGCACATCGAGCCCTGGACCCGGGTGCAAAAATCGGGAAATTGTCGCCACGTGGAGGCCACAGGACGGCGTCATGATCCCGAGACAGGATTCCAGATTGGCAACATCGGGATTGCCGGGGCGCTGCGCTCCGGCATGATGACGGTATGAAAAGCTCTTTCGGCGTGGCACCTCAGCCAGAGCGCCCGACCTGCCCTGTCACGCTGATCAAACCGCCTCGAGCTGCTCCATCGGCCACCTGGCCCTGACCTGGAATTCACCGGACTCCCCCGCTCCGGCCAGCAGTCGCTGGCAGCCGGCATACGCGATCATGGCGCCATTGTCGGTGCAGAACTGCGGCTGCGGGTACCAGGCGCGCCCGCCGAGCGTGTCGAGTTCCAGCTTCATGCGCTCCCTCAGGCGGCGATTCGCGCTGACGCCGCCGGCCAGCACCAGGTCGCCGATGCCGGTCTCCTTCAGCGCGCGCTTGCACTTGATGACGAGGGTGTCGACGACGGCATCCTCGAAGGCGCGGCAGATGTCGGCCTTGAGCTGCTCGTCCTGCTGCCCGGCATCGTTCCAGGTGTTGAGCGCGAAGGTCTTGAGCCCGCTGAAGCTGAAGTCGAGGCCGGGCCTGTCGGTCATCGGGCGCGGAAAGCGGAAACGCTCCGGATCGCCCTGTTCGGCGCGCCTGGCGAGTTCCGGGCCGCCCGGGTATGGCAGCCCGAGCATCTTGGCGGTCTTGTCGAAGGCCTCGCCGGCCGCATCGTCGACCGATTCGCCGAGCATGCGGTAGCGGCCAACGCCTTTGACCTCCACAAGCTGGGTATGACCGCCCGACACGAGCAGGGCCACGAACGGGAATTGCGGGCGTTCGGCATCGAGCATCGGCGCCAGCAGGTGGCCTTCCATGTGATGCACCCCGATCGCGGGCACGCCGAGCGCCCACGCCAGGCTGCTGCCGGCAGCCGCGCCGACCAGCAATGCGCCGACAAGTCCGGGGCCGCGCGTGTAGGCCACGGCATCGATGTCGCCACGCTCGACAGCGGTCTGCGACAGCAGCGTATCGACGAGCGGAATCAGCTTGCGCACGTGGTCGCGCGAGGCCAGTTCCGGCACCACGCCGCCGTAATGCGCATGCAGGTCGACCTGGCTGTGCAGCAGGTGGCCGAGCAGGCCTTTTTCGGAGTCATAGAGGGCGACGCCGGTCTCGTCGCAGGAGCTTTCGATGCCGAGAACAATCATAAGTGTCGAATCTGAATAATCAGTTTGTTATTCTACAAAAATCGCTTATAATTCTGCGCCTTATTTTGCGCAAACTGAGACAACATCCTGAGGAGCCACATGCCTAGCGTACGCGTCAAAGAGAACGAACCTTTCGATATTGCACTCCGCCGCTTCAAGCGCACTTGCGAGAAAGCGGGAGTCCTGGCCGACGTCCGTCGCCGCGAATTCTACGAAAAGCCGACCTGGGAGCGTAAGCGCAAGAAAGCCGCCGCTGTCAAGCGTCACGCCAAGAAGGTCTGGCGCGAAAGCCGCCGCTGGGAACGCCGCTACTGATCCCGTCGTACCGGCCATGCTCAAGGACCAGCTTCTCAACGACCAGAAACAGGCGATGAAGGCCGGCGACAAGCCGCGCCTCGGAACCATTCGCCTGATCATGGCTGCCATCAAGCAGCAGGAAGTCGACAGCCGCAAGGATCTGACCGATGACGACGTCATCGCGATCCTGACGAAAATGGTCAAGCAGCGCCGGGATTCGGTCGACCAGTACACCAAGGCTGGCCGCGACGATCTCGCCGACCAGGAAAACGCCGAGATCGCGATCATCGAGCACTACCTGCCCGCACAACTCTCGGCAGACGAAGTCGCCGCCATCATCGACGAGGTGATCGCCGCATCAGGCGCCTCAGGTCCGCAGGATATGGGCAAGGTCATGGGGCAGCTCAAGGGCAAGCTCGCGGGCCGCGCCGACATGGGCGCAGCCAGCGCGCTCGTCAAACAGAAACTGATTGGCTGAGCAACATCCGCCTGCCATCTGCTAGGCTTCCCCGATGGCTGGCAGAATCCCCCCTGAATTCATCGATCAACTCCTCGCGCGCATCGATATTGTCGATGTCATCGACAAGCACGTGCCGCTGAAAAAGGCCGGCAAGGAGTACCAGGCCTGCTGCCCCTTCCATACAGAGAAAACACCCTCCTTCACGGTCAGCCGGCAGAAACAGTTCTATCACTGTTTCGGCTGCGGCGCCCACGGCAGTGCCATCGGCTTTCTCATGGATTACGATCACATGGGATTCGTCGAGGCCGTCGAGGAGCTGGCCCGGGACGCCGGCCTGGAAGTGCCGCGCGAGCAAGGCGGAAGCAGCAAGCCAGCAGAGGATTTCAGCAGGCTCTACCAGCTTCTCGAGCAGGCCAGCCATTTCTTCCAGCAGCAGTTGCGCCAGCACCCGCAGGCCTCGCAGGCCGTCGACTACCTCAGGAGACGCGGTCTCTCGGGCGAAATCGCGCGTGATTTCGGCATCGGCTATGCCCCGCCAGGCTGGGACCATCTCTTCAGCCATCTCGCGAAAGAATCACAGGACATCCGGGCACTGCAGGCGGCGGGCCTCGTCTCGATCGCTGACAGCGGCAAGCCCTATGACCGCTTCCGCAACCGCATCATGTTCCCGATCGTCGATGCGCGCGGACGCGTGGCCGGCTTCGGGGGCCGCATCCTCGACGGCGACGGGCCGAAGTACCTCAACAGCCCGGAAACACCCGTCTTCCGCAAGGGCGAGATTCTCTATGGCCTCTACGATGTCCGCCGCAGCCACGCCGGCAAGCAGCAGATCCTCGTCGTGGAGGGCTACATGGACGTGGTTGCTCTGGCCCAGTTCGGCATCCGCAATGTTGTCGCGACGCTGGGCACAGCGACGACAGAGCGCCACCTCGAGTTGCTGTTTCGCACCGCGCCGCGCGTCGTCTTCTGCTTCGATGGCGATCGCGCCGGGCGCGAGGCCGCCTGGAAGGCACTGCAGACCGCGCTGCCTTCGATGAAGACCGGACGGGAAGCGCGTTTCCTCTTCCTGCCCGAGGGCGAGGATCCGGACACGCTCGTCCGCAGCAAGGGCGCGGATGCCTTCCGTGAACTCGTCGCGAATGCGCCGACGCTCTCGGGCTTCCTGTTCGAGCATCTGCGCGAGCAGGTCGACACGAGCACGCTCGACGGTCGCGCGCGCCTCGCCGACATGGCGAAACCGCTGATCGCGCGCATCCCGCCGGGCAGCCTGCATGATCTCATGCACCAGGAGCTCGCCCACCTGACCGGACTCGAGATGAAAGAGGCCCGGGCTGACGCACCGGCACCGGAGCGACCGCCCCGAGGCGCGGAAATCGGCCGGGAAAACAGCCTTGTCCGACATGCAATCCGATTGCTGCTCGAAGAACCGCGCCTGGCGCTCGATGAAAACCTGCCCGCCGACTGGCGATCGAGCAAGCGAAAAGGGATACACCTGCTTGCCGAACTCATCGACCTGGTACGCAATCAGCCTGACACCAGGTCGTCCGCCCTGATCGAGCGGTGGCAAGACGAACGTCTGAAAAAACATCTCGCAGAACTGGCGAGCACCCGCCTGAACATTCCAGAGGAGAGCTACCCCGTCGAGTTCCGGCATGCCCTGGAAAGACTCACAAATCAATACCACAAAGAGCTCTATGCAGAATTGATCCAGCAGCGGTCCCTGACCGATGAACAGAAAGAGCAGCTGAGGCAACTGACGAAAAGCAAGCTCGGCAGCCAAAGTGCAGACCCGTGACAAACAATTAACGATCTCCGGTTCCAGAGTCCGGCCGCGCCTCGTCTCACAGAGAACCTGCATCTCGGGAAAACCTTGCGGTGTGCAGAGCGCCCCAGGCGTCTGAATACCCGTATCGGGCCTGATATTGAAATTCCGCAACACCCTTGAAAGATCGGCCTAACAGCACCATAAATAGGTCAGTGGCCGGCTTCGCTGAAGCCATGAAAATCGACGGAGCTGCTCTATGAATAGCGCTGATTTCGTCAGATTTCAGAACCGAACGCTCAGCGGCCTAATGGTCGAAAACAGGTTAAAAACCCAGCAAATTCAAAATTCAATGCTATA
>JARRMY010000020.1:0-38835 GCA_037385505.1 Gammaproteobacteria bacterium | reverse complement strand
TCCGGATCATGTCCTGGATCCGGATTATGTTCATCACGATGGCTAGTAGCCTGTGTCGCCTCTCCGGGTGTCAGAGATTGATTTCGCTTTGCGAAAAGAATCTCCGACACCGGGGTGAAAATAATCTCCGACAGCGTCCATAGGGGATAACATTTCAGGGAAACAGGGTGGGGGGGTATAAGTGGAGTCCGGTCTGTCCCTGTTTTACTGCGTGCAAAAAAGAAGCCCGCTTGCGCGAGCTTCTTGTATGTGAAGGCAATCCCGGGATGGCCCGGTGAGTAATCTTCAGTCCTTCAGGTTTTTAAGTTCTGAACTTGCACGCCCCTTGTCGGGAAAGTAGTAGTAGGTCTTGTCCTCGAAGACAAAGTCAATCTCGCCTTCCGCGTTGGAATACGGAACGGTCCTGGCTTTCATGCCCTCGAACTGCACTTCAACATGCTTGCCGGACTTCCAGGCCATTTTGAGTGTCTGGTCAGGGAAGCGTAGCGTTGTCGAGGTCTTGCTCCCGTCCTTGTAGTGGTCGGTGACCTTGCAGCGATAGCTGTAGTCTTTACCACCTGTCATCACGCCACAAACAGTGTCGAAGGAGTCGTCCCTGGTCTGGCCTGCAGTGCTGCCCCCGCCCTTGTGCGGGCTGCCCTTGCCTTTCACGAAATCCGGCCAGCCCTTGCCTTCTGCAAAGAACTCGACCAGGGTGTCGCCCTTGGCATTATAGGAGCAGGAGAAGTCCTCGCTGCGGGTTTCCAGGTAGATGGTGCCGTTGACGGCATGCGTTTTGTCCGTGCGCTGTCCCTCGTACTTGGCCTCGGTGCGTGCCTCGTAATCCTGGAAGAACACCTGGGCGCTGTGCTTGCAGTCTTCCATCATATAATCAGGCGACGCCGCCGTGGCGCTACCCGCAAGTGCAAGGCCGGCGAGCGCGGTAAAGAGAAGGGTGTTTTTCATCTGTTCATCCTTATAGCTTGAGAGGAATTGGTCTGTTGCGGGTGGTCACTGGTCGATATCGGTGCCTCAATCCCGTCGGCCACGTAGAATAGCAAAACCGTATTGCAGGCTGATGAAAAATTTGCTGATGACCCGCTAGGACGCTGACAGGTCGGGATCCGCACGCCAGCCAGTATCACACACTTGTCATGCGGGTGGGTTAGCGTGCAAGATACTGCTGCTTTGCTGTCTATCGCAGTGAACGAGAGTTCCAGGCGAGTGACGCGGGCTGGTCTCAGTTTTCAAAGGAGAAACAAATAATGAATAGATCACTTTCCATTATCGGTGCAGGTGCACTCTTACTCATGCTCTCGGCCTGCGGAGCACCCGAAGTCAAACCCACCAGTGGCGATGCAAAGGTTCCCGGTACTGAATACAATGCAACCGGTTCTGTTGCTTGCTCCATGAGTGGTGGTGCAGCGACCGGCCAATGTCCTTTTGGCGTGAAACGTGAAAGTTACGACGGAACAGGCATTGTCACCATCACCAAGCCTGATGGCCGCACCCGTTCTGTCTTTTTTGAAAAAGGCAATGCGATCAGTTACGACATGAGCCAGGCTGATCCGGGCAAGTTCAGCGCGAGCAAGCGATCAGGCATGTATTTCATCAGCATTGGCCAGGAGCGTTACGAGATTCCCGAATCCGTGATCTTCGGGGGGTAAGCAAGCCTCTGGCTTGTTCTGCCGGGCCCGCCATGTGCGGGCTTTTTTGTGCCCGATTTCAACCAGTCTGAAGGATCAGCCAAATACCGCGAATCCCTGTTCAATGCGTGCGAGAATCGCATAGGCAGTCATGCCCAGCGTGACACAAAGCAGGATACCTCCGGGAAGGAGGTATGCCAGGAGCCGCTTGACATGTCGCACCAGCTCCTGCGTTGACTCGCTATCCTCGCTGCCAGCGATGACTGCAATAGCGGAGAGATGCTTCTGTAGTCCGAATAGAACAACGCCAACGCCAAGGAAGACGAAGCTGACAACGAGGCTGACAACAAGGAATTGAAAGCCCTGTGGGGCTCGATCGGGAATGAAGAGGCTAGCCGTTATGAGCGCGCATGCAGCTATCGAGAAAAAGGCAGCGCAAAGAAAGACAATCCTGAAGAGGACAAGCATCGTTCAGACTGCCGCCATCGCCTGGAGGTTTACCCACTCATTCTGAATCATATCTCTCGGTATCTCTCGCCTTGTTCCGGTTGGCAAATCAATAGAAAAGTAACTGATGTCATTCTACAGGCAAGACATTGGCAACTGAAATGGCAATCTACAGGTCGCTGATCGATTGAGGTACAAGCAGGCCATCAGCGCCTGTTCTTCAGTCAAGACCTGCCCGATACTAACCTTTGAGCCTATCATCCCGGCATATTGCTCCATGATTTTTGACAGCTTCTCATGCGGGATGCGCAGACCCGTGAAAAGCTACATGCCCCGGGCATGGGCGGGGCAGTTGGTGCAGATCCGAGCCAGGCGGACGGTTACCCGGAGTTTCGTGCGAAGAGGGAAAGCGACATTAACATGATCTGCATCGGGCAGGAGCGTTGCGGGATTCCGGACGCAGTGGTGTTGGGCGGCCGAGTTCTCTATCCCGGTATCAGAGAGTAATTCCGCTTCGCGAAAATAATCTCCCACACCGGGGTGAATATAATCTCTGACAGCGTCCCTTGTATTTGACATGCAGCGCCAATCCCTCTAGACTTTTCGCGACTGAAACAGGCGGGGCAACCGGCAGCGGTCACTGGACCTGCGTACGACCCACCTGGTGCATAGAACAACAAGCCCCGGATTCGGGGTTTTTTGTTATATGAAGGATGGGCCAAGTGGCCCATTTTTTGTTTGAATATTAAATAGATGCAAACAGCACCTGAGAAAATTGTTGAACTTGCGAGATCGACCATCGAGCCCATGGGCTACGAGCTGGTCGGTGTGCAGCTGCTCAATGCCGGCAAGCACGGCAAGACGCTGCGCATCTATATCGATCATGCCGACGGCATTACGCTCGATGACTGCGCGGCTGTCAGCCACCAGTTCGGCGGCGTGCTCGATGTCGAGGATCCGGTGTCCGGCAACTACGACCTCGAGGTCTCGTCGCCCGGGCTGGACCGCCCGCTGTTCGTCGCCGAGCACTTCGCGCGTTTCGCGGGAGAGCAGGTGAAGATTCGCACTCTGAGCCCGCACGACGGCAGGCGCAAGTTCAGCGGTGAGCTCAAGGGCATCGATGACGGCATCGTCACCGTCCGTGTGGATGACGAGGAATATCGCATACCCCTGGGTGACATCGACTCGGCGCGCCTGGTGCCGCAGTTCGACTGAAACCCGCCAACTGGCAGCCTTCGCTGGAGCTGCTGATCTGCGGCGTACGCCCGGCCCGCGCCGCCAGCAGTTCTGTTAGCTGCATCCTTTGGCGTAGAGGCTTGACGGTGAATCGCCACGCAGTCGCTGAGCCAACAGATGTCTGCCTGCCTGATGACCCGCCCCCTCGCATTTCGTTATGATCCTCTGTTCCTGGACGAAAAATTGGCAGGAGAGGGCATGACCAGGAAAACCTATCGCAAGAAAGACAATCAGCCGGTCATCGCTGTTCAGCTCGATCTGGATACCGATGGTTTTACCTATCGCAAGTGGGGTTCGGATCAGCGCTGCAAGCGGGGCGACTGGATCGTCAGGAACGGCGATGAAACCTATACAGTCGACAGCCACTCCTTCGATGCAACCTATGAGAAGGTCGGCCCCGGACTCTATCGCAAAGTCTCATTTGTCTATGCAGAGCAGGTCAGCGGAGACGGCGATGTCGAAACCAAGGAGGGTTCTTCCCACTTCGAGGCCGGCGATTACCTCGTCTCGAACAATCCCGATGGCACAGACGCCTACTGTATGAGTGCAGAGAAATTCGAGCAGATGTACGTGGAGGTTGATCCGGAATGAGATGCGTCACGAGGGCGTTCGAGTCTCGCCGGCTGAGCCCGGTTTCTGCATTTGACAAGAGCAGTGAATACAACTACTATTTGCGCCACTGAAACAGGCGGAACAGCTTGTCTGCAGTCGAGCGACTGACGGAGCACCGCTTGCAGCGAACAATAAAAAACCCCGTTCATCGGGGTTTTTTGTTATGTGAAGGGTGGGCCAATTGGCCCACTTTTTGTTTTATGAACATGAAGATACGCTTGGAACCTGAGAAAGTGACAGAGATTGAAACCGCTGCCCGCGTGGCACGCGCCGGCCGGTGCGAGGCCTTCCATGCCTGCGCGCATGACGTTCTCTACGCTTGCAGCGGGCGTCCGGAGGGTATCGATCCTGGCGTGCTCGCAAGCAGCAGGGTTGGAGCGCAGTTCGAGCTGCCTCCCGGTGACATTGATTCGGCACGGCTGGTGCCTTGACTGAAGTCCGGTAGAAAGAACATGAGCAAAGAAATCCTTATGGTTGTCGATGCGGTCTCCAACGAGAAAGACGTCGACCGTGAAATCATCTTTGGCGCCATCGAGGCCGCGCTGGCGACGGCCACGCGCAAGAAAAATCGTGGCGACATCGAGGTGCGCGTGGATATCGATCGCGAGGACGGAAGTTACCGCACGTTCCGCCGCTGGGAAGTGATGGGCGAGACCGACGAGGAAGGCAATCCCCTGAATGGCCTGGAATTCCCGTCCCGCCAGGTGACGCTGGAAGCCGCCCGCGCGATGGAGCCGGACCGCGATATCCAGGTCGGCGACTATATCGAGGAGGAGATCGAGTCGGTCGAGTTCGGCCGCATCGCTGCGCAGACCGCGAAGCAGGTGATCGTGCAGAAGGTGCGCGAAGCCGAGCGCGCCAAGGTCGTCGAGGCCTACCGCGACCGCGTCGGCGATCTCATCTCGGGCGTCGTGAAGCGTCTCAGCAAGGGCTCGGTGATTCTCGACCTCGGCGGCAATGCCGAAGCGGAGATCCCGAAACAGGAACTCATCGCCCGCGAGTCCGTACGCATCGGCGATCGCCTGCGCGGCCTGCTCTTCGAGATCAAGGAGGAGAACCGCGGACCGCAGCTGCAGGTGACGCGCTCGCGCCCCGAGTTCCTCATCGAGCTGTTCCGCCTCGAGGTGCCGGAGATCGGCGAAGGACTCATCGAAGTGCTCGGCGCGGCGCGCGATCCGGGTTCGCGCGCCAAGATTGCCGTCAATGCAAGGGACGCCAGGATCGATCCGGTCGGCGCCTGCGTGGGCATGCGCGGATCACGCGTGCAGGCGGTCTCCAACGAGCTGGCCGGCGAACGCGTGGATATCATCCTCTGGAACGAGAACCCGGCGCAGTTCGTCATCAACGCCATGGCGCCAGCCGATGTCGTCTCCATCGTGGTGGACGAGGACAGGCACAGCATGGATGTCGCGGTACGCGAGGACAATCTTTCCCAGGCGATCGGCCGTGGCGGACAGAATGTCCGCCTCGCGAGCCAGCTGACCGGCTGGGAACTCAACGTCATGGACGAAAACCAGGCTGCCGAGAAAAGCCGTGAGGAGGCCGTCAAGTTCGTCCAGGCCTTCATGCAGGATCTCGATGTCGACGAGGAGGTGGCAAGCATCCTCGTGCAGGAAGGTTTCACCTCGCTCGACGAGGTGGCCTACGTGCCTGTCGAGGAGATGCTCGCGATCGAGGAGTTCGACGAGGATATCGTCAACGAGTTGCGCGACCGCGCCAGCGATGCATTGCTGACCCGTGCCATCGCGTCCGAGGAAGAACTCGAGGTCGAGCCGCAGGAGGACCTGCTGGGCATGGAGGGCATGGATGAAGAGCTCGCCTACAAGCTCGCGGGCATCGGCATCGCGACCATGGAAGACCTCGCTGAACAGTCGACCGATGAGCTCCTCGAGATCGAGGGCATGGACGAGAAGCGGGCAGCAGAATTGATCATGACAGCTCGAGCCCCCTGGTTCGAGGATATCGAAGAGAATTGAGAGACGGTGGCCTGATGAGTGAAGTAACGGTAGCACAACTGGCGAACGACGTTCGCATTCCTGTCGACAGGCTTCTGAACCAGCTGGCCGAGGCCGGCATCGTGAAGCAGAACGGCAACGACGTGATCTCGGAGAAAGAGAAGCGCGATCTGCTGGCTTTCCTGCGCCAGAGCCATGGCAAGAAAGCCAGCTCGGGTGCGGATAGCAGCGCGAAGATTACCCTCAAGCGCAAGAGCGTCAGCGAACTCAAACAGCCGTCATCGACGACGCGCACGCTCTCCCCGCGTGGCGCGCGCGACAGCGGCAAGACCGTCAGCGTCGAGGTTCGCAAGAAACGCACCATCGTCAAGCAGGCGAGCGCCGAGGAGGCGGAACGTCTCAAGCTCGAGGCCGAAGAGGCGCGCAAGGCTCTTGCCGAACAGGAAGAGCAGCGCAAGGCCGTCGAGCAGGAGTACGAGGCGCGCCGCAGGGCCGAACAGGAACGCCGCCAGCGCGAGGAAGATGCCAAGCGCGCGCAGGAAGACAAGCGCAAGGCCGAGGAAGAGGCCCAGCGCCAGGCGGAGGCCGCAGCCCAGCTCCAGAAGGAAGAGGAGGAGCGCAAGCGCAAGGAAGAGCAACAGCGCGCCGAGACCGAGGCCAAGCTGACCAAGACGGCGCCGGGCAAGAAGAAAGCGAAGAAGACCGAGGCCGAGAGTCGCCGCCAGGAGCTGCATGTCGCGGGCGATGCACGCGGCAAACGCCGCAAGAAGAAGGAGCGTGGCAGGCCGGCGCAGAAACAGATACAGGTTCCGGATACCCGCCACGGTTTCCAGAAGCCTACCGCACCCGTCGTGCGCGAGGTCGAGATCCCCGAGACCATCTCCGTGGGCGACCTGGCGCAAAAGATGTCGATCAAGGCGCCCGAGGTCATCAAGACGCTCATGCAGATGGGCATGATGGTGACCATCAATGAAAAACTCGACCAGGAAACGGCCGCGCTCGTCGTCGAGGAGATGGGGCATACGGCCGTCTTCGGCAAGTCAGAGGATGCCGAGGAGTTGCTTCTCGAGAAACTCCTCGGCGAAGCCCTGGAGGGCGAGAGCGCACAGCGTGCGCCCGTCGTGACCATCATGGGCCATGTCGACCACGGCAAGACCTCGCTGCTCGATCATATTCGCGAGAGCCGCGTCACGGCCGGCGAGGCCGGCGGCATCACGCAGCATATCGGCGCCTACCACGTCGAGACCGGTCACGGCATGATCACCTTCCTGGATACGCCGGGCCATGCGGCCTTCTCGGCCATGCGCGCACGCGGCGCGAAGGTAACGGATATCGTCATCCTCGTGGTTGCCGCCGATGACGGCGTCATGCCGCAGACGAAAGAGGCGATCCAGCATGCGCGCGCCGCCGAGGTGCCGCTGATCGTCGCCATCAACAAGATGGACAAGCCGGAAGCCAATCCGGATCGCGTCATGCAGGAGCTGTCGTCGGAAGAGGTCGTGCCGGAGGAGTGGGGCGGCGATACCCAGTTCGTCAAGGTCTCCGCGCACACCGGTCAGGGTATCGAGGAGTTGCTCGACGCCGTGTTGCTGCAGGCCGAAGTGCTCGAACTGAAGGCGACGAAAGACGGTCTCGCGAAGGGCGTCATCGTCGAGTCGACGCTCGACAAGGGGCGCGGCCCGATTGCCACCGTTCTGGTCCAGAACGGCACGCTCAGGAAGGGCGATCCGCTCGTCTGCGGTACCGAGTTCGGGCGTGTACGCGCCATGTACGACGAAAAGGGGCAGGAGGTCGAGGAGGCCGGGCCTTCCATTCCGGTCGCGGTCCTGGGTCTCTCCGGCGCGCCGAATGCCGGTGACGACGCCATCGCGACGGCCGATGAGAAAGCCGCGCGCGAACTCGCGCAGGTTCGCCAGGAGAAGGAGCGCGACAGCCGCCTCGCCGAGCAGAAGGCGGCCAAGCTCAACGAGCTCTTCTCGCAGATGGGCGAGGGCGAGGTGATGACGGTCAACCTGGTCGTCAAGGCAGACGTGCAGGGCAGTGTCGAGGCGCTCAAGGATTCGCTCGAGAAGATCTCGACCGACGAGGTCAAGGTCAAGGTCGTCGCTTCGGGCGTCGGCGGCATCAACGAGTCCGACGCCAACCTCGCGGCGACATCGAACGCCATCGTCATCGGCTTCAACGTCCGCGCCGATGCCGCGGCGCGCCGCATCCTCGAGGAGCGAGGCCTGGAGCTGCGCTACTACAGCATCATCTACGAAGTCATCGACGACGTGAAAAAGGCCGCTGCCGGCCTGCTGTCGCCGGAAGTCCGCGAGGAGATCATCGGCCTGGCCGAGGTACGCGATGTCTTCCGTTCGTCGAAGATCGGCGCCATCGCCGGCTGCATGGTTCTCGAGGGCGTCGTCAGGCGCAACAATCCGATCCGCGTGCTGCGCGACAACGTCGTTGTCTTCGAGGGCGAACTCGAGTCGCTGCGCCGCTACAAGGACGACGTTGCCGAGGTCAAGTCCGGCACCGAATGCGGCATCGGCGTCAAGAGCTACAACGACGTCAAGGTCGGGGACCAGATCGAGGTCTTCGAACGCGTCGAGGTGGCGCGCGAACTCTAGGCCGGGACAATGTCAGGAGATTACAGCCGATCCGAACGTGTCGGCACCGCGATCCAGCGCGAGCTCTCGGAACTGATACCGCAGCTCAAGGATCCGCATCTCGGCCTCGTGACCATCCAGGAGGCGCGCGTCTCGCGCGATCTCTCGGTCGCCAGGATCTACTTCACGGTGCTCGATGCCGATCCGCAGGAGACACAGAAGCGCCTGCAGAAGGCGGCTGGCTTCCTGCGCCATGAACTCGGCCGCACCAGCACCATGCGCACGGTTCCCGAGCTGCGCTTCGTCTTCGATACCAGCATCGAGTACGGCAACCGTCTGGAAGCCCTGATCGAGGAAGCCGTCAGCAAGGACAGAAAGGAGAACGACTGAGTTGGCACGACGTCGCAAGGGCCGCAAGATCAGCGGCATTCTGCTGCTCGACAAACCCGCGGGTATTTCCTCCAACGCCGCACTGCAGAAAGCCAGGCGGATCTACAATGCCGCCAAGGCCGGCCATACGGGCAGCCTCGATCCGCTCGCAACCGGGCTGCTGCCGGTCTGTCTCGGCGAGGCGACCAAGGTGTCGGCATTCCTGCTCGATGCCGACAAGCGCTACATCGCCAGCATCAGGCTCGGCATCAAGACAGCCACGGCAGATGCCGAGGGTGAGGTCATCGAGACTGCCGATGTTCCGGAGATTCCGCTCGAGCGGCTTGGCGAAGTGCTCGAGAGCTTTCTCGGTGATATCCAGCAGCTCCCGCCGATGTATTCCGCCGTCAAGCACAAGGGCGAACGCCTCTACAAGCTTGCGCGCGAGGGCGTCGAGGTCGAGCGCGAGCCGCGCACCATCACCATTCACGACCTCGTCTGTCTCGACTTCGACGGCATCACGCTGAAACTCGACATCCACTGTTCCAAGGGCACATATGTGCGCACGCTCGCCGAGGACATCAGCGAGGCGCTCGGCACCCTGGGCCATGTCGCCGAGCTGCGCCGCACCGCGGTCGGTCCGTTCACGGACACCGACATGGTGACCGTTGAACAGCTCGAGGCAAGCGCATCAGAGGGATTCGATGCGCTCGACGCGCTCCTGCTGCCGGTCGACAGCGGTCTCGTGCACTGGCCTGACGTCAGGCTCAACGCCGATGCCTCGCACTATCTTCTGCAGGGCCAGCCGGTCTTCTGTCCGGGCGCACCGACCTCCGGCTGGGTCCGTATCTACGACAACAACGACAGGTTCCTCGGCGCGGGCGAGATCACCAGCGACGGCCTGGTCGCGCCGAAACGCATGATGCTGGCCGACTGAGACTCGTGTCACTTTCTGGACGCAGAGGGTTCTCTGGCCGGTTCGAGGTTGAATCCACGGAAAGCAGAACTGGCCCAACAGCTCATCGAGATCACGAGCAGTGACTACCCATGACTTCTCCGCGTCCTCTGCGGAGCTTTGCGTCCTCCGCGTCCCTTCAATAAAAGGACGCAGAGCGCGCGGAGGAGCGCGGAGGTCGCAGAGGGTTCTCTGGCCGGTTCGAGGTTGAATCCACGGAAAGCGGAACTGGCCCAACAGCTCATCGAGATCACGAGCAGTGACTACCCATGACTACTCCGCGTCCTCTGCGGAGCTTTGCGTCCTCCGCGTCCCTTCAATAAAGGGACGCAGAGAGCGCGGAGGAGCGCAAAGGGCGCAAAGGAGTGGCGGCTGGTTCAGGGGCGAATCCACGGAAAGCAGAACTGGCCCAACAGCTCATCCAGGTCACGAGCAGTGACTACCCATGACTACTCCGCGTCCTCTGCGGAGCTTTGTGTCCTCCGCGTCCCTTCAATAAAAGGACGCAGAGAGCGCGGAGGAGCGCACTGGTGTCCGCCGTCTCCTGTACGGGAATTGTCAGGCCATGCCGAGGATGTGATAGCCCGAATCGACGTAGAGCACGTCGCCCGTGATGCCCGATGCAAGATCCGAGCACAGAAACGCGGCCGCGTTGCCGACTTCGTCGATGGTGACGTTGCGACGCAGCGGGGTCTTGCCTTCGGCCTCGGAAAGCATGCTCTTGAAGCCGCTGATGCCGGAAGCGGCGAGGGTGCGGATCGGGCCGGCCGAGACCGCGTTTACACGAATGCCCTCGGGGCCCATGGAGTCGGCGAGATAGCGCACGTTGGCCTCGAGGCTTGCCTTGGCGACTCCCATGACGTTGTAGTTCGGCACGGTGCGCACGGCGCCGAGGTAGCTCATGGTGACGATCGCTGCGTCGCGGCCCTTCATCAGCGGATAACCCGCCTTGGCCAGCGCGGCGAGGCTGTAGGAGCTGATGTCATGGGCGATGGCGAAGCCCTCGCGCGTGACGGCCTCGACATAGGAACCCTCGAGCTGGTCGCGCGGGGCGAAGCCGACCGAGTGCACGATGCCATCGAGTCCGTCCCACTTGCCGGCCAGGGTGTCGAAAACGGCACTGATTTCGTCATCCGAGCTGACATCCAGCGGCATGACGAGGTCCGAGCCGCACTCCCCGGCGACATCCTCGACACGGCTCTTGAGCTTGTCGCCCTGGTAGGTGAAGGCGAGTTGCGCGCCCTCGCGGTGCATCGCTTTCGCCACGCCGTAGGCGATCGATTTCTTGCTCGCCACGCCGACGATCAGAATGCGTTTGTTGTCGAGAAATCCCATCGTGAAAATAACCTGTTGTTGTCGTTGGCTTGCAGGGGCTTCGTGACCGGGCCGGGTGCAGTCCGGGCTTGATCAGAGGTTCCCCCGGGTGAGATCATGCGTACGTTACTTCAATCGAACCGATAAGAAAAGTAAATCTCCGTGAAGCCCTTTCGCCGACTCATCCTGATCGTGCTTGTCACCATGCTCGCCGCCTGCAGTGGCGGACCCTGGAACAATCCCTATCCGGCGGAGGATTCCGACAGGAACATCTACTACTCCTCCTTCAGCGAGCGGCCCAAGCACCTCGATCCGGCGCGTTCCTACAGCTCCAACGAGTGGGCCTTCATCTCGCAGATCTACGAGCCGCCGCTGCAATACCACTTCCTGAAGCGTCCCTACGACCTGGTGCCGCTGACGACCCGGAGCATGCCGGAGATCCGCTACCTCGATGAAGCCCTGAACCCGCTCGAGGCCGGCGACGAGCGCATCGCCTTCATCGACTACACCCTGACATTGCTGCCGGGACGCAACTACCAGCCGCATCCCGCATTCGCCACGGGCGCGGCCGGCAAGGCGCTCTACGACCGCGACTGGGAGGGGCTCGCGGAGGTGCATACATTGGCGGATTTCCCCGAGACCGGAACGCGCGAGCTCGTCGCAGACGACTATGTCTACCAGATCAAGCGCCTGGCCCATTCGCGCAACCATTCGCCGATCTACCGCCTGCTGAAGGACAACCTGCTCGGCTTCGGCGAGCTCTCGGAGAAGATCGACGCCGAGGAGAAGCGGCTCCAGCAGGAGACTGGCGAGGAGAAGCCCTGGGTCGACCTGCGCCATTTCGACTTCGAGGGCGCGGTCGTGCTCGACCGCTATCGTTTCCGGATTCGCCTGAAGCAGAACTATCCGCAGTTCAGGTACTGGCTCGCGATGAACTTCTTCGCGCCGATTCCGTGGGAGGCCGACCGTTTCTACCACCTGCCCGGGCTGGAGCAGAGCAACATCACACTGCACTGGTACCCGGTCGGCACCGGTCCCTACTACCTCGCCGAGAACAATCCCAACCTGCGCATGGTGCTCAAACGCAATCCCAATTTCGGCGGCGAGGCCTACCCGGCCGAGGGCGAGCCGGGGGATGCCGAAGCCGGGTTGCTCGATGACGCTGGCGAGCCGCTGCCGTTCATCGACACGGCCGTCTACAGCCTCGACAAGGAGTCGATCCCGCGCTGGAACAAGTTCCTGCAGGGATACTACGATGTCTCCGGCATCGGTTCCGACAGTTTCGACCAGGCCGTGCAGATCGGTGCCGCGGGGCAGGCGGAAGTGACCGAGATGATGGAGGAGAAGAAGATCCGGCTGCAGACGTCGGTCTCGACGAGCATCTATTACATGGGCTTCAACATGCTCGACGCTGTCGTCGGGGGTGACTCGGAACGCGCGCGCTACCTGCGCCAGGCCATCAGCATCGCCCTCGACTACGAGGAGTACATCTCCATCTTCGCCAACGGCCGCGGCCGGATTGCCCACGGTCCGCTGCCGATGGGAATCTACGGCTACCGCGATCCCGCGAGCGATGCCCTCGGCCACAATCCCGTCGTCTACCGCAAACAGGACGGCGATCTCGTGCGGCGCGGCATCGACGAGGCGAAAGCCCTGCTCGAGAAGGCGGGCTACAGGGACGGCATCGACCCGGCAACGGGCAAGAGCCTGATTCTCTACTACGACGTGACCGCCACTGGACCCGACAGCACGGCCTTGCTGAACTGGTACCGCAAGCAGTTCGAGAAGATCGGCATCGATCTCGTCATCCGCACCTCGGACTACAACCGCTTCCAGGACAAGATGCTGAAAGGCACGGCGCAGCTCTTCTCGTGGGGCTGGAATGCCGACTATCCCGACCCGGAGAACTTCTTCTTCCTGCTCTACGGGCCGCATGCGCGTGCCGGCGAGGAACACGGCGAGAACGCCGCCAACTACGCCAACCCGGAATTCGACACCCTGTTCGAGCGCATGAAGTACCTGCCCGACGGCGAGGAGCGCCAGCAGGTCATCGACCGCATGATCGGCATCGTCAGGGAGGATGCTCCCTGGGTCTGGGGCTTCTATCCTGTCGACTACGCGCTCTATCACGACTGGTACAGCAATACCAAGCCGAACCTCATGGCCAACAACACTCTCAAGTACAGGCGCATCGATCCGGTCGAGCGTGACAGGCTCAGGAATGCGTGGAACGAGCCCGTTCTCTGGCCCGTCATCCTCGTGGTCGTCGTGCTGCTGGTATCGCTGATACCGGCCATCATCGTCTATCGCCGCCACGAGAAGGGGACTGCCCGATGATCGCCTACATCATCCGCCGCATTCTTTACGCGATACCGATCCTGATCGGCGTCAACCTCATCACCTTCATCCTCTTTTTCACGGTCAACACCCCGGATGACATGGCGCGCATGCATCTCGGCATGAAGCGCGTCACGGCCGAGGCCATCGACAAGTGGAAAGAGGAGCGCGACTATGACAAGCCGCTGGTCTACAACAGCGAGGCGCAGGGGCTCGACAAGGTGACCGACACCATCTTCTTCGACAAGTCGCTTGCGCTGTTCGCATTCCAGTTCGGCACCAGTGACAGCGGGCGTGACATCAGCTACGACATCAGCCAGCGCATGTGGCCGAGTCTCGCCATCGCCGTGCCGTCGCTGCTCGTGGGATTGCTCGTCTATATCAGCGTGTCGCTCGTGATCGTCTTCTTCCGCGGCACCTATGTCGACTTCTGGGGCGTCGTCATCGCCGTCGTCATGCTGTCGATCTCGTCGATGTTCTACATCATCGGCGGCCAGTACCTGATCGGCAAGCTGCTGCACCTGGTGCCGATCTCCGGCTTCAACACGGAGGATGCCTGGAAGTTTCTCGTGCTCCCCGTGATCATCGCCGTCATCGGCGGTATCGGCGCCAACACGCGCTTCTACCGCACCATCTTTCTCGAGGAGATCAACCGCGATTACGTGCGCAGTGCCCGCGCCAAGGGGCTGTCCGAGTTGCGCGTGCTGTTCCGCCATGTGCTGCGCAACGCGCTGATCCCGATCCTGACCGGCGTCGTCACGGCCCTGCCGCTGCTCTTTCTCGGCAGTCTCGTGACCGAGTCCTTCTTCGGCATCCCGGGGCTCGGCAGCTACACCATCGACGCCATCAACCGCCAGGACTTCGCCATCGTGCGCTCGATGGTCTTCCTCGGCTCGGTGCTCTACATCGTCGGCCTGATACTGACGGATATCTCCTACACGATCGCGGATCCGCGGGTGAGGCTGAACTGATGCCCGTACCCGTCTTCCTCTGGACCGATGTGCTGCTGTGGATTCTCGTCGCCCTGACGATCTTCACGATCTTCTATTCGCGCCAGCGGCGCCACCTCGCGGAGCCCTGGAAACGGGTCTTTCGTTCGCGTGTGGCCGTCGGCTCGCTCGTGGTGCTCATGGCTTTCATCTCCATCGGCCTGCTCGACTCGATCCACTTCCGCGGCGCCGAGTCCTCGAAGTCCGGCGAGGTCGTGAGCCTCTTCGACCTCATGGTCTCGGGCCTGCGCGAACGCCAGGAGAAGACCTACTCGGCGCCGTTCGCGACCCATCTCTATGCCAAGGAGACGGTCAAGATGCCTGACGGGACCGAGCAGCGCATCTACCCGCGCCTCGTGCACGGCGGCAGCCACCTCGCGGAGGGCGACAGCGTGGCGAGCGACATCTATCAGACGATCGTGGTTTCCGCTTTCCAGGCGCTCGCGATCTGGCTGGTGTTGCTGTTGCTGATCGCGCTGTGGCGCAAGGGCGACAATACGCTCAGGCAGACGCTGAGCCTCTGGATCTGTCCGCGCTGTCGCGTCAGGCTCGGTATCGAAAAGGGCTTCCCGTGGGCCACGTTTCTCTGGACATTGCTCGTGATCCTGCTACTCGCTGTCATCGCGGCGAACCTGTCCCAGAAGTACCATATCCTCGGCACCGACAAGGTCGGCGAGGACGTCTTCTACCAGGCGCTCAAGAGTATCCGCACAGGCCTGGTACTGGGCACCCTGACGACGCTCGTGATGCTGCCCGCTGCGATCCTGCTCGGCGTCATGGCGGGCTACTTTCGCGGCTGGGTCGATGATGCCATCCAGTATCTCTACACCACGCTGAACTCGATCCCGTCCGTGCTGCTGATCGCCGCGGCCGTCCTCATGCTGCAGGTCTACATGGACAACAATGCCGAGGAGTTCACCTCGAGCCTGGAACGCGCCGACATGCGGCTGCTGTTCCTCTGCATCATTCTCGGCGTGACGAGCTGGACCGGCCTGTGCCGCCTGCTGCGCGGTGAATCGCTGAAGATCCGCGAGCTGGATTACGTGCAGGCGGCGCAGGCTTTCGGCGTCGGCCACTTCCGCATCCTCATGCGCCACCTGGTGCCGAATGTCATGCACATCGTGCTGATCGCCGTGGTGCTCGATTTCAGCGGCCTGGTGCTGGCCGAGGCCGTGCTCTCCTACATCAATATCGGCGTCGACCCGACCACCAACAGCTGGGGCAACATGATCAACAGCGCGCGGCTCGAGATGGCGCGCGAGCCGATCGTCTGGTGGAGCCTGTTCGCGGCCTTCGCCTTCATGTTCAGCCTCGTGCTGGCCGCCAATCTCTTTTCCGATGTCGTCCGCGACGCCTTCGACCCGCGTCTGAAAGGAAAGCTCTGATGACCGACACCGTCTTGCGCATCGAAAACCTCACCACGCAGATCGGTCACGGCCGCGACACGGTGACGCCGGTCAGCGATCTCACGATGGAGATCCGCGCCGGCGAGACATTTGCATTGCTCGGCGAATCCGGCTGCGGCAAGTCGATGACCGCTTTGTCGATCATGCGGCTGCTGCCGGGATCCGGCAGGATCGAGAGCGGCTCCGTCAGGCTGCTCGGCAACGAGCTGCTGGACATCTCCGAGAGCGCCATGCGCGGACATCGCGGCGGCGAGGTCGGCATGATTTTCCAGGAACCGATGACCTCGCTGAATCCCGTCATGACCATCGGCAGGCAGATCGGCGAGGCGGTGCGCCTGCATGATCCCGACAACCGCGACGCACCCGGCAAGCGCATTCTCGAACTGCTGAAACTGGTACGGATTCCGGATCCGGAGCGGCGCATCAACGAATACCCGCACCAGCTCTCCGGTGGCATGAAGCAGCGCGTCATGATCGCCATGGCGCTGGCAGGCAGGCCGAAACTGCTGATCGCCGACGAACCGACGACGGCGCTCGATGTGACCATCCAGGCGCAGGTGCTGCAGCTCATGAAGGACCTGCAGCGCAAGACCGGCATGGCGATCCTGCTGATCACCCACGATCTCGGCGTGGTCGCCGAGGTCGCCGACAGGGTCGGGGTCATGTACGCCGGGCAACTCATCGAGACGGCCGGCGTCAAGCGCTTCTTCGACACGCCACGTCACCCCTACAGCCAGCGCCTGTTCCACGCCCTGCCGACGCCCGGCAAGCGCGATCATGCACTGATCGCCATCAGCGGCCAGGTGCCGTCGCTGAAAAAGCGCTTTCGTGGCTGCCGCTTCGCCAACCGCTGTCCGCTCGCGACCGATATCTGCAACAGCCAGCTGCCGCCGTGGCAGGGAGATGCCGACCATGGCTACCTCTGTCATTTCGAGGAGCCGCGCCTGACGGCAGACATGTCGCAAAAGCACCCTGTGGAAGCCGACGGCGGCGCGCGCAAGCTGCTCGACGTCGAAGGGCTGAAGATCCATTTCCCGATCCGCAAGGGCATCTTTCGCCGCACCTGCGGCCATGTCTACGCCGTCGACGGCGTCGATCTCTCGATCGAGCGTGGCCGCACCCTGGCGCTGGTCGGCGAGTCCGGCTGTGGCAAGACGACGGTCGGCAAGGGAATCCTGCAGTTGATCCGGCCCACGGCCGGCAGGGTGCTGTTCGGCGGCGATGACCTCACGAGCCTGAAAGGCGAGGCGTTGCGCAAGAAACGCGGTGACATGCAGATCATCTTCCAGGACCCGGCATCGAGCATGAACCCGCGCATGACCATCGAGGAGATCGTCGCCGAGGGTCTGGTCGCGCAGGGGCTCGAGAAGAATCGCGAGACGCGCCAGGCGCGCATCACGGAAATCCTGCAGCAGGTCGGCCTGCCCGAGGACGCGCTCGGGCGCTATCCGCACGAGTTCTCGGGCGGCCAGCGCCAGCGCATCGCCATCGCCCGCGCGCTGGTGCTGAAGCCCGACCTGATCATCTGCGACGAACCCACGAGTGCGCTCGATGTCTCGGTTCAGGCACAGATCCTGAACCTGCTGCGCCAGCTCCAGCACGAGCTGGGACTGTCCTACCTCTTCATCACCCACAACATCGGCGTCGTCTCTTATGTGTCGCACGATCTGGCTGTAATGTATCTCGGCAGGATCGTCGAGCAGGGGAGAGCGGATGCGATCCTGAACGACCCGCAACACCCCTACACGCGGGCGTTGCTGTCAGCCGTGCCTGTCGCCGATCCCGACAGCGGTCGCGAGGTCATCCGCCTCGAAGGCGACATGCCGTCGCCCTCGGCTCCGCCGCCGGGTTGTCATTTCCATCCGCGTTGTCCGCAGGCGATGGATGTCTGCAGGCAGTCCTACCCCGAAGAGTTCCGCCTGCCTGACGGCAGGCGCATCCGCTGCCATCTGCTCTCCGGCAGCGACGCAGGCTAGCGTTTCGCCGGTATTTTCAGCGTCTGGCCGGGCCTGAGGTTGGTGCTCTTGAGCCCGTTGGCTTCCTCGATCTGGCCGACCGTGACGCCATACTTGCGCGCGATGCCGTAGAGCGTATCGCCACTACTGACCCTGTGCGTGCGACTGCTTGCCGACGATGCGGTGCTTTTCGAGGTGCGGATCTTCAGCTTCTGGCCGATCCTGATGTTGTTGCCCTGGATGCCATTGTCCTTGCGGATCCGGTCGACGCTGGTTCCATAGCGCCTGGCGATCGCATAGACGCTGTCGCCGCTCTTGACCGTGTAGGTGATGGTTCTGGCGGAACTCTTGCTGCTTGCAGTGCGCGACTTGGTGGCGCCGCTGATCTTGAGTCTCTGGCCGATGCGGATATTGCTGCCGCGGATATTGTTCGCCTTCCGGATGGAGTCGACCGTCACGCCGTAGCTGCGCGCGATGCCGGTGAGAGTTTCGCCTTTCCTGACCTTGTGAGTAATCGTTTTGGTCCGTTTTTTCTTGGACGTGCTGGCCTTGTGCGCGAACAGTCCCTGCCTGGCTTCGGGCATGCTCGCCAGCACAGTCCTGAAGCTGTTGTACTTGTGACGCGGCACGATGATGCGGTTGCTGCTGCCCGAGACGGTGACGTGGCGCACGTACCTGGCATTGAGGGCGGCAAACGCATTGGCATCCATATCGCTGCGGCGGGCAGCTTCCTTGAGGTCGATGGCGCGTCTCGTGGTCACCGTCGAGAGCACACGAACCTTCGGGATGCGGTAGAGGGTGAGGCCGTACCTGCGCGGGTTGTCGATCATTTTCGCCAGCGCAAAGAGCCGCGGTACATAGTCCATGGTCTCCTTGCGCAGGCCCAGTGACCAGAAGTCAGTCTTCAGTCCACGGGCCGCATTCGCCTTCTGCGCGCGGCTGATGGTGCCCTCGCCGCCATTGTAGGCCGCGATGGCCAGTTCCCAGTCGCCATTGAAGAACTTGTGCAGGTACTCGAGATAGTCCAGCGCCGCCTGGGTCGAGGCTTTCGGGTCGCGGCGCATGTCGATGTAGCGTGTTCTCTTGAGGCCGTAGTAATCGCCCGTACTCCTGATGAATTGCCAGATACCCGCTGCGCCGGAGTGCGAATAGGCAGTGGTGCGGTAGGCGCTCTCGATGGCCGGCAGCAGTGCAAGTTCCATGGGCATGCGGCGCTTCTTCAGCTCGGTGACGACCTCGTAGAGGTAGGGCCGCGCGTTCCGCTGCATGCTGTCCAGAAAGCTCTTCCGTCCCCGCAGGTATTCAATCTGACCTCGCACCCGCGAGTTGTTCGGAATCCTCAGTTTCATGCCCCGGCGGACATCGTTCCAGAGATCGCCGCTGCCCTCGATGTCCTGGAACATGCCTCCCGCCGTGTAGGCCGGGCCCGTCGTGGAGCAGGCGTTGAGCAACAGGGAGGCGATGACGATAACAACGATCGTCAGGGGAATTCTGGGCAACTGCATGGTGAGGAGGACCTGAAAATGGGATATTGTTATAACAAACCGATTTGCGCAAACTATACGCGAAATCAACCTGGCCATCCAGCGTCCCCGGAGGTTTCTCTTCCGTGCCTTCAGCGAAGGAAAAAAACTCGTTAAAACAGCTTGTTGAGAGCAATTTCGGAAAAATTTTTCTTGCCTGCGAATTCTCGATCCTGGCCTCTTGGCTCGGCCAGTTGACCGGGGCCGAAATGCTTGCGACCGGCATCGTGAACGAGGAACTTCTGCGCTTGTCCGAGAGCTCGGCGGTCGTGCACAAGAGCTTTGTTCTGGAATCCGCTCCCGGCGACGGCTTCCCGCTCAGGACAGTGGTTGTCGCCAGGGCCGACATGTTGCCATTCCGGGACAACAGTATCGATCTCCTGCTCGCGTTGCACACGCTGCAGCAGACCCGGGATCCGCGCCGCATGGTGCGGGAAATCGAGCGTGTCCTGAAACCGGAGGGGCGCGTCATTCTGAGCGGGCTCAATCCCTTCAGTCTCTCCGGCCTCTGGAGTCTCGGCAGCAGGGGGCGGATTCTCGGCCACTATGCCGTGCGGGAAACCGTGCCGAGGCACAAGTTGTGCGACTGGCTGCTGCTGCTGGGACTCGAGATTGAAAAGAGCCACTCCTTCGCGTATCGTCCGCCGCTCAACAGCGAAGCCCTGCTCGGCAAGCTGGAGTTTCTCGAAAAAGCCGGCGGCAGGGTATGGCCATTCTTCGGCTCGGGCTACCTCGTCCAGGCGCAGAAGCATGTCTCCAACCTGATTCCGCTGGCTCCGGCACGCAACTGGCGCATGCGGCTCACGCCGGACAACGTCGCCACCACCTTCAACAGGACATGCGAAAAGTAGAAATCCACACAGACGGCGCCTGCCGCGGCAATCCTGGCCCAGGGGGCTGGGGTGCGATCCTGCGTTACGGCGACACCGAAAAGGAACTCTCTGGCGCGGCGCCCGACACCACCAACAACCGCATGGAACTGACAGCCGTCATCCGCGCGCTCGAGGCGTTGACCCGGAAGTGCCACGTCGACATCACGACCGATTCCAGATACGTCAGGGATGGCATCACGAGCTGGATCCATAACTGGAAGCGCAACGGCTGGAAAAACGCCAGCAGGAAGCCCGTCAAGAATGCCGACCTCTGGCAGGAGCTCGACGAGCTCGCCGCCCGGCACGAGATCGACTGGCACTGGGTCAAGGGCCACTCGGGACACCCGGAAAACGAGAGGGCGGACGAACTCGCCAACCTCGCGATCGATGCCATGCTCGGTAAGTGAGGTTTTTCTTGCACGTTATACCTTGATTCGGAATCGCTTCCCAGCTCAAACACGCCTCGCTTGCTTCCTGACAGGGACTGCGATGCTCGACGCGTGAGAAGGGAACCCGGGGCGGGCTTTTCGAGAGAGGTTGATAGTCGTTCATTGTCATTGCGAGGCAGCGGAGCGAGCGTGGCAATCTCTGTCGATGAGTGATTCAGGATGGAGATCGCCACCACTTGCCAGGCAAGGTTCGCGATGACTACAGAGGTGGAAATAGCACCAACTGCGACTGGATGGCCAACGAGTCCCCCATGTAACCCGGAGGGTGGCGTCCCGGCCCCTCCCGGCCATCCTGGCGTCGCGGCATTGATGCATCCACGCATGCCAGAGCGAAAGGGCGAAGCACAGGGATGTGCTTCGTAAACAGAAGTCACTCGGGTGCGCGCCGATGCGCGCACCTGAACAGGCATCGCGAAGCAATTCAGTGCTTAGGAAATCCGGAAAACTGCTTCATCGAAGCGAATTTTTCCTGAATTCCCCCAAAACGCCGTCCTGCAGTCCAATCCGGCCTGTTTTCAGCCCCCATTCATGCTATGATTCGCGACCAATTTCACGCGTTCACCTGGACTCATTGCCGGGGAGCGTATTCTCAATCCATTTCGGAGACATGACATGACAATGAGCGCAGAGGCCAAACAGGCCATCATCGACGACTACAAGCGTGGTGAAGGCGACACCGGTTCGCCCGAAGTCCAGGTCGCACTGCTGACTTCCCGCATCAACTACCTCACCGAACACTTCAAGACGCACAAGAAAGACAACCATTCCCGCCGGGGACTGGTCCGCCTGGTCAACTCGCGTCGCAAGCTGCTGGACTATCTCAAAAAGAAAGACGTCGAGCGCTACCGCGAACTGATCAGCCGTCTCGGACTGCGTCGCTAATCTGCTCACAAGGCTGCCGAGGAATAACTGTGATACCTACCCCGATCAGAAAAACCTTTCAATACGGAAAACATACGGTCACTCTCGAGACGGGCGAGATCGCCCGCCAGGCAGACGGTGCCGTCCTGGTCAACATGGAAGACACCGTCGTGCTGGTCACGGTGGTTGCGCGCAAGGAGGCCGACACCGGTCGCGACTTCTTCCCGCTGACAGTCGACTATCAGGAGAAAACCTATGCGGCCGGCAAGATTCCGGGCGGTTTTTTTCGCCGTGAAGGACGTCCGAGCGAGAAGGAGATCCTGACCGCGAGGCTGATCGACCGTCCGATCCGTCCGCTTTTTCCGAAGGGTTTCGTCAACGAGGTTCAGGTCATCATCACCGTGAAGTCCCTGAACCCGGAAGTGGATCCGGAGATCCCTTCACTGATCGGCACCTCGGCAGCCCTGGCGATTTCAGGCTTGCCCTTCAACGGCCCTGTCGGCGCTGCGCGCGTCGGCTACAAGGATGGCGAGTACATCCTGAATCAGTCACGCACTGGTCTTGGCGAGAGCTCCGACCTCGACCTCATCGTTGCCGGCACGGAGCAGGCCGTCCTCATGGTCGAGTCCGAAGCGAACGAGCTTTCCGAGGAAGTGATGCTCGGTGCCGTGCTCTTCGGCCACGAACAATCCCGGGTCGTGATCGACGTCATCCGCGAGTTGGCAACCGAAGTCAGCAAGGAACCGCTCGAGTGGACGCCGCCGGAATCCAATGATGAACTCATCGACCTCGTGACGGCCGAGGTCGGCCCGGCTGTCGTCGAGGCCTACGGCATCGCCGACAAGATGCAGCGATACGGCAAGCTCGATGCGATCAAGGCCGGTCTCGTGGAGAAGCTCTGCGGCGGCGACGAGCCGCGCTGGAGCGAGCAGGAGGTTGAAGCGGCTCTCGGCAAGGTCAAGAAGACCACCGTGCGCGGGCGGATTCTCGACGGCGAACCGCGCATCGACGGCCGCGATACCCGTACCGTGCGTCCGATTACCGTGCGCACCGGCGTTCTGCCACGTACGCATGGCTCGGCATTGTTCACGCGAGGTGAAACCCAGGCACTGGTCATCACCACGCTCGGCACCGAACGCGAGGCGCAGATCATCGACGCACTCGAGGGCGAGCGCAAGGAAAACTTCATGCTGCATTACAACTTCCCGCCGTTCTGTGTCGGGGAGACAGGCCGTGTCGGCAGTCCGAAGCGCCGCGAGATCGGCCACGGCCGTCTTGCCAAGCGCGGCGTGCTGGCCTGCATGCCGACGTCCGACGAGTTCCCATACTCCATCCGCGTCGTCTCCGAGATCACCGAGTCCAACGGCTCCTCGTCCATGGCTTCGGTCTGCGGCACCAGCCTCGCGCTCATGGATGCGGGCGTTCCGATCAAGTCGCCGATCGCCGGCGTCGCCATGGGACTCATCAAGGAGGAGGAGAAGTTCGCAGTACTGACCGATATCCTCGGCGACGAGGACCACCTCGGCGACATGGACTTCAAGGTCGCAGGCACCGTCAACGGCGTCAACGCGCTGCAGATGGACATCAAGATCGAAGGCATCACGAAGGAGATCATGGAGATCGCGCTGGACCAGGCGAAAGAGGGCCGCATGCATATCCTCGGCGAGATGGCCAAGGTCATTTCCGAGCCGCGCCAGGAGATGTCAGAGCATGCACCGCGCATCACGAGCTTCATGATCAATCCCGAGAAGATTCGCGACGTCATCGGCAAGGGCGGCGCCACGATCCGCTCGATCACCGAAGAGACCGGCACATCCGTCGACCTCACCGACGACGGCCTCGTGCGCATCGCATCCGTCGACAAGGCGGCCGCCGATGCCGCGCGCAAGCGCATCGAGCAGCTGACCGCCGACGTCGAGGTCGGCAAAATCTACGAGGGCAAGGTCGCGCGTATCATGGACTTCGGCGCATTCGTCACCATCCTGCCCGGCAAGGATGGTCTCGTGCACATCTCGCAGATCTGCAACGAGCGCGTCGAGAAGGTTACCGACAAGCTCTCGGAAGGCGACATCGTCAAGGTCAAGGTTCTCGAACTCGACAAGCAGGGGCGTATCCGCCTCAGCATGAAAGCCGTCGAGGAAGAGGAAGCCTGATCCGACCTGCCATGGGCTTGACAAAGGGGCCTGAAGGGCCCCTTTTATCGTTGCCATGATGAAAGATCAAATCGCTGCTGCTGGCACGCTGTTCGACGCGGACAGAGACACTACCTGCTTCTGCTCCGGCCCGGCGAGGCCAGCGCGGCATGCCTTCCGCCGGCAGACGGCTGACGCATGAGAAAACTCGAAGCACTGATTCATACATTGCTGTCGAACGACGGCAGCGCATTCCTCGCGAATCACCTGATCGGTCTCGAGAAGGAGAGTCTGCGCGTCGCCGTCGACGGTACCCTGTCGCAGCGCCCGCATCCGCCGGCGCTCGGCTCCGCGCTGACTCACCCCTTCATCACGACCGACTATTCCGAGGCGATGCTGGAGCTCATCACGCCGCCGATGTCGGGAGCGGGCGAGGCGCTCTCGATGCTGTGCGATATCCACAAGTTCGTCTACGACAACATCGGTGACGAGATTCTCTGGTCGACCTCGATGCCCTGCGTGCTTGCTGGCGAGACCAACATCCCGATCGCGGAATACGGCAGTTCCCATGCCGGGGTCATGAAGCACATCTACCGCGTCGGCCTTGGACACAGGTACGGCAAGGTGATGCAGGTCATCTCCGGTGTGCATTTCAACTACTCGGTCGACGAGAATTTCTGGCCCTTCCATGCCGAGCTGCTGGGATGGCAGGGTGATCTGCAGGCATTCATCAACGAGGCCTACATGGGCATGCTGCGCAACCTGCAGCGCCATGGCTGGATCATTCCCTATCTCTTCGGCGCATCGCCCGCGGTCTGCAAGTCTTTCTTCGGCAACAAGACCGTGACCATGCTGGAATTCGACAAGGGCACCTGGTACGAACCTTACGCGACATCGTTGCGCATGAGTGATATCGGCTACCAGAACCAGAAGGAGGAGAGTGTCGGCATCAAGGCCAACTACGACTCCCTGCAAACATACGTCGACAGTCTGCGCTGTGCCATCGAGACGCCGGCACCGCTGTGGGACGTCATCGGCCTGAAGAACCCCGATGGTTCCTACAAACAGCTCAACACCAATATCCTGCAGATCGAGAACGAGTATTACTCCACGGTCAGGCCCAAGCAGCTGCTTCAGGGCATGGAGAAACCCGTCAACGCGCTGCAGCGACGCGGTATTCGCTACATCGAACTGCGCTCGCTGGATGTCAATGCATTCGAACCTCTTGGTATCAATGAAAGCCAGCTCAATTTTCTCGAACTCTTCCTGCTTGCCTCCCTGTTGCGCGAGAGTCCGCCTGTCAGCATGGACGAACGCGCAGAGATCGACAGTAATCTGCAACTGACGGCCCTGCATGGCCGCGACGAGAAACTCAGGCTGCGCAGGAACGGCGACCTGGTCGGCTTGCGTGACTGGCTGGGCGAACTGCTGTCGGAGATGGAGCCGCTGGCGGAAATGCTCGACCGACGCCAGGCGGGACAGCCCTACCTGGCCGCATTGCACTGGCAACAACAGAAAGTGAGGGATACCGCCATGACTCCCTCGGCGCGGATGCTCGAGGAGATGCGCGAGAACGGCGAGAGCTTCTACGACTTCGCGCGGCGCAAGTCCGTCGAGCATCACCGCTACTTCGACAGCCGCGTGATTGATGCCCGGCGTGTCCGGGAATTTCAGTCACTCTCCACGAAGTCGATCGAGGAGCAGCGCCAGAGAGAAGCGGCTGATCGTGGCAGCTTCGGACAATTCCTCGATAATTACTTTAAAGATAGACTGTAACTTATTGTAATTATTAAGGCGCCTTTTCCTCTGACCAGCCGTAGGGCAACTCGAGGAAGCGCAACAGCGGGCCGGCCTCGTCGGAAAGCCGCACCTCGCCGGCCTCGGCGCTGGCGATCTCCGTGATGATCAGCGCCTCGCAATGGCCTTCAGGGGCCCTGGCTGCGAGCACGATCTTGCCGGCGCCCTGTGCTGACTTGCTGCCGGGGGCGAAGAGGGTGGCGCCCGGTGCCGGGCAGTCGCCGTCGATTGCGACCCGGTACATACGCCGTTTCAGTGAACCCAGGTACTGCATGCGCGCCACCACTTCCTGGCCCGTGTAGCAGCCTTTGGTGAAGCTGACGCCGTTGACGAGTTGCATGTTGGCCATCTGGGGCACGAACGCCTCGACGGTCTGCTCGAGAACCAGCGGCAGCCCGGCGCGGATATCGGCCAGGAGCCAGTCGTTGAGCTCACCCTCTGCGGCTTTGTCGCCGAAAGCAGCGATGCGTGCATCGAGCGCCGCGTTCGGGCCGACGAGGATGAAGCGGGGTTCTTCGCCGGCGATGCGCAGGACGCAGACGCCATCATCGGCGCAGATCACGCTGTCGTCGGCGCCAGGTGCCTCCTGGCCGAGCAGCGAGGGAGCACCGTCGCCCGAGAGGCCGATGGCGCGATGGCTGTCGCTGATGTCCGCGAGTTCGACCTTTGACATCAGGACAAACATGCGCAGGCGCTGCATGACGGGCTCGAGACGCTCGGGCGGCAGCAGCATGAGGAAGTTGTCCGCCTGTTTGAACAGCCGCATGTTGGCCATCATGCGCCCCTTGTGGCTGCAGTAGGCGCTGAGCTGACTGCCGCCATCATCGAGATCGCGGATGTCGTTCGTCAGCTGGCCCTGCAGGAATTGCTCGACGTCCTCGCCGGTCGCCTGCATGACACCAAGATGGGTCAGTTCGTAGTAAGTCGTGCTCATATCGGGAAAAGCCTCAGGAAATCATGCGGAGAGGATGCGTCAACTGCTACCCGGAATCAAGCGGAGAAAATCCAGGCAATTGTGGCGGGAGTCCGCTCAGCCGGCCCGGATGTCGAGCGGTTCGCGGCTCGCGTGCCTGCCGCGGCTCGCCACTCTCCACCAGTTCTCGTGCGTGCCCTCGTCGTTGACCTGATTGTGCGGTGTATAGACCTCGCGGTTGTGCTCGTCGCTCGTCAGGAAGCCCCAGTCGCGCACCTTGGCGCTGTGCATGAAGAGGGTCCAGGCCTGGTGCCTGTGCGGCAACACGATGCGGTGGAAGTCATCGCCGCTGAGGCGGTTGATGCTGCCGGGGCCGAGCATGCGCTCGATGACGCCGTCCCCGCTCTTGCGCTGTTCGAGATAGCCGCCGGAGAGCACGATGCCGAGCGCCCTTTTCCAGGGGTGATCATGCAGTCCGCGGTCGGGATCGCTCGACAGGAAGCGGTGGATGTAGGCGCCGCCGCCTCCGGGAAGGCGGAAGAGGTGGTAGCGTTCGAGATAGGGTTCTCCCTGGTTGCCGCGAATGACACGGCAGCGCAGCCAGCCGGTGAGTTTGTAGAGAAACCTGTCGCTGAATCGGATTTTCGGGGACATCGCTGTTACTGAATCGATTTCAGCAGGTATCATAAGCGATTTGCGGCTCAATTTGTGAGCCCGGACGCATAGATAACAGCATGAACAAAATACAAGCCGGATGCCTGGTCGTCTACAAGAGCAGACCGGCGCGCGTGATGGACGTCAGCGACAAGATCGACATCAGTTTCACGGGCGGAACCAAGCGTGTCAGGGAGAAGGACGTTGTCTTGCTGCATCCCGGGCCGGTTGCCGACCTCGACGGCCTCGAGGCCGGGTCCGGCGAACTCGACGAGGCGCTCGAGCTGCTCGAGGGCGAGAGCACGAGCCTGCCGGAGCTGGCCGAGTTGCTCTACGGCGACTTCACCCCGGCGGCGGCCTGGTCCGCCTGGACGATGCTGTCGGAGGGGCTCTATTTCGAGGGCACGCCCGAAGCGCTGCACGCGCGCGATCCGGAGCAGGTCAGGGCCGATATCGCCGAGCGCGAGGAGAAGGAGCGGCGCAAGGCCGCCTGGGACGGACTCATCGAGCGTCTGGGCCAGGGCGTCATGCAGGAGGACGACAGGGCAGAGCTGGCGGAGGTCGAACGCCTGGCGCTGGGCCAGTCTGAAACGAGCCGCATCCTGCAGGCGCTGGACATCACCCAGACGCGTGAACACGCGCACCAGCTGCTGTTGCGCGTCGGCTACTGGCCCGAAAGATTCAACCTGCATCCGCTGCGCGCGGGCGTGGCGCTCGAGGAGCCGTCAGTCGATGTTCCGGGCCTGCCCGACGAGCAGCGCGCCGACCTGACCTATCTCGAGGCCTGGGCCATCGATGACGAGGGCAGCAACGATCCGGACGACGCCATCAGCCTCGACGGCGAGCGCCTGTGGGTGCATATCGCCGATGCCGCCGCGCTGGCGCCCGTGGATTCCGGGCTCGACCTGGAGGCGCGCGAGCGCGGCGCCAATCTCTACCTCCCCGAAAAGCTGATTCCGATGTTTCCGCATCGCCTGACAGAGACGCTCGGGCTCGGTCTCAACACGACCTCGCCGGCGCTCTCGGTCGGCTTCGGGATCGACGACGCGGGCCGCCTGCAGGACATCGACATCCAGCTGACGACGGTGAAAGTCACGCGCATGACCTATGCCGAGGCCAGCGCCGAGCTCGACACGCGCTTCGCCGCGATCGATGCCATGCTGCAGCGCTTTCACCGGCGGCGCGCGGAGGCCGGCGCGGCCGGCATCGACCTGCCGGAGGTCAGCGTCAGGCTCGCCGGCGACGAGATCAGGATTCGCCCGCTGGAGCGCAGCGGAAGCCGCCAGATGGTCGCCGAGGCCATGATGGCGGCCGGCGAGGCGGTCGCGGAATTCGCCATCCGCAACAGCATCATCATTCCGTTCGCCAACCAGCCGCCGCCGGAAGAGATCCGCACACCCGACACCATGTCGGGGATGTTTGCCTATCGCAAGCTTTTCAAGCCGTCGCGCATGGCCATGGAGCCGGAGCGCCATTTCGGTCTCGGTCTGGATCACTACACGCGTGCGACCAGCCCGCTGCGCCGCTATCCGGATCTCGTGACGCACCAGCAGGTGCGCGCCTTCCTGCTGCAACAGCCGTTGCTCGACGAGGAGGCGGTGATCGAGCGCATCGGCGAGGCTGCCGCGGCATCCTCGCTGATCCGGCGCGCCGAGCGTTTCTCCAACCTGCACTGGAAGCTTGTGTGGCTGTCGTGCAACCGCGACTGGGAGGGGGAGGGCGTGGTCGTCGAGCTCGAGGAGCGCAAGGCGACCCTGATGATTCCCGAACTCGCGCTCGAGACGCGCATCCGCAGGATCCCGGAGATGGAGCTCGACCAGCGGCTGCCACTGCAGTTGCAATCCATCGATTTTACCGGGCCGGAGGCCCGTTTCAGGGTGCGCCGCTCCTGATATGCACAGGACGCAGGCGGTGTGTCTGCAATGCCGTCGCGGTTTGCCCGGCGCAGCACAGATTTCCCGGCGACGGCACTTATTCGCTACCGCGATTTCGGTATACTGTGCACCTTGATTCCAGTGTGGAGTGACATTCAATGTCCCAGGAAATCCCGAAGATCCTTGCCGAATTCGAAAACTACTGCTCGGAGGAACGCGAGCACCGCCAGAATGCGGGTGGTCAATTCGATGCCGAGTTGTTCGATGAAGCTGTCGAACTGGCCATTCGACAGATCAATAACCTGCTCGGGGGTGATGCATGATCATCACCGGGTTGCATGCAAGGAACGTTCTCAAATACCGCGAACTCGACCTCGAGGAGCTGCCGCGTGAGGGCATCATCGGCATCAGCGGGCCGAACGAATCGGGCAAGAGCACCATCGGCGAAACCATCTGTTTTGCACTCTTCGGCAGGACCTGGTCGCTGGACGAAAACAACCGCCGCAAGATCATCCGCTGGGGTGAGGACCGCTGCCTGGCGGCTGTCTCCTTCATCGCATCGGATGGCAGGGAGTACCAGGTCTCGCGCCATCTCGATTCCGACGGCAACCACAGCGCCAGGCTCTCGTTCAAGAACGACGACCAGGCGATCGCCAAGGGTGCCGAGCCCGTCAGGCTCGCCCTCGGCCCCCTGCTGGGTGTCAAGTACGAGGAGTTCATCGAATCCTTCTACCTTGCGCAACGCGAGCTGACCGCGCCGCACCCGCACAGCGATGCCATCAAGAGCATGGCCGGCATCCTCACGCTCGAGAAAACACACGAGGCGTTCGATCACGAGATCGAGAATCTCAAGAGCAGCATGGTCAACGCCGACGCCCGCCATATCCGCATCCAGGAGGACATCGAGGAGCTCGAGATCGAGCCGGACAGGCTTGCGCAACTCGAGAGCGAGGCGCAGGAGCTGCAGCAGGCTCACGACTCCTGCCTTGCCGAAAGCGAGGAGCTCCGCGCAGACACGCAGGACTTCATCGATTCCATCGACGAATACCGCTCGGCCAGCAACATGCGCAGCCGCTATCGCTCGTTCGAACTGCTTTTCCTGCTGTTCGGCGCGATTGCGGCCCTCGCCTGGATCATGCTGACCTACTACCCGGGACACGACGTCAGCAAGGCGCTCGACGGCGTGCTGCACGAGATTCCGATGTGGAACAGCGGCGATGTCAAATGGCTGCTGTACATTGCCGCGGGTCTCGGCGTCTTCGCCGTGCTGACCTGGATGGGTACGGCGGGCACGGGAGAGGTCATCGATGCCTTTGCCGACAAGAGCGATGGCTATGTTTCGAAGATCGAGGCCGTGATCGAGCGGCGCAACGAGGGCAGGGATCTCGAGATCGCCGGCGTCAGCGCCGACGAACTCGATACGGCTGTCGATGAGCAACACACAGTCTCAATCCTCGCCCATCTCAAGCAGCGCGATGCCACGCGGCAGCAAGTCGAAGTGATTTCCAACCAGGAGTGCGGCTGGCTCGATAATGTCGCATCCCTGCAGCAGGAGAAGCTCGAACATCTCGGCGTCCTGATCGAAGCCGAGAGCGAGCTCGTCACGCGCGCCGACGGCATGAAGCACGAGCAGGAGAGCTACCGCAGGACCATCGAGGACAACAGCCGCAACGTGCGCGTACGGGCGCTGGCCAACCAGCTTATCGAGGGCGCCATGGAACGCGTTGCCAAGCGCTTCAACCGCGAGCTCCGCGACGGCGCCGGCAACATCCTGCCGCGCCTGACGCAGGATTCCTACCAGCACATCAAGCTCGACAACGAGCTCGACGTTCAGGTGTTCTCGGCGGACAAGGGCGATTTCATGGAGTTCGACGAGATCTCCAGCGGAACCCAGCGCCAGGTACAGCTGGCCGTGCGCCTGAGCATGTCGCAGGCGCTCGCCAGGGACAGCGTCAAGGGTGACCAGTTCCTGTTCCTCGACGAGCCCTTCGCCTTCTTCGACGATGAGCGTACGTCCCACTCCCTGAAAACCATGCACGACATGCAATACCTGCCGCAGGTGTGGATCATCGCCCAGGAGTTCCCGGAAGAGGCCAGCTTCGCGCGTCAGATTATCTGCAACCGCAGGGATCTCGATCTCAAGTCATTCGGCTGACGACAGGGACCGGGGCCAGTCCCCGGTCCTTTCATGCCCACTCGAAGGATCTCCCCGACCACACCATGAAACAGCCACGCATACTGCGTCCCGAGGCAGCGGAGTCCTGGATTGCCGAGGGCTGTTTCGTTGCCGAGCTCTCGAACTCGGATGCCGACCCGGATCTCTCGATCGCGAGGGTGCTTGTCCCGCCCGGGGCGACGACCAGTTGGCACAAGCTGGCGGAGACGGCCGAGCGTTACCTGATTCTCGAGGGCGAGGGGATCGTCGAGCTCGACGGCATTGCGCCAACGCAGGTGAAGGCCGGCGACGTGGTGCTGATACCGGCCGCATGCCGTCAGCGCATCACGAATCCTGCCGGGAGTGATGACCTGCTGTTTCTCGCGCTCTGTACGCCGTCATTCCGGCCGGAAAACTATGTCGACGCCGAATGACCGGACTGACCTTGAACCAGGGCGCTTGCGTGCGCGCGCCATGGGTGATTTCGTATCGCCGCGTCGTCTCCGGGATGATGCGCCCTGCAGGCATCGCTGTTATGATTGCCGCTTCTCATTTCAACGGATGATCGGATGAAACCGATACTTTTGTCACTTGCGCTCTTTCCGTGCCTCGCGTTTGCATCGGGCGGCTACGATCATGGAACGCCCGCCGGAAAAGGCAACCTCGATCTCGATTTCACCCTCAACCCCGGGAACAGCTTCAAGGATGGACAGAGCTATGTCGTCTGGGGATACGGCATCACCGACACGCTGGATTTTCATGGCTATGCCTCGCACGAGGCAGACGGCACCAACCAGCTCTATATCGGATTGATGTACAACTTCTACAGCAATGACTGGCTGGATCTCTCCACCGCGGTCGGTTTTCGCGAACGCGAGAACGATGTCGACGTCTTCGCCCCGCAACTCCTCTACACCTTCAAGCTGCCGAAGCGTTTCGACATCGGCGGCAGTGTCGTCTATGTCTACAACCTGGACGAGTCATTCGGACGCGGCACGACTTACGATCTCTTTCTGCGCATCCCGTTCCCAAAATCCTGGCTGCCGTCCTTCATGAAAGAGGCCAAGCTGGCAGTTGGCGCGTTCCGCAACGCCAGCGGCAACACCAATCCCACCTACAGCATCGACCTGAAGTTCTGATCGTCCTGCTGCGACGAAATCACGCGTTCCTGACCGAACCGGCGCGACATTTCGAAGAGCTTCACAGAGAGGAATCAATGCCGTCGACAGGGGAGTATTGTCGGGGTTCCGGCTTCATCCCGGCCAGACTGCCTGGTGTTTGAGGCTCCTGTTGCGCCCGTTCCGCGCCCACTCTGCAAGCCGGCGGCGATTTCTTTATACTGTGCATCTTCAGTGACAGAGTGACCCTTTTGCATGTTCAAGAATCTCAGTGACCGCCTGAGCCAGACGCTCGACCGCATCCGCGGCCAGGGGCGCCTGAGCGAGGAGAATATCAAGGAGACGCTGCGCGAAATCCGCATGGCGCTGCTCGAGGCCGACGTGGCATTGCCGGTCGTGCGCGACTTCATCGAGCGTATCCGCGAGAAGGCGATGGGCGAGAACGTCCTCAAGAGCCTGACGCCGGGCCAGATGCTCGTCAAGATCGTCAACGACGAGCTTGTCCATGTCATGGGCGACGCCAACGAGCGTCTCGACCTCTCGGCCCAGCCGCCGGCAGTCGTGCTCATGGCCGGCCTGCAGGGCTCGGGCAAGACCACCAGCGTCGGCAAGTTGTCGCGCTACCTCAAGGAGCGCGAGAAAAAGCGTGTCATGGTCGTCAGTTGCGACGTCTACAGACCGGCTGCCATCGAGCAGCTCAAGACGCTGGCCGGCGAGGTCGGCGCCGATTTCTTCCCGAGCACGCCGGACCAGAAACCCGTCGCCATCGCGCGCTCGGCGCTGGCCCAGGCGCGCAAGAGCTTCGCCGATGTGCTGATTGTCGATACCGCCGGCCGCCTGCATGTCGATGCCGACATGATGTCCGAGATCCAGGAGCTGCACGCCGAGCTCAAGCCCGTCGAGACCCTCTTCGTCGTCGACAGCATGACCGGCCAGGACGCAGCCAACACGGCAAGGGCCTTCAACGACGCCTTGCCACTGACCGGCATCATCCTGACCAAGGCGGACGGCGACTCGCGCGGCGGCGCGGCGCTCTCGATCCGCCACATCACGGGCAAGCCGATCAAGTTTCTCGGCGTCGGCGAGAAAGTCGAGGCGCTCGAGCCCTTTCATCCGGACCGTCTCGCATCGCGCATTCTCGGCATGGGCGACGTGCTCTCGCTCGTCGAGGAGGTGACGCGCAAGGTCGATCACGACAAGGCCGAGAAACTCGCGAAAAAGGTTGCGCGGGGGCAGGGTTTCACGCTCTCCGATTTCCGGGAGCAGATGGAACAGATGTCGAAGATGGGCGGTCTCACGAGCATGCTCGACAAGCTTCCCGGCATGAACAAGGTCCCGGATGCGGTCAAGAACCAGGTCAACGACAAGGAGATCGGCCGCACCATCGCCATCATCAATTCCATGACGCCGCAGGAGCGGGAGTTCCCGGCCATCATCAAGGGCTCGCGCAAGAAGCGCATCGCAGCAGGCTCCGGCGTTCAGGTGCAGGACGTCAACCGTCTGCTGAAGCAGTTCACGCAGATGCAGAAGATGATGAAGAAGATGAAAGGCAAGGGCATGATGAACATGATGCGCGGTATGAAGGGTGGCGGTTTCCCTCCCGGGGGCATGCCGCCCGGCGGTGGCCTGCCACCCGGTGGCGGCTTTCCGTTCAAGTGACGCAACAGAAACCGGGGCCTTCCCCGGTTTTTTCATGCCGGGAGCGCGTGCGACCTGATTCAGGCCAATTGCGATTCCCGGGGCAGGTGATAGTGTTATCCCCATGAGTACCATTTCCCGATCGATGCCCGCATGCGATTCAAGTACCTGCTGATTCCTCTCCTGGCCCTGGCCGTCGTCGCCCTCGTGTGGTACCTGCGCCTGCCGGACCCTGTCGGCGTCGCGGTCGCCGCGGTCGAGAGGGGCAAGGTCGAGACAACGGTCGCCAACACGCGCTCCGGCACCGTCAAGGCCTGCCTGCGCGCCAAGCTCTCGCCCGGCATCGGCGGACAGATCGCAAAGCTCGAGGTGCGCCGCGGCGACATGGTCGAGAAGGATGATCTGCTCGTCGAGCTCTGGAACATGGACCTGCAAGCCCAGGTGCAACTGGCCAGGAGCGAGCTCAGGGCGAGCGAGTCGCGAGCCCAGGCCGCCTGCCTGCAGGCCGACAACGCCGCGCGCGAAGCGCAGCGACTCAAGTCGATTCAGTCGCGGGGCGCCGCCTCCGAGGAGCAGGTCGAGAATGCCGTGACGCAGGCCGAGGCGCTCGCTGCCGATTGCAAGGCGGCAGAGGCCACGGTCGAGGTGGCGAAATCGCGTATCGCGCTGGCCGAAGCGCAGCTCGAGAAGACGCGCTTGCGTGCGCCCTTCGACGGGGTCGTCGGTGAAATCCAGGGCGAGCTCAACGAGTACGTGACGCCGTCGCCGCCCGGTATCGCAACCATTCCGGTCATCGACCTGATCGACAACAGCTGCTTCTATGTCACGGCGCCGATCGACGAGGTCGACGTGGCCAGCGTCGAGATCGGGGATCCGGCGCGCCTGACGCTCGATGCCTACGGCGACATGAAGTTCTCCGGCAAGGTCCGCCGCGTCGGCGCCTATGTTCTCGATCTCGAGAAACAGGCGCGCACGGTGGATGTCGAGGTGGAGTTCGACAACCCGGCGGCGCTCGGCTGCGTGCTTGCGGGTTACAGCGCCGATGTCGAAATCATCCTCGCCGTCAACGAGGAGACCCTGCGCATCCCGAGCGAGGCCGTCGTCGAGGAGAACCATGTCTACCTGCTCGACACCGGGGCCGGGAGCCTCGTCAGGACCCGCTTCGAGCCAGGCATGTCGAACTGGGATTACACCGAGGTGCTCTCGGGACTGGAGGAGGGCGATCTCGTGGTGACCTCCGTCGGCAAGGAGGGGGTCGAGGACGGCGTCCCGGCAGTCCGCGAGACGCAGGAATGACAGCGCGGCAATGATCGAGCTCAGGGGCATCGAGCGTATCTTCCAGGTCGGCGACGAGCAGGTCCACGCGCTGCAGGACATCAACCTGCGCTTCGAACACGGCGAGTACGTCTCCATCATGGGACCCTCGGGTTCCGGCAAGTCGACCTTGCTGAACATTCTCGGGCTGCTCGACCGGCCGAGTGCCGGCACCTACCTGCTCGACGGCGTCGATACGACCAGCATGAGCGATAACCACCAGGCGGACGTGCGGCGCAACAAGATCGGCTTCGTGTTCCAGTCTTTTCATCTCATCCCGAGGCTGACCGCCGCCGAAAACATCGCGCTGCCGCTGACCCTCGCCGGCATGCCGCCGAAGGAGCGCGACACGCGCGTCATGGACGTGCTCGAGAGCCTCGGACTCTCGGACCGCGCGCAACACCGGCCCGACCAGCTCTCGGGCGGACAGCGGCAGCGCGTCGCCATCGCGCGCGCGACCATCATGCGGCCGACGATCCTGCTCGCCGACGAGCCGACCGGCAACCTCGACCAGTCCTCTGGCGAGTCCGTGATCGAGGTGCTCGAGGCGCTCAACGCACAGGGCATCATCCTGCTCGTGGTCACGCACGACCCCGACATCGGCGAGCGCGCGCGCCGCCGCATCCGCATGGTCGACGGCCGCATCAGCGGGGATGGTCCCTGACATGCGTCTGCTCGATACGCTGAACTACGGCGCGGGCAATATCAGGGGCTCGCCGGTGCGGACCTTCCTGCTGCTGCTGGCGATGTCGATCGGCGTCGCCTCGGTCGTCATGCTGAGTTCCCTCGGCGAGGCCGCGAGGCTCTATGTCGTCAACCAGTTCTCGGCGCTCGGCACCCACCTGCTGATCGTCCTGCCGGGGCGCTCCGAGACGACCGGTGGCGCTCCGCCGATGCTCGGCACCACGCCGCGCGACCTCACGCTCGACGATGCGGACGCGCTGTTGCGCAGCCCCTATATCAAGGATTATGCGCCCATCGTTGTCGGCTCTGCGCCGGTCTCCCACGACAGTCTCGAGCGCGAGGTGACGGTCATCGGGACGTCCGCATCCTACGGCACCATTCGCGATCTCGAGCTCGGACTGGGACGTTTCCTGCCGGCCGGCGACTACCGCCGCTCCGCCCCCGTCGTCGTCATCGGCGAGACGGTCAGGAAAGAACTCTTCGGCAACAGGCGCGTGCTCGGGCAGCGCGTGCGCATCAACGACAGGCGTTTCCGCGTCATCGGGGTGCTCGCCGAAGGCGGCGAGTCGCTCGGCATGGACATGGGAGACCTCGTGATCGTGCCGACGACCCAGGCGATGGCGCTGTTCGATACCGAATCCCTCTTCCGCATCATCGCGCAGGCCACGGGGCGCAGCGCCATCGAGCCAGGAAAGGCGGACATCAGCCGCATCATCAGGGAGCGTCATGAAGGGGAGGACGATGTCACGGTCATCACGCAGGATGCGATTCTCGCGACCTTCGACCGCATTCTGAAAGCATTGACCTACACGGTGGCCGGCATCGCCGCGATCAGCCTCGCCGTGGCCGGCATCCTCATCATGAACGTCATGCTTGTCTCGGTGTCGCAGCGCACGCCGGAGATCGGCCTGCTCAAGGCGCTCGGCGCCTCGAAGGGCCAGATCATGCAGCTGTTCCTCTCCGAGGCGGCGCTGCTGTCGCTGATCGGCGCCGCCACAGGCACCCTGATCGCCTGGTTCGGCGTCATCGGCCTCGACCAGGCCTTTCCGGCCTTTCCGCTCGAGACACCCGCCTGGGCCTATATCAGCGCCGTGCTCGTGGCGCTGCTGACCGGCATCGGTTTCGGCATCATGCCGGCCCGAAAAGCCGCCGGGCTGGATCCCGTACTGGCGCTGACAGGGCGTTGAGATGCTGCTGCGCGACTTCTCCCGCCTGACACTCGGTTCCATCCTGGCGCTGCGCATGCGCAGTTTCCTGACGGCGCTCGGCATCGCCATCGGCGTCGCCGCCGTGGTGCTGCTGACGTCCATCGGCGAGGGCGTGAACCGCTTCGTGCTCACGGAATTCAGCCAGTTCGGCACCAATATCGTCGCCGTCATGCCGGGCAAGACCAGCACCTTCGGCATGTCGGGCGCCGTCATCAACACGGTGCGGCCGCTCAGCATGGAGGATGCCGAGGCGTTGCGGCGCATCCGCAATGTCGAGGCCGTCGTGCCCGTGTTGCAGGGCAACGCAGAGGTCGAGTATGGCGGCAACAGCCGGCGCAGCATGATCATCGGCGCCGGCAACGCCGTCCCCGCTGTCTGGCAGATGAATGTCAGCGTCGGGCGCTTCCTGCCGGACGACGATCCGCGCTTCGCGCGTGCGCTGACCGTTCTGGGCAGCAAGATGGCGTCGGAACTTTTCGGCAGCACCAGTCCTCTCGGCAAGCGCGTCCGCATCGCCGGCGAGCACTACCGCGTCATCGGCGTCATGGAGTCGAAGGGCGTCATGCTCGGCTTCGATCTCGACGACACCGTCTTCATCCCGGCGGGCAGGGCGCTCGCGATGTTCAACCGCGAGAGTCTCATGGAGGTCGATCTGCTCTACAGGGCCGGCGCCGATGTCGACGAGATCACCACGCAGATCGCGCGCATCCTCGAAACACGCCACGGTCACGAGGATTTCACGGTCATCACGCAGGAGGAGATGCTCGAGACCCTCGGATCGATCCTCGACATCCTGACGCTCGCGGTCGGCGCACTCGGGGCCATTTCGCTCGTCGTCGGTGGTGTCGGCATCCTCACGATCATGACCATCGCGGTCACCGAGCGTACGCACGAGATCGGCCTGCTGCGCGCCATCGGCACGCGTCGGCGGCAGATCCTCGGCCTTTTCCTCGGCGAGGCCATCATGCTCTCGGCGATCGGCGGACTCGCGGGGCTCGTCATCGGGGCGGGCGGCGCGGCCCTGCTGGGCCTGCTGATCCCGGCATTGCCGGTGCACACGCCGCTGCATTTCGCGCTGCTGGCCGAGGCCGTGGCCATCGTCATCGGCATCATTGCCGGCGTGGCCCCGGCGCGGCGCGCTGCGGCCATGGATCCGGTCGAGGCGTTGAGGGCGGAGTGATGCCGGGCGAGTGGATAAAGTTGACTGATTTCACGACGAGAGGTAGATGGAAAGAATGGCCGTCGCAGCGCGTTTGTCGTGTGATCGATTATCGTTGCCGTGTAATCAGTCTGTCACAATTGGATGTGCGCTGTCGGCCATAAGCAGCCGTTTGAGTAGACTCAGAACTCATGCAGAACTGTACGGAGGTTGCGCAAAAATCAATGCTCGCTGGCATGTCCGGTTTCTAATGTTAGTATGACTGTTAGAGCGCTCAAGGCGCATGCAGGTAATAGATTTAAAACAAAATAATGGAAAGTTATTTTATTGGACAGTTTTGTCTGTTTTGCAGGGTACATTTAGGCCCCCTAAATCAATGTTAGGCCGCTACAAACGTCTAGGAAAAACGATAATGGAAAAGAAACTTTTCGCATGTTTGATTGCCGCAATTATCACAATCATGGGTTCAGCTCCCGCGTATGCATGCACAGGACTTACGCTGCAAGCGAAGGATGGTGCGGTAGTGTTCGCGCGAACACTGGAATGGGGCGCCTTCGACATCCATTCCCGGCTCGTTATCGTGCCGCGTGGCTACCAATATACAAGCCAGCTGGAAGATGGAAAGAAAGGTGCCGTTTGGAAGGGGCGTTACGGAGTAGTTGGCGTCGACGCGGTCAATAAAGACAATCTCGT
>JARRMY010000019.1:0-80383 GCA_037385505.1 Gammaproteobacteria bacterium | reverse complement strand
GATTATTTCGCCGCGTTTCGCGATGGTGATTTCAGCGCCATCAAGTTTGCAGAGGACATCGAGTTTCTGAGTCCGCTGAGCGGGACCACCTTCAAGGGCAGGGAAGAAATTTCCAATTTCCTGCATGGTGTGACCACCCGGGTCGAAAAAGTCGAGGTGCTTTCCACGACGATAGAGCCGCCCACGGCCAGTGGCGTCTGGCAGATGACCACCACCAAAGGCAGGCTGTATACACTGAACAATTTTTTCCGCATCGCCGACGGCGAAATTACCTACATCTGGCCGATGTTCGATCCGAAGGCCGTCATGGAGGACCCGGCCGGCCTGACCCGGTGGCTCACCGGCGAGGGCTATTGAGCCCATGAACGATCATGCTGGATCAATCGAGGTGGTGGCGACTCTCGATTCGGCGCCTGGTAACGTGACGCTGGGCCGCGATGGACAAATCTATCTGAGCCTGCATCAGTTTCACAATCCTGAAATGCGGGTGGCCGAGTTGATCGAAGGTCAATTGGTGCCTTTTCCAACTGGTCCTGAAGCCGGCTTGCTTGCATTCGAGGCTGTACTGGGCATTCAGCGGGACACCGAAGACCGCATCTGGATGCTCGATAACGGCAGCCAGAATGCGCGACTGCCGAAGCTTGTGGCCTGGGACACCCGCAATGACCGACTCGACCGGGTCATCTATCTGCCGCCGCCGATCTCGACAGCCGAGTCCTTTATCAACGATCTTGCTATCGACCTCGAGCGGAATGTTGCCTACATCTCAGACCCAATCCAGGAAACCTCCGCCATCATTCGGATCGATCTGGCTACCGGCCTTGCCACCCGCGTTCTCGAGGGTCATGAGAGTGTCGTGCCGGAAGAGATCGATCTGATCATTGATGGCGTGCCGGTCCAGATCGAACAGGACGACGGCTCTCTCGTTCGCCCCCACCTGGGTGTCAACGGCATCGTCATCGACGCCAACAACGAGTGGGTGTACCTGAGCCCGATGCACGCCACCGGCATGTACCGCGTCCGCAGCGCAGACCTCAGCGACCCGAGCCTGAATCCGGATCAACTGGCGGCTGCGGTCGAGCGCTATGCGGACAAGCCAATCTGCGATGGCATCTCCATCGATATCGAAAACAACCTCTACGTCGGAGATCTGGCGGCAGGCGGGGTCGGTGTCATCAAGGCCGACCGCACCTACGAGCTTCTGTACCAGGACGAGCGCCTCTCCTGGACCGATTCGTTCAGCTTCGGCCCCGACGGAAAACTCTACTGCGACTGCAACCAGCTCCACCGCTCGGCCACCCTCAACAGCGGCCAGGAGGCCTCCAGCCCGCCTTATTACATTTTGCGCCTGGAGCCGCTGGCCCCGGGCGTGGTCGGGCGCTAGCCTGGCTGGCCATCCGAATCGTGATCACGAGCCTGTCGGCAGATCTGTCTCAATTCGAAGATGCGTGAACCGCGCCTTTTAATTCAAGGAGCGAACTACGACAGGCAACTACGCGGTTCAACAAGGGCAGGCTGGAAAACCTGTCAGGATTCCATTTCCAGCTGGATCAGCAGCAGGGTGACATCGTTCGGGGCCGGGGCAAAAACGCACAGAACAGCCCAGTGAAGTGAGTTCAGACCAGGCGCGAAAAGTGAAAGCATGCTGACCATTCGACGCGCCTGCTGTCTTCCTCGTGTGAACAAACCCGGTCAAGGGTAGCGCAGCTGCCCGGGTCCCACCTGCGTTCCGTCATCCCTGACTTTGTAGGAGTACTCGAACGTGCACGGCGAGCCCCGGCTGCGGGTACAGTCGCACTCGGCAATGACGCGCATCTCCTTGCTCGACGGATCGTAGATCGCGTACCACTTGACGTTGCAGGTCTTGTTGATCTCGTACGTGGGGTTCTGATCCCACTCCACAGTGCGCACGAAGTCTCCATGCATCCCCAGCGCCACGCCCGCATCGACCGCTTCCAGGCCTGCCTCGATGGCCTCCTTGGTCTTGTCTGCCAGCGGCAGTGCCTTCAGCGCCCCCTCTGCCAGTGCGCTGCCGATCTCCCAGCCGAAGCGCACCAGCACGTCGCCGCGAATATGCTGCTTGACCGCGATCACGCAAGTAGGCCCGCAGGCGCAACGCACGGCATCGCTGACCAGTGCCTCGCTCTCGGTCTCCGCCGACAGCGCATGGCCGAGTCCGACGACGAGTTGTTCCTCGTCGGGCTGGTCGTCGTCGCAGCCAGTCATGAGCACTGCGGCGAGCAATGCGACGGCCAGCGGAAGGCGGGTGAGTGACTGCAAGATCCGATCCATGAGGGCAACCTCCGTCAGGGGAATTTCCTACAAGCATAGATCATGATCCATCAGCGAGCAGTTCAGGCGCGACACGGGGGGCGTGCAACTGCTCCATGAGAATCTGGCGACGGATTGATTTCGTACTGGATTGGCCAATGGCGGCTTCGGCTCGATAGCCGCCTTGTCGGGCTGCTAGAAGGCGGGCAGGGTATCGCTCTCTTCCTGGATCGTCTCGTGCGCTTAGCGGCGATGTCCCTGCCAGGGACTCAGGCATGAAAGATCCTGCAGCTTGGGCCATGGGTGTGCGGCCACGGCAGGTCGTCCCTGATGTCTCCGCTGTTCATTGCAGTACGTCAGCCACGCTCCGGAGGCCAATGGCGCATGGGGTGCTCTCCTCTGTTGCGATCGCAACAGCCATGGCCCCTCGATGCTGGTCTTTCCAGAGAGGGGAGTCTGCTGGCCGATCAGGGCATCACGGGTAGCCTGATCGCCGATGGATACGAAATCCTGCACCGGAACAGAGTGTTGCCGGGCAATGTCTGCCGGCTTCCGGGACGCATCCTGGCGCCCCGTATCGCCTTACCTCGATGACTGCTCCAGATCCTCCTCGATGAAACGCAATAAAGCCTCGAGCAGCGCCTCGCGCGGAAAATCATTCCGGTTGACGAAGGTGGCGCCAAGCGATGCATGCGTGCGGGCGATCGGGACGGCCAGCGCCCAGTGGTCAGCGTTCAGATACCCGACCAGGGAGCTGTCGGGTATGACCTGATCATAGAAAATTACCTGGCTGTCATTGCGCGCGTCCACGCGGCTGAGCATGTTGTAGGTTGGCTTGAGGATCGTCGAAATACGCCCGGGCTCGGGAAAAGTCACGAGTGAATAATAGGGGAGTTCCGGGGGCAGGGGATTCTGCGCCAGCCATGCCTTGCGCCTGTCCGTGCGCAGACTCTCGATGGCGCCGTTGTCGCCTCGCGAGCATTGGGCGCCGGGCCATTTGCGAAACAGTGCCAGCATGGATCGGTCGGCATTGTTGGCAAGCGGCGACCCGCCGATCGTGCCTGCCGTACTCACAACTGCAGCGATGCGTGGCCGAATCTCCGGATAGGAGACCACGGCCTCGAGGATGTCCGTGGCGCCCTTCGAGTAGCCGATCAATACCAGTCGCGGTTCTCTCCCCTGCATCGGCATTGCCATGATGGCATCACGGATCTGGCGCGCATTGTTGCTGCTGCTGGAGAGGCCATCCACGTCCAGGACTACCTGGTCGTAGCCAAACTGGTTGACATGTTCGGGCACACTGCCCGACGCATCGAGCCAGTCGGCAATGCAATCCCAGCCGACACCCGGGACGAGAGCGGCGACAAGGCGCCGGCGGGATTGTCCGAGCTCCACCGGCCGTCCCGTGCCCTTCGGCTCCTGGCCTACCCTCGCGAGGGCCTCGTCGCAGGGGCGGTAATCTGGAAGCTCTGTGCCGCGCTCTTCGAGTACCTTGCAGAAGATCTCGCGAAAACGCGCTCTCTTGTCCTGCACGCCGGCCCGGGAGGCCGGCATCAGCATCAGTGGCGGCGTCTCTGCCGTGTAGGGCAGGAGCGGATTTGTGGAACATGCGCCGAGGTTGAGAGCCGCTGCGACGACGATGGCCAGGAGCAGCCACCGGAATACCGGCCGCTTGCCCATAGATGGAAGTGTTGAAGTCACAGATTGCCTGGTTCGATCAGCGTAATGCATCGGCTTGCTCCCTGGCTGCATCGGCCTCGCGGCGCTGAAGCGCCGGAACCCAGTCGAGGATCTCGAAATCGGACAATGCTCTCGGGCGCGAGAGAATGAACATGACCGCCCTGAGTCCGTCGGTATGATACCCGCTTTCGACCTTGTCGTTCTGCGTGCGGCTTGTCCGGACCGCACCGGCTCCGCGGACGAATCCCAGTTTGGCGATGCCACCCGAGTAGATCAGGTCCTGGATCAGCAGGTTCCTGGCCTCGTCCACATCCGGGTGGAGCACCAGGGCCCGCTCCTCGTCGATTGCACTGCGTCCACCGATTGGCCGTCCCGCCTGAACCAGCCATACGGGTTGCCCCCTGTAGAGAAAGGGCGCCACCCACCCACGCATCCAGTGGGCTGGCAGTCCTTCGTGGACTGACTTGCGCAAGACAAAGTCAGGCAGGCGGCCAAAGAGTCTCTGGGTGTCGTCGAGTTCCTTGCGGTCGGAGCGAAAACCGCGGCGAATCAGCGCTGAGGCAACATTGTCGAAGGTGCCAATCAGCACGACGTTGACGGGGTCTCCGGCCGCATCTTCTCCCCCGGCTGTCGCGCAGCATGGCGCATTGCGCAGCCTGCTGCGCAACTTGTCAGGGCTCTGTATGTCGACACGCGCCGATTCCAGGAGGCGGGCCGCGGCCTCGATGGCATTTTCGTCGGGCGGGTTGTCAGGGTCGGGCAGAAACAGGGTAAAGGGGACCATCCGTTCCGGACCCAGCAGGTCGACGTTCAGCATGCGTATTCGCTGATGCGGATTGGTGAAGATGATGCCAGACCGCGTGGAACGCGGCGGAATCGGGTTCGAGAAATCGAGCGCATCGAAATGCTCGTCAATGGCGTCATTGCGCCTGCCGCTCAGCGGGGTATGGAAAGTCCAGGCCGCCTCGAGCGGGGAGAAGTAATCGGGGTCAGTTCCTGCGCGCAAGAGCCAGAGAGTATCGGGGCTCGAATTCTCGACTTCGATCCACACCGGCTGGATGTCCTTTGCATTCACATCCGCTCCCAAAAGCCGCTGGCTGTCCGCGGCACTGAGCACAGCCGCACTGAGCCGGACATTGCCGGCTGTTTTGCTCACGGCCCGCTCGCGTAAACCCGCATCGTCGACGAACCCGGGTGTTTGCCAGGTGGCGCAACCGCCCTGCAGCAAGAGAATCAGACTGACCAGGAGCAGGAGAGGCATGCGCCATTGCGGAGAGACGCCTCGCCCGCGACAAGCCGACAATGAGGTTAGATGTTTCTTCATTGGCCATCCTGCTTCAGTTGTTCGATGAACCCGCCGGAGCGTGACTCCCAGGGCAGGAACTCGATTTCGGCCAGTGAACGGGGTTGATCATCGAAGATCAGCACTGTGCGAAAGCCATCCGTGTAATAAGGGTCCCGCGTGAGATTCCTGCGGGGCGCCTCCCTCGATGCCGCGCCCACGCCAGACACGAGTCCGATCTTCGCGAGGTTCTGGGAATAGGCCATGTCCTCGGTCAGCGCCGTTCGCGCCTCGTCGACATTCGGATCGATCTTGTGGGTTGTCAGGTAGGGCGAGTGGATCGTCAACCGGGTGCCGATGTCGCGGCTGATCTGGCCGACCCACACGGGTTTGCCCTGGTAGCTCATCGGGCTGAGCCACAGGCGCAAATGGTTGCGCTGGTGGATATTGTCGCGCGCACGCTGCAATGCCAGATCCTGTGGCCGGTCGTAGAGGTAGAGTGAACTCACCGGAGCATTGAGGTAGGGCTGGCCCGAGAGGGCCGATGTCATCATCTTCATGATCGCTCCGGACCAGTTCTGTTCGGTCGGACGCCAGCCACGGCGCACCAGTGCCGGAAAGGCATCTTCCACTCCGCCAACGATGATCAGGTTGAGCGGGTCGCCGTTGCGCGTGCCCTTCCTGTTGGTGACGCAACAGGGCAGGGCCTCCAGCTGTCTGCGGAAAGCATCTGCGTCCGAATAGTCGGTCAGCTCCTCGGAGCTGTCGAGATAACGCACGAAAACATCACGCTCGTTATAGTCGGCGCGAAAGCCCGGAATGCCGATAAGGAAGGAGAAAGGCCTGAGCCGGCCGCTCGCGACAAGGTCGATCTGGACCATCTTCAAACCCTCGTCGAGATTGGTGAGCACGAAGCCCGATACTGTTCCGCCGGGAGGGACGGGATTGCGAAACGCCAGCCCCCGGAATCTCCGCTCGAGCTGATCCTGCTGGCCATGAGCGTCAAAAAGCTCTGCGGCCTCTGTCGGGGGGAAGAAGTGCGGGTCCAGCCCCACCGACATCAGCCAGTAAGCCCTGTCGTCCTGATTCTCGACCTTGACCCAGACTGGCTGAATTCCCTCGGCGGCAAGGTCGACGCCATAGACCTCGCGACTCTCTTCGGCCGACAGCACGCTGGCTGAAGCCGTTACGCCGTTATGGCTGCTCGAAGTCGCGCGGCTGATGTAGTCCAGCTCGTAGCTCGCGGGTTGAGAGGGGGTGGAGGCGCAGCCGGCGAACAGCAGTCCCAGGCAGGCATAAACCAGGGCCAGGAGAATGCGCGGATGGCGATGTCTGCTGATCATGAAGAAGTTCCCAGCGCGGCGGGTGTCAGTCCCCGTAAAAACACTGCATTGACATACTCTGACAGGTTGCCCGCTCTGACCGCTCCGCCAGGGAGGATGAAACGGGCATGTTGCAATCTCTGGCGTCCCTGCATGCATTATCCAGCATGGTGACAATCGCAAGGCCGTTGTATTGGCCCATGAGAATGATCAGGCTTGTATTGCATCGCTGCGAAGCGCGTGATGACGGCATCATGCCGGCAGCGTCACTGATGATGGCGCAATTCCAGTCAGCAGCGATTCATTGCCAGGGACGCCCGCCAATCGTGGAAAGCAGAAACACGGGCACTGGATCTCTCTGCGGGGGTCAGCCCTGATCATGCATGGCGCAACTTCCCTCGAGTCCTGCAGGGATGTTGTCGGGGCAGCTGCCACACTGTTCATTGCCGGGAACGGCGAAATCAATCTTGCGCGGGTAGGGCAGGTCGAGATTCTCCATGATCTCGACGAACTCCTTCTTGCTCCTGCCGCCGCCGAGACGCGGGTTGCGCGCCTTCTCCTGCGCGACGGTCGTCACGAAACGGGAGTCGTAATCGTGTCCCGGGTAGACGAGGGTGTCATCCGGCAGGGAGAAGATCTTGTTGTGGATGCTGTTGTAGAGGGTTTCGGCGTTCCCGGACTGGAAATCCGTCCGTCCACAGGCCTCGATCAGCAGAGCGTCGCCCGTGAAAATCATCTTCTGGACAGGCGTGTCGAGCAGGTAGGCGTGGTGATGATCGGTATGGCCCGGGGTGAAGAGCGGGTTCAGTGCGATGCCGCCGACACGGAATGCCTCTCCCTCCCGAATGCCGATATCGCTGCACGAGGCCTGCACCATCGCAGGGTAGGCGATCTTGCATTGTGTCTGGTTCTGCAGTCTCCGCGCACCGGTAAGGTGATCGGCGTGCACATGGGTCTCCAGTGTCGCGGTCAATTTCAATCCCATATCCTTGAGCAGCTGCAGGTCTCTCTCCACGGTCTCCAGGACCGGGTCGATAAGAATCGCTTCGCCGGCTGCCGGGTCCGCGACAAGGTAGGTGTAGGTCGAGGAGTCGGACTCGAACAGCTGGCGGAAGAGGATCGGGCCCGTGTTCGTCTTGGCGCTTGATGCATTCATCGGCGTCTCCAGTGGCTGTGGTTTCGCATGGACTGGACCGCATGATCCCATGCGATCGAGCCAGGCGGCAATTGCGTAATCCGGGATTTTTCCATGGTCGATTCCAGGCCGCAGGCGTTGGCCGGCGTCGCAGGTTCGATGCCTCTGTGCGCAAAGCGCGTTCGATGGAAAGGAACACAAACTCGATGGGTCGTATCGAAGAGATTGCCGATGCTTTCCAGGAGGTCGGTATTCGCAAGGTGCTTGATATGCACGATGGCATTATTGCCGATGAGAAGCGCATCCTCGAAGATCCAGCGCTCTTTTTCGCGATATCCGGACTGGGGGATAACAGTGTCAATTCGTCGTACATCTCTGGACAAACTCGGCGAATTGCCGGGGTGTCTTTTTCGATATGGCCGGACAGTTGCAGATGCACTTCGACGAGGCTGGCGTTGGCATCGCCATTCCCGGCGGGACGTCCATATCGACGAGCACATGGCAGTCCGACCGAAGCAGTCATTGCATGACGCAATCCTTCCTGTCGCCTGTCCGCTTCCAAGGGGTATGATGCCTGCATAAAAGAAGAATCTGATATCCATCAGGTGAGGAGAGAGGAAATGAATGACATCAAGTGGATTTGTCTATCCGCGTTGCTGACAGCGCTGTTGCTTCCCGGTATGGCTTTCTCTGCAGCGGAAGAGAGCCAGGAGACGGCCGGAGTTTCTGAACCAGCCGGCGATCAGGCTGAAGAGCAGCAGGCCGCAAACGAGGAGGAGGCTGAAGGCTTTCCGCCCGAGCAGATTGAGCAGTTGCTCGCGCCCGTCGCGCTCTATCCCGATGCCTTGCTGGCACAGGTATTGATGGCGGCGACCTACCCGCTGGACATCGTCCAGGCTGCGCGCTGGCTGCCGGAGCACAGTGACCTGGAAGGCGAGGCGCTCGCGAACGCAGCGGCCGAGGAGCCGTGGGATCCCAGCGTGCAGGCCCTGGTGTTCTTTCCCTCCGTGATCGAGACCATGAACAACGACCTCGCATGGACGCAGGACCTCGGCGAGGCCTACCTCGGACAGGAGGAGGAGGTTCTCGAGACCGTGCAGCGCTTGCGCATGGATGCCTATGACGAGGGCAACCTGCAGTCGAGCGATGAGCAGGAGGTGAAAGTCGAGGATGACATCGTTGTCGTTCAGCCGGCGGACCCCGAAGTTGTCTATGTGCCGACCTACAATCCCTCGACTGTCTATAGCGAGCCGGTGCAATCGACCTACTATCCGACTGTCTACAAGGAGACATCGAGCTACGACAGCGGCTCATTTTTTGCCGGGGCACTCGTCGGCGGTCTGCTGACAGCGGCAATCATGTGGGATGACAACGACTACTGTTGTGGTGTCTGGTATGGCGGACGCGGCTACTGGGGACGCCCCGGCTACTGGGGACGTCCGGGCTACTGGGACAATGGCTGGCGCGGGCCCGTCAATATCGATCGCAATGTGGATATTTCCACGGGCGATATCACCATCAATCGCGGCAACCGGGTTGGCAAATGGGAGCACAATCCCGAGCACCGCGGCAGGATCAGCTACAAGAACAAGAAGACCAGGGCGAAATATTCCGGCGAACTGCGCAAAAGCACGGTGGACAGGGACATTGCACGCGGACGTGTGGGTGATCGAAAGCCTGGTACCCGGGATCTCAAGAAGCCTGCGACAAGAGACGTCAAAAAGCCCGCCAGCAGGGATCTCAAGAAGCCTGCGACAAGAGACGTCAAAAAGCCCGCCAGCAGGGATGTCAATAAACCTGTCAAGCGCGATGTGAAGCTCGATCGCCCCAAGGCCAAACCTGCCGCAAAACCTGCGACGCGCGATATCAAGAAACCTGCAGCGAAACCGGCGACACGCGATATCAAGAAACCTGCAGCGAAACCGGCGACACGCCAGGTCAAGAAGCCACAGACACGCAATGACGATGCGTTCAAGCGATCCAAATCGAGAGATACGCGGGCTGCAAGCAACCGCGGGAGCAGGAGTGTCAAGCGGAGCGGGGGCGGCAGCCCGGCCCGAAACCGACGTTGACAATACCGCTCACCGACAAGCATGACTTGAAACAGCAGGAAACAGGATGATGACCATGAACAAGCCGGTTAAATACATCAAACTTCTTGGTGCCTCTGCGGCATTGTTGCTATCCGCACAGGCCTTGGCCGAACAGGCCCGCTATGCCACTCCCGAAGAAGCCGCGCAGGCATTGATCGACGCGGTCGCAACCTCTGACAGGGAGGCTCTCGAAAGTGTGCTCGGCCCGGACATCGATGAGCTCTCCTCCGGAGATCCCGTGGCCGATGCCGCTGATCGTGAGGATTTCATCGAGGCCGCCGTCACTGCCGCAGGTATCGAGCAGGAAGAGGGCGTCGATGACATTGCAACCCTCGTCGTCGGCGAGGACGACTGGCCCTTCGCCATCCCGCTCGTGAAGGAAAATGATCAGTGGCGCTTCGACATGGAAGCCGGGCTCGAAGAGCTCTACGAACGCCGCATTGGACGCAACGAGCTTCATGCCATCGCGGTGCTGCAGGAGATCGTCGACGCCCAGCGCGAATACCGATCGGCTGACAGGGATGACGACGGTGTCCTGGAGTATGCACTCAGGCTCGGAAGCAGCGACGGAAAGCAGGACGGTCTCTACTGGCCCGTCGCAGACGGTCAGGAAGCGAGTCCTCTCGGGCCTCTGATCTCGCGAGCCGTGGAAGAAGGCTACGAGAAATCCGGGGAGGGTGAGCCGGTGCCATACAATGGCTATTTCTATCGCATGCTTGACGAGCAGGGCGCGCATGCTTCCGGCGGCGCCATGCATTACGGCCAGGACGGGAATGCCGTGCGCGGGTTTGCGGTCATGGCTTATCCGGCCGAATACGGCAACTCCGGGATCATGAGCTTCATGGTCAATCAGGACGGCATCGTGTTCGACAAGGACCTCGGGGAAGAGACCGGGACCCTTGCTCAATCGCTCACTGCCTTCGACCCGGATGCCAGCTGGGAGCCTGTGACGGATTGATTGATTCTGCAAAGGCCTTGGCCGCCGCATCCCGCGGTGGCACGCCTCTTCTTTCCACCGTTGCTTGCTGCGAGTGATGTGTTTACCCGGCGGATCGACACCAATACCGGACCTCTCTGATCACGGCGCCGTGAGACCACGCCTCTTCCTGATACTGTTGCTGTGGCTGGTCTTTCTTATCTTTCCTGGTGGCGGATTCTCCGCTGCTCTTGCGGGCGCGACTGCTACCGGCATCGTTCTCGATAACCGCTCGCATGTTCTTACGAATTATCATGTGATAGAGGGGTGTGGCAGTGTGATGCTGCGCCATGGCGACCTGGTTATGCGGGCGCATCCTGGCAAATACGATCGGCTGCTCGACCTGGCGATCCTTGTCCCCGAAAAATCATTTCCGGCGATTCCGGCAAGCTTCAGGAATACACCGCCTGCTGCAGGAGAGCGGATCGTCATCGCGGGATTCCCGAAAGAGGTTGTTGGCAAGGGATTGCTCAAAGCCGTTTCGGCAGAGATCGTCACTGTCAATTCAACGACGCCGCGACCCGGTATGATGCGTCTCTCTGTTGGCCTGAATCAGGGCGCGAGTGGCGGGCCTGTACTCGACAGTTCGGGGCGTGTCATCGGTCTCGTGAGCGGGCTGCTCGTCAACAGCCGGGACGGCAAACCCGTCGAAGCTCCCGGCGTCGCGCTCGGGGGAGATCGCGTCCAGCGGTTTCTGCACCGGGCCGGTATTGACTTCAGGCAGGGCAAGGAGAGACCGGCGAATATCGCTTCCATCGCGAAACGGGCGGCGAGCCAGGTCGTCAAGATCGAATGTTCGGGCCGCAGAGACTGACAAAACCGTCCACTGCCGGGATGCAGCCTTGCAGCTTTCGCAAGCAATGGTATCTGTTGTCCAGGATGGCGCTGAATGCATATGCTATAACTTGCTGACGGCTTTCTATCAATTTCGCATACACATACCCATACCCAGGGAGAGACGCATGCGCAACCTAATGGCATCTTTACTGTTCATCACTTCGCTGGCCGGCCCCGCTTCTTTCGCTCATGCCGATGATGCGGCAGATCGCATCTGGTTCGGCGGTCCCGTCATCACCATGAACGATGCGGCCATGCGTGCCGAGGCCGTCGCCGAAAAGGAGGGCAGGATTCTCGCGGTGGGTTCGAAGGACGAGGTCATGGCGCATCAGGGCGATGACACACAGCTCATCGATCTTGCCGGACGTGCGATGCTCCCCGGCTTTGTCGACAGCCATGGTCACGTCTTCGGCGGGGGGCTGCAGGCGATGTCCGCCAATCTCCTTGCACCGCCCGATGGCAGTGTCACGGATATTCCAGCGATGCAGAAAGTCATCAGTGACTGGGTCGAGTCGAACCGCGAGATCGTCGAGCAGGTAGGCCTGATCATCGGATTCGGCTATGACAATGCAACCCTTGCGGAGCACCGTCACCCGACGCGTGACGAACTCGACGAGATCTCGGTGGATATTCCTGTCTACGTGATCCACCAGTCGGGGCATTTCGGCGTGGCGAATACGAAAGCGCTGGAGATCGCGGGCATCACCAAAGAGACGCCGGATCCGGCCGGGGGCATCATCAGGCGGGGCCCGGATGGTGAGCCCAACGGCGTGCTCGAGGAGACAGCGCACTTTCCCGCGTTGATGAAACTCGTGACGCGGGTCGGTGTCGATGGCGCCAAGGCAATGGCGCGCGCCGGAGCGCAGCTGTGGGCGAGTTTCGGTTACACGACGGCACAGGAGGGGCGGTCGACACCCGGTTCCGTGAAAATCATGCAGGCTGTCGCGGCCGAGGGCGGCTTCCCGGTGGACGTTGCAACCTATCCGGATATTCTCATCGACCGCGATTTCATCGCCGACAACATCTCCGAAACCTATGAAAACCGCTTGCGTGTCGCGGGTGCGAAACTCACGATCGACGGCTCGCCGCAGGGCTTTACCGCCTGGCGCGACCAGCCCTACTTCAAGCCCGTCGGGGATTATCCTCCGGGCTACGCCGGTTATGCCGCGGCGAGTTCCGAAGAGGTCGTCGATGCCATCGAATGGAGCTACGCCAATGGCATCCAGATCATCACACATGCCAATGGCGAGGCCGCATCGGATCTTCTGATCGCAGCGATCGATGCCGCGCAGAAGAAACACGGAAAGGATGATCGCCGTCCGGTCCTGATCCATGGCCAGTTCCAGCGCGAGGACCAGGTGGCATCCTTCGATCGTCTCGATGTCTTTCCGTCGCTCTTCCCGATGCATACCTTCTACTGGGGTGACTGGCATCGCGAACACACGGTTGGTCCCGTGCTGGCGGACAATATCTCGCCGACAGGCTGGCTCATGGCACGGCATATACGTTTCGGAACACATCACGATGCGCCAGTCGCCTTCCCGGATTCCATGCGCGTGCTGGATGCGACAGTCACGCGACGCAGCAGGTCCGGAGATATCATCGGGCCACAGCATCGGGTCGACGTCATCACGGCACTCAAGGCGATGACGATCTGGCCGGCCTGGCAGCATTTCGAAGAGGACAGCAAGGGCTCCATCGAGCCCGGCAAGCTGGCCGACCTTGTGATCCTCTCCGATGACCCGACGGCAGTCGATCCGGAGAGGCTGGATCAATTGAAAGTGCTCGAGACCGTCAAGGAGGGTGTCACTGTCTTTTCGCTCGATGAGAAGGCGGGTGCGCAGGCCGGCCTGATCGGCGTGCCACTCAATGAGGCCCATGGCGCCGCTGTCTCGCGCTTCCTGCAGGCGGCTGCAACGCACCGTGACTTTCTCTCCCTGCCCGAGAAACTGCAGACGCCGATGTCCCTGAGGATGCTGGGCAAGTCATCGCATGGGAAAGCCTGCCTGACGTCGGTCATGAGCGATCTGGTAGCAGCCATGAGTGGCGAGGCGAATCTCTGAGTCTCCCGGGTTACACTTCGAAAGTGTCAACCCCGGGAGCGACCCGGAAGGTAATGAGAAAGTCTTATGAAACCGGATCGAGCATCGGCCCCGCATGCCCCGTTTTTGCGGCTCCTCCTGTCAATAATTGCACTGGTGTTGCTGGCAGGTTGTGCCTCGAATCCTCCCTGGCCAGCCATAACCGAGGAAGAGACCACAACCAGCACGCCCGGCCGCTGGATCTGGGCTGAACTCTTCACGAGCGACGTTGCGGAGGCGAAAGCCTTCTATGGCAGCGTTTTCGGCTGGCAGTTCGAGACGCGCGGCACCCGTGAAAAGCCATACACGCTGGTTCTCAACGAGGGTAAACCGGTAGCCGGCATGCTGCGACATCCCGCGGCGCAAGGGGACGCCCTGCGCTCACGCTGGGTCGGCCTGGTCTCTGTCACGAATGTCGATGCTGCAACGGAGAGCATGCGCGAGGCGGGGGGAGCGGTTCTTCTCGATCCCGTAAATCTCCCCGGGCGCGGCAAGGTGGCACTGGCTGCTGACCCGGAGGGGGCCCGCTTCGGCGTGCTTGCCACTGAATCCGGTGATCCTGCCGATGTGATGCCGGAGGCGGGCGGCTGGCTCTGGCATGAACTCTGGGCGCATTCTGCGAGGAATGCAGGCGATTTCTACACGCAAACCCTGGGCTACAGCATCAAGCGGGCCAGCCGGGCTGCCGGCAAGGTCGAATGGCACCTTGTTGCAGGCGGGTACCCGCGCGCCGGCATTATCGAGCATGGCGCGAGCGGATTGCCTTCGGCATGGCTGCACTATGTTCGCGTCGCAGATGTCGATGCCACAATCGAACGCGTCAAGAAAGCGGGTGGAAGTCTCCTGATTGCCCCGACGCGTGAATTCCGCCAGGGGCGTGCTGCAGTCATCGTCGATCCGATGGGCGCTCCCATGGGGATTGCGGAATGGCCCGAAGCGATGCAGGCGGGGGTATCACGATGAAGCGGTTCCGATTCCCCCTGCTCCCGCTGGCGATGCTGCCCCTCATGCTGATTATGAGCGGTTGTGAAAGCACCGGCGGTTCGGTCTATGTCAGCGGCTACTACGACTATGGTTACGGCTACTACTCGCCATGGTATCGGCATGATGTCATTGTCCGTCCGCCTCCACCACCGCCACACAGGCCGCCCGTGCGCCCGGAGCACCCGATCGAGCGTCCGCCTGCGAGGCCGCCGGCAAGACCGCCGGTACGCCCGACGCCACTACCGGCGCGGCCCATGCCGTCTCGTCCGATGCCGCGTCCTGCGCCGGCCCGCATGCGCTGACATGTTGTGAGCCCGGTAACAGGAATCAATTGACCGAATCTTCGTCGAAACTGATTTTTTGAATTTTATCTCCGGCACCCCTTTATCCGTTACCTATGCAAGAAACCCGGTTTTTGGTCAGGCTCCACGGGTTTTGATAGGCTGTCCTGATTCGCTGTATTCCGTGGTTTGATACATGACTCTGCTGCTGATCTATCTCTTCATCGCCATCGGCGTTTCCTTTCTCTGTTCCATCCTGGAGGCCGTTCTTCTCTCCATCACGCCAAGCTACCTGGAAAAGCTCGTCGTCGAGCGGCCGCGTTCCGGAGGGATGATTGCACGGGTCAAGGAGCGTCTGGATGAATCGCTCTCCAGCATCCTGATTCTCAACACCTTCGCCCACACGATGGGAGCGGCAGGCGTCGGGTCGCAGGCGCTACAGGTCTTCGGCGCCAAGTGGGAAACTCTCATCGCCGTGCTGCTGACGCTGGCGATCCTCTACTTCTCGGAAATCATTCCGAAGACATTGGGGGCCACCTTCTGGCGAACCCTTGCGGTGCCAGCGGGATTCATCATCACCTGGCTGGTCAGGCTCGTCTATCCGCTCGTCTGGATATCCACGCGCCTCACCAGGCTCTTCAGCAGCGGCAAGGAGAGCGAGGTGACCCGCGAGGAGATTATTGCCCTTGCATCACTGATGCACCGCGATGGCACCCTCTTCTCGCAGGAAAACGAGTACCTTTCCAATTTGCTCCAGCTGCGCGAGGTTCGAACGCATCAGATTCTGACACCGCGCAGCGTCGTGCACATGCTTGACGAGAACCTGACGGTCAGCGAAGCGCTGGATCTTCCGCAGACACGACAATTCACGCGCATGCCCATCTATTCCGGGAGCCGGGACAATATCATTGGCAAGGTGATTCGCGGCGATCTCTTCGAAGCCGAGCGCGATGGCAAGGGCAGCGAGCCGATCGGCCAATATGCGAAGGAGATCATGCGGGTCTCCGAGAAACTGCCGGTGCAGAACCTGCTTGACCTGTTGATCAAGCACCATATGCACCTCGTGCTCGTGGAGGACGAGTTTGGCCAGCCTGCAGGTATCGTGACACTCGAGGATGCCATCGAGACCCTGCTGGGGCGGGAGATCCTCGATGAGCGCGACACGGTCACGGACATGCAGGAACTGGCCCGTGGCAGGTACCGCGAGCGGCTGCGTGCAGAAAAGCAGAGTAAATAGCTGGCATCAGAAACGCTTTTCCGGGATATTCGCGGGTCCCGGTATCTTGCAGAGGGCTTTCTGTCATGTCCGCTCCCGGTGAATGCTCCATCCCACTCTGCATGCTGTCTCCGTTTGCGCGGCCTTTTCGCGTTTTTCACGAGATCGCTCTCTTCCGGACCAGGTTGTTTTCTTGCGGGGTTGCCTGCGCGGTGAGTTTCGGTGAGTATCGCGGTAGGCGAAGCTTTTTCCATCTTGCCCGGACATCCGCGCGCTCGACAGGCCCCGACCATGCATCTGTTGCGGCAGCTGCCAGGTTGCCGCAGGGCAGAAGGGTGTCGTGACGCACGGGCGAGATCCGGCGCATCGTGATGACGGCTTGCAGGGTGAATGCGGAACGGGAACGGTAGAGAGTGGTAGAGACGAGAATCAACCAGGAGATCGCAACGAGGCTGCGCGAGGCGGCGGATCTCCTCGAGCAGCAGGAGGCCAACCCGTTTCGCGTGCGTGCCTACAGGCGTGCCGCGGAGACGGTCGCGGCGCTCGAGGAGACATTGACGGCGCTCATGGCACGCGGGGGGCTCGATGCCCTGGTCGCGCTGCCTGGCGTGGGGCAGGGTATCGCGACGGCCATCGCCGAGATGCTCGCGACCGGCCGCTGGGCGCAGCTCGAGCGCCTGCGCGGTTCGCTGGATCCGGTCAAGCGCCTGCAGGCCGTTCCGGGCATCGGGCCGAAGCTCGCGCAGCAGATCCATGACGAACTCCATGTCGACACGCTCGAGGGGCTCGAACTCGCGGCCCATGACGGACGCCTCGAGGGGCTGCCGGGCATCGGGGCGCGGCGGGCGGCGACCATCCGCGCAACCGTCGAGAGCATGCTCGGGCGTGTGCGCCGCAGGCAATTCGGCACGGCCACGGATGGACCATCCGTCGAGACGCTGCTCGATGTCGACCGCGAGTATCGTGAAAAGGCGGAAGCCGGCGCACTGCCGACGATCGCGCCGAGGCGTTTCAACCCGAACAACGAGGCCTGGCTGCCTGTGCTGCATAGCGAGCGCGACGGCTGGCATTTCACGGCGCTCTTCTCCAATACCGCGCGAGCCCATGAACTCGGGCAGACGCATGACTGGGTCGTGATCTACTTCTACAATGACCACCACGAGGAGGGGCAGCATACCGTCGTGACCGAGACCCGTGGCGCCCTGGTCGGACAGCGCGTGGTGCGTGGCCGTGAAGCCGAGTGCCGCGAGCTCTATGCGGCCTGAGCCAGCCTGCCTCTTCAGCAATTACGAGGAGCAACACCGATGAAACTCTATCTCGTTCAACATGGTGAGGCAGTCGCTAAGGATATCGATCCGGAGCGCCCGCTGACCGAAAAGGGCAGGAAGGATGTCGAGCGGCTGGCCGGCTTCCTCGGCAAGGCCGGCATAGGTGTCGGCCGCGTGATCCATAGCGGCAAGCTGCGCGCGCGTCAGACAGCAGAAGCGCTTGCCAGCTCCATCGCGCCGGGAATCGGGATCGAAACCAGCGGCCTCATCAACCCCAACGACAATCCTGCGGCCTTCGATTGGCAGAGTGACAGCTGGGACGAGGATATTCTCGTCGTCGGGCACCTCCCGTTCATGGCCAGGCTGGTTGCCCACCTGCTGACCGGGGATCCGGATGGCGTTGTCATTGGCTACCAGCCGGGCACCATGGTCTGCCTCGAACACAGTGATGGCCGCTGGCAGATCGACTGGATGCTCAGGCCGGAGCTGCTGGCCTGATGCGGCAGCTCCGCCTGTGACTTCTCCCGACACTGCCGACATCGATGAACTATCTCGCCCATCTCTACCTCTCCGACAATGATCCGGATTCGCTGGTTGGCAGTCTCATGGGAGATTTCATCAAGGGGCGCGTCGGCGATGAACTGGAACCGGCGATCAAGCGTGGTGTACTTCTTCACCGCAAGGTGGATGTTTTCACGGATGCGCATCCAGTGATCAGGGCCAGCAAGCGACGCATCTCGCCCGGGTTCCGGCGCTATGCCGGCATTCTTGTCGATATCTTCTATGACCACTTCCTGGCCAGCGAGTGGCCAGCGTACTCGGATATTCCGCTTGATGCGTTCGCACAGGACGTCTACAGGATTCTCGAGGAGCGCCATGCGACCTTGCCGGCGAAGATGCAGCGCAGCATGTCCTACATGGTTTCGAATCGCCTGTTGCAGTCCTATCGTGAGATCGAGGGCGTGCGTCGCGCCCTGTCGGGAATCGAGACGCGCCTCAGGCGACCGAGCCGGCTGGGAGAGTCGGTGCATGAACTCGAGCAAAACTATGCTGCCTTGCGCGAGGACTTCTCGGCCTACCTTCCCGATGTTGTCGATTTTGTGGCGAGGCAGGGGAACGCCTGAATGCCGGCTCAGGAGAGCCAGATGCCTTCGCTTTTCATGCGCTTCCTGATGACTTCCGCATCTTTTTCCGGGCGCTCGGCGGAGACGGCGGCCTGCAGATCGAGCCGGCGGATACCACGGCGCTCTCCGCGCGCAGGAACTGGCTGCAGCGCATCGCAGGCACTCACCGCAGTATCGAACTGGCATGGCGCGACGAGCGTGCACTGCGCCTGCCGATGGTGCTGGAGTGGTTTCCTGAAAAGGAGCTCAACAGGGACCTCTATCTCTGGCTCGCAGCGCTCGCCGTCAATGATCTCCGGCGTCCCGGGGGCGACTGGGTCACACACAACCAGTGGCTGACGCGCAAGGCGCTGTCGGCCTGGCCCGGTCTGCGCCAGCGCTACGCCAGGCTGGTCGATGCCCACCTCTCTCTGCGTCCCGCACCCGCGTCGCTGAAGGCGGACGAGAGCGAACGTGAACGCGCGATCCGCGCTGCCCTCGCCAATCCGGGAAGTGTCGAGCGGCTGCCTCGAGCCGCTGGCGATCCCTGGCCTGTACCGCTCTGGCTGCATCCGTCGCCGCCTGCCAGGGATCGGATTGCCGCGTCTGACAAAGCAGACAACAACAATGAACGCAACGGCATGAGCCGCGAACCGCAAAAGGCGCGCCGCAGGCGGGCCGAACGCGTCGCGTCGCCGGAAGCCGATCGCGGACTCATCACGATCCGCATGGAGAACATCCTGACCTGGGGCGAATTCGTCAATGTCGATCGCGGACAGGAGGATGAGGATAACCTCGCTCGCGCAGAGGCACTGGCGGAGGATCTCGACAAGCTGTCGGTGGCGCGCAACAGGCGCGCAGCAGCCTCCTCGCTGAGATTCGATCTCGACCTTCCGCCCGAATCGGAAGACGATCTTGTACTGGACGATGGACTGTTGCTGCCGGAGTGGGACTGGAAGAAGCGGCTGCTGCTGCCGGACGCCTGCCGCATCGTCCAGATGGTGGCCGAGGTTGCGGAGCAGGCCGCACTTCCAGCGCATCTGGGCAAGACGGCAAGACGGTTACGAAACCAGTTCCAGGCGCTTGCACCGGCGCGCGTCTGGCTCAGCGCGCAGCCTGACGGACAGGAAATCGATATCGATGCCTGCCTGCGCTTCGCGGCAGATCGCGAGGCTGGCCGGGCGGACAGCGCGCGCGGGCTTTACCGTGATTTGCGCAGTGGTGGACGCGATCTCGCCTGTTTCCTGCTGGCCGATCTCTCGCTGTCGACCGATACCTGGATCGACGACCGTCACAGGGTCATCGACGTGATTCGCGACGCACTCTACCTCTTCGCCGAATCGCTGGCCTCGACCGGCGACAGGTTTGGCATCTACGGCTTTTCGTCACGCAGGAACGACCCGGTGCGCATGCACCAGCTCAAGGCGTTCGACGAGCGCTACGATGGCATCGTGCGTGGTCGCATTGGCCGCATCAAGCCAGGCTACTACACGCGACTCGGAGCAGGTATCCGTTTCGCGACCGCGGAACTGGCCAGGCAGCCGGCGAACAGGCGACTGCTGTTGATCCTCACCGACGGCAAGCCCAATGACATCGACAAGTACGAGGGCCGCTACGGCATCGAGGATACCCGTCACGCGGTGCAGGCGGCCAGGCGTCTCGGGCTTCAGCCATTCTGCGTCACCATCGACAACAGGGGTAACGACTATCTGCCGCATCTCTTCGGCAACGGGGGCTATGTGGTGATTCATGATCCGGCGGAACTGCCGGGGAAACTGCCCCTGCTCTATGCACGCCTGACTCACTAGTCGCTGGCGAGCCCCTTCCTGCGACACAATTTCCTTCCGGCGTTCCATGAAAATCGTGGATAATTTCCGTTGCAACACTGCAAAGGCACATCATATGAAAATCGTCCGAATCATCGCCAGCGATGGCAAGCAGTATCTCGGAACGCCAGCCGCCAAAGGCCAGGTCAGGGTCGCGACTGGCGATCTCCTGGAGGGTGGCGTGGTGGAAACCGGGAGGTACGTGGATGTGGAGCAGTACCTGGCTCCCGTCACACCGGAGAACATCTACTGCATCGGTCTCAATTACCGCGCGCACGCCGAGGAGACAGGAGCAAAGATTCCCGAGAACCCCGTCGTTTTCATGAAACCGTCGACGGCGGTGAATCATCCGGGGCTTCCGATCAGGTTGCCGAAGGCCAGCCTCGGGCCGGAAGTCGATTACGAGGCGGAGCTCGCCGTGGTCATCGGCAAGCGGGCGAAGGATGTGCCGGTCGAGGGGGCGCTCGATTACGTCCTCGGTTATACCTGCGGCAACGACGTCTCGGCGCGCCGCTGGCAGAAGCAGGGCGGCGGCGGGCAGTGGGTGCGTGGCAAGAGTTTCGACAGCTTCTGTCCCCTCGGTCCGGTACTGGTCACCGCCGACGAGATACCGGATCCGCAGAAGCTGAACCTGCGCTGTATCCTCAACAACGAGGCCATGCAAGAGGGCAACACCGGCGACATGATCTTCACGGTCGCCGAGCTGATCGCCTTCCTGAGCCAGGACACGACCCTGCTGCCGGGCACCGTCATCATGACAGGCACGCCGCCAGGCGTCGGCTTCGCGCGGGATCCGCAGGTGTTCCTGAAGGCCGGCGATACCGTCGAGGTTGAGATCGAAGGCATCGGCAGGCTAGTCAATACGGTCGAGCAAGCCTGAGGCAGCCAGTAACTATCCTGTCCCGCTCTCGCGGGCGATCGTTTCCTGATATGAGTAGCCAGGCGTTGTCATTCATTGATGGCATGCCCGGCCTCCCGCTCTGCATTGAATTGACATCAATCACGAATCAGGTGCTTTGAGTCTATCCTATGTTGATGCACTGTTATCTTCTTAATTGAGAAATGAGAGTTAAAACATCAACATAATTTTACGGTTAATCCTTCTTCCGAGGAGTTGAATGATGGATATCAAGCACAAGAAGAGTGGCGAAATTCTCGCCTCCATCGATGCCGGTTCACTGTCCGGGGCCGACCTGCGTGAGATGGACCTGCGCGGTGCCGATCTCGCCAATGCCGATTTGCGCGGCGCGCATCTGGAGAATTCGGATCTGACGGATGCCGATCTCTCGGGGGCGCAGCTGCATACGGCCAATCTGCAGGGGGCACATCTCGACAATGCCGACATGCAGGGAACGATCCTGACGCATGCGCGTCTTGGCAGCAACAGACGCGCCGCCGCGGCCGTGCTGGATGGAGCCAATCTTTCCGGAGCCGACCTCAGCGACTCGGATCTCAGGAATGTCAGCCTGCGCGGCGCAAATCTTGCGAACACGACACTGAACCGCGTCGACATGAGCAGCGTCGATTGCACCGAGTGCAACCTCTCCGAAAGCGTGTCGAGCAATGGAATCATGATCCATGCCAACATGCCGGGCGCCAACCTGCGGAAGGCCGAGTACAGGGATTGCCATCTCAACTCCGCCAATCTCTATGGCGCCGATCTCTCCGGCATCCTGCTCGAAAGCAGCCAGGAGGAAGGCTTCAGCGCCATCAACCTGGCCAATCTCGAATCGGCCAATATGACGGGCGCCAGCCTGCGCAACATCGCCGCCGAGGAGTGCAACATGAAGCGGGCCAACCTGACCGACGCCGACCTGACGCACGCCGTGCTCAGCGGCACCATCATGCGCAACGCCAACGTCACCAATGCGAACTTCAGCAATGTCGAGCTGGCCTCTGTAACCATGAACTTCGCGAATTTCTCGGAGGCATTGAATGCCAACATTCCGAGCTACAAGCGGGATCTTCGCTAGGCGCAGGGCCTCCGTCGCACCTGCGCATCCGGAGTAATTGACATGGCAGCACATCGTCCATCGCGCGTGAGGACAAGACGGCCGACGAAACACCATCCGGTCATGCCGCACGAGGATGTTCCCTCCCTCGGCCTGGCCGGCAATCTTGCGCGCGTCTTCATCACTTCGCCTCTGTCGCCGATGCTGTTCGGTGCGTCGCTCTTCATCGGTCTGCTGGGATTGATTTTCACCCCGCGCCAGGAGGATCCCGAGATCTCGGTGCCGATGATCGACATCTTCGTCCAGTACCAGGGCGCATCGTCCGAGCAGGTCGCCAGTCTTGCCATCAACCCGCTCGAGCGCATGATGAGCGAGATTCCGGGCGTAAAGCATATCTACTCCGCCTCGGAACGCGAGCAGGGCATCGTCACCGTGCGTTTCGAGGTCGGCGAACAGCTTGGCCCCTCGATCGTCAAGGTGCACGACAAGATCCAGTCGAACCTCGACAAGATCCCGCCCGGCGTCTCCATGCCGCTGGTGCGCCCGAAGGGCATCGACGACGTCCCGATCCTGACCGTCACGCTCTGGTCCGAGGAGGAGAATGACCAGGTTATGAGAATTCTTGCGACAGACGTGCTGCAGCAGCTCAAGGAAGTCAAAAACACAGGCCAGGGTTTCATCGTCGGCGGTCGGGCCAGCGAGGTGCGAATCGAGGTGGTTCCCGAAGAACTGGTCGGACACGGCGTCAGCCTCGACCAGATCGCCCAGACGATTCGCACAGCCAACATGGAGTCGACATCCGGTGGCTTCGAACGTGGCAACTACAGCTACAGGGTGACGGCCGGCAGCTTTCTGCGAACTGCCGAGGACGTGAAACGCCTGGTCATCGCGACACGCGGCGGCAATCCTGTCTATGTCGCCGACGTCGCCGAGGTGGTCAGCGGTCCCGAGGAGACGAAAAGCCTGGTCACCTTTTTGAGCGGTCCGGCGGCTCCCGAGTCCGCCAGAAAAACCGATGTCGCCCCGGCCGTGACCGTGGCGATTGCCAAGAAAGAGGGCTCGAACGGTGTGACGGTGGCAGATGCGCTGCTGGAGAAACTCGAAATCTTGAAGGGTACGATCATACCGACCAACGTCAATGTCGAGATCACGCGCAACTACGGCGAAACGGCCAACGACAAGGTCAACGAGCTGCTCACCGGCTTGCTCGGGGCGGCTATTGCCGTGGCGATTTTGTCGTTAGTCCTTATCGGTACGCGACCGGCGATTGTCGTCATCTCGATCATTCCGGTTGTCATCCTGATCACCATCTGGTCCGCCTGGATTTTCGGCTTCACGATCAACCGCGTCAGTCTCTTCGCGCTTATCTTCTCGATCGGCATTCTCGTCGACGATGCTACGGTCGTTGTTGAGAACATCTTCCGGCGCTGGCTGCACCATGGCGAGACGAGCAGGGAGACCGCGATCGACGCTGTTCGCGAGGTCGGCAACCCGACGGTTATCGCCACCCTGACCATCGTCGCTGCATTGCTGCCAATGGGGCTGGTCAGCGGCATGATGGGTCCCTACATGTTCCCGATCCCGCTGTTCGGTTCGGTGGCCATGCTCTTCTCGCTGTTCGCCGCCTTCGTCTTCACGCCGTGGATGGCTTACATGCTACGACCACAAATGCAGTCTCTGGAACGCGCGGAGCGCCGCGAGAGCAGGACGCAGAACATCATCGGCAAAGTCTACGAGCCTTTTATCCGGCCTCTGGTCTATGGCTGGTTCCTGCGCAAGGTTTTTCTGATTGCCATCGTTGTCGGCTTCTTCGCCGCCTGTTCCATGTTTTACACGCAGGCCGTGGCAGTGAAGATGCTGCCGTTCGACAACAAGCCCGAATTCAACGTCGTGATCAACATGCCTGAGGGGACCTCACTGCCGGACACGGTGAACATCTCGCTGCAGCTTGCCGAGGCGCTGAAGTCGATCCCCGAGGTGACGGCCCTGCAGAGCTACGTGGGCACGGCATCGCCTTTCAACTTCAACGGCATGGTGCGGCATTACTACCTGCGCGAAAAACCCTGGGAAGGCGACATCCAGGTCATGTTGCTCGACAAGGACGACAGGCAGCGTAGCAGTCACCAGATTGCCGAGGCGGCACGCGCCCTGCTGACCCCCATTGCACGCAAGGCTGGGGCCAGGATTGCAGTCGTCGAGATGCCGCCGGGTCCTCCCGTGCTGCAGACCATGGTTGCGGAGGTGTACGGACCGGATCATGCGACCAGACAGCAGGTTGCGCGCGATCTCGAGCGGATGTTCATCGAGGCGCCGGGTCTCGTCGATGTCGACACCTATATGGCCGACGAGTACATGCGCTGGCATTTCGCGGTCGATGTCGAAAAAGCGACGCGTCACGGTGTCTCCGTCGAGTCAATCATCAGGAATCTCGGCATGGCGCTGGGCGATGCCAAGCTGGGCGATGTCAAGACAGGACACATGCTGGAGCCGACCTTCCTGGTGATCCAGTTGCCGATGAACGTGCGATCGGAACTCAGCCCTCTCTACGTCCTGCCGATCCAGACCGACGATGGCACGACCATTCCGCTTTCCGAGTTCGGCGAGTTCATGTCGATTCCGGAAGACCCCATCATCTATCATAAGGACCTTCGGCCGATGGAGTACGTCGTCGGCGAGATGGAGGGCAAGCTCGGTGCGCCCATTTACGGCATGCTGGCTGTCGAGGAGCGGCTCGATAGTTACAGGTCGCCCGACGATGCGCAGATCAGCGGTACGCTGACGGCAGCGCCGGAGAGCGACGATGTATCGGGGTTCGAATGGAGCGGCGAATGGGTCGTTACCTACGAAACCTTTCGCGACATGGGGCTGGCGTTCGCCGCTGCGCTTGTGCTGATTTTCATCCTGCTGGTCTGGGAGTTCGGCAACTACATCCACCCGGCCATCATCATGGCACCGATTCCGTTGACGCTGATCGGCATCATTCCCGGTCACTGGATCATGGACGCCGAGTTCACGGCGACCTCTATGATCGGTTTTATCGCGCTGGCCGGCATCGAGGTCCGCAACTCCATCCTGCTTGTCGACTTCGCGCGCAACGAGGTCAGCCGGGGCGTGCCCTTCAAGGATGCCGTCATCGATGCGGGCAAGATTCGGATGCGTCCGATCTGGGTCACGACACTGACTCTGATGGCCGGCGCTTTCGCGATTCTCTTCGATCCTATCTTCGAGGGCATGGCGATCTCCCTCTTGTTCGGCCCCATCGTGGCCGTGCCCCTGACCATGCTGGTCGTGCCGCTCGGTTGTATCTCGGCCTGTAAGGCATTCGAGAAGCTCCGTCCGCATGACGATGAAGGGTGCAATGCAGTTGCCGGAAGTACCTGCGATAGCTGAGTGATTGGCCGGGATTCGCGCCCGGCTACTCTTCGTCGCAGGGACTCTTGCGATTTTCTTCGCGTACCTCCACGACGCCGCGTTTCATGGCCAGCTTCATGAGCGGTGGCGTCAGCAGCGTTGTCACGATAACCATCAATACCACGGCCGAGAACAGCGTCGAGGTGATGACGCCGAGTGTCTTGCCAATCGAGGCAAAGACCAGGCCAACCTCGCCGCGCGGCATCATGCCGATGCCGATCGAGAGCCGATTTAACCGACGGCTGGCACCGAGTCCCGACAGCACCTTGCCGACGATGGCCGCGCCGATCAGCGCCAGCGCCAGGAGCACCACATCGAGATCAAGGAAGGTCTCCAGCTTGACCTGCAGCCCTATGAGCACGAAGAAGATAGGCACAAGGATCGCCTCGAGCGGTGCGAACAGCTCCTGGATGGAGAAGTGCCTCTTGTCTTCACCCCAGAATTTGAATTGGGAGTCATGCAGCAGCAGTCCGGCGGCGAAAGCGCCGATGATGGTCGCCAGGCCGGCAAGATTCGCGAGCCAGGCCAGCAGCATCACGAAAATGAAGGAGATGAAGAGCTTGGCCTCCATGGCGTCGAGCCGGTTCAGCAGACGGATTAGCAGACGGATGATGTATGGGCCGAGGAACAGGATGCTGATGATGAAGAGCGTGGCGAGCAGAACCGTGTTGATGATCGATGTCAGTCCCGCGCTGCCGGTCACGACGATGCTCGAGACGATCGAGAGCATGACGAGTCCAAGCACGTCGTCGATCACTGCTGCGCCGAGAATCACGTGCGCCTCCCTGCTGTTGGCCTTGCCGATATCCGTCAGCACGCGGGCCGTGATGCCGATACTGGTAGCGCCCAGGGTGGCACCCAGAAACATGTGCATGGTGTGCGAAACCTCCGGCATCAGCAACCAGGCGATGTGGTAACCGACCATGAAGGGTAGAACGACGCCGATGACGGCGACGCGGATAGCGTTGGCACCGACCTGCCTGAGTTCCGCAATGCAGGTGTTCAGGCCGACATGGAATAGCAGGAAGATGACGCCATAGCGCGAAAAGAGATCGACGGCCTGGGCGATGGAGAGGTACTCCTGGCCTCTCGGCCCCGAGACGATTTCGAGAAACTTTGCCCCGCTCTCGTCTCCCATGAGTTCGGTGACGCAGCTCTGCAACTCCTGGCCCGAGAAGAGCATCTGCGCGATCTCGGTGCAGTTGATGCCTTCGCGCAGAATAATGATGAGGTCGTAGTCGAACAGAAACAGCAGGTTGCCCAGCAGTATGCCCATGATGAGTTCGCCGAGAACCGACGGCTGGTTCAGGGAGCGCGCCGTGTAACGGCCAATGAGCGCCGCGACGAGGATCATCGTCACGCCGAAGATGACCGGTGCGATCGGATCGTTGTGCGTCATCAGAGGCTGTGCTGTTTCGGGAGACATGGTTACTCCGCAATACTCAAAACGGCCGCGATGGAAGCGTTTATGAATCTACGAGGCTGCTGGACGGGTCAGTTATATTCTATGTTCTCGCGGCAGCGAATGTTCCACGGGAGTTGATGTCGGGCATGTCGATGGAAGATTTCGCCCCGTAGCTCTGGAAATCCCGCGATTCCGTGACGATCGGGGCCTGAAAATGAATTTTCGGCTGATCCAACCGCGCCGATTCGGTAGAATCCCCGTTTTGCTCTGGCGAAAATGCCGGGCAATCAATTATTTGGGGGAAAGTACATGGAACCACTGGTTGGCATTATCATGGGTTCGGTCTCCGACTGGGAGACCATGTCGAACGCGGCTGACAAGCTGACGGAACTCGGTGTGCCTTACGAGGTAGAAGTGGTCTCTGCGCATCGGACGCCTGACAAGCTGTTCGAGTATGCAGAACAGGCGGCCGTGCGCGGTATCGAGGTGATCATCGCCGGCGCCGGCGGCGCGGCGCACCTGCCGGGAATGGTTGCGGCCAAGACATCGCTGCCGGTGCTCGGCGTGCCGGTGCAATCGAAGGCACTGAATGGCATGGACTCGCTGCTCTCGATCGCGCAGATGCCCGCGGGCATCCCGGTCGGAACGCTCGCGATCGGCAAGGCCGGCGCCGCCAATGCGGCTTTGCTGGCCGCGGCGATTCTCGGCAACAAGTATCCGGAAACGCGCGAGGCGCTGGACGCTTTCCGCCGCCAGCAGACAGAAGCGGTACTGGCGCGTCCCGATCCCAGGAGCCAGGTTTGATGGTTGTCGGCATACTCGGCGGCGGACAACTTGCGCGCATGCTGGCGCTTGCGGGTCATCCAATGGGTATCCGTACCATCGTCCTCGATCCCGCCGGGGATGCCTGCGCCGCACCGGTTGCCACTCATCTGCACGGCGCCTTCGACGACAGGGCGTTGCTCGATCGCCTGGCCGACGCCTGCGATGTTGTCACCTACGAATTCGAAAACGTGCCGCTCGATAGCCTGCGCTATCTCTCCGAAAAGGTCGCCGTCTATCCACCGGTCTCCGCGCTCAAGGCGACCCAGGATCGACTCGAGGAGAAGAAACTCTTCCGCGAACTCGGCATCGAGACGGCCGACTTCGTGGCCGTGTCGAGCCAGCAGGAGCTCGAGAACGCCATCGGTGAGATCGGCGTTCCGTCCGTTCTCAAGACGCGCCGCATGGGCTACGACGGCAAAGGCCAGCTGATCCTCAAGGAAGCGGCCGATGTCGCGGGCGCCTGGGAGCGCCTCGGCGGTGTGCCGGCGATCCTCGAGGCCTTCGTGTCTTTCGACCGCGAGGTTTCGGATATCGCCGTACGTGGACACGACGGCACCATCGCCGCCTATTCCCTGTCGGAAAACGTGCATGGCGACGGCATCCTGAAGCTGGCAACGAGCAAGCCGCGCGACCCGATCAAGCCACTGGCGGTGGATTATGCGACGCGCCTGCTCGACCATCTCGGCTATGTCGGCGTGATGACACTGGAGTTCTTCCAGCTTGGCGACCTGCTGCTTGCCAACGAGTACGCGCCGCGCGTGCACAACTCGGGACACTGGACCATCGAGGGCGCCGAGACCAGCCAGTTCGAGAATCACCTGCGCGCCGTCACGGGGCTCGCGCTCGGCTCGACCTCGCCGGTCGGGCACAGCGCCATGATCAACTGTATCGGGCAGATCCCGCCCCTGGCCGAGGTCATGAAGCTGACGGGCGCACACATGCACGACTACGCGAAGGAGCCCCGTCCCGGGCGCAAGGTCGGCCACATCACGGTGCGCTCGAGCGATCCCGATTACCTCAAACAGGTGACGGCCGATATCTGCGACTTGCAGAAGTCGGGCTGTCGTTGATAATTGCTGCATCATCCCGATTCAGAGGTAGATACCCGCATGGCGACGATCAAGATCAAGAAGGAACACGCACTGCCACATGACAAGGTGGTGAAAGCGGTACAGAAACTGGCCGATGAACTCGCCGAGAAACTCGATGCAGACTACGAGTGGGAAGGCGACGATCTCAGTTTCAAGCGTTCCGGAGCCAGTGGCAAGGTGTGCGTCGGCAAGGAGAATGTCGAGGTCGACATCAAGCTCGGCATGCTGCTGACCCCTCTCAAAGGCAAGATCGAACAGACGGTCAGGGACTACCTCGACGAAAACCTCGTCTGATCACTTCTGCGCCGGTCATCGACCGGTGTCACTTTTGTTTTCCTGAAAAGCCTCCAGGCTGACAGGAGAACCCCATCCAGGTGTCATCATCTTGACTTCCGGACAAGACGACGAACAGGGGCAGCTGCCCGATGCGCTTCCCGCGGCCCCGCACACGCTAAGCGTCGACGAGGCAGTGCAGCAGTTGCACACTTCCCTCTCCCGCGGTCTCGATGCCGACGAGGTCGATCGGCACAGAGGCCGGTATGGCATGAACGCCATTCGCGAAGGCGAGCAGACCGGGTTTGTGCAGAAACTGCTCGCCCAGTTCAAGGATGTCATGATCCTGGTCCTGCTCGCCGCCGCAGTCATCGCAGGCGCCATCGGCGAAATCAGCGATACCATCGTCATTCTCGTCATCGTCGCGCTGAACGCGATCATCGGCGCCGTGCAGGAATACCGTGCCGAGAAGGCCGTGGAGGCCCTGCGCCACATGACTGCCCCGGAGGCGCGCGTGCGCCGTGGCGGCCATTTCCACACCATTCCCGCGGAGGAGCTCGTTCCGGGCGACATCGTGCTTGCCGAGGCCGGCAACGTCGTGCCCTGCGATCTGCGCCTCTTCGAGGCGATCGACTGCCAGGTCGACGAATCGGCGCTGACCGGCGAGTCCATGACGGTCGACAAGCAGACGGAAAGGCTCGATGTCGAGGATCTGCTCGCGGCGGACCGCACGAACATGGCTTTCAAGGGAACGAACGTGACGCGCGGACGCGCTCTCGGCATTGCTGTCGCCACGGGGGACGCGACCGAGATCGGGCGCATCGCCGCCCTCCTGAGGGAGCACGACAAGCTCCGGACGCCGTTGCAGGCGCGCCTCGCGCGGTTCAGCAAGCGTCTTGCTGTCGCTGTGATGGTGATGGCCCTCGTCGTCTTCGCCGCGGGGATGCTGCGTGGCGAGTCGCTCTTGCTGATGTTGCTCACCTCCGTCAGCCTGGCCGTCGCTGCGATTCCGGAGGCGCTGCCTGCGGTGATAACGGTTGCGCTCGCGCTCGGCGCCCGCAAGATGGGTGCGCATCATGCGCTGATGCGGCGCCTGCCGACCGTCGAAACGCTCGGCTCGGTGACCTGGATCTGTTCCGACAAGACCGGCACCCTCACGACCAACGAAATGCGTCTCGAGGTGCTGCATGCCGCCGGCAGGGATTACGCGAGCCTCAGCGAAACCGGCTGTAGTGCGCCACTCTGGCAACTGCTCGGCAAGGGGCTGGCGCTGAGCACGGATGTCACGCTGGATATGCGCGGCAGGGCGATCGGCGATCCGACAGAAATCGCGCTCTATCTCGGCGCCGTCGACGGCGAATTCATCAAGCGGGAGCTGGAGAAAAAACATCCGCGTCTGGCCGAGTTGCCATTCGATGCCGAACGTCGACGCATGACGACCCTGCATGCCGATGACGGCAGCGTGCTCTCCTTCACGAAAGGCGCGCCGGAGGCGGTGCTGCCCTGTTGCTCTGGACAGCTGCATATCGACGGCTCCACGGAGCCGCTTGCCGATGACCTCCACGAGCAAGCCGAACGGCTGGCCGCCGACGGATATCGTGTGCTCGCGATCGCCTGCCGGCGCTTCGACACCGTTCCCGAAACGCTCCTGTCCGGCCAGATCGAATCCGGCCTGCAGTTTCTCGGCCTGGTCGGGTTGATCGACCCGCCGCGTCCCGAGGCTCTGCAGGCCGTCAGGGATTGCCGTACCGCAGGCATTCAGCCGGTCATGATCACGGGCGATCATCCTGGCACCGCCCGCGCAATCGCCCGGCGGCTCGAGATCGCAAGGGAGGGGGATGGCGTGTTGACGGGCGCCGAGCTGGACAAGCTCGATGATGAAGAGCTTGCCCGGCGCGTGCGCGAGATCTCCGTTTATGCGCGCGTTTCGCCGGAGCAGAAGATCGATATCGTCAAGGCGCTGCAGGCGCATGGCGAGTATGTCGCCATGACGGGCGACGGGGTCAACGACGCGCCGGCACTGAAACGCGCCAATATCGGCATCGCCATGGGACAGAAGGGCACGGACGTCGCACGCGAGGCCAGCGACATGGTGCTCATGGACGACAACTTTGCGAGTATCGTGCGAGCCGTCAGGGAGGGGCGGCGCATCTTCGACAACATCCGCAAGTTCATCAAATACACCATGACCAGCAACGCGGGGGAGGTCTGGACGCTGTTCCTTGCGCCTTTTCTCGGCCTGCCGTTGCCGCTGCTGCCTGTGCAGATACTCTGGATCAACCTCGTGACCGACGGTCTGCCCGGTCTCGCGATGTCGCTCGAGCCGCATGAAAAAGCCATCATGAAACGCCCGCCGCGTCCGCCGGATGAGAGTATCTTCGCGCATGGCATGTGGCAGCACATGATCTGGGCAGGGCTGCTGATCGGGGCGCTGTCGCTCGGCGCGCAGGCATGGGCGTGGCATGGCGGTTCCGACAACTGGCAGACGGTGGTGTTCACAGTGCTGACTTTTTCGCAACTCGTGCATGCGCTCGTCATCCGGTCGGAGACCGAGTCGCTCTTCAGGCTCGGTCTTTTCAGCAACCTGCCGCTGTTGCTCGCCGTATTGCTGACGGTCGTGCTGCAGCTGATCGTGATCTACGTGCCATTCTTCAACGAGGTTTTCCATACCACGCCGCTGGAGATGCATGAGTTACTGGTCTGCTTGCTGTTGCCTCTCTGCGTTCTCCTGTTCGTCGAGCTGGAGAAGTTCGCCAGCAGGAAGGGGTGGATCTACGACCTGGTGCCGCCGAAACGATGACGATCGAACACGCGTGGGTGCTGTTGTCATACTGCTTTCATAATCTACATCTATGATCGTATGATTGCTTCGTCCGCAAGTGCAGTATCAGTTGAGGCGTATCAACTCTACTTTGTAGCGGGGTATCGGGAAAGCACATATAGTCTTACAAAGACATGAGGGCAGGCATTGGCCTGCATTACGATTACCTGCAAGTAGCTATCTGGAGAGTGTCATGGCAACGAAGAAAAAGGCGGCCAGGAAATCCGCACCCAAGACGAGAAGCACGGCCGCATCGATTGTCGATCAAATCGAATCGACAGCCGGTGATGTGCTTGATGAAGTCAAACAGGTTGTTTCAACCGTCACTGACAAGGTGTCGGATGTCGCCGGTTCCGCTGCTGGAAGGACGATGTCCGCAGCCGAGAGGCCTGCCGAGATGTTGAAGTCGCTGATTTCCGAGGTGATGGAGCTCGGCGAGTCCTCGATCAAGGTCATCGGCGACCGTTTCGACGATTTGCGTGATTACATCAGGGATCAAGAAGAGGAAGAGAAAAAGGCCGCCAAGAAGAAGGTTGGCAAGAAGAAGGCCGCCAAGAAGAAGGCCGCCAAGAAGAGGGTCGCCAAGAAGAAGGCCGCCAAGAAGAAGGCCGCCAAGAAGAAGGTCGCCAAGAAGAAGGTCGCCAAGAAGAAGGTCGCCAAGAAGAAGGTCGCCAAGAAGAAGGCTGCCAGGAAGACGCCTGCGAAGAAAAAGGCCGCCAGGAAGGTTGCAAAGAAAAAGGCCACAACATAGCCGGCTGCGACAAAAGGATGTGGTTGCCAGGTGAGCATCGACAGCTCGATTGCAGTTGCGCTAGTCATCGGATGACCGGCTGATGCAAGAGGCTGACGAAGCTGATGCACTTGACGCTGTTCTGCCCGTGCACGCAGGCGTGCCGGGCAGAACGCGCTTTTCTGTTGCCGGCCTCTACCGTTCCCCTGTTCTGAAATCCCTGCTCGAGAAGAGCCTCGAGCAGACGGGGCTGTTCACGGTTATCCAGGTCAATCCGAGGACAGGACGAATCCTGCTGGTCTATTCGCGCGACCTGGCAGTCGACGAGGTCCGCCAGTTGATCGTGGCGAGTCTAGACACGGCCGGTATGTCGCACGTGGCTGCTGCCACGCGCCAGTCGCATTCGAGCAGCGAATCGGCGGGCATCCCGGAGGTGGTCCGTCAACTCATGCAGCGGCTGCTGGCGCTGCTGCCTGCCGTGAACAGTATCAACTGGCCAGTCAGTTTCGGAGCGCAAGCCGATACCGCGGAGGAACCCGCTGGCGAGACCCAGGAGCTGCACGCATGGCATGCCGGCGCACTCGGCGACATCATCGCTGCGTTTGGTGTTGCAGGCGACAATGGACTCTCGGCGTCAGACGCGCAAATGCAGCTGCAACGATACGGCCCCAACAGCCTGACCGCGAGCAAGGGTCGATCAGATCTCGCGATTTTTCTCGAACAGTTCGTCAGCACACCCGTCGCCATGCTCGGCGCCTCTGCCGTGATCTCCATCATGACGGGAGGGGCCATCGATGCCGCCGTGATTCTCGGCGTGGTCCTGATCAATGCCGGCATCGGTTTCATCACCGAACGCCAGGCCGAGAAAACCATCAGTTCGCTTGCCAAGAGCGGCGTGACGGCTGTCATGGTGCTGCGTGACGGCGTGGTGGGTGCTGTTCCCGTCGAGGAGATCGTGCCGGGAGACGTCCTGGTGCTGACACCCGGTAGCTACATCGCGGCCGACATCCGCCTGCTGGACACGCACAAGCTCAATGTCGACGAATCCGCGCTTACCGGCGAGAGCCTTCCGGTTTCGAAAGATCATGCTTTCGCAGGCAGCCAGGGCACGCCGCTCGGCGACAGGCGGAACATGGCCTACATGGGAACCCACGTCACGGGAGGCAGCGGCAAGGGCGTCGTCGTCGCGACCGGCAGGGCCACCGAACTCGGGCAGATCCAGACCATGGTCGGCGAGGCCGAGTCGCCCGAGACACCGATGCAGCGACAGCTCGACGAAATGGGGACGCGGCTGGCGATCGTCAGCGGCCTGGTCTGCGCGGGCGTTTTCGTCATCGGCGTATTGCGCGGCCAGGGCTGGCTACAGATGCTGAAATCCTCCGTCTCGCTCGCCGTCGCGGCAGTCCCCGAGGGCTTGCCGGCGGTAGCGACGACGACACTCGCCATGGGGATTGCCGAGATGCGCAAGCGCAATGTCTCGGTACGCCATCTCGATGCCGTCGAGACTCTCGGTTCTGTGCAGGTCTTCTGCATGGACAAGACCGGCACCCTGACAATGAATCGCATGGCCGTTGTCGCGCTCTTCAGCGGGGCCGCAAGCTACGATATCCGCGAGGGCGATTTTGTCTGCGGCGGGGAGAGCATCGAGCCTGCCGATCGCGCAGAGCTCGTCCGGCTCATGGAAACAGTCACGCTCTGCAGCGAGACGGAATTTCTCGATGCAGAGGAGGGATTGCTACTCGACGGCTCACCGACCGAGAAGGCGCTTGTCGAACTGGCGATCGCCGCGGGTATCGATGTGCGCGCCCTGCGCAAGCAGCATCCGTTGCTTAAAACGCGTTACCGTTCCGAAGGGCGCCCCTACATGAGCACACTGCATCCCGGGAAGGACGGCAAGCATCTGCTCGCGGTCAAGGGGAGTCCTGCCGAAGTGCTCGCGATGTGCACCCACCAGCTCAAGGGCGGCCGCCGCATCCGCCTGACGGCGCCGGCGAAGAAAGCAATCCTGGAACAGAACGAGGCGATGGCGGGCAGGGCGCTGCGCGTGCTCGGCGTTGCATGGCGCGAACTCGATGACGACCGGATGCCGGCGAAAACCTCCCGGCTGACCTGGGTCGGCATCGCCGGCATGGCCGATCCGATGCGTCCAGGGATGGACAGGCTCATCGCCGAGTATCATCGCGCCGGCATCAAGACCATCATGATTACCGGCGACCAGAGCGCCACGGCGCAGGCGATCGGCGAAGAGCTGGGCCTGAGTGGCGACCAGCCGCTGAAGGTGCTCGAATCGAGCGTGCTCGACGACATGGATCCCGCGCTGCTGTCGGGCCTGGCGAAGGATGTGCATGTCTTCGCGCGCGTCAGCCCGGCGCACAAGCTGCAGATCGTGCGCGCGCTACAGGAATCCGGGTATGTCGTGGCCATGACCGGCGACGGCATCAATGACGGCCCTGCACTCAAGGCCGCCGATATCGGCGTCGCCATGGGCGCCGGCGGCACCAATGTCGCGCGTGACGTCTCGGATGTTGTTCTCGAGGACGACAACCTGCATACCATGACGACCGCAGTCTCCCAGGGGCGGACGATTTACAACAATATCCGCAAGATGATCCACTTCATGGTGTCGACAAACCTGACCGAGATCGAGGTCATGCTGGCAGGCATCGCCATGGGCGCCGGCGAGGCGATGAACCCGATGCAACTGCTCTGGATCAACCTGGTGACGGACATCTTCCCGGGGCTCGCGCTGTCGATGGAACCGCCGGAAGAGGACATTTTGCTGCGCGACCCGCGCGATCCGGAAGACCAGATGATCGGCGGCAAGGACCTGAGTCGAATGGCCATCGAGTCGGCGGTCATCGGTGTCGGTACCTTCGGCGCCTTTCTCTACGGCATCGGCCGCTACGGGCCGGGTCCTGCCGCCAGCACCCTGGCGTTCAACACCCTGACGCTGAGCGAGCTGGCGCATTCCCTGAGTTCCCGCTCGGACCACCGCATTCTGTTCAGCGATCACAAGCTGCCGCCGAACCCGCACCTGGTCAAGGCCATCGCCGGCATGGGCGGGTTGCAGTTTCTCGTCAGTGTACTGCCAGGCGCGCGCCGATTGCTGGGAACGACACCGCTGGGCATTGCCGACCTCGCCGTGATCGCGGCAGGCGTGCTGCTGCCGCTGGTGGTCAACGAGGCGAGCAAGCCGCCGGCACCCGGCATTGAGGGGGCCGATTCCGAGAATGATGCCGAGATACTCGAGGGTGAATATCTCCAGGCGGACGACGTGGAGGAGAGAGCGTGAAAGAGCTGACTATATTTACATCGGAATCCATCACGGCGGGACATCCTGACAAGCTTTGCGACCAGGTCAGCGACGCCATCGTCGATCACTTTCTCGCGCGCGATCCACTCTCGACCGTGGACGCGGAATGCGCGGTTGCCAGCGGCATCCTGTTCCTGTCGGTGCACTATGCCTCGTCGGCGAATCTCAATCTCGCTGCGATCGCGCGCAATGTCATCGGTGAAGCCGGCTATCCGAAGTCTGTCTTCGATGCCCACAACTGCTCGGTCATGACGAGCATCAAGGACCAGTCCGGACAGGCCTCGCCTGTCGACCTCGAGGTGCTCGACGATGCCGGACTCGACAGGGTCACCGCCAGGCAGCAGGTGACGGTCTTCGGCTATGCCTGCGACCAGACCGCCGCCATGATGCCCCTGCCGATCTGGCTGGCTCACCGCCTCGCCGAGCGTATGGACTCTGCAGAGACATTCAAAAAGATCCCCTACCTGCTGCCGGATGGCAAGACCCAGGTGGCGATCGGCTACAGAGACGGCAAGATCCTCGGCGTCAGTGGCATCAACCTCGTCGCGAGCCTGACCGAGAGTTCGTCTGCCGATCTCGAACAGCTGCGTGGCGATCTCATCAGGCATGTCGTCAGGCCGGTGTTGAAGAAAGAGTCACTCAAGATCGACGAAGAGCTGGTCTCGGTGAATCCCGAGGGTCTGCTGATCGGGGGAGGACCGGCAATGCATTCCGGACTGACAGGACGCAAGACAGGCATGGATACCTACGGCGGCTATTGCCGCCAGAGCGGCGCTGCTCTGAGTGGCAAGGATCCATTGCGCATCGATCGCGTGGGTGCCTACATCGCACGCTATGCCGCGAAGAACATCGTGGCAGCGGGACTCGCGCGCGAATGCGAGCTGCAACTCAGCTACTCGCCCGGCAGCGCGGCCCCGCTGGGTATCGAGGTGCAGACCTTCGGCACGGGGGCGATCGAAGAGCGCGAGATTGTGAGCCGGCTGCGCGAGGTCTTCGATTTCCGGCTTGGCGCGATCGTGCGCGACCTGCGCTTGCGACAACTGCCGTCAGAAGGAAAGCAATCCGGCTTCTACAAGCGGCTGGCAAGCTATGGCCAGATGGGGCGCGTCGACCTGGACGTCCCGTGGGAGCAGACCGACAAGGCGAAGGCGCTGAAATAGCCGGTAGCCACCCGGAGGGCTGTCGGAGGAGTGGCTTACCAGCCGACGACCGGGTTGTAGGACTGCTCCTTCAACTCTTCCACGGCAATCTGCTCGTAGAGTTCACGAATCCTGCCGTTGCCGTATTCGCGCTCGAGCCGCCTGACGATGAAGTGGCCCCGCGCCACGTCCTGGTAGTGATTCATGAAGATCAGGTTCAGCATCGCGCCGCTGACTGCTCCGGCGACGGGGATGGCGCGTGCGGCGGCGTGGTCCGATATCACCACGCCGAAACGCGCGGCGATGGCGCGGCCAAGCTCGATGCTGCCCGGGATCTGCGTGCCCGCGGCGGTCAGGATCTGCTGCTCGAAATGCAAGCCGAGCGTGAGGCGCAGGGCGTAGTAACCGAGGTCTGCCGCGTCATCGTCCTTGGTGCGGCCGCCGAGTGCGAAGACCTGTGCGCAGGCGAGCCGCGCTTCCCGGGACTCGAGGTCCTCTCCCTCCTGGCGCGCAACATCGGCAATGGCGTGCAGCATCAGCATGGTGACGGCCGGCAGCTCGGCGAGCAGGGTGAGGGGGCCGAAAAAACCACCGACGGCGCCTGCGCCCGCTGCAAGGAACTTGTGCGCCCATTTGCTCGTTGCCGGCGGAAGTCCCGACACCATGGGGAATGCGCCGGGCCTCAACAGCTTGCAGATGCTGGCCTGGGCGGTCCTCTCGATCTGCTTCTGCCATTTTTTCGGCAACAGCTTGATGCCTTCCTCGACGGGCACAGCGAGCACGGCGGACATGCGGGCTGCAAGCGAGGGATGCTCGAGTTGCTGGTAGGCCCAGCGTAACTCCTGCATCTCGCTGTGGCTGATAATCGTTGTGATCTCTCTGGAGCTCATGACAGTCAGCCTGCGGATCCCGGAACCAGTCGCACGATTCTATCGGTCATGGATGTTTCTTCTATGACAATGATGGTCGCCATCATCGCAGCGGATGTTATATCCTGATGTTCGGCAGGCGTTTTTCCACGGTGCTGATCATGGCGCCGCTCAGGACCGAGAAGACGCCGGTCACGACCGCGATCTTCGCCAGCTCTCCGGGCGGCGGGAGCTGGAGCCGAAATCTGCCATTGGCATCGGCCTTGCCCATGTTGTAGTGAATGATGGCTTCCGTCATGAAAACGCCGAAGGTAACACCGGTGACGATCAAACTTCTCATTGTCGACTGCTCCGCTTGATTGAAGGCAACTCAGGCTCTTTCGAGATTACCATTTTTTCATCGATGGGATAAACTGGGTTGCAGGGTTTCTGGCCCGAATATCAGGAGTAATTCACATGACACCCACCAACGATATGTTCAAGGGGTTGGCGATTGGCGTCGGCATCGCCATTCTGACGCCGATGGTCATCGCCGCGCTCGCGCCGGTACTCAAGCCTGCGGCTCGCACGGCACTGAAAACCGGCATCCGTGTCTATGAGAAAAGCCGGGAGAACCTCGAGCTGCTCGGTGAGACCGTCGACGATCTCGTGGCGGAGGTGCAGGAAGAGATGCACGAAACCGTCAATGCCGCCGGGGAGGTGTCTGAAACCGTTGCCGAAACGACGACAGATGCCGGTTCCGTTCACTGATCCTGCATGCTGCCCAAAGCCCATATCGTTCACCGGATCCGCGGACGGCTCAGGATTCGCATCCCTGAAGAGTGCCTGAATTCCGACTATTTCGCCTCCCTGCAGGAGCAGCTGGAGTCGTTGCCGGTTGTGTCGGAGGTGGAAGTCAGTGCTGTCAGCGGCAGCGTGCTGCTGCTGCATCCCCTGCATGCCTTCGAAGAAGTCAGGTCGGAGCTCGAGCGCCTCGGGCTTTTCGAGCTGACGACGGAGAAGCCGCCCGCCATGACCCCGATGGAAGCTGTTACGGCGAAGATCGCGCGCACCGATGACGCCATCAACGAAATCAGCTCCGGCGGTCTCGACTTGCGTACGCTGGCGTTTGTCGCGGCAATACTGCTGGCGTTGCAGCAGGCCATCAGGGGCAATTTCAGCGGCCCCGCCATTCCCATGATCCTCGCCGCGTTGAGCCTGCTTCCCCCCGGCGGCGGCAATGCGCAGAGCGACGAGTGATCTGCATGTGCATTCTGCATCTTCTCGTCACGCAGTGGGCCGGACTTGATTGTCAAAGCCGTCAGCCCCATAGTTCCCGGTCATCACCCGAAGGAGTATTGCCATGCTGATGAGACTGATTACCGGCGTCGCGCTTGCCACACTCGGCTATTACATCGGCAAGCAAGTCGGGCGCAATGAACACATCCGTGAAGCGCTGTCAGAGCGCGATGACGGTTCCGCGCAGCAGACGGGCGAGATGATGGAGGAGGATGACGGCGGCGAAGCTGCCGGGAACTGAGGCCTCACTCAGCGCTTCCTGCCTGCGCTCTTTTTGCGCACGACCTTCTTCTTCGCGCTGCTCTTGCTGCGCCCTTTCGCCGTTTTCTTCTTTTTCCTGGCCGTTTTCGTGGCGGCGCTCTTTTTGGCGCGCTTCTTTTTCGCGGTTTTGCTGCCGGCCGCTGCTTCCGCTTCCGCCTCCTGCAGCTTGTCCCTGAGTTCGTTGAACTGCTTGCCGACACCGTCCATGACGACGCTGGAGATCTCCTCCACCTCATCCATGAGCTTCAGGAGCACGTCCCTCGAATCGATATCGCGGACCTTGCTGCTGACGGATTTCGACGTCTTCTGCGCCACGCTGGCGGCATTCGACAGTCGCTTGCTGATGGAGTCGAAGCCCGCGCGCAGCTCCTGCAGCATGCTGTCGCCGGCCTGATCGACCTCTTCGAGAATTTCGTCAGCGGTTTCCCGGAGTTTGTTGCCGATGTCGTTGCTGGAGTTTTTCGAGGATTTTTTCTTTGCCATGGAACGCCCCGCTGGTTGTCAGGATATCCGTCTGTATAGCACAGATGGATGCGCTGCAGGTGATTGCCAGGCAAACCGCGGGGCTAGCGGCGATTGTGCAGGAACCCGGGGCTGGCGAGGGCATGACACGAGGCGGTCTTGAAACGCCTCGTGCAACCGGGTGTCTGGAGGTGTCCAGGGCCTAGTTGTAACCGAGTACTGCGACCTTGCTGGCCGGCTCGAAAACGGTCGTGGTGTTCTTGTTGCGCGGAAGCTTGATGTTCGAATCGCGGACGGGAGCCTTCTGGACGATGGTCTGGTTCGTGGACGACTTCTGTTCTGCTGGTGCCTGCTCTGACATTGAATAAAATCCCCGAATGAGTATGTTGCCGAGCTCGTTTGCCAATGAAATATGACAAAACGATTAACATGGATATTAATTGAAAAATCAGGCATTTAAAGCATTTACTTAATCAATAGTTTCTATTGTCAGATAAATTCAATTTATAGGTATCGGAACTGTCGACAATTCCAGCAGAATTTGTGGCATTATTGTCGAAAAAGGCGTCTCCATCGGCTGCTTGCGACAAAAGTGCCGACAATTTTCTGTTGGCCGAGCCTGAAAAATTCGGGTTATCCCCTAGAAAATTCGCCTGAAACGCCACTTTCAGGCTGTTCAACTGCTCCACAGACTGAAAATCGCCCGCCGGATGCCGGCTTTTCGTGCGCAGCAGAGGTCGATATCATGGCATCCATTGCATGATCCGGACCCGACAGGGTTATTGCCGTGAACGACTTCACCATCCTCTTCATCCTGTTGCTGTTTCTGCAGGGCCTCGTCTCCTTCTGGCTTTCCAGGCGCCAGGAGCGGCACGTCGCCGCCCGCAGGGAGCAGGTGCCGCAGGATTTTGCGGACCGGGTCTCGCTCGATGAACATCGCAAGGCTGCGGATTACACCATCGCCAGGAGCCGCTTCGGGCGTATCGAACAGGCCGCCGGTCTGCTGCTGTTGCTGATCTGGACCCTCGGCGGGGCGCTGGAACTGGTCGACAGGTTCTGGAATCAGTACGACTGGCCAGAGATCGCCACAGGTGCTCTAGTCATCGGAACCGTGCTGCTGCTCTCCGCCCTGATCGATATTCCCGCCGCGCTCTACAGGACCTTCGTCATCGAGGCGCGTTTCGGCTTCAACAACTCCACCATGGCAACCTTCTGGGCCGATCGCATCAAGGGGGTGCTGTTGATCACGCTGCTCGGTGTGCCGCTCCTGCTGCTGATCCTGTGGCTCATGCAGAAAGCCGGCGGCTGGTGGTGGCTCTATGCCTGGGCGGTCCTGTCGCTTTTCACTGTTGCCGTCAGCTGGGCATTCCCGAAATTTATCGCACCGCTGTTCAACCGGTTCGAACCACTCGGGGAGGGCGAGGTTGCCGACCGACTGCAGGCATTGCTCGAGCGCACGGGATTCCGCTCCGGCGGCATCTTCGTCATGGACGGTTCGCGCCGTTCGAGTCACGGCAACGCCTACTTCACCGGCTTCGGCAGGACCAGGCGCATCGTTTTTTTCGATACCCTGCTGAAACAGCTGTCGCCCGCCCAGGTCGAGGCCGTGCTGGCGCACGAGCTCGGCCATTTCCGGCGCAGGCACATCCTCAAGGGGCTGCTGCTGTCTCTCTGCATGAGTCTGGCGGGCTTCGCGATACTCGCCTGGCTCATGCAGCAATCCTGGTTCTTCACGGGGCTCGGCGTCAGCGAGCCATCCAGCCACATGGCATTGTTGTTGTTCGTGCTCGTCAGCCCGCTCTTCACTTTTTTCATCGGCCCGCTGCTTGCCTGGTACTCGCGCAGGCACGAGTTCGAGGCCGATGCCTTTGCCGCCGCACACTCCGATGCCGAATCCCTGGTCTCTGCGCTCGTCAACCTCTACCGCGAGAATGCGAGTAGCCTGACGCCCGATCCGCTCTATTCGAAGTTCCACGATTCCCATCCGCCTGCCGCGATCCGCATTGCCCACCTCAGGAGAGCAGCGTCTGCCGGATGATGTTCTGTCCCCGGTTTCCGGCAGGCAACCGGCGATCGGGACAGAGTGCCTGCAGGAGAAACAGGATGCGCGCCGGGACCGCGAGCGAGGGGTGCTCGGCGAAACGCGAGTGAAGCGCCTCGCCGGATTGCCGCTCCGGTCGCATATCAGTTATTCTCGGCTCACCCGTCGACCAGCGATGATCCCCTTTTCCTGACCGGTCAGCTAACGATGCACAGATTTCTCCAGCCACTCTTGTTACTGCTTTTCCTCCCGTTCCTGCAGCAGGTGTACGCGGCAGAGAAGGTCTCGATCCTGAATGCCGAGAAGGAACTCGCGCAGGCAGCTGAAACCATCGAGAGCTGGGACAGGGAGACAACGCTTCTCGAGGAGACGGAGCAGCTCAGGTCACGGCTCTTCGAGCTCCAATCACTGGCAACCAAGTGTGTCTCCTCGATGGAAAACGATGTCCAGATCAACAAGAACAAGATCGAGGCACTTGGTGAGGAAGCAGAAGACGAGGCAGCTGAACTCAAGGCGCAACGCGAGACACTCAAGGGAGAGGGCAAACAACTGAATCAGAAAATGGCCATCTGTCGCCTCGCGCTCGTTGGTGCCGAGGAGCAACTCGACAAGATCGCTGCCTTCCAACAGGACAAGATCTCGCAGCAGCTCACCAGCAGGGCGACACCAGCCTGGTCTGCACTGAAATCATTCCCGGCTGACCTCAGAAAGCATCTGTTTTCCCTGGCGGAGGATACGGGATGGCTGCATACCGGATGGTTCTGGGGCATCCTGCTGTCACTGATCGCGCTTTTACCTGCCGGGATCGCGGTTGGCAGATTGCTGAAGGATTTTGAAAAACGGCACCATGACAAGGCCGAGTTGCAGGTCAGGGCCAGACTGGCTGGCATGTATGGCAGGCGGCTGCCCTGGGTCATGCTCTTTGTCGCTATCGGGGCAACGCAGGCCCTTGTCGGCAACACATATGGAGCCTATTCATTTGTGATGGCATTGGCACTGTTGACATCTCCTCTGCTCGATTATGCCTTGTGTAACGAGCGGAAGCGGTGTCCGGCCAGTGTGCCCTTGCGTATATTCTGGACATTGTCGCTCTTCAGCCTTGTGATGATGCTGGTCCGGGCGCTGGCCGCTGATCCCGCTGTTCATGATTGGCCCGCTTGCCTACATACTGGGTTACCAGAATTTCGGTATTTTCTTCTCGCGCGGAATGTTCGGTACCCTGATGGTGGCGATTCTTGGATGGCTTTTCTACAGGACACTGGTCATCGCCCTGCGTCCACCATCCATGGGGAAGGGGGGCGCTGACACCACTGATGCAGAGTTCGACCGCTTTTCCCTGCGGCGGGTGGTTGTGCTTATCATCGTCACCCTGGTTGCATTTCTCTCGGCCCTGCGACTCTGGCAGCTGACCCCCCGTGATACCGCAACTCTCACCCACAGGTTGAGTCAGCCATTCCAGATCGGCGACATTTCGCTGGTGCCCTCGAAACTCTTTCTCGGGCTCGTGATTTTCCTTCTGTTCTGGATGATCGCACGACTGTTGCAGCGTATTGCAACCAATCTGCTTCAGACCCGCGATCCGGCCAGCCGCGGTGCACGTCAGTCATTCATTACACTGCTGGCGTATATCATGATCACGATCGGTTTCCTTGTTTCGTTAAGCGCGGCAGGACTGGATCTCAGCAATATCGCCATCATCGCCGGCGCCCTCTCGGTCGGTATCGGTTTCGGCCTGCAGAATATCGTCAGTAACTTTATCTCGGGCATCATTCTGCTGTTTGAACGGCCGATACGCCCCGGTGACTGGATTCGTGTTGGTACCACGGAGGGCTATGTCCGCAAGGTGCGTATCCGCTCGACCATCATCGAGACGTTTGATCGGGCAGAGGTGCTGGTGCCGAACTCAGATCTCCTGAGTAACCAGGTGGTGAACCTGACGCTTTCCGACGGGATGGGCCGTATCATCATCGCTATCGGCGTCGCCTACGGCAGCAATACCAGGAAGGTCAGAGAAATTATCCTGCACGTGGCGAAAGACCATCCGCAGGTGATTCAAAACGATCCGGGAATCGTACCACCGCGTGTACTGTTTCGGGATTTCGGGGACAGCGCCTTGCTTTTCGAGCTGCGCTGCTTTATCAAGAATGTCGATTACAGGCTCGTCGTGGAAAGCGATCTGCGCCATGCCATCGACGATGCCTTCCGCGCCGAGAAGATCGAAATCCCCTTTCCGCAGCGCGTGGTCTACATGCGCGAGGCGTCGCAGTAATCGGCAGAGGCGACATGACGCGGCACCCTCCGTTTTTTCAGCCGGGCGATGCTGCTGTCCTCGAGAGAGACAGGCCGCGAGTGCCCGAAAATCCCCCGCGCTCCTGCGTCATGTCATAGAGCTGTCACACGGCATGACATATGATGTGATGATGTTTTGCGCACGATCATCATGCAGCGGGAAGGCAGGTGGCGCCAGTGGATACAGGGGCTGAACTGACCGCAGAGCTCGCACAGGCCTGGGATACCCTTGCCATCGATCCGGCGCGGCTGACGGAGCCTGACATGCTGGCGCGCCTCCTTCTGCAGCTCTTTCTGCTGTTGGCATCGGCTTTCTTCTCGAGTTCGGAGACGGCGCTCTTCTCGCTCTCCCAGCTCGATCTCCAGCGCTTGCGCCGCGAGCGCCATCCCAAAACCAACACACTCTACAGGCTGCTCGAGCAACCGCGCAGGCTGATTATCTCGATACTCTGCGGTAACGAACTCATCAATGTCGCAGCATCCGCGAATATGGCCACCATCCTCGTCAGCCTCTACGGGCCGGAGAACGCCGAGTGGGTCAACATCGTCCTGATGGTGCCGCTGCTGCTGCTGTTTGGCGAAGTGACGCCGAAAACGATCGCTGTCTCGAATCCTGTCAGATACAGCACGGGCGTCGTCGCAAGCCCCATGATGGTCTGGGTGCGCCTGATCACCCCGGTTCGCGAGGCGATTCGCTTCATTTCCGATCGCGTCGCCAGCATGATCGTCGGCGAGGAGAAAGCGCCGGAAAACCTGCTGCGGATCGACGAGTTCAAGACGCTCGTGAGGGATGCGGAGGAGGAGGGGGGCATCACGCCGACAGAGCGCACCCTCGTCTACAACCTGCTGTCGGCTGGCAGCACGGAGATCGTCGAGATCATGGTTCCGCGCACGCGCGTCGTCTTCATCGATGCAGACTGGACGATGCCGGATATCCTCGAGCATGTGCGCCAGTATCGCCACAACCGGCTCCCGGTTTTTCGCAAGCAGAGGGACAACGTCATCGGTTTCCTGCATGCGGAGGATTTCGTCCCGTTGCTGCACAAGGATCGCGATTTTTCGGAAGTCACGCTCGATGAGCTTCTGCATCCCCCGGTCGGGGCGCCGCCGACCAAGAAGGTCGACGAGATGTTCGATTTCTTCCAGAGCAGCAACTCCCAGGCCGCACTCGTGATCAACGAGTTTGGCGGTGTTGACGGCCTCATCACCGTCAAGGGAGTCCTGCGCTATATCTTTGGCCACCTCGGCGGTCCGGTTTCGGGCCAGCATCTCTACGAGGAGCGGGACGAAAACCGCTATGTCGTGCCTGGAGACATGAAACTGTCGGATTTCAACCGCCTGACACATTTTGGTGTGGAGGATCCGCGCATGACCACGGTCGGCGGCGTCATTTTCCGCCAGCTGGATCGCCTGCCCGAGATTGGCGACAGGGTGCAACTCGATGATCTCTCGATGACCGTGCTCGACATGTCGGGTTTCATGATCACGCGTGTCGAGATCGCGAAGGGCGGCATGGACGGACAAGATCAAGTTGCGTCACCGGGCGAGGCAGGGTCATGCCGGGGCGCAGATGGTGCTGAAGCAGTTCGAACGTCCCGAGCGCCTCCTCACGACGACGCTCGTCGGCACCAACATCTCGACGGTGTCGCTCGCGACGCTGGCGACCATCTCGTCGATCAGGCACTTCGGGCAGGGAGGCGACCTTCTCGCCATCCTCATGATCACACCCGTCATGCTCATCTTCGGGGAAGTGGTGCCGAAAAGCGTCTACCAGCAGAAAGCCGACATGCTGGCGCCGATCCTGATCTACCCGCTGCGTTTTTTCTCCTGGCTCTTTTTTCCGATCATTCTCGTCTTCTCCTGGTTTGCGCGACTCGCCGTGCGCCTGGTGACGAGGCAAAGCAGCTCACAGAACGTGTTCGTCTCCAAGGAGAAGATCCGCACCCTGCTGGAGTCCTCCGAGCAGGCGCCGAGCGGGGGGATCTTCGACCAGAAACGCATCAAGCGGGCGATCCGTTTCAGCGACATCACGGCCGGCGAGGTCATGATTCCGCTCAGCGACGCAGTCATCCTCAACAACTCGCAGAGCCTGGAGCACGCCGTTGAACTGGTCCACGACAAGGGCTACAACAGGCTTCCGGTCTACGACACCGACGCCAGCCGGATCATCGGCATCTTCATCATCATGACATGGGACCTGCTCGATCCCGACCTGAAACAGCGCAGCCTGACCGATTTTCTGCATCCGGCGATGTTCGTCGCGCCGTCCCAGCAGGCGGACGAGTTGTTGCCGCTGTTGCAGTCCCGCATCGATCAGATGGCCGTGGTCGTCGACGAATTCGGTTCCGCGATTGGCCTGCTGACGGCCGAGGATATTCTCGAGGAGGTCGTCGGCGATATCGACGATGTCGATTTCCGCCTGCATCACCATCACAAGCACCATATCGAGCAGATCGGCGACGGTGTCTACCTCGCCGAGGCGCACGTCACCATCAGCGACCTGAACGACCAGCTGAATCTCAGCCTGCCAACGAAGGAGTTCATGACCATCGGCGGCCTGCTCGTCAATCGCCTGAAGCGAATCCCGCGCGAGGACGACTATGTGGACGCGGCCGGGCACCGGTTTTCGGTCGTCGAATGTGACGAGCGCATGGTGAAAAAGGTCCGCATCGAGAGCAGGACGGCCTGATGCGGGTGCAAGTCCACGCTGGCGGAAAAATTAATGGCTGAGCGAAGCGCAATTCTCCAATACAATAACCGGAAACTTTTCCGGTGAGGCCCGATTCCACTCCTGCAAACCCCGTTTTCGCAGGATGACTGCTTTTCATGAACACTCTGCCACATGTAAAAAGACGTTTTCTACGGTGCGGGCTGATGGCGATGTTGCTGGGCCCCTTGGCAGCTCTTCATGGAGAGGAGGGGGAGAAGCTGATCAAGGTCACCATCTCCGGCGTCACGGATGAGGTGAAAGATAACATCCTTGCCCTCAAGCCATCGTTCATTCCTGACTGCTCGGCCACGCCTGAAGAGGTAGAGAAGTTCAAGGATGCTGCAGATCCCAAAATCGACAGTCCCTATGCCCGCGGCGAGACCTTCCGTCACGACAAATACGAGGCTTTCAAGGGCAAGCTCGATGCCTATGCCAGCAGGATGGGGTATCTCGATGCCAGCTTCACCACTCACGAAATCCTCGTCGATCCGGCGGCCGGCGTGGCCGACGTTCATATCGTCCTCGAAACCGGGAGCCGCTACCGCTTCGGCAAGGTGACCGTCGACCAATCCGTGCTCTCTCCCGACTACTTCGAAAAGTATATCCAGATCCGGGAAGGCGACGACTTCTCGACCGATGTGCTGGTGCAACAGCAGCAGCTCATCCAGGACCGCGGCTACTACGGCAATGTGCGCGTCAGGGCCCTCTACCGCCAGGCGAAAAACCGGCAGGTCCCTGTCGAGATCACTGCCGGCCCGAACAAGCGGGCGCTCTACCGTGGCCGTATCGGATACGGCACAGATACGGGCTTCAGGATGGGTTTCGATTACGAACGCCGCTGGCTTGACAGGAAGGGATCCCAGCTTAGAGCAACGATCAACTATTCCGAGACCGAGGTCTACACCAATCTCAGCTATATCGTGCCTGCGAAGAAACGTCTCAACGAATACATGCGCTACTATATCAGCGGCACCAGGGAATACGGCGAGGATGTCGACAGCAAGACTTTCGAGGTCGGTGCCGAATATCATCGCATCCGTTCGTCGGGGTGGGAGCAGATCCTGCTCGTCAAATACCTGAACGATGTCACCCAGACCGAGGGCGAGCCAGAGCTCGAGACCCAGTTCATGATCGCCGGTGTTCGCATGCAGAAGAGCGTGGCCGACAATCCCATCTTCACGCGCAAGGGATGGCACTTGAGGGCCGATCTCCAGGGTGCCTACGAGGGTTTCATCAGCAGCACCAACTTCCTGCAGACGACGCTCTATGCGAAGCTGATCCGGCCTGCGGGAGAGAAGGGGCGTCTGATCGGGCGCTCGGAAATCGGAGCAACCATGATCGATGACGTTAGCCTGTTGCCGAAATCGCTGCGCTACTTTGCCGGCGGCGACAACTCGGTGCGTGGCTACGATTACGAATCGCTCGGCGAGACGAATGCCGAGGGCGCAGTGATCGGAGGCAAGCACGTTCTGGTTGCGAGCCTCGAATACGAATATTTGTTCAAGGATCCATGGGGAGCCGCCCTGTTCGTCGATGTCGGCAACGCCTTCAATGACTGGAGCGACATGGGGCTCAAGACGGGTGTCGGATTCGGCGCGCGCTGGAAATCCCCCATCGGGCCGGTACGCGTCGACATCGCCTGGCCCACGGATGATTTCGGTGACCCCCATCTTCACCTCAGCATCGGCCCGGACTTCTGACCATGCGGAAGCTCATCGACAAGCTGTTGCGCTTGGTGTTGCTGCTGATCCTGTTGATTCTTGCAGGAGTGTTCTACCTGCTCTTCACTGAAAGCGGTTCGCGCAACCTGGAACGCCTCGCGATGCACTATCTTCCGCAGCTCAGCATCGAGGATCCGAGTGGCAAGATTCTGGGCGATTACAGAATTGGCCGACTCCGATGGAATGAGGAGGCTGTCAGCATCGATGCGGTACAGTTCCATCTCGCGAGTGATTTCTCTGCGATTTTCCGGAAAGAGATCCGGGTCCTGACGCTTGAGCTGGAGACGCTGGCGCTGAACTTGCACCTGCCGGAGCAGCCGGAGGAGACCGTGGAGGAGAGTGCCGAGGCGCCTGCGGGCATCAGCCTGCCTGTCAAACTCGCGCTCGACCAGCTGAGTGTGAAGCGGCTCGAACTCGATCTCAACGGGCAGCAATACGTCGTGGATGATATTCATCTTGCGGGCGTCATGTCCGGCAGTGATATTCGCGGCACGGAGGTCATGCTGAGGAGCGAATTCGAGGGTCGCCCTGTTGCAGCGAAGCTCTCGGGTGACATCGGACTCGCCTGGCCGCCCGCATTCGACCTGGAGGCCGGCATTGATGCCACGGACCCGCTACTCGGGGCCGTCGAGGCTGTGGCAGATCTCGAGGGATCGTTACATGACTACCGTATTGCGGCAACCGTCGCCATTGCGTCGGAAAGCCTCGGCAGCAACAGCCTGCGCCTTGCGGCGACAGGCAATGAGAGTGAGCTCGTCGTGGAATCCGCGCGGCTCGAAGGGGATAACGGCAATGCCGACCTGAGTGGCCGCCTGCAGTGGCAAGAGCTGCTGGCCTGGCAGGCGGAGCTGGCGCTCGAGGAGCTCGACAGTACCAATTTCTACCCGGATTACCCGGCCAGGCTCAGCGGGCGGGTGACCACCAGTGGACGCCTCGAGCAGGGAGAGCCGCAGCTCGAAATCAACCTGCAAGCGATCGAGGGTCTCCTGCTGAACGAGTTCCCGCTGTCCGCGGGCGGCCAGGCATCCTATGCCGCCAAGAGGCTCGAGGTTCGCGAGCTCGAGATCGCCGCCGGAGAGAATGTGCTGCGGGTCAACGGACGGCTCGCCGAGCAGTTCGACCTCGCATTCGAACTCCAGGCGCATCATCCCGAGCAGCTCCTGCCTCAGCTGCAGGGAAAACTGTCGGCCAGCGGCAGTCTCGGCGGCAACCTGGAGGCACCCCTGTTGACGGCGGAAATCAGCGCCGAGAAGCTCGCCTACCAGGACTACGCGCTCGACATGCTCGTGCTGGACCTCTCGACCGACGCGGGGGAAGTGACGGGTGACGGCAAACTGCGTAGTCTGAAATTCGGTGACCAGCAACTGGCCAGTGCCGAATTTCAAGCCAGCGGTAACCTGCAGGAGCATCGCGTCGACCTGACAGCTGTGCATGAGCTTGCAAGCCTGACGACTGCACTGGCCGGCGGCTGGAGCGACGAGCGCTGGCAGGGCGATCTCGAGAAACTCGATATCGACGGTAAACAGGCGGGGCGATGGGGCTTGCGGCAGCCTGTTGCTCTGAATCTTTCTGCAGCGCTGGCGGAGGCGGAAGAGCTATGCCTGGAAAGCGGCGAGACCGCAGCCTGCGTGGATTTTCACTGGGAGAAAGCCAGGGGCATGCGCTCTGCAGGCAAGGTCAGCAAGCTGCAGCTGGCGTTACTCGACATCTTCCTGCCGCCGGCTGCGCGGCTCAGGGGCGAGGCCGGCCTCGACTATGAGTTCCTGCTCGTGGATGAAACACCGGAAGCGACTGCCGCGGTGTCCTGGGGTGCCGGTAAGTTGCAATTGACAGGCGAGCCCGGGGATTCGCGCACCTTCGGCTACGACGCCGGCAACATCGACGTGGTGCTGGAAAACCAGACCCTGGCGTTTAATGGCGGCCTGGTATTGACGGGGTACGCGAGTGTCGATGGCAAGGGGGAGATTCAGCTGTCACCCGAGGACGGCAAGCACACCATCGATGCCTCGCTGGCAGCGGATGCGCCGGATCTCACCTGGCTCAACGAATTCATTCCGGAGGCGCGGCTGCTGAAGGGCAGTCTCGCCGCGGAAGCAACAGCCATCGGCACGTTTCCCTCACCCGCTTTCACTGTGGAGGCGCAACTGCAGGATGGGCAGTTGCTCATCGAGCGTACCGAGGAAACCATCGATGACATCAGCCTGAGACTGGAAACCATTGCCGACAACCGCTTCGGCATCGATGGCAGCCTCAAGGCCGGAGAGGGAATCCTGACGACCAAAGGTGAGATGAAACTGGAAGGCACCAGCTGGTCGACGTGGTTCGACATCGGCGGCGGCAACCTGCGGCTGATCGACAGTCATGAGGTCAAGGTGCTGGTCTCTCCGGATATCAGGATCGAGGCCAACCCGCAGAAAGTCATCATCAGCGGCACACTGGTGATCCCGGAAGCCGCGCTCAGGCTGACGACCCTGCCGAAATCCGCGATCCCCGAGTCGGATGACGTGATCATCCTCGGCAAGGGAAGCACCAGGCCTCCCCCGCCCGGAGAGGGTCTTGGCTTCGAGCCGCGGCTCAATGTGGTCCTCGGGGAAAAGGTGACCTTCTCTGGCTACGGGCTCGATGCCAGGCTGACAGGTGACTTCCGCATACTCCAGGTCAAGGAAAGCCTGCTGACCGACGGTGTTCTGACGATTCGCGATGGCACCTACAGTATCTACGAGCAGGTGCTCGAGATCGAGACCGGACAGTTGATCTTCAACGGTCCGATGGACAATCCCGGTATGGACATCCGCATCGTGCGCGAAGTCGATGACGTCACAGTGGGCATGAATGTCAGCGGTACGCTGCAGCGGCCGACCTCGAATATTTTCTCGAATCCCGCGATGAGCGATACCGAGGCATTCAGCTACCTGCTTCTCGGTCGCAGCCTCGACGGGGCGTCCTCGGGCGACGGGGCCATGCTCCTCAATGTCGCCAAGACCCTCGGTATCGAGGGGGGGAGTGGCTTCCTCAGCGAACTCGGGTCGGGCCTCGGCCTCGACGAGGCCACGATCAACACCAGCCAGGGCTTCGAGAAGAGCGAGTTGCTGCTTGGCAAGCGTATCAGCGATAACCTCTATCTGAAGTACGTCCTGGGGCTGGTCGACAATTTCCAGAAAATGGTCATCGAGTATCGTATCAACAAGAATCTGCGCGTCGAGGCGGAGACGGGGACCGAGGGCGGAGCCGACGTGATCTACCGTTTCGAGCGCGATTGAGGACGATTCTCCCGCAAAGCCCGCGGGTTTGCGCGTATCGCAACCACCCGCCGGAGGGTAGAATAGCGTCATGAGAACGCCCGAACTGCTCTCTCCCGCAGGCACCATTCGCAACATGCGCTACGCTTTCGCCTATGGCGCGGACGCCGTCTATGCCGGCATGCCGCGCTACAGTCTGCGCGTGCGCAACAACGACTTCCTCGAGCAGAACCTCCGCACAGGCATCGACGAGGCACATGCTCAGGGCAGGCAGTTTTTCGTTGCCGCCAACGCCATGCCGCACGGCGCCAAGCTCAGGACGTTCCTTGACGACATCCGCCCGGTCATCGAAATGGGGCCGGATGCGCTCATCATGGCCGATCCCGGCCTGATCCTGCTCGTGCGCGAGAACTGGCCCGACATGCCGATCCATCTCTCGGTGCAGGCCAACACGACCAACGCCGCTGGCGTGCGTTTCTGGCAAAACGCCGGAGTGTCGCGCGTGATTCTCTCGCGCGAGCTGTCGCTCGAGGAGATCACGGAAGTCCGCCAGCAATGTCCCGACATGGAACTCGAGGTTTTCGTGCATGGCGCGCTCTGCATCGCCTACTCGGGCCGCTGTCTGCTCTCCGGTTACTTCAACCACCGTGACGCCAATCAGGGTACCTGCACCAACGCCTGCCGCTGGGAGTACAACATCGGCGAGATCGAGCAGCCGCCCGAGGTCTCGATCGATACCATCCAGCGCCACCCGAAGGCCGACGAGGTTTACTATATCGAGGAGCGCGGCCGCCCCGGCGAACTCATGCCGATCATGGAAGACGAGATGGGCACCTACATTATGAACTCGAAGGATCTGCGCGCCGTCGAGCACGTACACAGGCTCGTCGAGATTGGCGTCGATTGTCTCAAGATCGAGGGGCGCACCAAGTCGCACTACTACACGGCGCGCACCACGCAGGTCTATCGGCGCGCGATCGACGATGCCGTCGCGGGACGGCCCTTCGATCCCGGGCTCATGTACGAACTCGAGGGGCTCGCCAACCGCGGCTACACAGACGGTTTCTACCAGCGTCACGAGAGCAGCGAGTTGCAGAATTACCGTGCCGGTGTCTCGACGAGCATGCAGCAGCAGTTTGTCGCCGAGGTGCTGCCGCAACAGGGCGACAACGGGCTCGTCAGTGTGATCGCCAAGAACAAGTTCCGTGTCGGTGACGAACTCGAATTGCTGACGCCGGCAAGCAATCATCGTTTCAGCCTCGAGTACATCGAGGACATGCAGGGCAGGGTCATGGACGAGGTACCGGGCGGCGGTTACGAAATCCGCCTCAAACTGCCCGTGCAGCAGGCCGGCATGGGACTCATCACGCGCTATCTCTGAAACCGGATCGCAGGCGAGGGGCATGGGACAGGAAATCACCACAAGCAGCTTCAGCCAGGGTGATTTCGATGATTTCGCCCGTCGGTTGCGGGAAGAGACCGACCTGCTCGGAAAGATGCTGGCAGACGGCGCTTTCGATGCCTCCGCCCCGGTCGCTGGTTACGAGCTCGAGGCCTGGCTGACCGATGCGGACGGCAGGCCGAGCCCCTCCAACGACCGTTTCCTCGACCGGCTTGCCGACCCGGAAGTCGTCGCCGAACTCGCACTCTTCAATATCGAGCTCAACGGGCCGCCGCGGGAGCTGACCGGCCATGCGCTCTCGCAGATGCAGGCGGATCTCGAGGCGCGCTGGAACCGCTGTATCGGGGTGGCCGGCACCATGGGCCTCGGCCTCGTTGCCATCGGCACCCTGCCGACTGTCGAGCGCGGCGATCTTTGCCTTGCCAACATGTCGCAGCTCAAGCGCTACCAGGCGCTCAACAAGCAGGTGCTGCGACTGCGCGAGGGACGGCCGATCGAGGTCGATATCGAGGGACGCGACAGCCTCAAGCTCCAGCACGAGGATGTCATGATGGAGGCTGCCACCACCTCGTTCCAGCTGCACATGAAAGTCGATGCGCAGCAGGCCGCACGCTACTACAACCTGTCGAAGATTATTTCCGCGCCGATGGTCGCGATCAGCGCCAACTCGCCGTTCCTGTTCGGCAAGCAACTGTGGGAGGAGACGCGCATCCCGCTGTTCGAGCAGGCGGTCTCGGTCGGTGGCTCCGACTACTCGCGCCGCGTCACCTTCGGGGTGCGCTACGCCTTGAATGGTATCCAGGAGGTCTTCGACGCCAACTGCCGGCGCTACCCGGTGCTGCTGCCGACGATCAGCGACACGGCGCCCGAGGAGTTCGCGCATCTGCGGCTGCACAACGGCACCCTGTGGCGCTGGACGCGGCCGCTGGTCGGTTTCGGTGCCGACGGCTCACCGCATATCCGCATCGAGCATCGCAGCGTCTCGGCCGGGCCGAGCCACGCCGACGAGATGGCGAATGCGGCCTTCTTCTTCGGCCTCATCACGGCACTCATGCAATACGAGGACATCGAACAGCGCATTCCGCATATCGTGGCGCGCCACAACTTCTATGCCGCAGCGAGATGCGGCATGGCCAGCGCTGTCGAGTGGCTCGATGGCAAGGAGGGTGGTCTGCGCGAACTCATCCTGCATGAACTGCTGCCACTGGCGCGCGAGGGACTCTCTTTGCTTGATGTCGATCAAGCCGACACCGAGGCTTACCTTCATATAATCGAGCAACGACTTCAATCCCGTCAGACAGGCGCGCACTGGCAGCGTCACTGGGTCGCGAAGCATGGCCGTGACTGGCGCGGGCTGGTCCTGGCCTATGCGGAAAACCAGTCCTCCGGGAAGCCGGTGCATGGCTGGTCGGTCTGATGAGTCTCACTCCTCCGGGACGGACTGGATCTGACAGCGGTATGGCGGGCCATATCTCGAACGTCCATGAACGACTTCAATACACAACTTGAACCTGAACAGATGCTGACCATCATCAAGGGTCTTCCGGAAGGCCTGCTCGATCTCGAATCCCGCCAGCTCGACGGTGTCCTGGGGGGGCCGACGCTGATTCACCTCGAGGGGCGCCGCGACGATACCCTGTTCGTCTCGGTGCTGCTGCATGGCAACGAAACGACGGGCTGGGAAGCCGTCCGCAGGTTGCTGAAAACCTACGACGCGGGCGGCGGTGACAAGCCCCTGCCGCGGAACCTGTCGATCTTCATCGGCAATGTCGCGGCAGCCCGCTCAGGTCAGCGCAGGCTCGACGGACAACCTGATTACAATCGTATCTGGCCCGGCGGCGAACAGACGGACAGCCCGGAGGGGAGCATGATGCAGCTCGTGGCCGACACCATGACGCAGCACAATCTGTTTGCCAGCATCGATATCCACAACAATACCGGCATCAATCCGCACTACGGCTGCATCAATGTCGTCGATAACCGTTTCCTGCGCCTGGCCTTGCTGTTCAGCCGGCTCGTGATCTATTTCATCCGCCCGGCCGGCGTACAGTCGCTCGCCATGGCGAAACACTGCCCGTCGGTCACCATCGAGGCCGGCAAGGTGGGCGACGAGGCCGGTGTCGATCACACGCTGCGCTTCGTCGATGCCTGTCTGCATCTCAGCGAGCTGTCCGACGAGCCGCTCCATCACGAGGAGGTCGATCTGTTCCACACGGTCGCGACCGTGAAGGTGCCGCAGGAGGCCAGCTTCGGTTTCGACAGCGACGAGGTAACGATCAATTTTCACAGCGAGCTCGAGCGTTTCAATTTCAGTGAACTGCCTGTCGGCACGGTGTGGGCCGAGGTCGATGGCGGCGATGTGCCGCTCGAGGTCATCAGCGAGAACGGCAATCCGGTCAGCGGACGCTATTTCACGAACGACAACGGCGTTCTGAAGAACCGCGTCACCGTGATGCCCTCGATGCTGACGACAGATCACCGCATTATCGAGCAGGACTGCCTCTGCTATCTCATGGAGCGCTGGGAACATGTCTGAAGCGCCTGGCTTGCCATGAAACTCGTCGCGAGAAGTGCTGATATGAGCAGGCTCCTGGCGATGAAGGGCCTGCTCGAGGCAAACGGTATCCCGGCCGTCATCCAGGGCGACAACATGGCGCGCATGTTCACCCCGCTGCTCGTCAAGCCCGGCCTGTGGGTCTATCTCGACAGCCAGGCCGGGGAGGCGCGGGCGCTGCTCGAGGATCCGGATTACGAGGTCGTCGAGCGGGTCGATGTCGCCGCCTTCCACGCTGCTGGCGAGGAGAGCGAAGAAGGACGGTCCATGCTCAACCGGGCGTTGCTGAAGATGGGGTTCTACGCGCTGCTGATCCTCATCGCCATGTTCCTGCTGATCCAGCTGTTGCGCTGGCTGGCCACGGGATAAGCGACCCGCACGGTCGCATCCGTGACGTGCGCGGGGCATAATTTTCAAGAGATGACGACACGAGAGGGGGGATGAGATGTCACCAGTCAGTACGCTTTCGATCCTCGCTGCGACGGCTTGCAGGCCAATGCGCATTGTTTTCCTGCTCGCGATTCTCCCCGGCGCGGCAGCCAGCGCCGATGAATCCGGCCCCTGCGATCTCGCGATCGACGGCGTCACGGTCGAGTCGTCGCGTCCGGTCGAGGGGACTTCCCTGCAGCGCATGGCGCTTGCGGAATTCAACGCCATCATCGCGGAGATTCCGGCCAGGCAGGAGTCCTGGATCATGGATCCAGTGCGGGTCGTGCTCGAATATCTCGGGACGCCGGGTGCGCGCGCGGTCTCGATCCGCCGTTGCGACGCGGCGGGAGAGCGCGCGAGGGAGACCAGTGTGTGGCTGCTCGAGGACGGCTATCTCGACGATTCGGTGCGCGGCGCCTGGTACAACTTCATTCTTGGCCGGGACGACGCAGGACGCTGGCTCATCAAGGAGGGCAGGGAGGCGTACCGCTGCTGGCGCGGTCATCACCAGCAGAGCTATTCGGAGCAAAGTTGCTCCTAGGTCACGCGAGGTGTCGTCCGTCGCCCTCAGGCGGGCGCAGTTCCGTCCTGCCTGTGACGAACAGGCTTCCGGGTGTTAGGGTTCAGAGAGGCTTGCCCGCGGTAAACGGCGAGCCACAGGAGGAGTTGTATGCTGATGAAATCGTTTCTGTTTCTTTTTTCTGTTCTCATGATGCCACCGATATTCGCATCGGCGGCGGAGACGCCGGACGACGAACTGGCCGAGGAGCGCCGCGACATGATCGCTGCCATCGAGAACGACGTGCGCGACACGGCGAGGCTCATCAACAGGGAGTCCTTTTCCGAACGTGTCATGGACGCCATGGCGAGCGTGCCGCGCCATGAATTCGTTCCGGAGAGGGTCCGTGCGAAGGCTTACGAGAACCGCCCCTTGCCGATCGGCAGGGGCCAGACCATCTCCCAGCCCTACATCGTGGCCCTCATGACCGACCTGCTGGAGCCGCGGCCCGGCGACCGGGTGCTCGAGATCGGCACGGGATCGGGTTACCAGGCCGCGATCCTGTCACGGCTCGTTTCCGATGTCTACAGCATCGAGATCATCAGCGAGCTTGGCGAACAGGCCACCGCGCGCTTGCAGCGCCTCGGCTATGACAACGTCTCCACGCGCATCGCCGACGGCTACGACGGCTGGCCCGAGGCGGCGCCGTTCGACGGCATTCTCGTGACGGCGGCCATCAGCCATATCCCGCCACCGCTGGTGCGCCAGCTGAAGCCGGGAGGACGCATGATCATCCCGGTTGGCACGCGCTTCCAGACGCAGTACCTGACGATCGTCGAAAAGGAACCTGACGGTTCGGTCACGACGCGCCAGGTCATACCTGTCATCTTCGTGCCCTTTACCGGCGGACACCAGTGAGACCGGTAGGCGCCTCGCCGCCACTCGTTGTCATCTTTCTGCTGTCGGCGACGGCGCTGGCCTACGAGGTGCTGCTCGTCAGGCTCTTCTCGATCATCCACTGGCATCACTTCGCCTTCATGATCATCAGCCTGGCGCTGCTTGGCTACGGTGTCAGCGGCAGTCTCATCACGCTCTTCAGGCAGCTGTGCCTGCGCCGCTATGGCGAGCTCATGTTCATCAACGTGCTGCTTTTCGGCATCAGCGCCATCGGCGTCTTCCTGATCGTGCAACGCATGCCGTTCAATGCGCTCGAGATACTCTGGGACAGCTCCCAGTGGCTGCGGCTGTTCCTGACCTACCTGCTGCTGTCGCTGCCATTCCTGTTCGTTGCCAACAGCATCGCAATGACGATGTTGCGTTTCGATGCCTCCATCGGGCGCATCTATGGCGCGGACCTGATCGGGGCCGGCGCGGGTGCGATTGCGATCATGCTGCTGCTGAGCCTGTTCGAGCCCCAGACGATCCTGCGCCTGCTCTCTCTTGCCGGGCTCGCGGCAGGGCTCCTGCTGCTGCGGATGTCGGGGCGCCGGTCGCTTTCCGCTGCGCTGCTGGGCGCAGCAGCGGTGCTGGTCATCCTGCTGCCGTCCTCCTGGCTCGAACTGCGGCTGTCGGAATACAAGGGGCTCGAGCAGACACTGCTGGTCGACGGCGTCGGTATTCTCGACAGTCACTCCAGCCCGGTGTCGCGCATCGATGTCGTCGAAAGCAGGCAGATCCCGTTCCGTCATGCGCCTGGACTGAGCCTGCAGAGTCCGTCCGGCGTGCCCGAACAGCTCGGCGTCTTCGTCGATGGTGACGCCATGTCGGCGATCGACCGGGGCGGTGTCGGGACGGGGCCCGGCTACCGCGCCTACGTGAGTTCCGCGCTGCCCTACGAACTCGGCAGGCGTCTGGACGAGGTGCTCGTGCTCAATTCGGGCACGGGCGCGGATATCCTGCAGGCCGCCGCCTACGGCAGCGACAGCATCGATGCTGTCGAGGCCGACGCGCGGCTCACGAAACTGATTTCGGACATCTTCGCGGATTACGCAGGCTGGCCGGCGATCGCCGGCCGGGTCAGTTTCCATGCAGCGACGGCGCGCGCCTGGGCGGCTTCGTCGACCCGGCATTACGACCTCATCGTCCGTGGTGTGCCAGGCGCCTCTTCGGGGGGCGCGGCCGGCGTGTTCGCCTTTGCCGCTGGCTTCGACCTGACCGTCGATGCCATCGAGGATTACCTGGCCATACTCAAGCCGGGTGGCTACCTTGCGATCACGCTCTGGACCGATACGCCACCGAAAGGCAATTTGCGGCTGTTCGCCAGCGTCGTCGAGGCGCTGAAGGCATCCGGTGTCGGGGAGCCCGGCAGGCGCCTGGCCTGGATCCGCAGCTGGAACACCGCGACATTGCTCGTCAAGCAGGGCGACCTGACCGACGACGAAATCGGCAGAATCCGCGACTTCGCGCGTACGCGTGGATTCGATCTGGCATGGCTGCCGGGTATCGAGGAGGCCGAGGCGAACCGCTACCAGATACTGCCCAGAGCCTATTTCCACGAGGCCGCGCAAGCGCTGCTGGGAGACCGCGCCACCGATTACATCGCCGACTACGAATACGATATCGAACCGGTCAGGGACAGCGATCCCTACTTCAACGACCATTTCCGCTGGAAGAGTCTGCCGCAGTTCCTGGCACTGCCCGGCAGAGCCGGTATCGCCATGATCGACGCCGGCTACCCGACATTGATCGCCTCGCTCCTGCAGGCTGTCGCGGCTGCGCTGGTGTTGATCCTGTTGCCGCTCCTGTTCCTGAAACGGAAGGCTTCACTAGCCTCGGGCAGCCGTCTCCATGTGATTCTCTATTTCACGGCGATCGGGCTCGCCTTCCTCTTCATCGAACTGTCGTTCATCGAGTTGCTGACACTCATCATCGGTCAGCCGCTCTATGCGGTGGCAATCACGCTGTGTCTCTTCCTGCTCTTCTCGGGACTCGGCAGCCTCACGGTGCAGTGGCTGCAGGAGAAGGGCTTCGCGACGGCCGTGATATTGCGCAGCTCCGTGTTCGGCATCCTCGTGATTACGCTCGCCTATATCCTGCTGCGCGGCTGGATGACGGAGCATCTGATGTCCCTGCCACTTTTTGCGCGCATCCTCGCGGCCTCTCTCTTCACTGCGCCGCTGGCCTTCGCGATGGGCATGCCCTTTCCGCTCGGCTTGACGGCGACCTCGCGCTCCGCGCCCGCGCTCGTGCCCTGGGCCTGGGGTATCAACGGCTGTGCTTCCGTGCTGAGCGCGATCCTTGCCGTGCTGCTCTCGATGGAGATCGGCTTCCACGGCGTCATGCTGTGCGCGGTCGCTCTCTACCTGCTTGCATGGCGGACGCTTCCCGGCACCCGCGCTACTTGATCTGGCTCCACTGCGCCAGTGCCTGCTCGCGCGTCTGTTTCAGGTCGACGATGGGCCCGGGATAATCGATGCCGAGTTTGATGCCTGCGTGCTGCAGGATTTCGGGTTTCTGCAGCCAGGGGGCATGGATGGCCTTGTCGGGCAGTTTGGCGAGTTCCGGCACCCACTGGCGGATGTAGAGTCCCCGGGGATCGAAACGCTCGCTCTGGGTGACGGGATTGAAGATACGGAAAAACGGGGCCGCGTCGGCGCCGCAGCCGGCGGTCCACTGCCAGCCCATGCTGTTGTTGGCGAGGTCCGCGTCGACGAGCGTCTCCCAGAACCAGCGTGCGCCCTCGAGCCAGTGGATGCCGAGATTCTTCGTCAACAGCGAGGCGACGATCATGCGCACGCGGTTGTGCATCCAGCCCGTGTGCCAGAGTTCTCGCATGCCGGCGTCGACGATCGGAAAGCCCGTCCGTCCCTGCTGCCAGGCGCGTAGCAGTTCATCTGCGTCCTCTTTCCACAGCCAGGGATAGTTGCCAAAGCGCTCGTCGAGCGGCTGGTCCGTGGTCTGCGGGAAGTGATACATGAGGTGGTGTCCGAAGTCGCGCCAGCCGAGTTGCTTGATATAGACGTTCTGCCCCGTCGGCGTCATGGTTTCGTCGAACTCGGTCATTGTACGGACGCTGTCGAGTACCTGCCGCGGGCCGATTTCGCCGAAATGGAGGTGCGGGGAGAGCCGCGAGGTGCCGATGGTCCCGGGGAGATCACGGTCGCTGTTGTAAGCCGCAATGGAATCCGTGATGAAGGACTCGAGCTGCGTCATGGCCGCATCCGCGCCAGGCGTCCAGCAGTCATGGAACCCGCTGTCCCACGGGATCGATGGCAGCAGTCGCAGCGCCTCGAGCGGCTCCCGGTCGACACTCGCCGGGAGAGCGGGAAGCCGCCCGGGCGCCATCGGCGGTACGGATTGCGGCAGGCCGTTCCTGAGGCAGGCTTTCCAGAATGCTGTGAACACCTTGTAAGGCGTCCCTTGCCCGGTGCTGATCTCCCAGGGTTCGAATAACAGGGAGGCGTTGAAGCTCTCGCACCGGATTCCAGCTCCCGTCAAGCGCTTCTTGAGCCTCTTGTCGCGTTCGATAATCTCCGGTTCGTAAAGCCGGTTCCAGAAGAGGCGGGTGACACCCTGTGTGTCGATCAGCGACTGCAGCACGGCCTCCGCGTCACCCTGTCGAATGACGAGCCGCGAGCCGCGTTTCTGCAGCATCTCGTCGAGGCTGGCGAGGCTGTGATGCAGCCACCAGAGGCTGGCCGCGCCGGGCGCCCAGGGGGCTTCCTCGCCGGGCTGGTGGACGTAGAGCGGAATCAGCCGCTCGCACTGTTCCAGCGCCGCGGACAGCGCCGGGTTGTCGTCGAGCCGCAGATCGCGGCGGAACCAGAGAATGGCTGTGGTCATCGGATATCCATGAGGGGCGCGGCTGGCAGCCGGCTCACCCGCGTCGACAATGCCTCAGGTCAGGAGCAGCGCAAGCGGGCGAATGCTGCTATGACGCTTCATGAGCCCGCTTTCGGAATACGGATGGTCAGTACTTCGTCATTGAAATCTGTCTGCATGCCGCCCTCGCTGACCGGACCCGGCAGTGTCAGGATGCGCTGGTAGCGGCTCGAGAAACTGGCCTGCATGCGCTTGCCTTCGCTGGTTTCGCGTTTCTCGACCTGGCGCATGGCCGCGATCCGGAGCCTGTTGCCGCGCTGCTCCACCTCGATGGTTTTTTCCTCGGCCCCCGGGATCTGCGCGGTGACAATGTAGCTGGCATCATCCTCGTCGATGGCGATGCGCGGTGAGCTGAAACTCTCCTGGATATGGATACCGCTGCTGTTGCTGTCCCAACGGTCGGATTGCGCGCGCATATCCCGCTCCATGCGCTCCATTTCGCGTTCCATGTGCCACTGGCGGCGGCGCATCTCGTTTTCCATGCGGCGCATCTCGATCCAGGGATCCATGCGCTGCGCGGGCCAGCCCGGCGCGGCGTCATACCCGGGGGGCGGCGGATAGCCGTATTGCTGGGCCGATGCGCCCGGCGTGATGAACACGATTAAGAGCAGGGCTGCCGACAGCATTGTTCTGTTCATGCGCGTTGTCTCCTTGGATCCGGTGTGAACAGCTGACTAACTTATCAGATAACGCAGTCGATAGGGCTTCTGCACCCTATAAAAAATGTCATGTGGCCGACGGTGCATGATTTCTTGATCTCCATCAGATCGGGACCCGATGAACGAAAAAATTCATGGCCTTGAACGGATTTCTTGGTCATGCTTTGCCAACATCAAAAAGCATCACCTGGGGGTTTTCTATGACTGCACAGTCTGTCATGGATCCGCATCCTGTCGTCCTGCACCCTGACGATTGCGTCTACAAGGCCGCCGATTACGTCATGAAGAATCGTTACCGGCGGATACCCGTGGTCGATGATGACGGCCGGTTTGTCGGGGTTTTCGGTGTCAACTGCCTGTTGCGGCTCGTGCTGCCGCAGGCGGCGATCATGGAGAAGGGGCTCGACAGCGTGCATTTCACGCGCGAGACGCCGGCTGACCTCTACAGGCGTTATATCGAGAACAGCAACAAGCCGATCTCGGTCTGCATGGACAAGGTCGATGTCGAGATTGTCGGTCCCGACACACCCCTGCTCGAGGCGGTGCTGGTTCTCTACCGGACGAAGGCGAGCCTGCCGGTGGTCGATCCCGAGACCCGAAAACTGCTCGGTGTCATCTCCTACTGGGATCTCGGAGAGAAAATTCTCGAGGAGGGCGGGAAAGATGTCTCCGCACACTAGCGCTTCACCCGAGGTCATCTTCGGTATCGACCCCATCCTGTTTGCCGGCGTTCTGTTCGCCCTGACTTACCTCCTGATCATGACGGAGCGCGTCAACAGGGCCATCATCTCCATGGGTGCCGCTGCATTGATGATCCTCGGCGGGGTACTGACCCAGGAATCCGCCGTCGAGGGCGTCGACTTCAATACCCTCGGCCTGCTCACCGGCATGATGATCATCGTCGCCATCACGCGCCAGTCCGGCGTTTTCCAGTATCTCGCCATCTGGTCGGCCAAGCGCGTGCATGCAAGCCCGTGGGGAATCCTCGTGATGCTCGTGCTCGTCACCGCCGTGCTCTCGGCATTGCTCGACAATGTCACCACCGTGCTGCTGATCGCACCGGTCACGCTGCTGATCACCGACGAACTCAAGGTCAGCGCCTATCCCTACCTCTTCGCCGAGATCTTCGCCTCCAACGTCGGCGGCGCAGCGACACTGATCGGCGATCCACCGAATATCATGATCGGTTCCGCTGTCGGTCTGAGTTTCAACGATTTCCTGTTCAATCTCGGTCCGGTGGTGTTCGTGATCCTTCCTCTGCTGCTGATCCCCTTCTACCTGATCTGGGGACGCAAGCTCGAGGCGACCGAGGAGCGACGCAGCAAGATCATGAAATACGAGGAAGCCGATGCGATCAAGGACAAGCGCCTGCTGCTGCAGTCGATGAGTGTCCTCGCGCTCGTGATCGCCGGATTCGTCTTCGGGCATGACGCCGGCTATCAACCGGCGACCATCGCCATGTTCGGCGCGGCCATACTGCTGCTGATCACCAACCTGCCGCGCAAGCCGTCGGATCAGACGAAAGCCATCGACAAGACCTTCGCCGAGGTCGAGTGGATCACGATTTTCTTTTTCATCGGGCTTTTTATCGTCGTCTACGGTGTCGAGGAGACCGGGTTGCTGGAAATAGTTGCGCAAGAAGTGATCACGATGACGGATGGTGACATGGCGATGACAACCATCGCGATTCTCTGGGTGGCGGCGGTGGTCTCCGCGCTGGTCGACAATATCCCCTTTGTGGCGACCATGATTCCCCTGATCGAAAACATGGGCGGGATGCTCGGCGAGTCGACCTCACTGACGCCACTGTGGTGGTCGCTGGCACTCGGTTCCTGCCTCGGCGGCAATGGCAGCCTCATCGGTGCCAGCGCGAATCTCATCGTGGCCGGCTTCGCCGAACGTTCCGGCCAGCCGATTCGTTTCCTGCCTTTCATGCTGCTGGCCTTTCCGTTGATGATCGGCACCATCCTGGTCAGTACGGTCTATGTTTACCTGAGATATCTTTGAGGAAGGCTATCGGTTATGCCACTGGATCCGTGCATTTCGATGCGCAATCGCCCGGGTTTCAGCATTTGTTCCGTGCCGGGATTGTGCAAGGCATCGTTTCTCCCATTCCCCGGTCATGCCCTTCGCGCCGCGTTCTGGCTGCTGCGGTCACCAATGTCAGTTTTGTCCTACACCAGAATCCGTAATATACGGATAAACAAACAATTGGAAACTTTATAGAATTATTAACGTCGAATGGATGCACGGATGCCCGTTCCGAATGATTCGGAATGTCGACGAAGGACTATCATGGATAGTCCGAGACTACCAGGATGGTTGTCTCAACCAAGCTAACCAAGCATAGCCACACCCCGGTCGGCCTGTCCTTCCGGGGTTTTTTTATTCCCATGCCAGGCCATCGGGCATGCAGCCGTCAGAGACGAGCGTCAGTATAGCAGAGACTCAAGGCGAGCATGCATTGACGCGGAGGTCGTTTCCAGAGCTGTTCAGTGAGTGCTTTACCGGTCCGGGAGTGGTTCAGGTCGCTGGTGGCACCGGTCGGACCGAGCGGTAGAGTCTGTTGTTTTCACGCTTGCTCAGAACCAGCTGCCAGAGCTGTCCGTGACGCGAACGAAAGAGTCCCGCGCAGGCCAGCAGGTAATATTTCCACATGCGGTAAAAGCGCTCGCTGTAGTGTTCGCTCAGAGCCGGCCATGCAGCGTCGAAATTCTCCCACCAGGCCATCAGGGTCTTGTCATAATCCGGCCCGAAGTTATGCCAGTCCTCGATCAGGAAGCGTCCCTCGATCGCCTCGCTGATTTCACTGGCGGAAGGAAGCTTTCCGTTGGGGAAAATGTATTTGTCGATCCAGGGGTCGACCGTGTGCACTGTCCTGTAGGTGCCGATGGTGTGCAACAGGAAGAGTCCGTCTTCCTTGATGGCGTGCCTGATGGCTTCGAAGTAGGTGGCGTAGTTTTTCTGGCCGACATGTTCGAACATCCCGATTGAGACCGCCTTGTCGAAGCGCCCGCTGATATCCCGATAATCCATGAGCATGATGTTCACCGGAAGGCCTGTGCAGCGATCCTGGGCGAGTTTCTGCTGTTCTTTCGAGACCGTGACGCCGGTCACCTCGACGCCGTAATTCTCGGCCGCATAGCGTGCGAAGCTTCCCCAGCCGCAACCGATCTCGAGAACATGATCGCCCTCGGAGAGCTGCAGCTTGCGGCAGATCATATCGAGCTTCGCAAGCTGTGCTTCCTCGAGTGTCGAGGCATGTTCCCAGTAGCCGCAGGAGTAACTCATGGTCGGATCGAGCATGGCCTCGAAGAGGTCGTTGCCAGTATCGTAATGCTGTTCGCCGACCTGGAAGGCGCGCCTGGTGGATTGCCGGTTGATCAGGCGGCTGCGCACGATCTCCCCCAGCAGGCGCAGCCGGTGCAGTCCCTGCAGCTTTTCATCGATCCCGGCGCGCAGCAGCCTGTGGAAGAGTTCGTCGAGTTCGTAACTGTCCCACATGCCATCCATGTAGGCTTCGCCGAAGCCCAGCGACCCCTTCGTGAGGATGCGGTCAAAGAGCCTGTTGTCGTGCACCTGGATATCCCAGGAAGCATCGCCGTTGAATGTGACGCCCGCCATGTCGGCAAGTTCCTGCAATACTTCCGGAGCCTTGAATCTCATGCGATCAGGATTCTCTTGCATGCTGTCGTTATCTGCGTGAAAGAAAGAGGACGCAAAGGGCAGGGCGCCCTTGTCCGGCATCCTTTACGTTATCCTATCAACTAAGCCGTTTTCATCAAATGGTGATGCAGCCGCGCCATGACGCTTATTGATTCAGGTCATGGTGAGCTGGCGCGTTCACAGACACATTTAGAAAGATGATTCAGTTGAATTCCATCATACGACCGGTTTTACTCCTCCTGCTCCTGGCGCCACTCCCGGCGGCTGCCGGTGACAGCGCCGTGCAGATCCTCTCCGAGAGCGGCAATTGTCCCGGTTGCATGCTCGATGGCGCTGACCTGGCCGGCAGAAACCTCGCCGGAGCCGACCTCTCCGGCGCCAGCCTGCGCGGCGCGGACCTGAGGCGGACGATTCTCTACAAGGCCGTTCTGAGAAATGCCGACCTGCGAGGCGCCAGACTGGTCGATGCGAGTCTCGGCCAGGCCGACCTCTCCGGCGCCAGACTCGAGGGAGTGAGCATGCCGCGGGCGCGACTGGCGCGCTCGAAGCTCGCCGGAGCCAGTTTCGCCAATGCGAGCCTGCCACAGGCCAACCTTGCAGGGGCCGATCTCACGCGCGCGGATTTCAGTCATGCGGATCTTGCCGGCGGCCTCCTGACCAATGCGGTGCTCGAGAAAGCCGATCTCACGGGCACGTCGCTCAGGGAAGCGACGCTCAGGCAGCTCGATTTTTCAGTGGTGGATTCACTCGCCGGCGCGGATTGCCGAAGCGCACTGCTCTACAAGGCGCGTTTTGCGGGGCTCCTGCTGCGCGGGGTGCGCTTCGACGGCGCGGACCTGGAATCGGCCGATTTCACGGGCGCCGACCTGCGCTCGAGCAGTCTCGCCGGGGCGCAGCTCGGTGGTGCGCTGCTCAAGGACGCGGATTTGCGTGGCGCCGACCTGCGCAATGCCCGCATCAAGAGCGCCAGGCTCAAGGGGGCCAGACTCGAACAGGCGCGGCTGTCGCGCGCGCAACTCGGCGGCAATCTTGTCGGCATGGACTTCAGCGGTGCGGACCTGCGTTATGCCAACTTCAGTGGCGCCAATCTCAAGGATGCCCGCTTCGTCGATGCCGAGCTGGAGCGCGCGCTTTTTCCCGAAGCCAATCTCTACGCGGCCGATTTCACGGGCGCCAATCTGAAAAATGCCAGCTTCGTGAAGGCCAACCTGAAAAATGCGGTCTTCGAGGGGAGTGATCTCGAAGGAGCGGTTTTTCGGCAAGCAAGAGGGCTCGACGGGAGTCTGGAAGAGATGGCGAAACGGCAAGAAGATTGATTTCAGTGATGTTTCCGGGAAGGGTCACAGGCCTGGTTGAATTTGAAATTGTACACGGGGTCAAACCCGGAGAGGCATGCCCCGTTTAAAATGAAGCCATGTATTGCTTTATTTTTGGTATCGGGTTGCGGAAGATTCTATTCGTAACAGCGCTATTGACAACGCTTACCTGTTCGGCCAGGGACGATGTCCGTTCACTGAATTTTTTCCACAAAATCCAGTATGAACCGAGCCCCCTGACGGCGCCCGGCGAGGATCGCCACTTTCTCAAGCTGCCGAACGGCAAGCGTCTCGGTCAGCTCTCGTTCAAGGGCAGGAAACCCTGCTTCATCACGGGTGGTGGCGCAACCTGGATACCGGCAGGGTCATCGATCAGAGCCTCGGCGCAGACAAGAAGATGTTCGGCGCCTCGGTCTCGAAAATCTTCGTCAGCGCGACCCTGCTGAAGGAGCGCGATGGCAATCTCAATGACCGCGAGCTGCGCAAACTCGCCGAGATGATCTCGGTCTCGAGCAATGTCGCCTGGCTCGACCTGCAGCGCAGCATCGGCGACGGCGATGCCGACAAGGGGCGTCACAAGATCACGGACTTCACGAGGAACATGGGTCACGAGCGGACCCGCGGTTTCCAGGGCTGCCTCGGCAAGATTCACGGCAACGAGCTGACAGCGAGCGAACTCGGCAATTTTCTCCACGACACCTGCTGCAAGCGCTACGAGGGTGCCGAGATTCTCTGGATAGTCATGCATACCTGCCGTACCGGCGGACGCAAGGCCAACAAGTACCTCCCGAGTGATCTCTACCTCGGCGGCAAGACCGGAACCTACAGCGGGACCACGGTGTACCCCGAGACCGGTTTGAGCAAGGACCCGGATGGCAGCCCGTTTCGCGGCAATGTCCGACACCAGGTCGTGGCTTTCAAGCACAACGGCACCCAGTACGGGATGGCCCTGCTGACCAACAAGGCCTCCAGCGAGCACGTCGCGCTGCTGGCGGGCGGGCTCTTCCGCAAGCATCTCCTCTGAGTTTCGGGGTTCTGCCGGCGCTGGACTCATCGGCGCCGGCATTCCAGAATCGCCTCCATCCCCGCAGATCCGAAGATGCAGCAGGTGGATGCGGGCAAGTACCGCGCCGACCAGTTGCGCGACCTGACGTGGCTCTGCAACAAGGCGCAACTGCATTTCCGCGAGATCATGAAAGGCGATGATAACTTTGCACTCGATCTCGAGTTCAAGGTCGACAAGGAGAATAGGGTGAACGTGCGGTCTGCCTCAAGCAGGCACGCCCGCTGATCGAACCGGCCGGCAACTGAGCCGGTGGAAAGCCGGGGGGAGGGCCTCTCCCCGGCCATTCCGGAGCTTGCCTGATGTGGCCGGTTCTGTTGAAATCGTGACCACTTTCAAGATCGACGGTGAAGCAGTGAACCGCAAAAAAACCTCACTCCCCGATGACGTCGAAATCGCGCTTCCGCCGGAAGAGGTGATCCTGACGAGTTCAAATGGCACTGTCGCTGACAGCGGGACCGAAGAGCAGCCTGTCAAGAAGAAAAAGGCCAGGAAAGCCGCTGAAAAGAGCACCGAGACACTGTTCCGCAACGCAGTCAGGAGCAATCTCGATCTCACATCGATTGCCGATAACAAGGCGAATATCATGATCTCCGTGAACGGCTTTATCCTGACAGTCGTCGTCACCGCTGGCGGTTTCGTGATCAAGAACGATCCCGATCTGATCTATGCTTTCGCCATGATCCTGATAACCGCGATCGCCTCGATCGGTTCAGCCGTCATGGCCGTCAAGCCCAAGATCAATCAGACCGGCGACACGCTGGAAGATCTGCGCAATGACAAGTCGAGCATCATCTACTTCAAGCATTATGTGAACATGAATCCCGACGACTATGTCACGGAGATTAAACGCGTGCTCAAGGATGTCGACAGGGTGCATACGCATATCGCGCGCCACATCTACGGCCTGGGATATGGCCTGTCGGTCAAGTTCCGCTGGTTGCGCATCTCCTACACGATATTCACGATCGGGCTGTCACTGAGCACGCTCGTTTTCCTGTTCACGGCCTCCGGGATACAGTCGGCCCTGTAAAGATCAGGCAGTGATATTGCGCTTTCCCGTCCCTGACTGGCGGGGGCACTACTCGCCGTTCTTCATGATCAATGAGCGAGCATAGTCGATGGCATTTTCGAGATACCAGCCGTAAAGCTCCACGGTGTTGAGTCCCACAAGGGTTTCGCCGAGTTGCTTGCCCCTGTCGTCCAGCAGGATCAGCGTTGGCGTCACCACCATGTCGTAGTCGACGAAGAGTTCGCGGGTTTCTCTCTGCGTACCGTCGAAGTCGATATAGGTCTGCCCCTCGTCGATAAGCATCTCGCGCATGATGACGCGACTGGTGTCGTTCTCATTGAGCAGCATCGGATTGAGGATTTCCCGCTTGATGCGGTGGCACGCCTCGCAAACGCTCTGGGAAAACAGCAGCAGTATCGGTCGTTGGGTCTGCTTGCTGAGCCTGGAGAGTTCCTGCAAATTGCTTGCGGGCTGGATTGTGGTTGTCGCATTCATTTCTTCTTCTGTTCCCGGCAAGGTTGCCTGGAATCTGTCCTGTTTTGCTGGAGTGGCGGAACTTGTGCCGGGACACTTCCTTGAAGTCTAATACACTGGTTGTCAGATGCATACAAGAATACGAGGGCAAAGGGATGCGTTGGAGAAGCGGACGTCGCAGCAGCAATATCGAGGACAGGCGGGCCTCGGGGCCTTCGGGCATGCGTTTTCCTTTCCCGGCGGGCGGGGGAGGCCGTCGCGGCGGCAAGGTCGGCATTGGCACGATCGTCATCGCGCTCGTGGTGATGTATTTCCTCGGTATCAACCCGCTGGAGTTGCTGAGCGGCGGGGGTGGCCTCGCCCCGACTCCGGTCGAGCAGCAGGAGCCCCGCCGCACCACGGCGAGTCAGGCGCAGGACGATGAAATGAAGGATTTTGTCTCCGTCGTGCTGGCCGACACGGAAGATACCTGGCATGCGGTCTTCAGGGAGCTTGGCAGTGATTACGAAGAGCCGAAACTCGTGCTCTTTCGCGGCTCCGTCCAGTCTGCCTGCGGCTTTGCACAGGCCGCGATGGGGCCTTTCTACTGTCCCGGGGATCAAAAGGTCTACATCGACCTGAGCTTTTTCGAGGATCTGCGCCGCCGCCATGGCGCGCCGGGCGATTTCGCCCAGGCCTATGTCATCGCTCACGAGGTCGGCCATCATATCCAGAACCTGCTCGGCATCTCCGGCAAGGTACAGCAGGCGCGTCAACGCCTGAGCGAGGCCGAGTACAACGCGCTCTCCGTGCGGGTTGAGCTGCAGGCTGATTGCTACGCCGGGGTGTGGGCCAATCGCGCCGAGAGGGCGCGGCAGATTCTCGAGGAGGGCGATATCGAGGAGGCGCTGCGCGCCGCCAATGCGATCGGTGATGACAGGCTGCAGAAGGAGTCGCGCGGCTACATCACGCCGGACAGCTTCACGCACGGCACCTCCGAACAGCGCATGCGCTGGTTCAGGCGTGGTCTGAGCAGAGGTAATCTGCAGACTTGTAACACCTTTGCAACAGACGGCCTGTAATGTGCGCCCCATGGAAAACAGAGTAGAACCGAAAAAAATGACGGCGAATCCAACACGTCTCCTGCAGATCACTGATTTGCACATCAGGTCGACTCCGATGTCGGAGTTGATGGCAACAGATATCGATACCGATGCGACACTGCAGGCGGTGCTGGACGAAATCCATGCGAACGAGCCCGCCGGCTCGATCGTGGTCGCGACCGGCGACCTGGTCCAGGACCCTCACGAGTCTGCCTATCAGCGCCTCAAACAGCGGCTCAACGGCAGCCTCAACCGTTATTTCCTGCTGCCAGGCAATCACGACGATCCCGTGCTCGCCCGCAAGACGCTGAACAGGGACAACAGCTGGTGCGTCGGACAGCATGCGCTCGACGACTGGCTCATGCTCTTTCTCGACACCTCATGGGAGCCCGAACGCCCGCAAGGCATGCTGTCGAAAGCGGAGCTCTCGCGCCTCGAGCGTACGCTGGCCGTCAGCGGTCAGCGCCACGTGATGCTGTTCCTGCATCATCCGCCAGTGCCGATCGGAAGTCCGTGGATGGATGCCATCGGGCTGGCGAATGCACACGAGCTGTTCGCCATCACGGATCGCTATCCGCAGGTCAAGGGGATGGTTTTCGGCCATATCCACCAGCAATTCGAGGCGTCCAGGAGAAACGTTCGCATGATCGGTTCGCCCTCCACCTGCATCCAGTTCAGGCCGGGAACCGACGCTTTCGAGGTCGACCTGCTGCCGCCAGCCTACCGCTGGTTCGAGCTCAGGCAGGATGGAAGCTTCGAGACAGGCGTCAGATACCTCCACGCCGAGATGCGGCAAGCCAGCTGAAAACGCCGCCGGCCAGCGGCGTTTTTCATTACGGGCGGTCCAGCTTCCAGATGCGCACGCTGGCATCGTCACTGGTCGTCGCCATATAGCGCCCGTCGGGGGAGACGTTGACGGCGACGCCGCAGAGGTCATGCTGCTGGAAGCGGGCGTTGGTCCCGCCGGAGAGCGGGTCGAGGAACAGCACGGCGCTGTCGGTCTGGCGGCTGATGCTCGCAAGCTGGCCGTCCGGGGTGAACTCGATATTGTTGATGATGCCCCTGTGTTCCGTCTCCAGCGTCTCGATCGCGCCTGACCCCAGATCCCAGCGGAAAAGCCTGAACCAGCCGGCCCCGTAGAGTTGTTCTCCATCCGGGGAGAAGGCCAGCGTCCTGGGGTCGGAAGACGGCTTCTCTAGGTAGCGGATGTCGCCGCTGTCCGGCGTCGTCAGGGCCACGCGCGTGTCGGTCGCGCTCGTGGCGATCAGGCCGCCGGGACCTGTCTCGATGCTCCTGATCAGTTTCCTGTGCGGCTGGAAGCGCCTGATGGCTTCCCCCGAGTCGAGGCTCCAGAGGATCACGGAGCCGTCCTTGTGGCCCGTGAGGAAGCGCTGGCGGTGCAGATCAATTGCGCTGGCCGTGACCGGGCCGCCATGCCGGACCTGCAGGGGGGTGCCCTTGCGGTCCCAGCGCGCGATTTTGCCATCGTAGCCGGCCGTCAGGATATCGCCGTCGGGCAGGAAGAAGATGCCGTTGACCGAATCCGTGTGCGCGCGCCAGCTGCGGATCGGGCGGCCTGTCTGGAGGTCCCACAGCCGGATGAAGCCGCTCCAGCCTCCCGAGGCGAGGATTCTCGAGTCAGGGGAGATGGCCAGTGTGCTGCCGCCCGAGTGAGCGCGCTCGATGATGATGTCGGCATCGCGCTGCGGCTGCGAACTGCAGCCTGCCAGCAGCAGGAGCAGGGCGGCGACCAGCAGCCTCACAGCAGCTTGATTCCCTTGTTGAGATTGCGGCCGTAGAAAATCTCGAGCATCTCGCGTTTCAGCGCGTCAGTGATGCCACGCTGCTCGCGCGGTGAGATATCGTCGGCATCGATCCCGAAGAGATAGTTGTCGAGCTTGAACTCTTTCAGCAGCATCTTGGTGTGGAAGGTGTTCTCCTGGTACACATTGACGTCGATCATCTCGTAGCGGCGTCTGGTATCGGCTGCCAGGTAGTTCTGGATCGAGTTGATCTTGTGATCGATGAAGTGTTTCTTGCCCTTGATGTCGCGCGTGAAGCCGCGCACACGATAATCGAGCATGACGATATCCGAGTCGAAGGAGTGGATCAGGTAGTTGAGCGCCTTCAGCGGCGAGATGCGCCCGCAGGTGGAGACATCGATGTCCGCCCGGAAGGTGCTGATACCGTTGTCGGGATGGCTCTCAGGATAGGTGTGGACCGTGATGTGGCTCTTGTCGAGATGTGTCACGACGGACTCCGGCAGTGGTCCCGGCGCCTCGGTGTTGGAGAGTTTCTCGGCAGCCACGGGCTCCTCGGAAATCAGCATGGTGACGCTGGCGCCCTGCGGGTCGTAGTCCTGGTGCGCGATGTTGAGGATATTCGCGCCGATGATGTCCGCGACGTCCTTGAGAATCTGCGTGAGGCGCTCGGCATTGTAGGCCTCGTCGATATATTCGATGTAGGAACTGACAGCCTCCGGTGTCTCCGCATAGCAGATGTCATAGATGTTGAAGCTCAGTGTCTTCGTGAGGTTGTTGAAACCGTGGAGCTTGAGTTTGCGTGAACGGGGCATCGCGGCAGTTCAGTCAGTAAAAAAGGGGGCGTAAATTACGCCTTTCGGCCTTATGCGGCAAGCATTTAATTGACGCCGCGCAACTGTTCCCACTGGTCGGCCGGCGGGTGGTACATGATCTGCACCACGGTGCTGTCCGGATCGTAGCAGTGAAAGGAGCGCGTGCCGTCTTCGTTGGTCCTGGGCTCGGAACGGATCGGCACCTGCATATCGACGAGAAATCGGTACCAGAGGTCGACATCGTCCGGTGACCGAACGAAGATGCCGATATGCTCGAGCCGCTGCGCGGCCTCGTCGCGCTGGTGATCCGTGATTGTCTGGTGCAGCGCCAGGTTGTCGCAGCCCGTCGTGAGATAGACGTTCTGGGGATTCGGCCTGTATTCCACCTCGAATCCGAGCAGGTCGGTGTAGAAGGCCTCGCAGGCAGGCAGGTCGCGCACGAAAAGGGCGACGTGACGCATGCCGTAGCCTTTATCCGGTCGTTTCATTCCTCGATGATCTCGTAATCGTGGGTGATTTCTGCAGTTTTCCCCAACATGATAGACGCTGAGCAGAATTTTTCCGCACTCAGGGCGATGGCGCGCTCCACATGCTTCTGGCTGAGATTCCGGCCGCGGATGACGAAATGGGCATGGATGCGCGTAAACACCTTCGGTTCGCTCGCGGCGCGTTCCGCCTCGAGCTGCACTTCGCAGGATGTGACATCCTGGCGGCTCTTGCCGAGAATCATCATGACATCGAACTCGGTGCAGCCGCCCATGCCGAGCAGCAGCATCTCCATCGGCCGCACGCCGAGGTTGCGGCCGCCGAAATCGGGCGGGCCGTCCATCACCACCGCGTGACCGCTGCCCGATTCCCCGACCATCAGGGTGCCCTCGACCCATTTGACGCGTGCTTTCATGACCTCTCCGCTTTTTCCTGTCGCTATGCCTGGCAGGATGGTAGCAGATAGCAGCCGTGCGAATCTGGCGCAGCCGTGAAAAATGAGACGGGGCGGGTATACTGGCGATTCATTTTTGATGTCACCACGGGAAGTCACCTTGGCAACTTATGCAATCGGGGATGTCCAGGGCTGCTATGACGAGCTGCTGGCATTGCTCGACCTCGTCGGTTTCGATGAGGCGGCAGACAGCCTCTGGTTCGTCGGGGATCTCGTCAATCGCGGCCCGAAGTCACTGGAGGTCCTGCGTTTTGTCAAATCCCTCGGCGATCGCGCGGTGACCGTGCTCGGCAACCACGACCTGCACCTGCTGGCCGTGGCCGAGGGTGTCAAGAGCGTCAAGAAGCAGAGCAGCCTGCAAGCCGTGCTGGATGCGTCCGACCGCGACGAACTCCTCGACTGGCTGCGGCATCGCAAGCTCATGCATCATGACCGGCGGCTCGGTTTCAGCATGGTCCATGCCGGCGTGGCGCCGCAGTGGGATCTCGCCATGGCGCTTGAGATGGCGGCGAGCGTCGAAGCGGTGCTGCAGAACTCTCCCGCCTGCAAGGCGTTCCTGGCGAACATGTACGGCGACAAGCCGGACACATGGTCGGATTCACTGCAGGATTTCGATCGCCTGCGCTTCATCACCAACGCCTTCACGCGCCTGCGCTACTGCACGAAAAAGGGCCGGCTGTCGATGCGTGCCAAGGGTCCGCTCGGCAGCCAGCCCGCCAGGTACTGGCCCTGGTTCATGATTCCGGGCCGGCAAACCGCGAATACACGCATCGTTTTCGGCCACTGGTCGACGCTCGGTTACATGGCCGGCGTCAATGTCTGGGCACTCGACACCGGCTGTCTCTGGGGCGGTCACCTGACGGCGTTGCGGCTCGAGGACCGGCAGCCCTTCTTCCTGAACTGCCGGGGGGAGCTGAAACCGGATGCGGGCGCGGGGTGAGACGCGGGCCATCAGCGGATTTTCACGAGGGTGCGCCGCCAGCCGCTGTTATCTGCCTGCCGCAGGAGCCTGAGCGACGCGCCGACCTCGTTCTCGTACCATGAGACGGCCCCCTCGTTGGGCTCGTGCTCATAGGCCCACCAGGTCCCGTCGGCGTCCTGCGCGAGCCATTTTGCCCAGGCGGGCAGGGTTGCCGGGTCGACCGGCACTCTTTCGCGGGTCATTGTTCGAGTCAGGGTTCCTTTTTTCGCACGCCTCGGCTAGGGTAACAGCCCGTGAGGGGCGCCGCGAAGGGATTTGAACAACTGGCCCGTTGGTCCCGGCTGGCGCCATCCGGGACATGGCTGCCAGGCAATGGCCGGCATCGCTCGAACTGCCCTGTTTCACCATGGAAATCGCCTTTCCGGTCATCAGGCTGCGGGTCTCGCAGCTTCTCGACAAGGGCTGTCGGGGCATGCTGAGAGCCCGCGAGCTTTACCTCTGCCAAGGTTTCCTGCATTCTGGCCATCGATCTGCGGGCCAGGTGTGACATAACCGTCGGCAGGCTCGGCGAGATCCGCTCCAGCCGGGGCTGCTATCTCTATGCCGGCAGCACGTATGGACCTGGCTGCATGCCTGCCCGCTGCTCGCGCCATCTCGCTTTCAACAAGCCGCTGCGCTGGCACATCGATTACCTCACCCGGGTGCAGGCGCCGCGGCAGGTCTGGTTCAGTGCTCCCATGCCGCAGAGCCGCCTCGTGGCCGGACTGGAGCGGTATGCAAGCCTCGATCAACCATTACCGGAATTTGGCGCATCCGACAGCAAGGCATGCTCCCACCTTTTTTCGCACGCTCGAAGCCGGATGTGGCGCAGTTGATCCGTGGCATGACCCTGTACGTTCCGCGGTGATAGACTCAGACGCCATGAACTGGAAACTCCTGCCCGTCACTATCGCTCTGTTCGTCGTCGCGCTGCTGGCCGGCCGTTTCCTTGCAGAGCAGCAGGGGGAGGGCGAGCATGAGCGACTTGCGCCATTGTGGTGCGAACCGGAGAGCGGTGACTGCGTCTACGCGCTAACCGGTCAGGGTGAGATCCGCTTCTCCCTGGAGCCCCGCGAGCGGATCCGCCCCATGGAGCCGCTGACAGCGAGGCTTGAATACAGCGCAGAGGGCATGCATGCCACTGCGATGACGCTGACGGGCCTTAACATGGAGATGGGTCACAACCGCTTTCTCTTTCGCGAAAGCGGCTCGGGCTACGACGCCAGTGTCATCATTCCTGTCTGCACCCTCGCGCGCATGGAGTGGGAGGCGCTCGCCGAGGTCGAGATTCAAGGCAGGCAGCTGGCCGTTCCGTTCCGTTTCGCCGTCGAGCGCAAATAAACCCGGCCCGATTGCAGTTTCCCGTTGACATGCCGGAACAACAGGCATAAAATTCGCGGTCTTTCTCGCCTCTGCACTTCTAATCAGGGCGGGGAAAGGCGGCACCCAACACTGTGCTGCGGGAGAGATTCCCATAAATTTCAACGACCTGGCTGTCCGCCTTCGCTGTACTCGGGCTGGACAGGGGTCGGTTAACGTTTTGTAAAAGGCGTGCAGATGCATGTCCAGGCGTCTTTACGGAGACGGAAATAAAGATGGCAACGATCAATCAGTTAGTACGAAAGCCGCGCAAGCGCAAGGTTGCGAAGAGCAACGTTCCCGCCCTGGAGGCGTGTCCCCAGAAGCGTGGCGTGTGTACGCGTGTCTATACAACAACACCCAAAAAGCCGAACTCGGCTCTGCGCAAGGTCGCCCGTGTGCGACTGACCAACGGTCACGAAGTCACCAGCTACATCGGTGGCGAGGGCCACAACCTGCAGGAGCACAGCGTCATCCTGATTCGTGGCGGCCGTGTCAAGGACCTGCCGGGTGTGCGTTACCACACCGTTCGCGGCACCCTGGATACCTCCGGCGTCGAGAATCGTCGCCAGGGCCGTTCCAAGTACGGCGCCAAGCGTCCCAAGAGCTGATTAGGTTTAACAGAGAGTAAATAGGTATGGCCAGAAGACGTGTAGCTGCCCGCCGCGAGATTCTTCCCGATCCGAAATTCGGAAGTGTCCTGCTGACCAAGTTCGTCAACATGATCATGATGGACGGCAAGAAGGCCGTCGCCGAGCGCATCATGTATGGCGCGCTCGATCAGATTGCCGAGAAGAAAGGCGGCGATCCGGTCGATGCACTCGAAGCCGCGCTCGAAAACGTCCGCCCGATGGTCGAGGTCAAGTCCCGCCGTGTCGGTGGTGCGACCTACCAGGTGCCGGTCGAGGTGCGTGCTGTGCGCCGCGACACGCTGGCGATGCGCTGGATCATCGACGCGGCGCGCAAGCGCAGCGAGAAATCCATGGCGATGCGCCTGGCGGGCGAGCTCATGGATGCTTCCGAGCAGCGTGGTTCGGCGGTCAAGAAGCGCGAGGACACGCACCGCATGGCGGAAGCGAACAAGGCCTTCTCGCACTACCGCTGGTAATCGGCGGAAGCGGAGAACAGGCACGCAGTCGTGGCTCGCGTTACACCAATCGAGCGCTATCGAAACCTGGGCATCATGGCCCACATCGATGCGGGAAAGACGACCACGACCGAGCGCATCCTCTACTACACGGGGGTGTCGCACAAGATTGGTGAAGTGCACGATGGTGCAGCAACCATGGACTGGATGGAGCAGGAGCAGGAACGGGGTATCACGATCACCTCGGCTGCGACGACCTGCTTCTGGAGAGGCATGGAGCAGCAGTACCCGGTGCATCGTATCAACATCATTGATACGCCCGGGCACGTGGATTTTACGATCGAGGTCGAGCGCTCGCTGCGCGTCCTCGACGGGGCCTGCGCAGTCTTCTGCGCCGTCGGCGGTGTTGAGCCGCAGTCGGAAACGGTCTGGCGGCAGGCCAGCAAATACGGCGTCCCGCGCATCGCGTTCGTCAACAAGATGGACCGCATGGGCGCCAGCTTCCTGCGGGTCGTGGACCAGGTCAGGAATCGCCTTGGAGCGACGCCGGTGCCGATGCAGATGAACATCGGCGCTGAAGAGAACTTCAGGGGGGTCGTCGATCTCGTCAAGATGAAGGCGATCTACTGGAAGGAAGAGAACATGGGTATCGAGTTCGAGGAGCACGATATCCCGGAAGAGCTGGTCGAGACCTGCAACGATCTTCGCGAGAAGATGATCGAGGCGGCGGCCGAGGCCAACGAGGAACTCATGGAGAAGTACCTCGAGGGCGGCGAGCTGTCGGCCGAGGAGATCAAGGCGGGTATCAGGGCAAGAACGCTGGCGAACGAGATCACGCCGATGTTCTGCGGGTCAGCCTTCAAGAACAAGGGTGTCCAGGCGGTGCTCGATGCGGTCATCGACTACATGCCGGCGCCGACCGATGTTCCCTCGATCAGGGGGCATCTGGATGACGCGGACGAGACCATCGCCGAGCGTCATTCGACGGACGACGAGCCGTTTTCGGCCCTGGCGTTCAAGATCGCGACCGACCCGTTTGTCGGCACGCTGACCTTCTTCCGCGTCTACTCGGGCGTGCTGAAGTCGGGCGACACGATCCTGAACTCCGTCAAGGGCAAGAAGGAGCGAGTCGGGCGGATTCTGCAGATGCATGCGAATTCGCGCGAGGAGATCAAGGAAGTGCGCGCCGGCGATATCGCGGCCGCGGTTGGTCTCAAGGATGTCACCACGGGCGAGACCCTGTGTGACATCAACGACGTGATTATTCTGGAAAAGATGGATTTTCCGGAGCCTGTCATCTCGGTGGCGGTCGATCCCAGAACGAAGGCCGACCAGGAGAAAATGGGCATCGCGCTGCAGAAGCTGGCGCAGGAAGATCCGTCGTTCCGCGTCCATACGGACGAGGAGTCCGGTCAGACGATCATTTCGGGAATGGGCGAACTGCACCTCGAGATCATCGTCGACAGGATGAAGCGCGAGTTTCACGTGGAGGCGAATGTCGGTAACCCGCAAGTCGCCTACCGCGAGACGATTCGCAAGGCCGTCGAGCAGGAAGGCAAGTTCGTCCGCCAGTCGGGCGGTCGCGGCCAGTACGGCCACGTCTACCTGCGCATCGAGCCGGGCGAGCCGGGAAGCGGCTACGAGTTCGTCAACGACATCGTTGGCGGCGTCGTGCCGAAGGAGTACATCCCGGCGGTCGACAAGGGCGTACAGGAGGCCATGAAGAGTGGCGTCAAGGCCGGTTACCCGGTCGTCGATGTCAAGGTGACCCTGTACGACGGTTCGTACCACGACGTGGATTCGTCGGAACAGGCGTTCAAGATCGCCGGTTCGATCTGCTTCAAGGAGGGCGCGGTAAAAGCCGCACCGGTGATCCTGGAGCCGATCATGAAGGTCGAAGTCGTCACCCCTGAAGAGAACATGGGTGACGTGATTGGCGACCTCAACGCTCGCCGCGGCATGGTCCAGGGCATGGATGACAGCCCTGCCGGCAAGCTGGTGAGAGCGGAAGTGCCGCTGGCGGAGATGTTCGGTTATGCGACATCGCTGCGTGGCGCGACCCAGGGCAGGGCGACCTACTCGATGGAGTTCGTCAAGTACAGTGAGCTGCCGCCCAGTATCGCGGGCAGCCTTGAGTAACAAGCAATTGAAGAGGCCGAGGGGCAAGTAAAGTGTCTAAGGAAAAATTCGAACGTACCAAACCGCACGTCAATGTCGGCACGATCGGCCACGTTGACCACGGCAAGACAACCCTGACCGCGGCGCTGACGAAAGTCTGTGCGGAGACCTGGGGTGGCGA
>JARRMY010000018.1:0-64516 GCA_037385505.1 Gammaproteobacteria bacterium | reverse complement strand
ACGTCCATCAAGGTTTGCAGTTTCCTGCGGATCGCCGGGACGGGTTCGAAGAAGTCCAGGCTCTCCTCGACGGTCATGCTCAGGATTTCGTCAATGCTCCTGCCCTTGTACTTCACCTCCAGCGTCTCGCGGTTGTAGCGCTTGCCCTTGCAGACGTTCCTTGATCGGCATCTCGGCAATATCGGCGGCTGTGATCGGTTTCATAAAGAGTCTCCGTTGCGGTCGCGCTTCCTTGGCTTTAGGTCCGGGGGTGATCTTTGATAACCCTCATCAAAGTGTATGGCGAGGCATCTTTGCAGGCAAGGCAATCGGGTTATGCGTTGTTCCCAAGAGCCTGCTTCAAAAACCTCCCCGTATGCGACCCCTCCACCTTCGCAACATCCTCCGGCGTCCCCGTCGCAATGATCTCCCCTCCCTGGTTCCCGCCCTCGGGCCCCAGGTCGACAATCCAGTCCGCCGTCTTGATGACATCCAGGTTGTGCTCGATGACGACCACCGTGTTGCCGTGGTCGCGCAGGCGGTGGAGGACTTCGAGGAGGTGACTGACGTCGTGGAAGTGCAACCCCGTCGTCGGCTCGTCCAGTATATATAACGTATTCCCCGTATCCCGCTTCGACAGCTCCTTGGACAGTTTCACGCGCTGCGCCTCGCCGCCCGAGAGCGTCGTGGCGTTCTGGCCGAGGGTGATGTAGGAGAGGCCGACGTCCATCAAACGTCCATCAAGGTTTGCAGTTTCCTGCGGATCGCCGGGACGGGTTCGAAGAAGTCCAGGCTCTCCTCGACGGTCATGCTCAGGATTTCGTCAATGCTCCTGCCCTTGTACTTCACCTCGAGGGTTTCGCGGTTGTAGCGCTTGCCCTTGCAGACGTCGCACTGGACGTACATGTCCGGCAGGAAGTGCATCTCGACCTTGATGACGCCGTCGCCGGCGCAGGCCTCGCAGCGACCGCCCTTGACGTTGAAGCTGAATCTTCCGGGCGTGTAGCCGCGCGCTCTTGATTCCGGGGTGGCGGCGAAGAGTTCGCGGATGGGCGTGAAAATGCCGGTGTAGGTGGCCGGGTTGGACCTGGGCGTGCGCCCGATGGGGCTCTGGTCGATGTCGACGACCTTGTCGAAGTGCTCGAAGCCGTCGACCTCCTCGTAGGGCGCGGGCGTCAATGTGGTCGCGTTGTTGAGTCGCGTCGCGGCGATGGGGTAGAGGGTGTCGTTGATGAGTGTCGACTTGCCGGAACCCGAGACGCCGGTGACGCAGGTCAGCAGGCCGACCGGGATGTCGAGCCTGACCTTCTTGAGATTGTTGCCGGTCGCGCCCTTGATTGTGAGTACCCGCTTCGGGTCCATGGGCGTGCGCATGGGCGGGACGGCAATCGTGCGCTTGCCCGAGAGGTACTGCCCCGTCAGCGACTCCTCGCATTTCGCGATCTCGTCGGCAGTGCCCTGGGCGACGACGCGCCCGCCGTGCACGCCGGCGCCGACGCCGATGTCGACGACATGATCGGCCGTGCGGATCGCCTCCTCGTCGTGCTCGACGACGATGACGGTGTTGCCGAGGTCGCGCAGGTAGGTCAGCGTCTTCAGCAACCGCTCGTTGTCGCGCTGGTGCAGGCCGATGGAGGGCTCGTCGAGCACGTACATGACGCCGACGAGGCCCGCGCCGATCTGACTGGCCAGCCGGATGCGCTGCGCCTCGCCGCCCGAGAGGGTCTCGGCGCTGCGCTCGAGGCTCAGGTAGTTCAGTCCGACATTGACGAGAAAACTCAGCCTCTGGTTGATTTCTTTCACGATCTTGCCGGCAATTTCGCCTTTCTTGCCGGGAAGTGACATCTTCTCGAAGAATTCCAGCGCCCGGTCGACCGGCATGACGGTGATGTCCGGCAGCACCAGGCCCCCGACGACCACGTGGCGCGCGGCCTCGTTGAGGCGGCTGCCGTGGCAGTCGGGACACGGCTGCGTCGAGATATAGCGCGCGAGCTCCTCGCGCACGCTGTTGGAGTCGGTCTCGTGGTAGCGCCGCTTCAGGTTGTTGACGACGCCCTCGAACGGCATGGTCTTGGTGACGGTGCGGCCGCGTTCGTTGCGGAAGGTGATCTCGACGGGCTTGCCCTTCGTGCCATAGAGCACGATCTCCTGCGCCCTTTTCGGCATGGCGTTCCAGGGCGCCTCGAGCTCGAAATCGTGGACCTTCGCGACGGCCTTCAGGATCTGGTAGTAGTAGCTGCTGCGCTTGTCCCAGCCGCGGATGGCGCCGCCGGCGATACTGATCTCCTGATGCGTGATGATCTTGGCCGGGTCGAAGAACTGCTCGATGCCGAGGCCGTCGCAGGTCGGGCAGGCGCCGACCGGGTTGTTGAACGAGAACAGTCGCGGCTCGAGCTCCTCGATGCTGTAGCCGCACTGCGGGCAGGCGAAGTTGGCCGAGAAGACCATCTCTTTTAGCTCGCCGTCCATGTCGGCGACGCGCGCCACGCCGTGCGCCAGGTTCAGCGCCGTCTCGAAGGACTCGGCCAGGCGCTGCTGCAGGTCGGCGCGCACCTTGAAGCGGTCGACGACCACCTCGATGGTGTGCTTCCTGTGCAGCTCCAGCTCGGGCGGGTCGTCGAGCTCGACGATCTCGCCGTCGATGCGCGCGCGCAGGTAGCCCTGGGCGTGCAGCTCGTTCAGCAGCTTGTGGTACTCCCCCTTGCGCTCGCTGATGACCGGCGCCAGCAGCATGAGGCGCGTGCCCTCGGGCAGCGAGAGCACATGGTCGACCATCTGGCTGACGGTCTGCGCCTCGAGCGTGTCGCCGTGCGTCGGGCAGTGCGGCGTGCCGGCGCGCGCGAACAGCAGGCGCAGGTAGTCGTAGATCTCGGTGATGGTGCCGACGGTCGAGCGCGGGTTGTGGCTCGTGGTCTTCTGCTCGATGGAGATGGCCGGCGAGAGCCCCTCGATGTGGTCGACATCGGGCTTCTCCATCATGGAGAGGAACTGACGCGCGTAGGCCGACAGCGACTCGACATAGCGCCGCTGCCCCTCTGCGTAGATGGTATCGAAGGCGAGCGACGACTTGCCCGAGCCCGACAGCCCCGTGATGACAATCAGCCTGTCGCGCGGCAGGTCCAGCGAGATGTCTTTCAGGTTGTGGGTGCGCGCGCCGCGGATCGAAATGGTGTCCATGTGGCGTTTTGAGTCAAAAAAATCAGGCGAATCGGGTACTATACGACCTTTTGAATTCCAGCGCCAAAGGCATCAACCCGCGGCATGGAAAGCGCAGCCCCGCTCCGCCGGAGGCGGGTTACAGATGTTGAACACCGCATGAACAGACACTCCGCGGATCGCATGACCGCGACAGAAAAACGGGCCACCTTCTCGCTCGCGGGCATCTACGCGCTCCGCATGCTCGGCCTGTTCCTGATCATGCCGGTGTTCGCACTCTACGCCGAGCACCTCGCCGGCGTGACGCCGCTGCTCGTCGGGCTGGCCATCGGCATCTACGGCCTGACCCAGGCGCTGCTGCAGATCCCGTTCGGCATGCTGTCGGACCGCATCGGGCGCAAGCCGGTCATCGTCGGCGGCCTGCTGCTGTTCGCCATCGGCAGCGTCGTCGCGGCCATGTCCGAGAGCATCACGGGCGTCATCGTCGGCCGCGCATTGCAGGGCAGCGGGGCCATCGCGGCCGCCGTCATGGCGCTGGTCGCCGACTCGACGCGCGAATCCAACCGCACCAAGGCGATGGCGCTGATCGGCGTCAGCATCGGCATGGCCTTCATGATCGCGCTCGTCGCCGGTCCGCTCCTCTACGAGAGCATCAGCGTGCCGGGCATGTTCTGGATGACGGCGGCGCTGGCCGTGGCCGGCATTCTCGTGATCCTGTTCGTGGTGCCGACGCCGGAGCGCACTTCCATCCACCGCGACGCCGAGGTGGTCTCGGGACAGGTCGGGCGCGTGCTCGGCAACCTCGAGCTGCTGCGGCTCGATGTCGGCATCTTCGTGCTGCACCTCATCATGACGGCGCTGTTCCTCTCCTACCCGCTGCTGCTGCGCGACCTCGGCGGCGTCGCGAGCGAGGACCACTGGACCGTCTACCTGCCGGTGCTCGTGCTCTCGATCATGCTCATGGTGCCCTTCATCATCATTGCCGAGCGCAAGGGCAGGATGAAGCAGGTCTTCCTGTTCGCGATCGCGGCGCTGGCCACCGGGCTGTTCGGCATCGGCGAGCTGGCGTCGGGCAAGTGGGGCCTGGTCGGCTGGCTGCTGCTCTTCTTCGCGGCTTTCAACCTGCTGGAAGCATCGCTGCCGTCGCTGATTTCGAAAATCGCGCCGGCCGACGCCAAGGGCACGGCCATGGGGGTCTACTCGACCTCCCAGTTCGCCGGGGCCTTTCTCGGCGGCGCGGCCGGCGGCTGGGTGCACCAGCAGTTCGGCGCGCAGGCGGTGCTGCTGTTCGGCGCCGGCATGGCCGTGGTGTGGCTGCTGTTCGCGGCTGGCATGAAGGCGCCGGAGCCCCTGAAGCCGCGCCTGATCAACATCCGCAACATGCCCGGCAGCAGCGGCGAAATCAGCGACATGCTCTACAGGATTGCCGGGGTCCGCGAAGTTGTCGTGGTCCTCGACGAGGGCGTGGCTTACCTGAAGGTGGATTCGAAAAAGCTCGACGAGAAGGCGCTGGAAGCAATGGAGGCTTCCGCGTAAACTGACGACGCAATTAATCTGGAGAAGAACATGGCATCAAGAGGCGTAAACAAGGTCATCCTGATTGGCAACCTGGGGCAGGACCCCGACGTGCGTTACATGCCGAACGGCAACGCCGTGACCAACATTTCGGTCGCCACCAGCGAAACATGGAAGGACAAGAACACCGGGCAGGATCAGGAGAAAACCGAGTGGCACCGCGTCGTGATGTTCCGCCGCCTGGCGGAGATCGCCGGCGAGTACCTGCGCAAGGGCTCGAAGGTCTACATCGAGGGCCGCCTGCAGACGCGCAAGTGGCAGGACCAGAGCGGCCAGGACCGCTACACGACCGAGATCGTCGCTGACAACATGCAGATGCTCGACAGCCGCGGTGGCGGTGCGGCACCGATGAACGACCGCACCGCCGACAGGGGCCAATACGGCGACAGCGGCCCTTCGTCGCAATCAGGCCCCGGACCGTCCAGCGATTTCGAGGACGACATCCCCTTCTGACGGCAGATCAGGGCCCGACGCGAAAAGACCGATGGCAAAAACCATCGGTCTTTCTGGTTGTGAGCTGGCGGCGGGCCTTGTTCAGTCGGTCTTCTTCTTGATGTTCGAAATGGAGACCACGTCGGCCGACGGCTTCTCGTCCGTGAAGTAGGGCCGCTCCCGGGCGACGCCGGCCTCGTCGGCCAGTTCGCGCTCGCGCGTCGAGATCAGGCCGAGGCACTGGCGGATCTGCTGGATGGTCTCGTCCGATAGCGGGTGGCGCATGCTGCGGTGTTCCGGCGTCGTATCCTTGATGATGTTCGCGAGCACCTTGCGCATGACCATCAGGATTTCGCGTTCTTTCTTGGAGTCACTCATGGGGAATTTCTTTGGAAATCAATAACAGTCAAAGGATACTCCGCGGGCGCGAAGAAAAAAACCCGGCAATTGCTGCCCCCTACTCCTTGCGGATCAGCAGCTCATCACCGCGCTGGATCAGCGTCAGGTGCTTCAGGAAACTCATGCCGAGCAGCGCCTCCTGCCCGAGGTCGGGCATGATCGTCGCCGGCACGGACGCCATCTCGATGTTGCCGAGCGTGACCTTGCGCAGCAAGGTGCTCCAGCCCGTGGCCTTGCCGTTGGCCGTGTTGAGGGTGACGCGGAAGCCCTTCTCGAGGCCGATGCGCTCGGCCAGCCTCTCGCTGATGGCCACGTCGGTGGCGCCGGTGTCGACGAGGAAGACCACGGGAACATCGTTGATGGCCCCGGAAGCGACATAGTGGCCGGCGCGGTTCTGCATCAGACGCACCTCAGCGGCGCCACCGGGATCGACGCGGCTGACGACCCGGATGTTGGGATTGTTGAGGCTTTCGAGGTACCCCGAAAAGAGCCACACCAGCAGCAGCAGGAAAAGCCCCCACGCCGCCAGCGTCATGCCGAGGCCGATGCGTTTTTCGCTACTCATGCTGCGGGATCCTCAAGCGCTGACGCCGGAAGCACCACCACCCTCGCCTCTCCCTGCGGGGCTCAGTAACGCCTGTTGTTGCGCATCGCCTGGCGGAAATAGCCGCGGTAGTAGGCGATCGCACTCTGTCCGCCGGACATGACGTCATAGATCTTCCAGCCGTCCGAGGTAAGGTGCACGCGGAAATCGATGCGTCCCGGGTATTGGCCGGGGTTGTTGATCAGCGCGCTGATGGTGGTGCGCTCGAAGCCGTTGAAACGCGGCGGCAGGTAGACGACATCCTGGCCGTTGTAGCTCCTGAGCTTGTCGGCCATGGAGGAGAGGAACATCTGTTCCATCTTCCGCTCGAGGCGCTTGCGCTGGGCCTTGCTCATGCCGCGGTAATAGCGCCCGGCGGCGGACCTGGCCATGTAGGCGAAATCGAACGAGGGTGCGATCTCTTTCGACAGGAACGCCGCCAGCCCCGCGTCGTCGTACTCCGTCTGCAGGAAATCGAGCAGCTTGTCCATGCCGGCCTGCAGGACCAGCACGGGGTTGTCCTCATGCAGCTTGATCTGCGAAACGGCCTGTTCGGCTCCCGGCGCCATGTAAGGCCCCTTGGCGGCAACAGCCCCGGACGATGCAAAAATCAGCAGCGAAGCGCTGACGGCGGCAAGAATTTTCATGCAAATACTCCTCCTGTTGTTGTGTCGTCATCTTAACTGATTCGTCTGTTTTGTCGAGGTTCCACAGGAGTGGTTTTTGTCGCTGCGCGACGGCTTTATTTCGATGCGCGCGTCGGCGCGCGCATCAAATTCACCATCGCGAAGCGATACAAAACAAAACGCCGTCACGCAGTGACTCAGGGGAATTCCCGTCTGGAATCGCAGACCCCGAATGCGTAAAATCCGCCCCCTGTCCTCAACTCCCTGAATCCAGATGCAAATCGGTCCCTACAAGCTCGACAACCGGCTGATCCTGGCCCCGATGGCCGGTGTCACGGACCGTCCGTTCCGCCAGCTCTGCCGGCGGCTCGGGGCGGGGCTCGCCGTCTCGGAGATGGTGTCGGCCGACACGACGCTGTGGGGCAGCCGCAAGTCGTTGCGCCGGCTCGATCACCGCGGGGAGAGCGGGCCGGTGTCGGTCCAGATCGTCGGCACCGAGCCGGCGAAGATGGCCGAGGCCGCAAAACGCAACCTCGACATGGGCGCGCAGATCATCGACATCAACATGGGCTGTCCGGCGAAAAAGGTGTGCAAGGTCGCCGCCGGCTCGGCGCTCATGCGCGACGAGCAGCTCGTCGGCCGTATTCTCGAGGCCGTCGTCGAGGCCGTCGAGGCGCCCGTGACGCTGAAGATCCGCACCGGCTGGGACAGGGAGAGCCGGAACGCGCTTGCCATCGGCCGCATTGCCGAGGAATCCGGCATCCAGGCGCTCGCCATCCACGGCCGCACGCGCGCCGACAAGTTCGCCGGCGACGCCGAGTACACGACCATCGCGGCCGTCAAGTCAGTGCTTACTATCCCCGTCATCGCAAATGGGGACATCGATTCGCCACAAAGTGCGAAAGAGGTCTTGGCACGGACGGGCGCAGATGCGATTATGATCGGCCGCGCTGCACAGGGGCAGCCTTGGGTATTCGACGACATCCGGCACTATCTCGAGAAAGGAAATCTTGCGCCGCCCAGGCCCATCGGGTGGGTTGCAACAACACTGCTGGAACATCTGGACGAACTCTACCGGCACTATGGCAGTCGTCATGGCGTGCTGGTCGCAAGAAAGCACATCGGCTGGTACAGCAGGACCAGACCCGGAAGTGCCGAGTTTCGCCGGTCAGTCTTCAAAACAGAAACTCCGGAAGCGCAGACCCGCATGATTCGCGAGTACTTCCGGACACTTTGTGAAAAGGAGAATCAGGCAGCATGACAACGAGAACAACTGCCGGGCAAACCACCGCCAAACAGAGTCTCTACGTGACCAAGAAGAATTCAGACAAGCCGCTGCGCGAATGCGTGCGCCAGGCCGTGGATAGTTATTTCGAGAAAATGGAAGGGCACCAGGCGGACGGACTCTACAAGCTTCTGATCAGCGAGGTCGAGAAGCCGCTGCTGGAGACCGTCATGAAACACACCGGCAGCAACCAGGTGCGTGCCGCGCAGGTTCTCGGGATCAACCGCACCACGCTGCGCAGCAAGCTGAAAAAGTACGACATCCTGTAATCCTCATCCGCGGAGTCCAGTCCCATGCCTTCATCCATCACCCGCGCGCTGATCAGCGTGTCCGACAAGAGCGGTATCATCGAGTTCGCCCAGGCGCTGCACGAACGCAATGTCGAGATCCTGTCGACCGGCGGCACTGCCCGGCTGCTGACCGAGCACGGTGTACCAGTCATCGAGGTCGGCGACTACACCGGCTTCCCGGAGATGATGGACGGCCGCGTCAAGACGCTGCACCCGAAGATCCATGGCGGCATTCTCGGGCGTCGTGGTGTCGACGAGGAGGTCATGGCGGACCACCACATTCCGCCGATCGACCTCATCTGCGTGAACCTCTACCCGTTCGAGGAGACCGTCGCGAAACCCGACTGCGATCTCGAGACGGCCATCGAGAACATCGACATCGGCGGCCCGACCATGCTGCGCGCCGCAGCGAAGAACCACGCCGCCGTCACGGTCGTCGTCTCGAGCCTGGACTACGAACGCCTCATCGCAGAGATGGACGCCAACGGCGGCGGCGTGACCGAGGCGACGCGCTTCGACCTGGCCACGCGCACCTTCGAACACACGGCGCGCTACGACGGCCTGATCGCCAACTACCTCGGCTCCATCGTCGAGAACGGCCAGCCCGGTGGCCTGCCGCGCACCTTCAACGCCCAGTTCACGAAGGCGCAGGGCATGCGCTACGGCGAGAACCCGCACCAGGACGCGGCCTTCTACACCGACACCAGCAACCACGAGGCCAGCATCTCGACGGCGAGACAGCTGCAGGGCAAGGAGCTGTCATTCAACAACATCGCCGACACCGACGCGGCGCTCGAGTGTGTCAAGCAGTTCACGGAGGAGCCGTGCTGCGTCATCGTCAAGCACGCCAACCCGTGTGGCGTGGCGCTTGGCGCGAATGCGCTCGAGGCCTACGAGCGCGCCTTCAGCACGGACCCGGAATCGGCCTTCGGCGGCATCATCGCCTTCAACCGGGAGCTCGATGCCGGGACGGCCGCGGCCATCGTCGAGCGCCAGTTCGTCGAGGTCATCATCGCCCCCTCGGTCACGCCCGAGGCGAGCGCGGCCATCTCCGCCAAGAAGAACGTCCGCCTGCTCGAGTGCGGCCAGTGGGGTGAACCCGGCCAGCGTTTCGACTACAAGCGCGTCAACGGCGGCCTGCTCGTGCAGGATGCCGACCTGGCGCTCTACAACGAGCTCAGGGTCGTCACGCAGCGCGCGCCCAGCGATGAGGAGATGCGCGACCTGCTGTTCAGCTGGCGTGTGGCCAAGTTCGTCAAGTCCAACGCCATCGTCTACGGCAAGGACAACATGACCATCGGCGTCGGCGCCGGCCAGATGAGCCGCGTCAATTCGGCGCGCATCGCCGCCATCAAGGCCGAGCATGCCAGGCTCGAGGTCAGGGGCTCGGTCATGGCCTCCGACGCCTTCTTTCCGTTCCGCGATGGCATCGACTCGGCGGCCGGGGCCGGCATCGCCGCGGTCATCCAGCCCGGCGGCTCCATGCGCGACGAGGAAGTCATCGCCGCGGCCGACGAGCACGGCATGGCGATGGTCTTCACGGGTATGCGCCACTTCAGGCACTGATTTCCCCGCGTCCGGTGAACCGAAGCCCCCGCAGCACGGGGCTTTTTCCTGGTGAGAAAAAGAGAAGCCGCAGAGATCGCAAAGACCCGCAAAGGAGACAAGGATTTTTTCGCTGTCTGAGATCCGGTGGCGATGCGGATACCGGGGAGAGTTGTTTGTTGGCAGCAACAATCGTCATTCCCGAGTAGCGAGGCGGCGATCCGGAATAGTGGGAACGAAGGCGGCTTCCTTTAATTCCCGCCTGTGCAGGAATGACGAGCGAGGTGAATCTTGTGATATCACTCGAATGGCTGGATTCACAACGGCAGTGAAAAGTCATCGCAAGGAGGCCTCCGGCCGACGTGGCGATCTCAATGGTTGCAGATCGATCGGTTACGAGATTGCTCGCTACGCTACTCGCATTGACAGCTTTCGAGACCTGGCCTCCTCCGCGGATCTCCGCGCCCTCTGCGTCCCTTTCTTGATCTGAATTCGGCACAACATTTCTGCTTGCTGTGATACGTTTAACCCATGTCCAGCAGTTTCCCAGCAAGCCCATGAGCCACATCCACCCCACTGCCATCATCGAGGATGGCGCACAGGTCGATCCGTCGGTTTCCGTCGGCCCCTTCTCCATCATCGAAAGCGGCGCCATCATCGGCCCGGACTGCATCATCGAGAGCTGTGTCCGCATCTACGGCCCCGTGCGCATGGGCAGCGGCAACCGCGTCTGCCACGGCGCGGCGCTGGGCTGCGAGCCGCAGGACCTCGGCTACTCGCCGGAAAAGAGCAAGCCGATGGTCATCGGGGACAACAACCACTTCAAGGAAAACGTCAACATCAGCCGCGGCGTCAAGACCACGGAAGGCACCCTGATCGGCGACAACAACTATTTCATGAGCGGCTTTCACGCGGGCCATGACGTCGTGATCGGCAATCACAACATCCTGGGTTCGAACTCCGTCTTTGCCGGCCATGTGACCATGGGCGACCGCTCGTTTCTCTCCGGCGTGGCCGCGGTCCACCAGTTCGTCACCGTCGGCGATTACACCATGATTGCCGGCTGCGCCAAGATCACCAAGGACATCCCGCCCTACACGACTGCCGACGGCAATCCCGCGCGTATCGTCGGTCTCAACAGTGTCGGCCTGCGGCGCGCCGGCTTTTCCGCCGCGGCGCGCAAGGCGATCAAGAAGACCTACCAGACGATTTACCACTCCGACCTCAATGTCTCCCAGGCGCTCGCCGTCCTGGAAGGCAACATCTACAGCGAGGAGGAGGAACGCATCGCGGCCTTCTTCCTGAACAGTGAGCGCGGCGTGACGGCGCATCGCTAGCCACGAGGGGGCACAGCCTGACGCAAACCGGGCGGAGTCCGGCAAGGGCCGCGCACAGGAAGCCAAAGGTGACAGGTGAATCGCCGTCGACCGCCCCCGAGCGGCCTTTCATCGCATGAGGCAGCTTCAGAGTGGCCGCGCAAACTCCGGACATCGCCTGCATAGCATGGAACCGGACGCGGATTGCAGTCTCTTTTGCGGAGCAGCAGAGCGGCAACAGCCGCGTCGGAAGTCGGCAGGTTTTGCCTTACTGAAAGCATTCCGCAGTCTTCCTGGTCTATAGTGACAGGCGACCAAGAGGAGAGCATCAATGCCCGACAACAGTTCCATTGTCATGCAGATCTGGCACTTTCTGCCGTCGCTGTTCATCTTTCTCGTCGGCCTTGGCGTGCTCTGGGTCATCGTCGCCTACATCAAGGACGCCACCCAGACCGAGCATGCCATCCGGCGGAATTACCCCGTCATCGGGCGCTTTCGCTACCTCTTCGAGCATCTCGGCGAATTCTTCCGCCAGTACTTCTTCGCCATGGACCGTGAGGAGCTGCCGTTCAACCGCGCGCAGCGTTCCTGGGTCTACCGCGCCGCGAAGAACCTCGGCAACACTATCGCCTTCGGCTCGACGCGCAACATCGGCATTTCCGGCACCGTGGTGTTCGTGAACTGCCCCTTTCCGACGCTCAGCAAGGATGCCGTCGACCCCGGCAACATCACCATCGGCATCGACTATTGCGACACGCCCTACACCACCTCGTCGCTGTTCAACATCTCGGGCATGAGTTACGGCGCCATCTCCATACCGGCCGTACGCGCGCTCTCGCTGGGCGCCGCAAAGGCCGGCTGCTGGCTCAACACCGGCGAGGGCGGCCTCTCGCCCTACCACCTCGAGGGCAACTGCGACCTGGTCTTCCAGATCGGCACGGCGAAGAACGGCGTGCGCGACCTCGAGGGCAACCTCGACGACGACAGGCTGCGCGAGGTCGCCGCGCATCACAGCGTGAAGATGTTCGAGATCAAGCTGAGCCAGGGCGCCAAGCCCGGCAAGGGCGGCATCCTGCCGGGCAGGAAGGTCAACGCCGAGATCGCGAAGATCCGCGGCATCCCGGTCGGCGTCGATGCCATCAGCCCTAACCGCCACCCGGACATCAGGAGCAACCGCGACCTGCTCGAGATGATCCGCCATATCCGCACGGTCACCGGCAAGCCGGTCGGTTTCAAGGCCGTGATCAGCGACCCCGGCTGGCTGCAACAGCTCTTCGGCGAGATCCGCACGCTCGGCCTCGAATATGCGCCGGACTTCATCACCGTCGACGGCGCCGAGGGCGGCACCGGCGCGGCGCCGATGCCGCTGATGGACGACATGGGGATTGCATTGCGCGAGAGCCTGCCGATGCTCGTCGACCAGCTCACAGCGCACGGCCTGCGCGACCGCGTGAGGGTCATCGCCTCGGGCAAGCTCATCACGCCGACCGATGTCGCCTGGGCGCTCTGCGTCGGCGCGGATTTCATCGCCTCGGCGCGCGGCTTCATGTTCGCCCTCGGCTGCATCCAGGCGCTGCAATGCAACAAAAACACCTGCCCGACCGGCATCACGACACACAACGAGAAGCTGCAGCGCGGCCTGTACCCGGCGAGCAAGGCGGAACGCGTTGCGCAGTACGCGCAGAATCTCACGAAGGAGGTCGGCATCATCGCCCACGCCTGCGGCGTCACCTCGGCGCGCGGACTCAACCGCAACCACGCGCGCGTCATTCGCGAGGACGGCCTCTCGGTCCCGCTCAGCACCCTCTACCCTGAACTGGTGCCCGTCCCGGAGAAGCAGAGCGATGTTTCTTGAACAGCTCAGTCGCAATGCCCTGGCTCTCGTCAGCCTGCTCGTCGCGCTGACGGCACTCGGCTACAACACCTGGCGCAACGAGCTGACCGAGCATAACCGCAACATCCGCTTCGCCGGTTTCGAGATGCTGCTGCGCGTCAGCGAGTTGCGTCGCATCAGCTATATCGCCCACTACGATGGCGACAGCGTGCGCGGCAATCCACGTTCGGGCTGGGTCGAGGTGCAGGTCATCCGCGATCTGGGCATGATCATGCCGCAGCCACTGCAGGCATCGACGGGGGAGCTCCTCGCGGTCTGGCAGCGCGAGTGGCCAGGACTCGGCAACAGCGACGCCTCGATCCAAGCCATCGAAAACGCGCTCGACGGCGTGCGCGCCGGAATTCTCGACACCCTCGAGGAACTCGAATAGCGCTTTTCTCGCCGTGCGTAACGGGTAAACTAGCGGCTTTGGCAACATCACCGGGCTGGAGAGATGAACATCCTGATTATCGGAGCAGGCGGGCGCGAGCATGCGCTGGCCTGGAAAGCCGCGCAATCGCCGCTCGCGGAAAAGGTCTATGTCGCGCCGGGCAACGCAGGTACCGCACTCGAACCCTCAATCGAGAATGTCGATATCGATAGCGGCGACGTCGACGCGCTGAAAGCCTTCGCCCTCAACAAGGACGTCGGCCTGACGATCGTCGGACCCGAGGCGCCGCTCGTCGACGGCATCGTCGACTCCTTCACCGCGGCCGGATTGAAGTGTTTCGGCCCCATGCGCGGCGCGGCGCAGCTCGAGGGTTCCAAGGCGTTCACGAAAGATTTTCTCGCGCGCCACGAGATCCCGACGGCAAACTATGCCAGCTTCACGGATGTCGACGAGGCGCTCGCCTACCTCAACGAGACCGGCGCGCCGATCGTCGTCAAGGCCGACGGACTGGCCGCCGGCAAGGGCGTCATCGTGGCCATGACTCTCGAGGAAGCCGAGGCCGCCGTGCGCGACATGCTCGCGGGCAACGTCTTCGGCGAGGCGGGCCACCGCGTCGTCATCGAGGAGTTCCTCGAGGGCGAGGAAGCGAGTTTCATCGTCATGGCCGACGGCAAGCATGTGCTGCCGATGGCCACGAGCCAGGACCACAAGCGCGTCGGTGACGGCGATACCGGCCCCAACACAGGCGGCATGGGCGCCTACTCGCCGGCCCCCGTGGTCACCGACATCATCGACCGGCGCATCATGCAGGAGGTCATCGAGCCCACCGTCAAGGGCATGGCCGCGGAAGGCTACCCCTATACCGGCTTCCTCTATGCCGGCCTCATGATCATGGCCGATGGCACGCCGAAGGTCATCGAGTACAACTGCCGCTTCGGCGACCCGGAAACCCAGCCGATCATGCTCCGCATGCGCTCGGACCTGGTCGCGCACTGCAAGGCGGCGCTCGAGGGCAAGCTCGATACGCAGACCGCCCTGTGGGATGAACGCAGTTCCCTCGGCGTCGTCATGGCGGCCGGCGGCTACCCCGGCAGCTATGCCACGGGCGATGTGATCTCGGGCCTGCCGGAGCAGGAGGCGGAGGACACCAAGGTCTTCCATGCCGGAACCAGGATGGAGGACGATGCCGTCGTCACGGCCGGCGGGCGCGTGCTCTGTGTCACGGCGCTCGGCAACAGCGTCTCCGAAGCGCAGCGGAAGGCGTACGAACTGGTCGACACCATCAGCTGGGATGGCGCCTTCTGCCGACGCGACATCGGTTACCGGGCCATCGCCAGGGAAGAGTCGTGATATTGCGCAGACTGGCTGGCGTGCTCTTCTGGCTCAGCCTGCTCGTCGTCGCGTGGCTCGTTGTCATGCCGCAGGAGTCGCTCCCCTCCGTGAAGCTCTGGGACAAGGCAGCGCATACCCTGGCCTTTCTGGGCCTGATGCTGCTGTGCGGCATCGCCTACAGGCAGCAGCTGAAACTCTCCACCCTGGTACTGCTGCTGTTCGCTTTCGGTGTCGCCATCGAGATCGTCCAGTACCTGCTGCCGCACCGGCAATTCTCGCTGCTCGACATGGCTGCCAACAGCCTTGGCATCCTGGCCGCATTGCCTCTGATGATGCCGATCGAGAGACTCCTGCGCATACAAACCACCTGAATCGAAGAGTGTTTCTGCGCATGCGAGGCGTCTCCAGGCAGAAGAAAATCACCATGCCCTTCGCGCAATAAAACCGTCATGCCAGGCGCGCAGCGGTCCTGGAGGGGCACAATCTCCCCGGGAAGGAATACCACGGAGAGAGTGCCACGGCCGCCCTTCTGTCGGGCAGAGGAGTGTCACCAGCAGCAGCTCGCGAGACACCCCGGTGGCTGTTGCGGCCCCGTCGGCACCGGCGTTCCCTGCCGACGGTCGTTTCGCAGGAAACCCGGGCGGGTGCAGCTTGACGATGCGGCCGCGAGCCTGCGTCATGGCTAACTAACGTCAATTTACATAGCATATGAATGGTCTATACTGCGAGTCGGGAACCGGTTCTGAGTCATGATCAGGTTCTTTAAATTGAGGCTCGGGGCATTGCATCGGAAGCATGAAAGGACCTATGATTGATCTGGCTTCCAGCGAGTCATCCCGAGAGTCGCTTTTCAAGATAACAACTGTTGGAGAAAATCCATGCTGACACTGAAATCTGTTATTACTTCTGTTGCCGCTACCGCCTGTGCTGCCGCACTGCTGTCGATGACCGCTTGCTCGTCCACAGAGGAAGTCGTGGTAGAAGAGCCCGTACAAATTAACTGCTACATCGGCAACAACCCGCCGATCCTGCTGACGCCGGAAGAGTGTTCCGCTCGCGGCGGCAATACGACCCGCGGCTGATCGAATCGCCGAAACCGCTGGGGAAGAGTCCGGGCAACCGCCCGGACTTTTTCTTTGCGTTACTCTCGATCCCGAGCGTTCCTGCATGGCCCCGTCCAGCACGAGCGCTCCCGCCTTCTCCAACATCAACATCGGCAACGCAGCCGCCAAGACCATCCGGCAAACGGAGACAAGGGTTGCAATGCCTGGCCGGGGAGACCATCTCCCGCATGGAGACACCTGCACCGTGGTATCCCTGATGGCTCGCCTGGCGTTCGGCAAAAGTCATGCACAGCCAGTTCCAGTGATGCTGCAGCCAGGCAATACAGTGCCGGTGATCGGCGACACGCACCTGACGCCGTAAATGCTCCGGTGTTATCATGCGCGGCATCATCACATCAAGCTCACCACCCTTGCCCGAGACGCCGACCATCGAATTGCAGATTGCGAGCACAGCCGCTGGTCTGCCGAGTGAGGACCAGCTCGCGGCCTGGGCAGCGGCCGCACGCCTCGACGCCGGCGAGGCCTCCATCGTCATCCGCATCGTCGACAAGCCGGAGAGCCGCAGGCTCAACCGCGACTACCGCGGCAAGGACAAGCCGACCAACGTCCTGTCGTTCCCGTTCGAGCCGCCCCCCGGCGTGCCCGAGGCGCATCTCGGCGACCTCGTCATCTGCGCACCCGTCGTCCTCGCACAAGCGCGGGAGCAGCACAAGACACCCGAGGCGCACTGGGCGCACATGGTGGTGCACGGCGTCTTGCATTTACAGGGCTACGACCATCAAAATAGCGTCCAGGCAGAGGAGATGGAGTCCATGGAGCGGCGCATTCTCGAGAGCCTCGGGTACCCCGACCCCTACGGAGACACATGAGTAACGACGAACCCCCGAGTCGCAGCCTGACCGGCTGGCTGCAGAAACTGAAAAACCGTTTCAACCGCGAACCTCAGAATCGCGAAGATCTCCTGGATACCCTCCAACTGGCGCGAGACCAGGCCCTGATCGACATAGATGCACAGTCCATGATCGAGGGCGTACTGGCCGTGTCGGATCTGCGTGTGCGCGATATCATGATTCCGCGTGCCGAGATGGCCATGGTCGAACGCGACGACTCGCTCGACCAGGTGCTGCCCGTGGTCATCGAGTCGGCGCACTCGCGCTTCCCGGTGATCGGCGAGGACCGCGCCGAGGTCATCGGCATCATGCTGGCCAAGGACCTGCTGCAGTATTGCGGGGACAAGCCCAAGAAGTTCAACATGCGCGATGTCGTGCGCAATGCCGTTTTCGTCCCGGAGAGCAAGCGCCTGAACGTGCTCCTGAAGGAGTTTCGCACCAACCGCAATCACATGGCGATCGTCATCGACGAGTATGGAACCGCGGCCGGGCTCGTCACCATCGAGGACGTGCTCGAGCAGATCGTCGGCGAGATCGAGGACGAATACGATTTCGACGACGACGTGCAGATCCTGCAACGGCATGAACACGAATACACCATCAAGGCAAAACTCGATATCGACGACTTCAACGACTACTTCGATGCCGATTTCAGCGACGAGGAGTTCGACACTGTCGGCGGCCTCGTGACGAGCGCCTTCGGCCATCTGCCGAAGAACGGCGAGACCGTCATCATCGACCGCTTCGAGTTCCGCGTGATCCGCGCCGACAGCCGCAAGATCCGCCTGCTGGCCATGCGCACGGAACCCGGCGAAGCATGAAGCAGCTGCTGCCGGTGCTGCTCGCCGGTATTCTCACGGTCTTCGCGTTCGCCCCCCATGGCCTCTGGTGGCTCGCGCCGCTGACACTCGCCGTCCTGTTCCACGCCCTGCTCGACACCACCCCGAAACGCGCCTTCCTGACAGGCTGGCTGTTCGGCGCGGGCCTGCTGTGCACGGGACTCGTATGGATCGAGAACAGCATGAGCACCTACGGCGGCATGCCGCAGGCGCTCGCGATCACGCTGGCGATGCTGCTGGCGATGCTGCTGGCAATCTACTACGGCCTGGCCGCCTGGCTCGCGGTGAGGTTGACGCCGGACGCGCAACCGCTGCCGCGGCTGCTCGTGCTTGCCGTGACCTTCGTCGTCATGGAGTGGATCCGCGGCTGGTTCCTGACGGGCTTTCCGTGGCTCCTGGCCGGCTACACCCAGATCGACACGCCCCTGGCCTCCTACGCGCCTGTGGGCGGCGTCTTGCTGGTCTCCCTGCTCGTGGCCATGACCGCTGCTGCACTGGTCTCGATCACGCGGGCAGGCGCAGGCAGCGTGGTTCTCTTCATCGCCATGCTGGTCGTCTGGATGGGCGGCCTGCACGGGGGATGGAAAGCCTGGACCGAGCCCGCCGGTGAAGCGCGCACGGTCAGGCTGCTGCAAGGCAACATTCCGCAGGAGAAGAAATGGAAGCCCGAAATGCTGCAGCCGACGCTCGACTTCTATATCGGCAACAGCCTCGGCAACGGGCAGGCCGACCTCGTGCTGTGGCCCGAGTCGGCCATCCCGGCCCTCGCCTCGCAGGTGCGCGAGGCAGTCATCGAACCGCTGCGCGACGACCTGGCCGCAGAGGGCAAGGTGCTGGTCACGGGCGTGCTGACACGCCCGGAACCCGGGGTCTACCACAACACACTGCTGTCGCTGGACGGCGGCGAACACCTTTATCACAAGCGCCACCTGGTGCCCTTTGGCGAATACTTCCCGCTCGCGTGGCTCTGGAAGGAGAGCTTCAGCGGGCTCGCGACCATGGGTGACGACTTCACGGCGAGCCGCGCAGCCAAGCCGCTGCTGGCGATCGGCGATCTCACCGCGGGCGCCTCGATCTGTTACGAGATCATCTTCGGCGAGGAGATCCGCGATGCCCTGCCCGAGGCGCACGTGCTCATCAACATGAGCAACGACGGCTGGTTCGGCACCACCTGGGGCCCGCTGCAGCATTTCCAGATGGCGCGTATGCGCGCGCTCGAAACCGGCCGCTACCTGCTGCGCGCGACCAACACCGGCATCACGGCCGTGATCGACAGCCGCGGCAGGGTGACGGCGCGGCTGCCGCAATTCGAGCGCGATGTGCTGACGACCACGTTCGTTCCCCATCGCGGCATGACACCCTATGCGCGTTACGGTCACCTCGCCTGGGGAAGCCTGGCAACCCTGCTGCTCCTGCTGGCGTTTCTTCAAAACCGCTCCGGGCGGGTATCATTGGCTGCGAAACAGTAACCGGCAAGCACCATGCACATCCATATTCTCGGCATCTGCGGCACTTTCATGGGCGGTATCGCGCTGCTCGCGCGCCAGGCCGGCCACAAGGTGACGGGTTCCGACGCCAACGTCTATCCGCCGATGAGCACGCAGCTCGAGGAGGCCGGTATCGCCCTCATGGAAGGCTACCTGCCGGAGCACCTGGAGCCGGCGCCAGACATGGTCGTCGTCGGCAACGCCCTGTCGCGCGGCAACCCGGCCGTCGAATACATGCTCGACAACAACCTGCCCTACACCTCGGGGCCGCAATGGCTCTCGGAACACCTGCTACAGCAACGCTGGGTGCTGGCCGTCGCCGGCACGCACGGCAAGACCACGACCGCGGGCATGATCGCCTGGATTCTCGACTACGCCGGTCTCGAGCCCGGCTTTCTTATTGGTGGTATCCCGAAGAACTTCGGGCTTTCCGCGCGCTTCGGCAAGGAGCCCTTCTTCGTTGTCGAGGCCGACGAGTACGACACGGCCTTCTTCGACAAGCGTTCCAAGTTCGTGCATTACCGGCCGCGCACGCTCGTCATGAACAATCTCGAGTTCGACCATGCCGACATTTTCGATGACCTGGCCATGATCCAGCGCCAGTTTCATCACCTCGTGCGCATCGTTCCGGGCAACGGCCTCATCGTCGCGCCGTCCGATGACGAACCCTTGCGGGAGGTGCTCGCCATGGGTTGCTGGACGCCGCTGGAAACCACGGGTCCGGACGGGCTGTGGCAGGCCGAGGCGCTCGAGGCAGCCGGCAGCCGCTACCGCGTGTTGCTGAACGGCGAAACTGCCGGCGAAGTCGAGTGGAACCTGACCGGCGAGCACAACGTGCGCAATGGCCTGGCCGCGATCGCGGCCGCCCGTCACGCCGGCGTTCCTGTTGTCCACTGCATCGAGGCCCTCGGCGCCTTCGAGAACGTCAAGCGCCGCATGGAGCTGCGCGGCGAGATCAACGGCATCCGCATCTACGACGATTTCGCCCATCACCCGACCGCGATCGCGACCACGCTCGAGGGACTGCGTCGGCAGGTGGGTGAGCGACGCATCATCGCCGTGCTCGAACCGCGCTCCAACACCATGCGCATGGGCATTCACAAGGTCTCGCTGCCGGCCTCCCTGGAGGCAGCCGACCGCGTCATGGTGTTCTCGCCGCCGGCGCTCGGCTGGGACGCGCAGGCCGTTTTCACAAGCCTCGGCGACAAGGCGACAGTGTTCGACACCTCAGAGGCGATCGTCGACGCAGTCAGGCGGGAAGCCCGGCCCGGCGACCAGGTGCTGGTCATGAGCAACGGCGGTTTCGAGGGCATTCACCAACGCATCCTGGAGGCGCTGCAACCATGAACAACACTGCAATCGCCGTCGCCTGGACGGGCGCATCGGGCATCCAGTACGGCATCAGGCTGCTCGAGGAGCTGCTGAAGGCCGGCCGGCAGGTCTACCTGCTCTACTCCCAGGCCGCGCAGATCGTCGCGCAGATGGAGACAGACCTGGCATTGCCGTCACGCCCGCAGGAGGCGCAGGTCATGTTGTGCGAGAGATACGGCGTCACGCAGCAACAGCTGCAGGTCTTCGGCCGCCAGCAGTGGACAGCGCCGCCAGCGAGCGGCTCGAATCCTCCCGCGGCCATGGTCATCTGTCCCTGCACCTCGGGCACGCTGGCGACCGTCGCCAGCGGCGTGTGCGACGATCTCATCGATCGCGCGGCCGATGTCATGCTCAAGGAGCGTCGCAAGCTCATTCTCGTGGTGCGCGAAACGCCGCATTCGGTCATCCAGCTCGAAAACATGCTGAAGCTCGCACAGGCCGGCGCGACCATCATGCCGGCCAATCCCGGCTTCTACTTCAATCCCGCCACGGTCGCGGAGATCGTCGATTTCATGGTCGCGCGCATCCTCGACCACCTCGGCGTCGACAATGCCCTGAGCCGCCGCTGGGGCGACTCGTCCGGCAGTATCGTGACCTAGGAGCTGACGCATGGCCGATTATCACGCAGAAGCGATCGAACTGGCGCGCAAGGGCGAATGGGATGCATCGCACCGGCTCATCCAGTCCCACGAGGATGCGCTCGCCTGCCTGATCCACGGCTACCTGCACCGTGTCGAGGGGGATCTGTGGAATGCGCGCTACTGGTACAACCGGGCCGGCGAGCCCATGCCGGACAACAGCCTCGCGGAGGAGATGGTGCGGCTCACTGCACGCTGCCGTGAATAGAGAAAAACAGCGGGAGGCCGGTACCGAGAGCATCCGCCCGGGGCAGCCGGCTGTTAGCGGCCGCCCCCTCTGCCGCTCGCCGTGGAGGAGGGGCTCGTGAAGGCGCCGGGACCGCTGGAAAAGACGGACGAGCGGGAGGCGTTGCTTTCGAACATGTCCCGATCTTCCTCGTCGAGTCGGGATTCGTAACCCTGCCCGAACCAGGTCGCCCCGGTCTCCTGCTGCTTCTGCGCGGCGGACCTGTCAGCCTCCCGGACGGCTGTCTGCGACAACGACTGCTCCGCTCCCTGCGCAGCAAGTTGCAGCGGAAGTACAAGAAGGAGTGTCACGACGAGGTTGCGCATCAGTATTCGATTACAAGAACGAGTGGTGAGATTATAGGCGCCCGTGTTGCAACAGCATAGCCTCCGGGGCCTCTGAACTGTTTCAGTCTGTTTCAGAGGGGTCAATTGGCTCCCGACTGATCTGGCTCATTTGGCCAAAGTGCTGAAGCGCCGCATTATCGATTGACCGCATCCCGTGTTTTCCTGACGCAAAGAGGAGTCCATGGAACAAAACGGACAGAAACCGTGCATCCTCGTCGTCGATGACGACGAGAAGATCCGTACCCTGCTGACACGCTATCTCGAGAACGAGAACCTGCAGGTCCTGGCCGCCGAGAGCGGCACGGCCATGGACCGGATCCTGGAGCAGGATGGCGCCGACCTCGTCGTGCTCGACCTGATGCTGCCCGGCGAGGACGGACTCTCGATCGCACGCCGCCTGAAAGCCGATACCGCCATCCCCATCATCATGCTCTCGGCGCGCGGCGAGGATACCGACCGCATCATCGGGCTCGAGGTCGGGGCCGATGACTACCTGCCGAAGCCTTTCAATCCCCGCGAGCTGCTGGCGCGCATCCGCGCCGTGCTGCGGCGCCCGCAACAGCAACAAAGCGAGGAGGAGGACGCGAGCCACCTCTACAGCTTCGGCGATTTCCAGATGGACACCAAGGCGCAACGTCTCCTGAAGAGCGGGCAGGAGATCGACCTGACGACTGGCGAGTTCACGCTGCTCGAGACGCTCGTGCAGCATCCGAACCGGGTGCTGAGCCGTGACCAGCTCGTCGATCTCATCAAGGGCTACGACCGCTCGCCGTTCGACCGCAGCATCGACGTGCGTGTCACGCGGCTGCGGCGCAAGATCGAGGAGGATCCCTCGCATCCCGTCTTCATCCGCACCGTCTGGGGCAAGGGCTACCTGTTCACGCCGCAGGGCGACCGACAGGAGTGAGCATGCTGCGCGCGCTCAACACGCTGCTCGGCAGAACGGCGCTCGTTGTCATCTCCGCGTTCATTCTTTTTTCCATTCTGGCGCTGTCCGTTACGCGCCAGTACCTGCTCGAGCCTCTGCAGGAGCGGGCAGCCGAGGATCTCTCGGGCTTGCTGGTGCTCTCCGCCCAGGTTTGGGTCGAACTACCGCCATGGACGCGCCTCGACTACCAGGCCGTGTTGCAGCGCGAGCACGGCCTGCTGATCGCCGATGGCGGCCAGGAACTGCCGCTGATCGAGCAAAAGGACGAATACCTGAAACTGGTCGAGCAATCCCTCACCGGGAAAACGCGCCAGCCGATTCTGCTGAAGTTCGACGCCGAACGGCCGGAATGGACCTGGGCCGATATCGATCTCGGGCCGCGCATCGTGCGGATCGGTTTCTCCAGGGACCGGCTGCGCTACCGTCTGCCCAAGGCGATGCTCGTGCTCGGTGGAACCGGCAGCCTCATCATCCTGATCACGACCCTGCTGCTGGCGCGGCATCTGACACGTCCTCTGGCGCGGCTGACGCAGGCGGTGCAACAAATCAGCAAGACCGGCCAGTTCCGGACCCTGGAGGAGAAGGGCCCCGCCGAACTCGCCATCCTCGCGCATCGCATCAACCAGGCCGAACGGGAAATCCAGACCCTGCTCGAGAACCGCACGACGCTGCTGGCCGGCATCTCGCACGACCTGCGCACACCGCTGACACGCATGCAGCTCGAACTTGCCCTGCTGGAGCCAGACACGCCGCGCGAGCAGGTCGAGAGCCTGAGTGCGGAGATCGAGACCATGAACCAGCTCGTGGCACAAACACTGGAGCTCGCACGCGGGCTTGGCAAGCACGAACCGCCGGACCAGTCATTGCCGGAACTGCTGGCCTCGCTGCAGTCGGCGTACGCACGCGACGGGGCGCCGGTCGCTTTCCGTGTCGATCCGGCCTGCAAACAGCAGGTCCCGTCAGCACCGCTGAATCGCGTTCTCGACAACCTGATCGGCAACGCGCTGCGTCATTCCGGTCACAAGCCCGTGACGGTCACGGCAGAGTGTGGCATCGCCGGCGCCGTCGTGACGGTCGTCGACCAGGGGCCGGGCATCCCGCCGGCACTGCGCGAGCAGGTATTCACCCCGTTCTTCCGGGTCGAGGACTCGCGCAATCCGGAAACCGGCGGCAGCGGCCTCGGGCTAGCCATCGTGCGGCAGCTCTGCGACTTCTATCACTGGCGCATCATGCTGGCGGATGCCGATGGCGGCGGGCTCGCGGTCCGTCTCGAGATCCCGACCGCCGGTGTTGCCCACACCCGTGAAACACCCTGAAACAGATTTCTCCTGGTTCGAAATCATCCCGAAACAGCTTCCTTGTAAGCTACGCAACATCATCGAACAGCGCCGCGCCTGCAGCGCGTGATTCGCAACGCATTTTCCAGAGGACTTCACGATGAACAGAGTGGCAACCGCGGGACTTTTCGGACTCACCCTGATTGTTGCATCCGCCGCATCGGCCGATCACAACAGCCCTCATGGCGAGGGATGGGCCAGGATGCCGAACGACATCCACAATACCCGTATCGACACGCTCGGCAGCGGCAACGACGCCTTCACCAATTTCGTGCGCTACGGTAACGGCGCCGATTCGGTCAATCGCTTCAGCGACGGCGACAGCCGTGGCCACAACCGCGGAGGGTACAGGACGCAAACCCGCAGCCGCATGCGCAACATGGCCCATTCCGGCAGTGGCAGCATGCACAGACGCGGCATGGGAGGCGGACGTGGCGGGCGCTGAACCCTGCTGACCGCGGCTTCGATCCCGAAAAACTCAGGGCGCCCTTGCGGCGCCCTTTTCTTTACCGGTAACCGTCTCCCTGCCGCGAGGCCCCTTCCGGGTCACACAGGCGTCACCGCTGAGGGACGCATCTCGCCCGGTCGCGCAAGCCGGAAGCGGTCATTCATTGATGAAGCCGTCGACATCGAGCGGTGGCACGCCACGGCGCTTGCGCATCCAGTTGAGCGCGCGCAATACACCCTGGCGCCGCACGAGCCAGCGCTCGGCGCGGAACTTGCCCGGATAGACCATGATGGCGAGCCCGATCATCACGGTCAGAAGCCCCTGCCCCGGCAGGAAGAGCATCAGAAGACCGGCCAGCAGTACCGGGAGGCCGATGATATTCCTGACAATGGAACGCGGCCTCAGCAACGTGCGCCAGTGAATCTCGTGATGGGTGCGGAAATAGTCGACCGGGATGAGACTCACGAACCAGGGCATGACCGCAATCGAGAAGAGGAACAGCAGCAAGGATCCGACGCCGAGCCAGACGAAGAGATACTCGTAGGTTTCCAGAAATGCCAGCAGCTCCCCGATCATGATTCAGTGCGATTCGCGTCTGGCGAATCAGGAGAGCTCGGCAAAGGCTTCCCTGGCCAGCACAATGGTCTGCTCGATGTCCGTTTCCGTGTGCGCAATGGAGACAAAGCCCGCCTCGAACGCCGACGGTGCCATGTAGACGCCGCGATCGAGCATCGCATGGAAGAACTGCCTGAACTGCTGCTGGTTACAGGCCGTCGATTCCGCGAAATTGGTGACGGACTCGGCATCGGTGAAGAAGAGCCCGAACATGCCGCCGACCTGGTTCACGGCGACCGGCACGCCCTCGAGTTCGGCTTTCTCGCGCAGCCCGTTGACCAGGTGTGATGTCTTGTGGGTCAGCTCGTCGAAGAAGCCCGGCGCCGAGATCAGCTCCAGGGTCTTGAGCCCGGCTGTCATGGCGACCGGGTTCCCGGAGAGGGTTCCGGCCTGGTAGACGGGTCCGAGCGGCGAGATCTTCTCCATGATCTCGCGCTTGCCGCCGAAGGCGCCGACAGGCATGCCCCCGCCGATGATCTTGCCGAGTGTCGTCAGGTCGGGCGTCACGCCGTACATGCCCTGCACACCACCGAGCGCGACACGAAATCCCGTCATGACCTCGTCGAAGATCAGCACGGCGCCGGAGGCGTCACACACTTCGCGCAGGGTCTCGAGAAAGCCCGGCACGGGTGGAATGCAGTTCATGTTGCCGGCGACCGGTTCGACGATGATGCAGGCGATCTGCTCGCCGATCTTCGCGAAGGTCTCGCGCACCTGTTCGCTGTTGTTGTAATCGAGCGTGAGCGTGTGTTCGGCCAGTGACGCGGGCACGCCGGGCGACGAGGGCTCGCCGAAGGTCAGCGCGCCCGAGCCCGCCTTGACGAGCAGCGAATCGGAGTGACCGTGATAGCAACCCTCGAACTTGACGATCTTGTCGCGCCCCGTGAAGCCGCGCGCCAGGCGAATGGCGCTCATGGTCGCCTCGGTACCGGATGAGACCATGCGCACGAGCTCGATCGAGGGCATCAGTTCGCACACCTTGTCGGCCATCTGCGTCTCGAGCTCGGTCGGCGCGCCGAACGAGAGCCCCCGGCGCGCGGCCTGCTCGACGGCCTCGATCACCTCGTGATGCGCGTGGCCGAGAATCATCGGCCCCCAGGAGCCGACGTAGTCGATGTATTTCTTTCCATCCGCGCCATAAAGGTAGGGTCCGGCAGCCGATTCGATGAAGACCGGGTCACCGCCGACACCCTTGAAGGCGCGCACCGGCGAGTTGACGCCGCCCGGGATGTGCTTCTGCGCCGCGGCAAAGAGTTGGCTCGAATCGCTCATGATGATGACTCCAAAAACAGGTCGCTGAACCGGCGGGACGCATCCTCGATATCCGGCTGGGAAAAGACTGCGCTGATTGCGGCCAGCATGTCGGCACCGGCCGCGATCAGCGAAGCGCCATTTTGCGGGGTTATGCCGCCTATCGCAACCACGGGGAGGCCGAGTTCCCGTTTCGCGCGCTCCAGCAGCGACGGTGTTGCGCGCGGCGCCTCAGGCTTGGTCGGCGAACCGAAGAAGGCGCCGAAGGCGATGTAGTCCGCACCCGCCTGCGCTGCCGACCGGGCGCGCGCGAAGTCGTTGTAGCAGCTGACGCCGACAATGGCGCTGTCGCCGAGGCGCTCGCGCGCCATGACACAGCCGGCGTCTTCCCTGCCGACGTGGACGCCGTCGGCCCCGACTGCGGCCGCGAGGTCGAGGTCGTCGTTGACGATGAAGAGCACGCCGTTGTCGGAACAGAGCTGCCTGAATGCCGCGGCTTCGCGCAAGCGCCTGGCCGTGTCGCCGGACTTGTCGCGATATTGCACGATGGCCGCGCCGCCACGGATCGCGGCCGCGACATCGTCGCTGGATGTCTGCGCCGCCGTGATGACGTAGAGGCCGAAAAGCGGCCTCATGCTCCGGCGACCCTGTGCGGAATCTTCTGGCCGCGCCCGACCTGATCCGCCCTGGCCAGGGCGTCATGCGTGAAGGCCTGGGCAAGCCGCAGCGCGAGCTTCAGCGGCATCCCGCGCGCGAGGAAGACCGCGATGGCGGAGGCCAGCGTGCAGCCGGAGCCGTGGAATGCGCCATCGAGGCGCTCCCATTCGAATTGCTGTTCGCCGCCGGCATCGAACCAGCGATTGACGACACTGTCGCCGCCATCGTGGCCGCCCGTGACGAGCACGTTGCCGGCGCCCCGCCCGATCAACTGCGCGGCGCAGGCGGCAGCATCGATCTCGCCCGTCAGGCGCTGGGCCTCGGGCAGGTTCGGCGTCACGAGCGCGACATGCGGCAGAATCCTCTCGAGCATGATGTCGCGGATCTCTCCGGACGAGAGTTCCTTGCCGCCGCCCGCCACGAGCACGGGATCGAGCACGACCGGGATTCCCGGATGTCTCGCCAGGAACGCCGCGATAGCCACGGCAATCGACGCATTGCCGATCAGGCCGATCTTGATGGCGTCGAGGCTGATATCGGCCTCCAGCCTCTCCAGCACCTGCCGGAAGAGATCGACGTGAACCGGCTCCAGGCGCGCGACATCGACCGTGTCCTGTACCGTCAGCGCCGTCACCGCGGTCACGGCATGGCCGCCGTTGGCCGCGATGGTCTCGATGTCCGCCTGGATGCCGGCGCCACCGCTGGGATCGTGGCCGCCAATGGCGAGAATGGTTTTCATGGATAGGTATCTTGGGGCAGTCAATGCAGATTACCATGGTAATCCGGATTTCCGGCTCGTGTCGCGCCCTGCTACCTGGCCCTGTAGCCGAACCAGGCCAGAGCATGGCAAGCGCAATGAGAAAGTGCGTTACATCAAGCGCAGAAAAAACTGGATGATCATGGCGTTGGCGATGTCGATGAAGAAGGCCCCGACAAGCGGAACGACGATGAAGGCCATGTGCGAGGCCCCGTAGCGCTTGGTGACGGCAGACATGTTGGCCATGGCAGTCGGAGTTGCGCCCATGGAAAAACCGCCGAAACCTGCTGAAATCACCGCGGCGTCATAACCTCGCCCCATGACCGGAAAGACAACGAAGAGAATCATCACGATGGCGACGAGCAGCTGCGCCCCCATGATGGCGAATATCGGGCCTGCAAGGTCGATCAATTCCCACAACTGCATGCTCATCAGCGACATGGCCAGGAAGGTACCCAGCGAGACATCGGCAATCAGCGCAATCGCCGGAGTGCGCGATGGCCACTCTGTTCCCGTGATCCGCGGCATGGATCCTGGCCTGAGGTTGGTCATGAGAATCCCTGCGAAGAGGCAACTCACGAACAGGGGCAATTGCACACCAGCCTGCTCCAGTCCCTCGTTGAATAGAACGCCGATTATGATACAGATGTGGATGGCCAGGATGGCATCCAGCAAATCCATGTAATGCAGGGAGATACGCTTGTCATCCGCCGTCGCGCCGACATCCAGTGGCTCTTCTCTCTCGGGACCAAGCCCGTGACGCCTGATCAGAAACCTGGCGACCGGCCCTCCCATGAGGCTCGCAAGCACCAGACCGAAGGTCGCACAGGCCACCCCGATTTCCATGGCGTTGCTGATGCCGTAATCCCCGGCAAAACGCGGCGCCCATGCAATTGAGGTGCCATGACCACCGATCAGGGACACCGTCCCGCCGATGAGGCCGATGATGCTGTCCAGGCCAAACAGACTCGCGATACCGATGCCGGTCAGGTTCTGCAGAAACATGTAGATGACGGTGACCGCCAAAAGAATCGCGAGCGGCTTTCCGCCTCTGAGCAGATCCCTGAAACTGGCATTGATGCCGATCGTCGTGAAGAAGTAGACCAGCAGCATGTCGCGGGCGCCAAGCTCGAACTCGATACCGATGTCGGCTGTGAAATAGAGCAGAGTGAGCAACAGCGAGACCAGCAGACCGCCGGTGACAGGCTCCGGAATACTGAATTCCCTCAACAGCGGAATGATCTGGTTCACACGCTTGCCGATAAAGAGGACGATGATTCCCAGCGTCACCGCGATGAAATCATTGATTTTCAGTACACCATCCAGCAACTCCATACCAGTCTCTGCCCTCTGCCAGTGCCGAAGTCGTCAGGCCGTGAGTATAACGCCCAAAACAGCGGGAGCGGATTCCATAAAGCAGGCTCTTGCAATCCTTAACGCCCGGCATTGAGTCATAACGACTGCACGCATCCCGATCAGGTCGATGTCGATGCGAACCGGATCGCTATGGCCCATACTGGCAAGGCAGCATGACTGGCCGCAGAGAGGGAGGGTTTGCGATCTGTCCCGCTGATTCACAAGCCGGGTGTGAGTCGTTCAGAGTTTGTGCGAAAAGGCCGGCTGAAGCTGTCTCAACACGCTGTCCGCCAACTGCAGCTTCTCCTCGCGAGGCTTGTCTGTGGCGATCGGGCCATCGACAAACAGATTCGCCAGACCATGCACCGACGACCAGGCCAGCAGCTCCTGCGGACTGAGATCAGATGGATCCTCGTCGAGGATGGTGCTTGCGAAACCCTCCTTGAGGTAACCGCCAAGGCGCTCAACCGCAGCGAGATAGTCTGCATCGCGGGAGTAGATCATTTCGTGGCGCCACATCACCCGAAAGAAAGCCGGCTTGGTCAGGGCGAAGTCGACATAGGCCATGCCAACAGCATGGAATGCATCACCGCCTTCTGCCTGCCCCTGCAGCCTGGCCATCTCCATGGCATCGGCCAGCTGGTGCAAGGCGCGGGTGGCGAAGGCAGTCAACAAGGCGCGCTTGTCCGCGTAGTGACGAAAGGCCGATGCCGGTGAAACACCGACGCGTTTGGCACAGCCTCGCAATGTGACGGCCTCGATGCCGAACTGCGAGGCGATGTCGTCGACGGCATCGAGCAGCGACTCCGCCAGGTGGCCATGATGATAGCGGCTCTTTGGCTTTTTCATGGTTCATTTTTAGCACTAAAAGTAAACGCTGTTAACTTTTTTCTTGCCCGCATCTTGAAAAAGCCAACGGCTTCCATTAAATTACATGTGAACATTGTTCACTTTAAGCGCCTGTAACGGCACACATCCTGTTCTCATTCTGTTAATGGAGGTCAATGACGATGTCGTCGACGGATTATTCAACAACGGACCATTCGCGCGGGCGCTGCTTCCGCGGTGACATGCGCAACTGCTGTGGAGGGCACTGGAGCGGGGCGAACATCCTGGCCATGGTGGCGGGATTCATCATCTTCGCCCCCCTGGGCTTCATTGTCCTGGTGTGGACGATGCTCGGACGCCCGATCCAGGAATTTCCGGGCTGGCTGCGCGAGAAATGGGCCGGGTTCTCTGGCGGGCGCACGGCCTGGAGATACAGTGACAGCGAAAACAGCGTCTTCAACGAATATCAGCAGACCCAGCACGATCGCATCCGCGAAATCAGGGAGGAGATCAGGCACCGCGCGGAAGCATTCCGCCAGTTCCGGGCCGACGCGAGACGCCGCAAGGAGCGCCAGGAGTTCGAGGACTTCATGGCGAGCCGCAAGAACAACGGCCACGGCGAGAGCTGAGACAAGAATATCCTTCCTCCCCGCATGAAGGCTCAACGGCGACAACTGCGCCGTTGAGCCTGCCGCCCAAACGCCCCGTTCCCTGCTCCATTGCAGATGTCCTTGTTCCCATGGGCATTCAGCCTTGACTGCTGCATAATCGTCATAATCCCGTCACAACGATCAGGACGGCCCTTCGAACCTTCGCCCGGGAAAAGGGAATCGACCGCGATGACTGTCCAGAGTGGTATTTCTCTATTTTCAGCAGCGCGTGGAATGAGGCAATCGAAGATTTTCAGGAAACGGGCAGTCCTGCAGGCGCCGGCGTGCAGCAGGATATGGAGAAAGAATTTTTAGTGACATGAGTGGCAAGACCTCTTCCATGCAATGCAGGGGCACGACAGCCAGATGCGTCACATGGAGTGGCCAAAACCGGGGGGGCATGTCAATCGCTGGAGCATCCGTCAGGTGAGCAACAAGGAGAAGATCGGTTTCTGGAGTGTCGTGGCCATCGGCATTGGCGGCATGGTCGGCGGTGGCATTTTCGCCGTGCTGGGTCTGGCGGCGCAACTTGCGCATGGCGCCACGCCGGTTGCTTTCGCCATTGCCGGTGTCGTCGCGCTCCTGACCACGTATTCCTACGCCAAGCTGTCTGTCGCGTTCCCTTCCCAGGGCGGTACGGTCACCTTTCTTGACCGCGCTTTTGGTCCCGGTCTGTTTGCAGGCAGCCTCAACATCCTGCTGTGGCTCAGTTACATTATCATGCTCTCACTCTATGCCTACGCCTTCGGGAGTTATGCGGCGACATTTTTAAAGCCCGAATGGCAAGCAGCGGGCAAACACCTCTTTATTTGCCTGGCCGTCGTGGGCATTACCGCTTTAAATCTTTTCGGCGCTGCCATCATAGGTCGCGCAGAACGCTGGATTGTGGCCTTCAAGATAGCCATCTTACTGCTGTTCGTTGCCGTCGGCCTGTGGAGCCTTGAACCGCAACAACTGGAACCCGCAAGCTGGGCGACACCCGTACAGGTTGTGGCAGGTGGCTTCATCATTTTTCTCGCCTATGAAGGCTTCGAGCTGATCGCCAATGCCGCGAAGGATACAAGGCAACCGGATAAAACACTGCCGCGCGCCTATTACTCGGCAGTACTGTTTGTCATCGCCCTCTATGTCCTGGTCGCGGTAGTCACTGTAGGCAACTTGCCGCTGGAGCAGATCGTGGATGCCAAGGATTATGCACTTGCGGCCGCTGCCAAACCTCTGTTGGGCGCGGCGGGCTTTACGCTGATTGCCATCGCCGCCTTGCTATCGACCGCCTCCGCCATCAATGCAACCCTGTATGGTGCTGCGCGCCTGAGCTACATCATCGCCCGGGAGGGCGAGCTACCTGATGTCCTGGAAGAGCGCATCTGGCGCAAACCGCTCCTTGGCTTGCTGATCACCGCCGGCTTGACGCTGATTGCGGCCAATTGGCTCGACCTCAGCAGTATTGCCACCATCGGTAGCGCGGGTTTTCTGCTGATATTCACCGCAGTGAATATCGCCAACGTGGTCCTGAGCAGACGCACCAGGAGCCGGCGCTGGCTGTCATGGCTCGGCGCACTAGCCTGTCTGCTGGCCTTGATTGCACTCTTGTGGCAGATCGAAATGCAGACGCCTCTCAAAATCCTGGTCCTGGCTGCGATAGTCGGGATCTCGGTGGGCATCGAAACCCTTTACCGCTTGCTGCGCCGACAACGTGCGAAGTCTTGAAATCGTGCCGACATGCTGCCCCGAATGGAGAATGCAGGACAGCGGCACAAGGTTTGTGCCAGCGATTCCTGCACGGTCCCGGCATCATCCAGCGCATCGTCGCAGTAATCGATCCGCAACCCGGCGATCGCACGCCGGGACCTCACCAGCGCTGGCGATCACCCGGTATCTCATGGAGACGTGCAGTACTTTTTCAGGTGCCTGCGGGCGCGCACAACAAGCCAGATTACTACCGAGGCAAGCTCCGGTCAGAGAGGTTCGTAGGTGAATCCACCACCCGCCAGGCTGGCCTCGTACATCAAGCCGCCCTTGGCGATCGTAAAGGTCACCATGCCTTTCTGGTAACCGCCCACGGTTTTTGCGTCACTCTTGCCGGCGCTGGCGCCAGCCGAGGTGCCTGTCGTGCTGGTTTCGGCCGATGCCCCGGCAGTGATCGCGACGACAGAGGCGCCAGCACCAAACTTGAAGGAACCGCTGGTGAACTCCCTGAACGCGCGCTCGTCTTCCAGGAAGACGATCATGCTGTATGCCTGGCCACCCGCCTGGAGTCCGACGGTCACCTGGCCAAAGTTCGAGTTCCCGACATGCTCGCCACCCTTGTACACACGCCCCTTGCCGCCGGCTCCGCCAACGACAAAACCGCCCTTGCCAATGGTTGGAAAAACAGCATAGCCGTATGAGTTGTCGAAGTAGGCGGCACTCTCTCCAGCGTTTTTGAAGATTTCGATCGTGTCATCGTACTTGTCAGCAAGTACGCTGCCAAAAGGCGCCAGCAGCAGGAAGGCAAATATGGCCAGTGATTTTTTCAACATTGTTCTCGTACCTGTATGAAGAGTGGTAAGTAGCCGGTCCACCGGCTAGGCAGGTGGCAGCACTACGATAAATGTGCTGGCGCATAAACTCCACCGCTTTTTGTCTTCGGGCCAGTCACCATTTTTGCGCACCGGGCGGTTACTGTTCTGCCATCATCCGGCTGCACCCCGAATCCGCCGAGGCAATCTCTCCCGGGGCACAGCATCAGGGTTCTAACTTGGCCACCACGTCGGCGAGTTCGTCGCTGGCGTATTCAGCATCGAGATCGATCTCGACACGGTTCAGCTCCTCGTCGAGACCGTAAGGCTGCTCGATACCCGGCTTGATCACGGCCAGCACCGGTTTCTGGGACGATTTCGCCTTGTTGAGTTCGGAGACGACAAAAGGGCTGACGAAGTCGCTCGTCACGAAGCCCATCACGAGATCGCTGTCGCGGACCATCTTGCTGACCGCGGCTTCGACGGGCATTCCCGCTTCGATATTGGAGGGGTCGAGCACCTGGTAGCCACGCTCCTCGAGCTTGCCGCGCACCTGGGCGACCAGTTTGCGGTCTTCCGCGCCGTAGGAGAGGAATACCTTGTATTTGGTGCTGCCCTTGCGGGCCGGGGCACCGCGCGTCGGTGCGACATGCTCCTCCTCCGGATAGGCGAGTTCGAGCCAGTGCGTGAGCATCTGTTTCGATCCATCATCGAGAAAAAGCTCGGCGCGCAGCTGGAAGACGCCCCAGCCCTTCCGGTTGAGCTCGAATTGCGTCTCGCGCTTCGTCACCGTGACGACCGGGTTGCTGAAAGTGTGGTGCAGGTACCAGATCACCTTCACGAGGCGGTCGAGTTCCTGCTTGTCGCCGCCGATACGCACGCTCCAGTTCCAGAGATCGTTGCCGGCGTAGTCATATGTCTGTTCGATGCGGTACATCAGCCGTTACCCCGCTGCTGAAGCTCGATTTGTCCCATGCTATCCGAATAGTCCGAATCCCAGATCTCGCTCCGCAGGTCGAGCTTGAGGCGCAGCTTGGAGTCGTCCGGCACGTTCGGGATGTAGGCGTAGGTGGCGCCGGGCTCTTTCCAGAGGCGCGCCTCCTTCCATTCGGTCTCGTCGTAGTTGGAGAGCAGGAGCTGGTACTTAAGCCGGTGGCCCGCGTTTCCGTCGTAGCGCGCGCCGATCTCGGAGGGCTCGATCTTGATCTGCAGCCCCTTGCCGGACTTCTGCTTCCACAGTGCGATGGTGCGCATGAGTTTCAGTAGCACCTTGATCTCGGTCTCTACCGAGTAGGGGATGTATTCGTTGTTCTGGAACATGCCCTGAACGTTGAGATCCTCGTGGATCACGCGGATCGTCGGCTTGCTCTGCGCATGCGCGAGGTTGAACTCCGTCAGGACATAGGGCGGGATGACGATCTGGTCCGCCGCATCCTTCCACGGCGACATCACGGCGATCAGCGCATCCGATTCCCGGATGCGGTCCTGGATCACGGAATCGATCGCCCAGCCGCCGACGTCGACGCCGTCGAGCACCGTGATGCACATGGCTTCGATCATGATCTTGATGTGGGTGATGATCGCCTCGGTTTCCTGCTTGTATGGGTCGGCAGGATTGTAAGTGTAGGAGAGAAAGATTCGTTCCATGCAAATTGCCGTTTGTGATTTCACTGTCCGGGGAACAGTTTCAGCATAGAGGCTGCTCCAGTTCAAATCCAGTGTGCGAAGATCGGGAATGATCCGGAGCACATCGGAATCGTGCTGCCAGCCGAAGCCCCTTCGAAAACAGGTGTTTCGCCGGCGAGGACCGCAACCTGCCGAGCTCGCTGCAGCGCAGACCCGTCGATCCAACCCCCGGAGACTCCTGCATGCCCTCCGCAGCCCTTTGCCATGGGCATTCCCTGCCCGCTCCTTCATAATTCCCGGGACTTCTTCAAAAACCGCAGGACAACACATTGAACCACCGTCCCAGGAAAAGGTTCGGGCAGAACTTTCTGCACGACCCCGGCATCATCCAGCGCATCGTCTCAGCCATCGATCCGCAGCCCGGCGATCACATCGCCGAGATCGGTCCCGGCCAGGGCGCGATCACGCAACATCTCGTGGCTGCCTGCGAATGCATGGATGTTGTCGAGCTGGATCGTGACCTTGTGCCGCTGCTGGAAAAGCAGTTCACCGGTACAAAGCTGCGTATTCACAATGCCGACGCCCTGAAATTCGATTTCTGCTCGCTTGTTACGGGTAGTGAAAAACTGCGTCTCGTCGGCAACCTGCCCTACAACATCTCGACGCCGCTGCTGTTCCACCTGCTGGAGCAGGCGCACTGCATCCGAGATTTGCATGTCATGCTGCAGAAAGAGGTCGTCGAGCGCATCGTCGCCGCGCCGGGCTCGAAGACCTACGGCCGCCTCTCGGTCGCCGTGCAGGCGCGCTGCCATGTACAGTACCTCTTCACCATCGGGCCCGGCGCCTTCAACCCGCCACCGAAAGTGGAGTCGTCCATCCTGCGCATGCAACCCGACGCGGATGCCATCGCGCGTATCGATGACGCCACCCTGTTCGACCGGCTGCTCGCACAGGCCTTCAGCCAGCGGAGGAAAACCCTGCGCAACGCCTTGAAAGGACTTGCCGACGCCCCAACCCTCGAGAATCTCGGCATCGATGCCTCTGCGCGTGCCGAGACGATCGAAGTCCGCGATTACGTGAAGCTGGCGAACCTGCTCGCCAGCCTGCAGGCAACAGAATCATGAACGAAGAAGAACTCAACGATATCGAAGTCATTTCGAGTAATCAGCTGGCGCGCGCCGACGAGGTGTTGCCGGGCGTCATCCATCTGCTGCCGGTTGCCGCGCGTCCCTTTTTCCCGGGCCAGGCCGTGCCGCTGCTCATGGATGCGCAGGCCTGGAGCCCGACCATCGACGCCATTGCCAGGTCGCCTCACGATCTCGTCGGCATCGTCCTGACGAAGACCGACAAGGCGGAACTGGCCACGCCCGCCGACATGTACGAGGTCGGCAGCGTCGGCCGCATTCACCGCGCGCAGATGGTCGACGGCAAGCTGCAGGTGCTGATCGAATGCCTGCAGCGGTTCCGCATCGACAGGTTTCACAGCGACACCGCGCCATTCACCGCGAGCGTCAGCTATATCAAGGAGTTCAGCGGCCGTCCCGATGACGACATCAAAGCCTACGCGATGGCGATCATCAACACCATCAAGGAGCTGCTGCCGCTGAACCCGCTCTACGCCGAGGAGCTGCGCATGTTCCTCGACCGCTTCGGTCCCGACGACCCCTCGCATCTCGCCGATTTCGCCGCCAGCCTGACCACGGCCGACAAGCAGGTGCTGCAGGACGTGCTCGAGACCGTCGAGCTGCTGCCGCGCATGGAGAAGGTCGTCAACGTGCTCAACAGCGAGCTGCAGCTCGTCAAGTCGCAGCAGGTGATCCGCAGGCGCGTCGAAGAGCGCATGGAGAAGCAGCAGCGAGAATTCTTCCTCAAGGAGCAGCTCAAGGAGATCCAGAAAGAGCTCGGCCTCGAGAAGGACGACCGCACTGCCGAACTCGACACCTTCCGCGAGCGCATCGCTGAACTGGAGCTCTCCGGGCAGGCCGCGAAGCGCGTCGAGGAGGAGATGAAGAAGCTCGCGATCCTCGAGGTCGGCTCACCCGAATACGCGCTGACACGCAACTACATCGACTGGATCACGCTGCTGCCGTGGGGAAAGGAGTCGCAGGACAACCTCGACCTGGATCACGCCCGCAAGCAGCTCGACAGCGACCACTATGGACTCGATGACGTCAAGCAGCGCATCATCGAGTTTCTCGCCGTCGGCAGGATGCGCGGCGAGATCAGCGGCTCCATCATCCTGCTCGTCGGGCCGCCCGGCGTCGGCAAGACCTCGATCGGGCATTCCATCGCAGACGCGCTCGGCCGCACCTTCTACCGCTTCTCGGTCGGCGGCATCCGCGACGAGGCCGAGGTCAAGGGTCATCGCCGCACCTATATCGGCGCCATGCCCGGCAAGTTCATCCAGGCGATGAAGGAGGCCGGCACCAGCAACCCCGTCATCATGCTCGACGAGATCGACAAGATCGGCGCGTCCTACCAGGGCGACCCGGCATCGGCATTGCTCGAGGTGCTCGACCCCGAGCAGAACAGCGACTTTCTCGATCACTATCTCGACCTGCGCTTCGACCTCTCGAAGACGCTGTTCGTCTGCACGGCCAACCAGCTCGATACCATTCCCGGACCGCTGCTCGACCGCATGGAGGTTATCCAGCTGTCGGGATACATCGCGGAAGAGAAGCTGCAGATCGCCAAAAAGTACCTGCTGCCGCGCCAGATCAGGCGCGCCGGACTCAAGCAGAAGGACATCAGGATCGGCGTGCAGGCGCTGCGCGCAATCATCGACGGCTACGCACGCGATGCCGGGGTGCGCCGCCTGGAAAAGCAGCTCGGCAAGATCGTACGCAAGAGCGTCGTGAAGATTCTCGACAGGATCAAAACGCCGATCACGATCACGAAGGACGACATCGAGGGCTACCTCGGCCCGGCGATCTTCAAGGACGAGCGCAAGCTCGCCGGCACCGGCATCATCACGGGGCTCGCCTGGACCGCCATGGGCGGCGCGACCCTGAGCATCGAGGCCACGGTCGCACACGGCTACACACGGGGCTTCAAGCTCACGGGCCAGCTCGGCGATGTCATGCGCGAATCCGCCGAGATCGCCTACAGTTACGTCCTCAGCCACGCCGGCGCCTTCGGCGCAGAAAGCGATTTCTTCAGGGAGACCTTCATCCACCTGCACGTGCCAGCCGGCGCGACGCCCAAGGACGGCCCGTCGGCCGGCATCACCATGGCCAGCGCGCTGCTGTCGCTGGCATTGGACCGGAAGCCGGTGCGCAACATCGCCATGACGGGCGAGCTGACGCTCACGGGACAGGTCTTTCCGGTCGGCGGCATCCGCGAGAAGGTTATCGCCGCGCGCCGCGCCGGCATTCGCGAGTTGATCCTGCCAGCCGACAACAGGGGGGATTACGAGGAGATCCCCGATCACATCCGCAAGGGCTTCACCGTGCACTTCGCCGAGCACTATGCCGATGTCGCGAAGATGCTCTTTCCGTCGCGCAAGCGCAAGCATTGATGGAGTCGCCTGGCGCGGCGTCTGCCTGATGCCGGTGCGCGCCCGGCTGTCCAGCCGATCCAGTCGGGGAGGCGACGACAGGAGCATGCAAGGGATTCCCTGCAGCTTAAATCTGTATTGAAGAGAGCCCGCTGCGCTACCATGCTATAACAGCATGAGCCAGAGACCGGAAGCTGCCGCGTGAACCCGAACAAGACGAGAACCTATTCCCTGCTTGCATTCCTGCTGCTGTGCTCGGCGGTCATCGCCTGGCTCGTGGTCGACAGGCTCGGCGAGGAGGGTGGCGAGAAGCGCAAGGGCCAGGAGCGGCCGATCCCGGTCGAAGTCGGCGCCGTCGAACGCGGTCCCGTCGAGCTGCGCCGCACCTTCACGGGGACGCTCGAGGCCAGCGCCGCGTTCGTGGTCGCCCCCAAGGTCAGCGGCCGCATCGTGGAACTCGGCGTGGATCTCGCCGACAGCGTCAGCTGGAACCAGGTCGTCGCGCGGCTCGACAATGCCGAGTTCGTGCAGGCCGTGGCGCAGGCGCAGGCCGATGTCGAGGTGGCCGACGCCAACCTGCAGGAGGCCGAGAGCCAGTTGCAAATCGCGCAGCGCGAGGTCGACCGCATCGAGAGCCTCAGCGAGCGTGGCGTCAGCTCCGAATCGCAGAAGGATACGGCCATGGCCGACCTGCTGGCGCGCGAGGCGCACGTCCTCGTCACCCGTGCGCAACTGGCGCGCGCCGAGGCCGAGCTCGAGTCCGCGCAGATTCGGCTCGGCTATACCGAAATTTCGGCCGGCTGGAGCGGCGCAAGCGACGAGCAGCGCGTCGTGGCCGAACGCTTCGTCGACGAGGGCGAGACTGTGTCTGCCAACGCCCCGCTGCTGGAAATCGTCGACCTCGACCCGATCAACGCCGTCTTCTACGTCACCGAGCGCGACTACGCCCTGCTCAAACAGGGACAGAGGGTGGTGCTGCGCACCGACGCCTACCCGGGAGAAACCTTCAGCGGCAATGTCAGCCGCATCGCGCCGGTATTCCGCGAAAACACGCGCCAGGCGCGCGTCGAACTCCGCATCGACAACAGCGACCTGCGCCTCAAGCCCGGCATGTTCGTGCGCGCGAGCGTGGTGCTCGACCGCGTCGGGGATGCCGTCACCATTCCGGCCCAGGCACTGACCAGGCGCGACGACAGCGACGGTGTCTTCCTGATCTCGAATGACGGCGCATCGGTCCGCTGGCAGTCCGTGACACCCGGCATCCGGCAGGACGAACGGCTCGAGATCCGCGACGCCGATCTCTCCGGCAGGGTCGTGACACTCGGCCAGCAGTTGCTCGACGACGGCTCATCCATCCTGTTGCCGCCAGCGGAAGACGACACGGGCGCCGACGGCGACTGATCATGAACCTGCCCCGCGCCAGCGTCAGACGCCCTGTCTTCACCTCGATGGTGACCCTGATCGTGCTCGTGCTCGGCCTCATGGGCTTCAGCCGCCTGCTCATCGACCTGCTGCCGAGCATCGAGCTGCCGACACTGACCGTGCGCACCCAGCTCGAGGGGGCCGATCCGCTCGTCATGGAGCGCCAGGTGACGCAGATCGTCGAGGAGATCGTCGCCACGGTGCCCGGCATCGAGGAGATGACCTCGACCTCCTACGAGGGCAACAGCAGTGTCAAGGTGACCTTTGGCTGGGGCACCTCCCTCGACAATGCCGCCGTCGACGTGCAGGCGACGCTGCAGGACGAGATCAGCGAGCTGCCTGACAACATCGTCGGACCTCGCATCAGCAAGTTTGACATCGATACCTACCCGGTCGTGATCCTCGGCATCTCGAGCAAGCTCGACCCGGTGCAGCTCACCGAGATCGTCGAGAACCAGATCCGCTACCGCTTCGCGCGCATCCCGGGCGTTGCCCAGGTGGATCCCTGGGGCGGCTTCGACCGCGAGGTGCGCATCGAGCTCGATCCCGACAAGATCAACGCTCTCGGCCTGCCGCTGAACGACATCATCGATGCGATCCGCGACGCCAACCTCGACCGCCCTTCCGGCAAGATCGAGCAGGGCCGCTTCGAGGTCACCTTGCGCACGCCGGCCGAATTCAGGACGCTCGACGACATTCGCAGCACGGTCGTGGCGCGGCACGAGGGTACCGTCGTCACGCTCGACCAGATCGCCAGCGTGCGCGACACCTACAGCAAGCTGTCGCGCATCATCCGCGTGAATGGCGAACGGGGCCTGCGTGTCGCCATCCGCAAGCAGCCCGGCGCCAATACGGTCGAGGTGGCCAGGCGCGTGCTCGAAGTGGTCGACGAAGTCAACCACGCCTTCCCGCAGATCGACATCGTCCCCGTGACGGACCAGGGCAACTTCATCGAGCGCTCGATCGACAACGTCGCCTGGTCGGTGCTCTTCGGCGGGTCGCTCGCCGTGCTCGTCCTGCTCTACTTCCTGCGCAGCCTGCGCAGCACGCTCGTGATCTCGCTGGCGATCCCGATCTCGGTCATCGCCACCTTCGCCCTGCTCTACTTCGGCGGCTTCACGATCAATCTCATGACGCTCGGGGGGCTGGCGCTCGGCGTCGGCATGATGGTCGACAGCTCGGTCGTGGTGCTCGAAAACATCTACCGGCGCCACAGCGAGCAGCATGAGGCGCCGGCCAAAGCCGCCGTGCGCGGCGCCAACGAGGTCGCCAGCGCCGTTGTCGCCGGCACCATCACGACACTCGTGATCTTCCTGCCACTGCTGTTCGTGCGCGGCGTCGCGGGGGTGCTCTTCCAGGAGCTGGCTTTCGTCATCATGTTCGCGCTCTTCTGCTCGCTGCTGGTCTCGCTGAGCCTCGTGCCGGTGCTGGCATCACGTTTTCTGAAGGGGGAAGAAACAGCACAACAGCGCCACGGCCTGATCGAATCGCTCGAGAGCGGTTACCGCGGCCTGCTGCAGCTCGCACTGCGCCACCGACTGGCGACCATCGTCCTCTCCGTCAGCCTGTTCGCGGCAACGCTGTTGCTGATTCCGCGGATCGGCACGGAATTCCTGCCGCCGAGCGACGAGGGTGCCGTCACCGTGACGGGTGAAATGGAGGTCGGCACACGGCTCGACCTCATGGACATCCAGGCGCGCAAGCTCGAGGCACTGGTCTATCCCGAAGTGCCGGAGGTCGTCTCCTCGGTCGTGAGCATCACGCCTTCGGGCACGCGCGGCAGCGCCAAGGCCAGGGCACGCATCAGCCTGACATTGACGCCCGCCATCGAACGCGAGCGTTCCAACAAAGCGATCGCCGATGACCTGCGCACGAAACTCGAGGGCAGGATTCCAGGCATGAAGATCAGCACGCGCGCGCCGCAGGGGCAGTTCCTGCTCGAACGCATCCTTGCGACGACAGAAGGCGTCACGGTCGAGGTGCGCGGTTTCGATCTCGATATCCTCAATGCGCTCGCACGCCGTGTCTCATCGGCAGTCGAGGGCATCGAGGGCGTGACCGATGTCGAACTCAGCCGCACCAGCGGCCTGCCGCAACAGGAAATCCTCGTCAACCGCGCCAAGATCGCGAACGTGGGCCTGACCGTGCGCGATGTCACCGAGGCGATCGAGACGGCCATCGCGGGTTCGCGCGCCGGTGATTTTCGTCAGGCCGGCAACGCCTACCAGATTCTCGTGCAGCTCGCCGATGCCGAGAAGCGCAGCATCGAGGAGGTCCTGGACCTGAACCTGCGCACGCCCGCCGGTGAACTCGTGGCCCTGCGCAACCTCGTCGAGATCGGTTCCGGGGAGGGCCCCGTCACCATCGAGCGCAAGGACCAGCAGCGCATCGTGACCGTCACGGCGAATCTCTCCGGGCGTGACCTCGGTTCGGTCGCGACCGACATCATGGAAAAGCTCGACGAGATTCCGCGTCCCGAGGGCTATGACCTGCTGGTCGCGGGCGACTACGAGGAGCAGCAGAAGGCATTCCGCGATCTCGTCGAATCCCTCGTGCTCGCATTGCTGCTGGTCTACATGGTGCTGGCATCGCAGTACGAATCACTGCGCGACCCGCTCGTCGTCATGCTCTCCGTTCCGCTGGCCGCGATCGGCGTGCTGCTGACGCTGTTCCTGACTGGCTCCACCTTCAACCTGCAATCCGGCATCGGCGTTATCATGCTCGGCGGCATCGTCGTCAACAACGCCATCCTGCTCGTCAACCAGGCGGGCCAGCTGCGCGCCGAACAGATGCCTGTCATGGAGGCGCTGCTCGAGGCCGGCAGGCGGCGCCTGCGCCCGATCCTCATGACGACGCTGACGACTATCCTCGCGCTCATGCCGCTGGCGCTCGGCATCGGCGAGGGTGCGGACGCCCAGGCGCCGCTGGCGCGCGCCGTGGTCGGCGGGCTGGCGGCCTCGACGCTGATCACGCTCGTGCTGATCCCCGTGGTCTATTCGCTGTTCCACAAGGACGCCGTGAAAACCTGATCGGACGCGGAGATCGCAAAGATCCACGGAAGTCGCAGACTCTTGCCCCCCTGGAAGCCCGCGGTGAGGTTTTTCCAGCGGCATGGAGACAATCAATTTTTGAGGCTGAATCCCGTTGCACGGGAGGAGTGGTATGTCAGCCGACTGCTGACCGAGCCTGATGACTCTGCGCCCCGATTAGCCCGGTATTGTTCGGATTCATCCCTGACCCGTCCATTCCACCTTGCAGTCTGATCGGTTAATGTAGCGGGATGCCCACCGAGACTCCGAGAGACATGCCCCCGGACACACCCCTCTGGCAACCCGACGAACGACGCATCGCCGACAGCAACATGCGGCGCTTCATGGATGAGGCGGCCAGCCTGACAGGTCGTCCGTTCGAGGATTACGACAGCCTCTACCGCTGGTCGGTCGACGAAAAGGAAGCCTTCTGGTCATTGCTGTGGGATCACTGCGGCGTCATCGGCCAGAAGGGCGAGCGCATCCTGGTCGACGGCGAGGATATCGAAAAGGCGACCTGGTTTCCGGATGCGAGGCTCAACTTCGCCGAGAACCTGTTACGCCGCGACGATGAGGCCATCGCGATCCACTTCCGCGCCGAAGACCGGGTCGAGCGCACGATGAGCTGGAAAGAGCTGCGCCGCCAGGTCGCCTGCGTCACCGGCTGGCTCGCGCAACAGGGCGTCGGGCCGGGTGATCGCGTCGCGGGCTATGTCGCCAACATGCCCGAGGCCGTCGTCGCGATGCTCGCCACGGCAAGCCTCGGCGGCATCTGGACGTCCACCTCTCCCGATTTCGGCGAGGAGAGCGTCATCGAGCGGTTTGGCCAGACAGCGCCCGCGATCCTGTTTGCCATCGACGGCTACTTCTACAACGGCAAGGCCATCGACGTGCGCCAGCGGGTTGAGGCCGTGCAGGCGGCGATTCCGTCGATCAGGCAGACGGTGACGATCCCGCTCGCGCAGCTCGAGGGTGGCGGAGCCGGCATCGCCTGGCAATCGCTGATCGAAGCCGGCGACACTGCAGAGCTCCGCTTCACACCCCGCGGCTTCAACGATCCGCTCTACATCCTCTACTCCTCGGGCACCACGGGCAAACCAAAGTGCATCACGCACAAGGTCGGCGGCGTGCTGCTTCAGCATCTCAAGGAGCACCGGCTGCACTCCGACGTGAAACCCGGCGACCGGGTTTTCTACTTCACGACCTGTGGCTGGATGATGTGGAACTGGCTCGTCAGCGCACTGGCGAGCGAGGCCTGTCTCGTGCTCTACGACGGCTCGCCCTTCTATCCCTCCGGCAACGTGCTCTGGGACTACGCGGACGCCGCCGGCATCACGCTCTTCGGGACCTCGGCGAAATACATCGATGCACTCAAAAACGCGGGCCTGGAACCGGCGCGAAGCCACGCACTGGCGGATCTGCGCACTCTCTGCTCGACCGGCTCCGTGCTCGCACCGGAGAGTTTCGATTACGTCTACGACGCCATCAGGCCTGACCTCTGCCTCGCTTCGATCTCGGGCGGCACCGACATCGTCTCCTGTTTCGTGCTCGGTTGTCCGATCCGCCCCGTCTGGCGCGGCGAGAGCCAGTGCCGCGGCCTCGGCATGGCGGTCGAGGTCTTCGATGACGCCGGGCGCCCGCTGCGCGGCGAGAAGGGAGAACTCGTCTGCACGCAGACCTTTCCGAGCCAGCCGGCTTTTTTCTGGGGCGATCCGGATGGAGAGAAATACCACGAGGCCTACTTCGCGCGCTTCCCGAACTGCTGGCACCATGGCGATTATGTCGAGCTGACCGGACATGACGGCATCATCATTCATGGCCGCTCGGACGCGACCCTGAACCCGGGCGGCGTGCGCATCGGCACGGCGGAGATCTACCGGCACGTCGAGCAACTCGACGAAGTCGCCGAGAGCATCGTGATCGGCCAGGAGTGGGACAAGGATATTCGCATCGTGCTGTTCGTGGTGCTGTCCGGACCCGCTGTACTCGACGAGGCGCTGATTGCAAAGATCAGGAACACCATCAGGGAGAAGTGCAGTCCGCGCCATGTCCCGGCAAAAATCCTGCAGGTGAGCGCGATTCCGCGCACCAAATCAGGCAAGATCGTGGAATTGGCCGTGCGCGAGGTCGTGCACGGCCGTCCCGTGAAAAACCTGCACGCGCTGGCCAACCCCGACGCCCTGGAGCAATACCGCGACAGGCCCGAATTGCAAGCCTGAGCCCAAAGCCGTGCGCGGCCAGGAAGCCGCTGCCATGCCACCACTGCAGGTCCAGCCGACGCCAGGGACGAAATACCCGGTTCGAAAGCCGGTTTTGGCGGAATTCGGCAATTACCGAGTAAAAAACTCAGTAATTTCACATGGTTAGGACAGCAGGCCCTAAGTCCCTATTTCCGCTGAACTTTTCTGGCTATTAGCACTCCAACTACCCGAGTGCTAGAATAGCTTTCGAGTTACGTGGAGAGGTATTTGAAGAATGACTAAAGCCATAGCGACAGCATTGCCCACCGGCAGTATCGACAGCTACGTCAATGCGGCGTTCCGGCTGCCGATGCTCACGGCTGAAGAGGAGCACGATTATGCGGTGCGCCTGCGCGATCACAACGATCTCGAAGCGGCGCGCGCCCTCGTCCTGTCTCACCTTCGCTTCGTGGTGCGCGTGGCGCGCGGCTACAGCGGCTACGGCCTGCCACAGCAGGACCTGATCCAGGAAGGTTCGGTCGGCCTCATGAAGGCAGTCCGCCGTTTCGACCCGGAGATGGGCGTACGCCTGGTCTCCTTCGCGGTTCACTGGATTCGTGCCGAAATCCACGAGTACATTCTCAAGAACTGGCGCATCGTCAAGGTCGCCACCACCAAGGCGCAGCGCAAGCTCTTCTTCAACCTGCGCAGCGCCAAGCAGCGTCTTGGCTGGCTGACGCACCAGGAGGTGCAGGATGTGGCGAAAGACCTCGACGTGAAACCGGAAACCGTGCTCCAGATGGAAGCGCGGCTTTCCGCACACGACCTGCCCTGGGACCTGCCAGGCGACGGCGATGACGAGGACAATTTCATCAGCCCTTCCGGGTACCTGCCGGACAACCGCCTGCAGCCGGACCAGATCATCGAACAGCAGGATGCCGCCGACGAGCAGCACGCGCGCCTGATGAGCGCCCTTTCCACGCTCGACGAGCGCAGCCGCGACATTCTCGGCAGGCGCTGGCTGAGCGAGGAGAAAACGACCCTGCAGGACCTCGCGGACGAGTATGGCGTCTCGGCCGAGCGTATCCGCCAGATCGAGAAGAATGCCATGAAAAAGGTCAAGCAGGAGATGCTCTCGCACTGACGGACCAATTCGGTTATCAACCGACGCCCTGGAAAAAGGCCCCCACCGGGGCCTTTTGCATTCCCGGCACCGTCGCGGGCGTCAGGAACAACAGCAGTCCCGCAACCGCGACCATGGATAACCACATATATATGTTGGTGGCTGTCTTCACTTCCAGGATTTTTTTGCAAAATTACCTTGACTCAGGGTAATCCCTCACCTAGTATCTACACACGAACCGCGCAGTAATGCCCGTTCAAGAATTTTCACACTCAATTTAGTGGGAGTACTCAAATGAAAAAGACAATTATCGCAGCCGCAGTTGCTGCAGCAGTCGCAGCCCCGGCAGCCAACGCCGGTGTTGTCATCTACGGCAAGATCCACGTTTCCATCGACTACCTGGACGCCCAAACCTCTGCAAGATGTAGTGGTGAAGGCACCACTCCTGGCGGCGGTTTCAATGTCTGTGACCGCACCTCGCGTATCGGTTTCAAGGGCAGCGAAGATCTCGGCAACGGCATGAAGGCCATCTGGAAACTCGAATCCGAGGTCGCCATTGCTGATGGCGCTGCTGAAGGCGGTTCCTGGACAAGCGCGCGTAACGCCTACATCGGTCTCGCCGGCGACTGGGGTACCTTCCTGTACGGCCGTCACGACACCCCGTACAAGATGGCCTTCTACGCCTCCGGCATCGACATGCTGGGCGACTCCTTCATGGACGCCAACTCGCTCTACGGCTTCCAGGAGTGGCGTCGTGACAACGCAATCGCGTACGTTTCGCCGAACTGGAACGGCTTCACCTTCGCTGCCGCTGCTATCCCGGCAGAAGGTGATCCGAATCCTGACGACGACAGCTTTGCTGACAGCTACTCCATCGGCCTGATGTACAACAACAACGGCCTGAGACTGTCTGCCGGTTACGAAGACACCGCAGGTGAGACTGGTAACGATGATTCCATGGAGTGGATGCTCGGCGCAGGCTACAGCATGAACGCCTTCGACATCGCCGCGGTATGGGCCACTCAGGAAGGTAATCGCGCTAGCCCGACTGGTGACAACGACATCTGGGCAGTTAGCATGGCCTACACCATGGGCAACAACAAGTTCATCGCCAGTGTCGGCCAGAACGACTGGGGCGATGACGACGGCATGGGCTACGGTCTGGCTGTCCAGCACATGTTCAGCAAGCGCACCTCTGCCTACCTCGGCTACTCGAGCACCGAGATGCTTGCTGCGCACAGAACTAATGCATACCTTGGTGAAGATGCCGAAGCAGTTTCCTTCGGTATGATCCACAGCTTCTGATCTGACCCTAAATCAGAGACGAAAAGAAACGGGACCCTCGGGTCCCGTTTTTTATTGCCTTTTTATGGGGGACAGACCACGGTTTTTCACGGCCTGATAGCGATCTTGGCAGATTCGAGTGAAAAACCGTGGTCTGTCCCCTGTTATTCTGAGACAGCTTCCCTGTCAGGGCTCGATGAGTCTCGGGCCCGATGCGCTGCCGAGGATCAGGACATCGGCGGGACGGTGGGCGAAGAGGCCGTTGGTGACGACGCCGACGATGCCGTTGAGCTGCTGCTCGAGCTTCATGGGTTCCATGATCTCGAGTCCATGCACATCGAGAATGACATTGCCGTTATCGGTGATGAAATCCTCGCGCAACACCGGGTTGCCGCCGAGCTTGACGATCTGGCGCGCCACGTAGCTGCGCGCCATCGGAATGACCTCGACCGGCAGCGGAAACTCGCCGAGGACATTCACGAGCTTGCTCTCGTCGGCGATACAGACAAACTTCTTGCTGGCCGCCGCGATGATTTTCTCGCGCGTCAGGGCGCCGCCCCCGCCCTTGATCAGGTGCAGATGCTGATTGGACTCGTCGGCGCCATCGACGTAGACCTCGAGGTCACCGGTGGAATTGAGGTCCAGCACGGGCATGCCGATCGCCTTGAGGCGTTCGGTCGACGCCTCGGAGCTCGAGACCGCGCCATCGAACTTGCCCTTGTGCGGGGCGAGCAGGTCGATGAAGTGATTGACCGTCGAGCCGGTGCCGATACCGAGAACGCCGCTATCGGGCAGAAACTCGAGCGCTTTCTCCGCCGCCTGGCGTTTGAGTTCATCTTGATTCATGTGTTCTGTTCCTGTTCATAATTCAGCCTGCCAATGATAGCGATGCAACCGCCGGCTGTCATGCGAAGCGGAAGGCGTCGCAGAGTATTTTCGCGCGGGAACCGGAGCCTCTCGGCCATTACCAGTCCAGTTCGCCCCTGGTGTCTGCTCCCGGGGACTCATCATGGAAGTAAAGTGGACGAAAAGTCCGCAGGGATCCACCGCGCGCGCATGGCGTTTCAGCCAGGTCCTCATGAATTCTTCTCGGTCCCTTGCGCCCTCCGAGTCCCATTTTGTCCGGACGCAGAGATCGCGGAGTACCGCAAAGGGCGCAGAGGAGTGGCTGGTCGGTACGAGGCAATCCACCACGGAAGGAGGTTTATTGCCACTGCCCTGATCGATAGCCGGACTCAACCCGGAAAAACTCCGCGTCCTCTGCGAACCTTTGCGCCCTCTGCGTCCCGTCTTGTCCGGACGCAGCTCTGCCGACACACACAGCCGCCACATCCTCGATAGATGCAGCTTGCCTGCTCCAGGCTCACCACAGCCTGTGAAATTCTGCCTTCGTTGCATCTGTTCCTTGCGTCCTGGACAGACGCCCTGCTGTTGCCGGCCGGGACAGATAGCAGGCATACTTGTCTATTGACTTGACTAACCGTTAACCGCGCGGCCTGCTGACCTCACGAGAACCCGATGCCATCGAAATACCTTGAAAAAATCCTGCGTGCGCGTGTCTACGATGTTGCCGAGGAGACGCCGCTCGACTATGCCCCCCGCCTGTCGCAAAAGCTGGGTAACAACATCCACCTGAAACGCGAGGACCTGCAGTCGGTGTTCTCGTTCAAGCTGCGCGGCGCGTACAACAAGCTGGCCAACATGCCTGAAGAACAACGCAAGCACGGCGTCGTCGCCGCCTCGGCCGGGAATCACGCCCAGGGAGTCGCGCTTGCCGCCAGGCACATGGGCATTCCCGCAACGATTGTCATGCCGCAGACGACCCCCCCGATCAAGATCGAGGCCGTACGCATGCTCGGCGCAAAAGCCGTGCTCCACGGGGACGCCTACGACGAGGCCTACGCCCATGCAATCGATCTCACGAAACGGAAAAACCTCAATTTCATTCACCCCTTCGATGATCCGGATGTCATCGCGGGCCAGGGAACGGTCGGCGTCGAGATACTGCGCCAGCACCAGGAACCGATTCACAGCGTTTTCGTTCCTGTCGGAGGCGGCGGCCTGATCGCCGGCGTTGCCGCCTACATCAAGTCGATCTGCCCCGGAACGAAGATCATCGGCGTCGAGCCCGAAGACTCGCCGACACTGGAGCGTGCACTCAGTGCCGGGCGCCGCGTCGTCCTCAAGCAGACAGGACTCTTTGCCGACGGCGTCGCAGTCAAGCAGATCGGCAAGGAGACCTTCCGCCTCGCGAAGAAGACCGTCGATGATGTCGTGCTCGTCAAGACTGACGAAATTTGCGCCGCCATCAAGGATGTCTTCGAAGACACGCGCTCGATTGCCGAACCGGCAGGCGCCCTGGCCGTCGCGGGCATGAAAAAATATATCCTCGAGCACGGCATCAGGGACCAGCGCATGATCGCGATCGTCAGCGGCGCCAACATGAACTTCGACCGCCTGCGTCACGTCGCCGAACGCGCAGAGATCGGCGAGATGCGCGAAGCCCTGCTCGCGGTAAAGATCCCGGAGGTCCCGGGCAGCTTCCAGAAATTCTGCAAGCTGCTCGGCAAGCGCAGCATTACCGAATTCAACTACCGCTACGCCGACAGTGTCAGCGCCTTTGTCTTCTGCGGTATCGAGGTGCGTGAAGGCTTTGCCGAAAGGGAGCGCGTCATCGCATTGCTGACCAAAAGCGGTTACGAGGTCACGGACCTGACCGACAATGAAACTGCCAAGCTGCATATCCGCTACATGGTTGGCGGACACACCATCGAGGCAATCAACGAGAAGCTCTTCCGTTTCCAGTTTCCGGAGCGCCCGGGCGCCTTGCTGCAATTCCTGACAAAAGTCGGCAAACGCTGGAACATCAGCCTCTTCCATTACCGGAACCATGGCGCAGCGTACGGCAGGGTCCTGATTGGCATCCAGTTGCCCGACAAGGAGAAGAAGGATTTTATCTCCCAGATGGATTCACTGGGTTATCGCTACTGGGAAGAGACGGATAACCCGGCCTACCATTTCTTCGCCTCGCCGGTGAAAAGCTGAAACCGTCCCTGCCTGCACCATAAAAAAGGGCCCGCTTGGACGGGCCCTTGTCATGTACAGGCTTGGTCGATCGAATTACGTTGTCACTGCCACTTTTTTCTTGGCGGTCTTTTTCTTTGCGACCTTCTTCTTTGCAGCTTTTTTCTTAGCGACTTTCTTTTTGGCTGCCTTCTTCTTTGCAGCTTTTTTCTTTGCGACCTTCTTCTTTGCTACTTTCTTTTTGGCTGCCTTCTTCTTCGCAGCTTTTTTCTTTGCGACCTTCTTCTTGGCTGCTTTCTTCTTTGCGGCTTTTTTCTTTGCAACCTTCTTTTTAGCAACCTTCTTTTTAGCAACTTTCTTTTTGGCTGCCTTCTTTTTGGCAGCCTTCTTTTTAGCAACTTTCTTCTTTGCGACTTTCTTTTTGGTTGCTGCGACTTTGCGCTTGACCGCCACCTTCTTCTTGGCAGCAGCCTTCTTCTTTGAAGACTTCTTCTTTGTCTTCTTGATTGCCATATCAGCCCCCTTTGATTGGTGATGAATGAAGATAAATTCCTTGAGTGACAAAGCTCAAATGAATAGTAGTTAGGTTTACTATGATTAATCAAGTTTTTTATCAATATCATCAACAAATGCGATGTATTGAATAGACATTCATACGGCATCGTCTGCATGCATAACAAACACGCGATGTGCTTGCGCATATCAACATCGATCAGGATACCCAGGTCCCACACATGGCTATGCAGCGCTTGAGTGCAACATGCATCTATTCAGTCGAAGGGTACGAAGATAACGCGAAACCTATTTCAGCCCGCTATTTACTGGCGTAACGTCTCTCCCTAACGATACATGTTATGCGGCAAGTGATAATCGTGAGTGATGGATATTCAGCGAAGCTGAGCATCAGTGCCCTTGTGTCATGCTGGCATGAAAGGAAACGGACAGCTCAGTCAGGCGACGTGCTGCTTCAGAGAAGCATGCTTTCGGTGATGACCAGGTCGAGCGGCACATCCCATGCTGAGACATCAATGCTTTCGACTTGCTGGAACTGATGCGCAATACCGACAAGCAAGGGACGCTGCCATTGCCTGAAGGATTTCAGGTAACCGAAGGTCCGGTCATAATAACCACCACCCATGCCAACACGATTGCGATGCGCGTCGAATGCAACGAGTGGCACGAAGACGATGTCGAGACTTCGCGGATGCAAGAGTGTCGTCGAGCGGCATTCGGGCTCCCCGATACCGTACCTGTTCATGACGAGCCTGTCGCCAGCGTTCCAGCGACAGAAGAGCAACCTGCCATGCAGGAAGGGGTGCAGCACCGGAAGGTAAAGTGACTTGCGCTGCGTTCTTGCAAGCTTGATCACGGGTGCGGTATCCAGTTCACCCTTGACCGAGAGATAGACGCCGATACGCATCGCCTTGCGGAAGAGCAGCAGACTCACGAGCCGTCTGGCAACCGCTTCACCGTGGAGACGATTGATGCCGGGGGCAAGCGCCTGGCGCTGTTGTCTGATGGAATGGCGAATGGAGTGGCTGGAATCCATGGTGAGAGGGCGAAACCGCAAGTGCCGTTACCGATCGTGCCCCTGAACCTCAAGGTTCAAGTGGGTGCCTGAACAGAGCTTTAGGCTTTCCGCTCGAGACGGACCTGCACACCGGTCACTGTTCGTTGGCTCCCAGGGTCTTTGCAAGGCTCAAGAGATACCTGATCGACTCACAAACACCGCAGTAGACGCCCTGGATCTAATCATATCTGATTCTGCCTAAAGTTCCAGCTGATTTGTATCATTGAGCGTCAGCTCGATCCTGTCACGCAGCGCATTGATCTTGCGCGCCAGCTGGTCACTGTCCGAACTGGCCTTGCCGCGCATGGCGAGGAGCTCATGCGACAGGTTCAGAGCAGCCATGACGGCAATGCGCTCGTTGCTCATGACCTTGCCGCTGGAGCGGATCTCCTTCATGCGGTTGTCGAGAAAGGCCGCGGAGTCACGCAGCGCCTCCTCCTCCCCGGGTTCGCAGGAGATGAGATACTCCTCGCCAAGGATGTTGATCGCTATCGGCTTGGGTTTGTTGCTCACGAATGATCTTCCAGTGATTTCAGACGGCTGATCATGGCTTCGACACGGTTGCGCGCCATTTCGGTCTTCTCGATCAGGGACGCCCGTTCGCTGACCAGTGTCTCCTGGCTGGCCCTGAGTGTCTTGTTCTCTTCTTTGAGATGTGTGCAGGCATCGATGAGTTCGTTGATGCGCGCTTCGAGCATGCTGAGTTCTTTATCCGCCATCAAAGGTACACCTGGAGAGTTTCTTCGCCAACTATAGAGAGCATGATGGATCGGGTCAATCCTGGCAGGCATAATAGGCAGCCTGTCCCCAAGACCGGGTTTCTACCGTGACATCACGCATTGAATACGACGCTCTCGACACCTACCTGAAGAACATCGGGTTGCAGGTATCCGCTGCCGAGGCGCACGGGCTGATCACCGGCCTTGTCTGCGGCAACTTTGAAAAGTCCCTCGCGCTCATGAACAGCGAACTGCTCGAGGAGAGCGCGTCGGACGACCCGAGGTTCCGCGAGTGCAAGGCGGAACTGACGCAGCTGCATGCACAGGTCGCCGACGATCTCAAGGATACGCAACTGGGTTTCGAACTCTACCTGACGCCCGAGTCGGCCGGAACCACGAAGCGCGCCATGGCGCTGGTGCAGTGGTGCCAGGGTTTCATGTACGGTTTCGGCGTCAGCGCGCGCGAGAGCGAGAGAAAACTCTCGTCCGATGCAGAGGAGGCGCTGGAGGATATCGGCGAGTTCACGCGGCTGGACACGCTCGCTGTCAGCGAGGATGATGAGGAGGAGATGGAAGCCCTGACCGAGCTGGAAGAGTACATGCGCATCGCCGTCATGACCATTTATCAGGACATGCTGCCGAAATGACGAAGAACGAGTTCAAACGCCGCCGCGCGCAGCTCATGCGCATGATGGGCAAAGACGCCATCGCCATCGTGCCGACCGCCCCGGAGCGCATCCGCAACCGCGACGTGCACTACCCTTTCCGCGCCGACAGCGACTTCTATTACCTGACCGGCTTCAACGAGCCCGAGGCGGTGGCCGTGCTGATCCCCGGCCGCAAGACGGCCGAGTACATCCTCTTCTGCCGCCAGCGCGACCCGGAGCGCGAACAGTGGGACGGGCTGCGGGCCGGCCAGGAGGGCGCCGTCCGGGATTACGGTGCCGACGACTCCTTCCCGATCGAGGATCTCGACGACATCCTGCCGCGCATGCTCGAGCAGTGCGAGCGCGTCTTCTATGCCATGGGCTGCAACCCGGACCTCGACCACCGCATGTCGGAGTGGATCGGCAAGGTGCGTTCGCGCGCACGCTCCGGCACCGTGGGACCCATCGAGTTCATCGCGCTCGATCACTACCTGCATGACATGCGCCTCTACAAAAGCCGTTCAGAAATCGCCGTCATGCGCAAGGCGGCGAAGATCTCCGCCACGGCGCATGCAAGGCTCATGCGCAACTGCAAACCCGGGATGCACGAGTACCAACTGCAGGCGGACTTCGAACACGCCTGCGCCAGCAAGGGAGCGACGCGCCAGGCTTACCCGGCCATCGTCGGCGGCGGCAACAACGCCTGCATCCTGCACTATATCGAGAACAACGCCGAGCTCGGGGACGGCGACCTCGTGCTGGTCGACGCCGGCTGCGAGCTCGACTGCTACGCCTCGGACATCACGCGCACCTTTCCCGTCAACGGCAGGTTCAGCGAGGCGCAGCGCCAGCTCTACCAGCTCGTGCTCGATGCCCAGCACGCGGCTATCGCGGCCGTACGCCCTGGCAATAGCTGGAATGCACCCCACCAGGCGGCCGTGCGGACACTGACGCGCGGCCTCGTGAAGCTCGGCTTGCTGAAGGGCAAGCCCGCGCAACTCATCAAGAAAGGCGCCTACGGCAAGTTCTACATGCACAAGACCGGTCACTGGATCGGCATGGACGTGCACGATGTCGGGGACTACAAGGTCGACGGCGAATGGCGCATGCTCGAACCCGGCATGGTGCTGACCGTCGAGCCCGGCCTCTATATCCCGCGAGGCATGCGCGGCGTCGCCAGGAAGTGGCAGGGCATCGGTATCCGCATCGAGGACGACGTGCTCGTGACGAAGGAGGGGCACGAGGTGCTGACATCCGGGGTTCCGAAGGAGATCGACGAAATCGAGGCGTTGATGGCATGAACGGCGATTACGACATCGTCATTGCGGGCGGCGGCATGGCCGGCATCTCGCTGGCCTGCGCGCTGGCGCCGACAGGCGCGCGCATGGCAGTGATCGAGGCGACACCGCCGAGTAGCGGCAAGCCGCCAACGTTCGACGATCGCGCGATCGCGCTGGCGCATGGCAGCCGGCGGATCTTCGAGGCCATCGGCGTCTGGGACGGCATCGCGCGCACCGCGACAGCAATCAACAAGATCCACGTCTCGGAACGCGGCAAGTTCGGTTTCACGCATCTCGACGCGGCCGAGGAGGGAGTCCCCGCGCTCGGCTATGTCGCATTGGCGCGCGATCTCGGAGAGACGCTGCTTGGCGCCTTTTTCGCAACCGGCATCGATTTTCACTGCCCGGCACGGGTCGTCGATCTCGACAACGGCGCCGACAGGGTCACACTCGCGATCGAGTCCGGGGACGGCAGACGTCAAATCACCGCGAAGCTGCTGGTCGCGGCCGACGGCGGCCAGTCGCAGATCCGCGAACGGCTCGGCATCCAGGTGCGCCGCTGGGAGTATGGTCACACGGCCGTGGTCAGCAATGTTCTCTCCGGCAAGCCGCACGACAACATCGCCTACGAGCGCTTCACGACGGATGGGCCGCTGGCGCTGCTGCCGATGACCGGCAACCGTTTCGGCGTCGTGCTCACGGTGCCGACAGAGCAGCAGGAGGCGATCCTCGCGCTCGATGACGGCGCCTTCATGGCATTGCTGCAGGAGCGCATCGGCTACCGCTGCGGCCGCTTCACGCATGTCGGCAGGCGCAGCGCTTACCCGCTGTCGCTGATCACGGCGAAGGCGTCGGTCAGCCGGCGCGTCGCCCTGCTCGGCAACGCGGCGCACACCCTGCACCCGATCTCCGGGCAGGGCTTCAATCTCGGCCTGCGCGACGTGGCCGTGCTGACCGACGTGGTCGCGCACGCACTCGACGAAGGCGGCGATCCCGGCGGTCCGGAGATACTCAAGGCCTATGCCGAAGCGCGCCAGGCGGATCACAGGAACATGGCGCTCGTCACCGACGGACTTGCGCGGCTGTTCGGCAACCCGCTCGGCTTCGTGACCATCGGGCGCAATCTCGGCATGCTGGCGGCCGACCTGATCCCGGGCATCCGCCACCAGATCGCGCGCCACGCCATGGGACTCAAGGACGCCCGCGCGCGGCTCTCGCGAGGACTCCCCGTTGACCGCGCGTGACTTCGATATCGTCATCGCCGGCGGCGGCATGGTCGGCGCCGCCGTCGCCTGCGCGCTCTGCGGCAACGGCCTGCGCATCGCCGTCGTCGAAAAACAGGCACCGCCGCTGGACTGGCCGCGGGAGGAGATCGACCTGCGCGTCTCGGCCATCAACCACGCCTCGCAACACCTGCTCGAGAACATCGGCGCCTGGGATGCGATCCGCGAACGCGGCATCCAGCCCTACCGCGAGATGCGCGTCTGGGACCAGCCCTCGATCGGCGACATCCATTTCGACAGCGCCGCCATCGGCGAGAGCGATCTCGGCCACATCATCCAGAACCGCGCAATCCAGGCCGCGCTCTGGGAACGCATGCAGGCCTGCGACGACATCGCCCTGCTGACGCCGGCCGTGATCACGCAGATGGACGAAGAGCCCGGCGGGCTGTCGCTGCTGCTCGATGACGGCAGCCGGCTCGCCTGCCGGCTCGCCGTGGCCGCGGACGGGGCCAGCTCGCGCCTGCGCGACATGGCCGGCATCAGCGTCGATGTGCACGATTTCCACCAGTTCGCCCTCGTCACGACCGTCGCGACACCGGACGGCCACGCCGAGACCGCCTGGCAGCGTTTCCTGCCGAACGGACCGCTCGCCTTCCTGCCGGTCTCCCCGACGCACTGCTCCATCGTCTGGTCGACGACCGGCGAGGAATCGCAGCAGTTGCTCGAGATGCACAACGACGACTTCTGCGCCGCGCTGCGCGAGGCCTCCGGGGGACGCCTCGGGACCCTCGTCTGCGACGGCGCGCGCGCGCGCTTTCCACTGCGCTCGCAGCATGCCGAAAGCTATCTCGCCCCGCGTCTCGTGCTCGTCGGCGACGCCGCACACCAGATTCACCCGCTCGCGGGCCAGGGCGTCAATCTCGGCTTGCGCGACGCGGCCGTGCTGGCCGGGGTGATCCTGTCGGCGAAAGAAGCCGGCGAGCCCTGGCATGCGCGCCCGGTCCTGCGTCGCTACGAGCGCGCCCGCCGCGGCGACAACGAGCTCACGCGCAAGAGCATGGAAGCCTTCAACGGCCTCTTCAGCAACAGCATCCTGCCGCTGCGGCTGCTGCGCAACCTCGGTCTCGGGGCAGCCGACAGGAGCGCCATCGCCAAGCGCCTGTTCATGCAGCATGCGCTCGGAAGCACGGGCGACCAGCCGGCCCTGTGCCGCAAGCGGTTCGCAGGGTAGAATCGCACGCAGGCATTCATCCAGCGAAGCAACTCATGATCCTGAAACCCATTTCCCGCCTGCCGACAGCATTCCTGGCAGTGCTCATGCTGACCGGCTGCGGCCAGAAAGGACCGCTCTACCTGCCGGACGAGACTGCGGGCTTCAATGGCGGCCTGGAAACAACCGCGATACGCGCCATCCCGGTGCCACCCGGATCGCAACCAGAGTAGGCGGGCACAGCATGGACCACTTCAACTATATCGATGGCCGGCTGCATGCCGAAGAGGTGCCGCTGGCGCAGATCGCCGAGACCCATGGCACGCCCTGCTATGTCTATTCGCGCGCCACGCTCGAACGTCACTGGCACGCCTTCAACGACGCCTTCGAGGGGCATCCGCATCTCGTCTGCTATGCCGTCAAGGCCAACTCGAATCTCGCCGTCCTGAACCTCTTCGCGCGCCTCGGCTCGGGTTTCGACATCGTCTCCATCGGCGAGCTGCGGCGCGTCATCGCCGCCGGCGGCGACCCGAAGAAGGTCGTCTTCTCGGGCGTCGGCAAGCGCGCGGACGAGATCCGCGAGGCGCTCGAACTCGGCATCCACTGCTTCAACGTCGAATCCGAGGCGGAACTGCTGCGCATCGACCGCATCGCCGGCGAGTCGGGCATCACGGCGCCGGTTTCGCTGCGCGTCAACCCGGACGTGGACGCCAACACGCATCCCTACATCTCGACGGGCCTCAAGGAGAACAAGTTCGGTGTCGATGTCGACAACGCCATGCGTCTCTATCGCGAGGCCGCGGGGCTGAAGCATCTCGATGTCTGCGGTATCGACTGCCATATCGGCTCGCAGCTGACGGACCTGTCGCCATTCCTCGCGGCGCTCGAGCGCGTGCTCGCCATGATCGAGATGCTCGCGGACGAAGGCATCCGGATCCGCCACCTCGATCTCGGCGGCGGCCTCGGCGTGCCCTACATGGGCGAGGAGCCGCCGCATCCGCAGGACTACGCCCACGCCATCAGCACGCGGCTCGCGAGCAGCGATCTCGAGATCGTTCTCGAGCCCGGGCGCGCCATCGCGGCCAACGCCGGCATCCTGCTGACGCGCGTCGAATACCTCAAGCCGACCGGCGAGAAGGACTTCGCCATCGTCGACGCCGCCATGAACGACCTGCTGCGCCCGGCGCTCTACCAGGCGAGGCAGCAGATCATCCCGGTCGACAGCAACCGCCGCGGGCGCGACGGCGTCTATGATGTCGTGGGTCCCGTCTGCGAGACGGGCGACTTCCTCGGCAAGGAGCGCGAGCTCTCGCTGTCCGAGGGCGACCTGCTGGCCGTGCGCTCCAGCGGCGCCTACGGCTTCGCAATGAGTTCCAACTACAACTCCAGGCCGCGCGTGCCGGAGGTGCTCGTCGACCGCGACAGGGTCTTTCTCGTCAGGGAACGCGAAACCATCGAGTCCCTCTATGCCGGCGAGCACCTGCTGCCGGAAGAGTGACGCCTGACCGATACCATGACACTGACATTCACCAAGATGCAGGGCGCCGGCAACGACTTCGTCGTCGTCAACGCCATCGACCAGCGGGTCGAGCTGACGCGCGCGCAGCTGCGACTGATCGCCGATCGCCACTTCGGCATCGGTTGCGACCAGATCCTGCTCGTGGAGCCGCCGCGCAGCGACGACACCGAGTTCCACTACCGCATCTTCAACGCCGACGGCGGCGAGGTCGAGCAATGCGGCAACGGCGCGCGCTGCTTCGCGCGCTACGTGCGCGACAAGGGGCTCAGCAGCAGCCAGGAACTGCACGTCGGCACGGCGAAGGGACGCATCACGCTGTACATCGAGGACGACAACCAGGTGCGCGTCAACATGGGCGTGCCGAGGTTCGCCCCGGCCGACATCCCGTTCCTGGCCGAGACCGATGCGCTCTCCTACGGCCTCGACCTCGACGGCACCCAGTACACCGTCAGCGTCGTCTCCATGGGCAATCCGCATGCCGTGCTGCTCGTCAACGACATCGAGCAGGCGCCCGTCGCCACCATCGGGCCGCTGCTGGAGTCGCATCCGCGCTTTCCGGAGCGCGTCAATGTCGGTTTCATGGAACACAGGGCGCGCGACCGCATCGCGCTGCGCGTCTACGAACGCGGCGCTGGCGAGACACTGGCCTGCGGCACCGGCGCCTGCGCCGCCGTCGTCAGCGGCATCCGCCAGAACAGCCTCGACCAGCGGGTCACGGTCGAGCTGAGAGGCGGTCAACTTGTGATAAGCTGGGCGGGAGAAAACGAGCCGGTATGGATGACAGGCCCGGCGGAAACCGTCTACGAAGGGGTTATCGACCTATGAGCAATACGACAGGCTACGATGACAGCCATGAAGCCGAAATCGCAGACTACCTGCGCGAGCATGCCGACTTTTTCACGCGCCATCCGGACCTGTTGCACAGCCTGCAGCTTCCGCACGATGCTGGCACCGGCACCGTCTCCCTGATCGAGCGCCAGATGCAGGTGCTGCGCGACAAGGCGAACGAGTACAGGAACCAGCTCGAGCAGCTCATCGCCGTCGCGCGCGAGAACGACGACCTCAACCGGCGCCTGCACCAGCTGACACTGACACTGATCGAGACCGACGATCTCGAGAACCTCATGGACACCCTGCTCGACGACCTGCGCGAACAGTTCAGGGCCGACGCCGTCGAGCTCAAGCTCTTCTCAGCAGGGAATCTCGAGCAGGCCGTCAACGAGCGCCAGGCGGATCCGCTGCTGTTCGACGACTTCATGAAAAAGGGCAAGCCCAAGTGCGGCGCCCTGAAGAAAGACCAGCTGCAGTACCTGTTCGGCTCGCTGGCCGCCGAAACCGGCTCTGTCGCGCTGATCCCGCTGGCGCACAGGCATGTCGAGGGCGTGCTCGCCATCGGCAGCCGCGACCCGCAGCGCTTTCATCCCGGCAAGGACACGGAGTTCCTGCAACGCCTCGGCGACCTCGTGAGCCATGCCCTCGGCCGCATCAAGCCGCTGGAGCGGGAATGACGGCGCCGGGTCAATTGCGGACCCGTCTCAGCGGATTTCTCGATCACCTGCGCCATGAGCGCCGCCTCTCCGGCGCAACCCTCAGCAATTACCAGCGCGATCTCGAACAGTTCACGGCCTGGCTCGAGGAGCATGGCAATCCGCCCGCGGAACAGATCAACCAGCATCAGGTGCGCGCCTGGGTCGCGAGCCGGCACCGCCACGGCATCGGCGGCAAGAGCCTGCAACGCCAGCTCTCGAGCCTGCGCACCCTCTTCCGCTACCTGCTGCGCGAGGGGGTGGTCAGGCACAACCCCGCCGAGGGCGTGCGCGCCCCGAAGGCCAAGCGCCCGCTGCCGAAGGCGCTCGATACCGACCAGCTGTCGCACATCCTCGACATCACCCCGCAGGATTCACTCGAGACACGCGACCTCGCGATGATGGAGCTCTTCTACGCCAGCGGCCTGCGTCTGGCCGAACTCGTGTCGCTCGACGTGCACGACATTCCGGCCGACCACGACCAGCTCGAGGTCACCGGCAAGGGCTCGAAAACGCGCCGCGTACCGCTCGGCCGCATGGCGCGCAAGGCGATCGACGACTGGCTGAAGGTGCGTGGCAACCATGCCGATCGGGACGAGACCGCGCTCTTCGTCAGCGCGCGCGGCCGGCGCATTCACCCGCGCAGCGTGCAGCAGCGCATCGCCCGCCTGGCGCAGCGGCAACATGCATTGCAACACCTGCATCCGCACATGCTGCGCCACTCCTTCGCGAGCCACATGCTGGAATCCTCCGGCGACCTGCGCGCCGTGCAGGAACTGCTCGGCCATGCCGACATCAGCACCACCCAGGTCTACACCCATCTCGACTTCCAGCACCTCGCGCAAGTCTACGACCAGGCGCATCCGCGCGCGCGCAGGAAAAAAGGCGGTGGTGGCGACTAGAGGCCGGCAGACGACTCCCCGGACCGCTGGCAATCCCGCCAGCACCAGGCTCACTCCTCCAGAAAGATCTCCCTGTAGCCAACATAGAAGGTGATGATGGCGACCGGTCCGAGAACGAGGTAGCCGAGCATGAAGGGTATGAAGGCCAGGATCGAGAGCAGCAGCATGACGATGGCGAGCACGAGCAGGGGCAGGATGTTGCGCAGAACGCCCCTGAAGCTGAGCCCGAGCGCGTTCATCACCCGGAGGTCGTGAAACGCGATCAGCGCCGGGGCAAAGTAGAAGGCCATCACGACGGGAATGAAGAGCAGCATCGAGATGAGGATGGAGGCCGCGACGACCGCGGCCGCGGGGCCCGAGATTTCCTGCGGCGCCGGCGCTTCACCCAGATGGGACTCCAGGCCGCTGACGCCGACAACCGCGACCATGATCAGCATGGTGACCAGGCTCACGACCAGGAAGACGCCGATGGTCGCGGCGATGTAGAGGCCGCCAACGAGGAAGAACCTGTTGCGTTGCGGCAACGAGAAGGCGCCGAACAGCCGCTCGACCGTCAGCGCCTTGCCGCCGTCGAGGTCGCGGCACGACAGCATGAAGCCCGCGACCAGCGCCGGCATGATCAGGGTCGTCATGACCGGGCCGAGAACAGGAATCAGCGACAGCAGGAACAGCAGGGCAAAAAGGATCAGGATCATCAGGACCCAGTTCAGCGGCGACTGCATGAAATAGCCCCACGCCCTGCCGATCCAGGCCAGGCCGCCGGCCGCGGACAGCTTGCGTGGCTCATCGAGCAGCGCGCCGACGTCGCTCTCGTGTTTCGCGAGAAGATCGGATGAGGGGGCTTCGTAAGGATTCTGCGGATCTGTCATGCTGGCTCCTGGGTCGATGCATGGCGACTGCCGGAATCGACACAATAGCAGACTGCAGCAGAAAGAAAACGGCATCCATCAAGGCAGTCCGGTTCGGCCCTGCTTGCAGCCTGTGGACGGCAAGGTCACAATCATGATTGCCTCCGGATGACACGGAGGGAACGATTGCTGACAGAGGCCATCGATGAAACGACTCCTTATCCTGATCCTGCTATCTGGCGCGCTACTCGCGGGCGGCTGCGAAAGCGTCCCGGAAAAACACACCAGCAGCTTCCGGCCCGGCGAGATTCCCGTCGCTACCCGCCCGGGCGCGGCAGAGATCAGCAAGACGCGCCGGCTGCTGTTCAATGAGCTCGCGCCGCGGGAAGAGATGAAGCTCACCCAGGCGGGGCCGAGCTACCGGCGCGTCAAGCGCATCGTCGGTCGGCTGTCCCGGGCAGCCGGGCTCGGGAGTTTCAGCTATCCCGTCTACCTCGCGGACATCGGCGACCAGGTCAACGCCTTCGCTTACCAGGGCAACACCATCATCGTCAGCACGGAGCTCGTCGACAGGCTGCCGCGAGACGATGAACTGGCGGCCGTGCTCGGCCACGAAATGGCGCACATTCTCGGCAGCCATCATGAAAATGAGGCAGCGCAGCAAACCCGGCTCGCCGTCGGCGTCGCAGCCGTCGTGATCGGCGCCATCGCGCGCTCCGAGGTCTCCTCGACCGCCGGCAGAATCGCCGAGTATGCGACCGGCGCCATCGGCACCGGCTATTTCGTGCGGCCCTACGACAGGGGCATGGAGTACGAGGCCGACCATGTCGGCATGCTGCTGATGGCAAAGGCAGGCTACGACCCCGAGGCTGCCATCCGGCTCTGGAGCAAGGCCGGCAGCGTCATGGGCAGCGCCGGCGCGAGCGAAAACTTTCTCAGTACGCATCCGTCGCATGGCAACCGCATGCAGCGCCTGCGGAATACTCTGCCGCTGGCACGGCGCTACTACCGGAAATCCTGAAGAAACACGCCAGGGCGGTTGCAACTGCCGTTCGCGCCCCGCATCTACCTAAAGCACCACGATCAGGGCACACATGCATGTTAGGAAAAATCAGGGCCTGGCGGGACAGGCGCATCATTCAGCAATCGCTGGTCAGCGACAGCGAGTGGCGGCGTGCCTTCTGGCAACTGCCCCTGCTGCAACGCCTCTCCGGCGCGGAGCGGGAGAGGCTGACCTCGCTGGCCATCCTGCTGTTGCACAGGAAACAGTTTTCCGGCGCGCACGACCTCGTTGTCGACCGGCACATGCAGCTGGTCATCGCCCTGCAGGCCTGCCTGCCGATACTCAATCTCGACATCGGCTGGTACAGGAACTGGCACACCATCATCCTCTACCCGGAGGGGTTCACCGCGGAAAGCACCATGATCGACGAGAGCGGCATCACCCACAAGGTGCGGCGTGCGCTCAGCGGCGAGGCGTGGGAACGTGGCCCTGTCATTCTCTCGTGGATGGACAGCCAGCATGCCGCGGGCATCGATGGCGAGAATCTCGTGATCCACGAATTCGTGCACAAGCTCGACATGCTCAACGGCGCGGCCAACGGCTTCCCGCCATTGCACAGGGAGATGAGCCGCGCGACCTGGACCCGGGTCTTCTCGGAGGCTTTCGACGACTTCCAGGACCGCCTGTTCGACGGCGACACGGGCGGCATCGACCCCTATGCCGGCCACTCCCCGGCCGAATTTCTCGCCGTGCTCAGCGAAGTCTTTTTCGAACGCCCCGAGCTCGTTCGGGACCTCTACCCCGAGGTCTACGGGCAGATGGTGCAGTTTTTCAGGCAGGACCCGATGGGGTGAGCGGGCGGCGACCCGCAAGCGTTTGATTTCTTTTTTGTCCCTGGTTTTGAATCGCAATGCGATGATCTGTGTTGAAGCGGGCGGCGGCCCGCAGACTTTATTCTGAAAGCGGCGGCACCCTTCGGGTTCGCTGGGTTCCTCGATGGCATCCAGTCTCGCTGGCCTGTTCAATTGTCGTAGGATGCGGTGAATTCATGAACCGCATCGATAACCGTAATCCCTGAACTTCGCGATGATGAATTTGATGCGCGCGTCGGCGCGCACCCGACCTACTTTTCTTCCGCGAAAAGTAGGCAAAAGCATTCGCTCTGCCGTGCATGGTTGCACAAATGCCGCGACGCCATGGATGGCGTAGAGCGGCCGGGACGCCACCCTTCGGGTTCCCTGCGTTCCTCGGCCAAGCCGGCGCAAAAAGAACTCGGGATCTTCGATCCCTCAAACACCTTTTTGCTTTCTCCGGCTCAGCCTGCGGTACTCGGTGGCCGTCCAGTCGCAGTTGGTGGTCTATTCCGTTGCCGTAGGATGCGGTGAATTCATGAACCGCATCGATGAAGGTTTTCCTTCAACAGATGCGGTTTACCACAGGCATTTCCTTCGGTCACGCATTGCTCACCACATCCTACGGTCCTGAAACATCCACCAGGGGCTCCCTTCTAACGAGTCCAGCATCGCAGCCGGTCACGGGTGAAGCGAAAAGGTGTTTGAGGAGCATAGCGACGAGTTCTTTTCGCGCCGTGAACGGCGACGACTGCATGGATGCAGGAGGTAGAGCGAAGCAGGAGCCAGAGCCGAGAAGCGCAGAGCAGCCGCAGGCAGCGTTAGCAGGGTGCCCTTTTCTTTGCCTTCTTTCTTTTGGGCAAGCAAAAGAAAGAAGGGTGCTGCGGCGCACCCGCCGCTTTCAAATAAAGACTGCGCGCCGACGCGCGCATCAAAACAGATCATCGCGTAGCGATACCGATTAAAACGCCGTCACGCAGTGACAGAACAGACAGGCCTCAGTGCTGCAGGATCTGGCTCAGGAACAGCTGCGTACGCTCGTGCTGCGGGTTGCTGAAGAAC
>JARRMY010000017.1:0-71732 GCA_037385505.1 Gammaproteobacteria bacterium | reverse complement strand
ATTGTTCAGTCGCCATGCCAGATCCGTCGTCTTACTGCTGTATGAAACGCCCGATGCCGTCAAACATGGCTGGCATATCGAGCTCGATCCGGAGCAACACCGTACTGGCGATATATGGCTGCAAGCCCCGGCTGGCATCGGTTTTCAATTCGGTAAGGGTTTCATCCAGGCGCTGCTTGGCGTCATCGCCTGAGCGTTTGGTAGCTTGCATTTTTTTAGCCCTGATGCTTAGTCCGGAAAAGTTCAATATATCGGACAGTAAAAAACACGATTTGCCGTCATTGTTATTGTATAGGCGTGATAAGGGAGTCATGCCTGATGGCCATGCTTGAGAATCCAGGATTGTCTCTCTTCGCCACTCATGACTTCTTGATCCTCCCAAGCGCCTTTCACTACCCGCAGCACCTAACGAATGCTGGCGAGAAGTTTAATGGTGCGCCGATGGTCTTCCTGCACCAGCGCCCTGACATCGCCATCGATCAGGTGGACGATTTCTTCACTCCAGTCAGGCACCTCGGATGGAAAAGATGCTGGCATCACTCAAGGCTCTCCGCCGGAGCCTCGGCCTGATATCCTTCAGGAACCTTCGTTGGTGGGTGTAACAATCGTGTGCTTGTTGAGCCCGCTTCGTAAAGTTGACATGAGGGCGCTGGAAATAAACCTGCTGCCTAGCGAAAATAGGCCTCTGTCGCATAGCGCCGCATCATGCGATGACTGTTGAAGAAAGAGGCATTCAGGCTGATGGCTCCCTTCATGACTTTGACCCAGCCCGGGCGGTCCTGGTAGTACAACGGCAAAACGACCTGTTCCAGCTTGTCGTACAGGGCGTGGGTATCGTCCGCGCCTGCGGCATCGGAACCATCGCCGATAGCCCATCCGGTCACACCTTCGATACAGCCCTCGATCCACCAGCCATCCAGCACACTCACGCTGGGTACACCATTGAAAGCAGCTTTCATGCCACTGGTGCCGGAGGCTTCCATCGGCGGTAGCGGTGTATTCAGCCAGACATCGACGCCAGAGACCAGATCAAGCGCCAGCGACATGTCATAATCAGGCAAATAGACCATGGGGATATCTGCGCTGAGTTCCTCTATGTGGCGGTGAATCAATTCAATCAGCTGCTTGCCCTGTTCATCCTTGGGATGAGCCTTTCCTGCCATGACAATCTGAAATGGGTATTTGCCGGCGATCGACTTGAGTCGATCGAGGTCCGAGAACAGGAGATCAGGGCGTTTATAGGCCGTCATTCGCCGGGCAAATCCCAGAATAGCCGCCTGTGGATCGAGCTCCACACCGCAAAGCGCCCTGACTTTTTCGATGAGTGCCGTCTTGGCCTGAAGATGGGCCTCCCAGACAGCATCATCATCGATGTAGTGTTGAGCGCGTGCCAGCAAAGCAGGGTCATGGCACCAGCCTGGCAGACAACCGCCGTAGAGTTTGATGAAACTATCCGACGTCCAGGTAAACGGATGTACCCCGTTGGTGATCGCATGCACATGGTAGCCCGGATAGAGCTTGCTTGAGATCTCGGCATGACGCTTGGCGACACCGTTGACGTATTCACTCATGCCGAGGGCCAACCGGGTCATGTTGAGGCCGTCCTCACCGGCCAGGTGTTTCAGGGTCCCCAGCTCAATAAAGTCCCCCAGGATCTGGTGCACCAGATCATAGGGGAAGCGATCATGACCCGCTTCAACCGGCGTGTGTGTGGTAAAGCTGCACAACTCACGCACGCGGGGTATATCGTATGGCAAATCACCCGGACGCAGATCTTCCTCCGGATAGGCGTAGCGACGCAGTAATTCCAGTGCCAGCAAGGCGGAGTGACCTTCGTTCATGTGATATTGCCGGACACTGAATCCCAGTGCTTGCAGCATGAGCACTCCACCGATACCCAACACCATTTCCTGCTTGAGCCGATATTGCTTGTCGCCGCCATAGAGGTAATGGGTGATCTGCCGGTCTCCATTGTCGTTCTCGTCCAGATCGGTATCCAGCAGGATGACGGGTTGTTGGCTTTTTAGCTCACCCTTCAAGAGATAAAGCCAGCCACACACCCAGACGACCCGCCCTTCGATCGTAAGGGCGATCTTGGCGTCCAGCGGGTGGGCCCACAAGGCAGGATCCCAGGAGTCGGGCTGTTCGATCTGGCGCCCCATGTCATCTATCTTCTGTTTGAAATAGCCGCTGCGGCATGCAAGGCTCACCGCCACCATCGGTATCTCCAGATCCGCCGCCGAGCGCATGGTGTCACCGGCGAGTACGCCCAGCCCGCCAGCATAGGTGGGAATCTCACTTGTCAGGGCTATCTCCATGGAGAAATAGGCAGTACGGGGTTCGAGGATAAATTCGTCAAGCATCGGCTCGCACCTCTGTATTCATATGAATGTCTGCAGTATCCATCATCACGGTCCTGACCCAGCGCATTGTAATGGAGTGATCCTTCACGGGTTATCAGTTGTCGAGAATGCGCCGGTGTCCCCATCTACTGGCTCCCCAAAATCCATCGTCCCCTGGTACATCCAGATATGCGGCAAGTGGATTTCCATGAACCGTTGATTTCTATTGTGATATTTGTTGTTTCCCATCAGGAGCTTGAACCAGGCACCAGAACATTGTGAACAGAAGTCATCGTTTCATCACGGCGGCCCAGGCGGATGATGCGTAAAAAGAATTCCTGGGATGGCTCCTGGGCCTTGCCGATCGGACAGAACTTCTATCCCTTACCTATACTTGACCAGTATGCCGAACTTTACGGGTGCTTTCTGATTGCTTTCATTCAGTTGCGTTTTCCCTGCGCCAGATAGACTGAACCAGGAGCGACATTACCGAACTTCGACCGACTGCTGAAGAAGGGACGAGTTGAAACGACAGCGTTGTTAATCTGAGAGGCAGTTTTCTGATGACTCTTTGCTTCTGCCCCGGAGTTTTTGCAGAAAAGGCCAGGATCTGAATTTTTTTCAATTTGTCTGAAAATGTAAAAAAATTGTCTTTAATTACCAAGTGCATTACAGAGCTGACTGCTTAACTATTTACTAGAAAAGCAGATTACTCATGAGGGATCAGGCGGCCTGTTCAGAAAGGAGAAAATGATGAAATCGCTTTCCGTCAAAGGCTTTGCGCTTGCGATATTGGGAATCAATGAAAGATGCCGACGCTAAAGCCTATGATGGAGCGAAGCACAATTATGTCATGCGCTTCGAGAAAGGCACTCTGCCGCCGGTCGACGCTTTCTGGTCTCTGACAATATACGACAAGGACCTGTTCTTCGTGCCGAATCCGATGAATCGATACAATCTGAGTCAGCGAGACGCCTTTATTACCAATCCAGACGATTCGGTCGACATCTATAGACAACCCGACTCGCCCGGTGATGACAAGGAGGCAAACTGGCTACTGGCACCACGTGGCGAATTCAAGCTGGTACTGCGCTTGTATGCGCCATCGAAAAAACCACCATCCATACTCGATGGCAGCTGGACCCCGCCGCCGGTGAAGGTCGCCGAATGATTCGTATCCACTCATCCAGCTATCAGGTAATTGGAGGATAGTCACATGAAGCACACAAACTGGAAATTCATGATATCAGCATCCATTGCCATAGGTTCGGCAGTCTCTACCGGGTATGCGGCGGATGCAGGCAGTTAACAGGAAGATGGCAAGGACGCGAAGGTCATGCGTTTCGAAAATCTGAATGATTATCGTTATTGCGAGGTCTTTCTGATTTCAGAGGATCCCGACACCAAGGCACTCTCGGCGATGTTCTACAACACGACCGACCAGAACGGTGGCAAAGAGACGCATGACAGCTGTCCGGCTGACTTGTGGGCCAAGGTGGATCGTGAAGCGCTGACCATGGAGTATCAGCTGGCAGGTGTGTTCAAGAACGGCCCGCGTTTCTGGATGTACGACTGGATCGAGCTTCCCGCAGGGACACTGCGTGACTTCAATGGCCTCAAGGCTCACTGGATGGGCAAGGTGAACCTGCCGAAAGGCTTCGGGAAGGAAGGGGCAACTTACTACAAGCCGACCACGGTTCATCGCAAATCGCAGCAGGGCTACAAGGAGGGGCAGACAGTCTTCATTCTCGATGATCCTGAGGGAACGACCTGGGTCATGCAGGCCTATTCCCACATCATTGATTCGTCCCTGAGCTATGAAGATTTAATGACGCTTGACAAGAAGCTGGAACTTCCCGATGGCTGGAAATTTCGTACCAAGAAGCTGGACCAGGATCTCACCATCGGCGCGATCAACGGTCTTGCCCATGTCGTACAGGATAATCTGGAGTCGACATACAACGCCTGCTTCGAGGCTGATGGGCAGAAAAACTGCACCTATGTTCCATGACAAGATAAGGTAATCCCTAACGAAACTGGACCAAATCTGAGAGGATTTGGTCATGAAAAGATGTCCGGAATGTTCATCAAACAAGGTCTGGCAGCTGGCTGATGGACGATTGAAATGCAGGGGGTGTGGCAAGCGTTATCGTCCTGCTTCCGCCTGGTCAGCCAGCCGCCTGCCGAATCGGACAAAGCATCGCCTGCTCGAATGGTTTGTCCTTGGTGTTCCGGTTTGTCGGCAACGTTATCGTGGCGTTGCCACTGCGCCGGCTACTGAACGTTTCTATCGCCTGATCAGGGCCTGTATGGCCTATGAGGAGCATCTCAGGGAGCCTTTTCGAGGTGAACTGGAATGTGATGAAACCACGTTTGGTGGTTTCAGGCACGGGAAACGGGGCTGGGGCGCTGCCGGTCAGGTCATTGTCTTCGGTGTGGTCAAACGCAACGGCCAAGTGAAGGCGATGCCGATCGCGGCGCACAGTCGGGCTGAGGTGATATCGCAGATTCAGGCGCATACGCGTGAAGGATCGCTGTACTACACGGATGAGTGGCAGGCCTATGCCACATTAAGCATGCGTGGTGAGCATGTGATGATCCGGAAGGAGAAAGGTAAGCCTGTTGGACGCGACCACATTAACGGGATTGAGGGCTTCTGGAGCGATGCCAAGAACAGGCTCTATCCTTACCGTGGTCTACCGGCAAAATACTTCCATCTTTACCTGGGGGAAGTTTGCAACCGTGATAATCAACGCGATGAGGACCTGAAACCCTTGCTTTTACGGCTTCTGAAGCGTGTCAGCAGGGATGAAGCAGAGGCAATTCTGGTCCAGATTGATTGGGGATTACCTAAAAAAACGGTCTATTATCATTCTGAAAAGCATTAGAGCCTTCTTTTGCCAGCAAAGGAAAAAACAGGCCGTGCGTCTGGTATGGGCGGCTTGTGAAAGGCCCGTTGGGTGAACAAGAGGTGATTGCAGCAAAGCCAGCTTGCCGGAATTTCAGACTCTCGAGTTCTCGATTGACATCTCCACCATCAGGCCGACAAGCGTATCACCTGCATCCATCATCCTTTTGCCTCTTCAGCACGATAAAGATGCCTGTGGGTGGACGACTCAGGCAAGGTATTTGTTGAAGATGCCGTCAGAAGTCGGTGCCCTGATCGAAGGAGCCGCCTTTCCAGAGAGGCGAGTGCTCCTCTCTACCCTGTGCATGGCATGCCCGTCATCTGTCCCGTGCGGGCAGGTGCGGTGAACAGGGATTCCGGGCAGTTTCGTTTTCAGTCCTTGTCCCGTCCAAGTAGTCCTTTATCATCATCCTTGGACTTGCGGTCCTTTTCGATGCCGGTTTCCCGTTTGACGGTATCGGACACAGCCTCTTTGGGCGTGCAGCGCCCGCCAACACCAACTGTTGCTTTCATGGCGGCACTTTTGGCGGCTTTCTCTGCCGTACAATCGGGATCAAGCGGGCCTGCGCTCGCAGTGCTGAATGCAATCGCAGTGCTGAATAGCAGGACGGTAGCAGCGTGTTTCATATCCGGTCTCCATGAATGGGTGAGGGAAAGCAGTCTGGAGTCAGAGTCGACACCTCAAATGGGTGCAACCTTGTCTTCCTGCGATTTATACACATTGCTGATGCTGCAATGCAAGGGTTTATCGAGAGAGTTGTCCAACTCTACTGATTCGGCGTTGGAAGTTTTTTCCCGAAAATCAAGCTCTCCAGCGAGTGTGGCGAGCAGAAAAGCCGGACAGGACATTTGACTGGTGTCACTTGCCGCCTGGACAGCACGCCCCTGGCCACACTCCAGGTCCTTCAACCAGTGCTCTCATGCAGCAACAAGCGGTGATGAGATGATTTCAGACGGACTGACAAGAGGAGCTGTTCACTGCTTCATAATACGAGATGACCGCCTTGGATGATATCGCTCTGAATCTGGACTTTCCGTATCGCTGGCTGCACCACTTTGATGCTCTGCCCTTGTGGGTATTCGGTGTTATCTTTTTTGGCGTCATGATCCTCGCTCTGGAGCTTGGTTTTCGAGTCGGCAAAAAACGCCGCGACACATGGAGAAATGCGGAAAGTGGCGGAGGCGGTATCGTACAGACCTCCATTTTTGCCGTGCTTGGCCTGGTCCTCGCATTTACGTACTCGGCAGGATTAACCCGATTTGAAGCACGCAAGGCAGCTCTCCTCAATGAAGCAAACGCGCTCGGCACTGCCTTTCTGCGGGCAGATCTCGCCAGTGAGCCCGGGCGTACTGAATTGATGGAAGCACTCTACGAATATGCCGTGACTCGATCCATTCCTCCTCGATCCGCTGTCACGCTGAAGGATCAGAACCTCTTCCTGTCAAAAACCCTCGAGAAACAAGCGAGTATCTGGCCTGCAACGAAACGAGTGATCGACCAGGAGAACCCGGATCCATTGGAGGTATCCATTGTCTCTTCCATCAATAGCGTTCTCGATGCGCATACGATTCGGTTTGCAGCTGTAATTGACGGGCTTAATCCCACTGTAATATTCCTTCTTGCTCTGGTCACGCTATGTGCCATGGCTGTCGCAGGTTTCAATGCGGGTATTCATGGACGAATGAGCCGATGGCGTATGATTGCATTCTCCATCGTTCTGGCTTCATTTGTTTTTGTCATCCTGGATCTTGACCGTCCCAATGATGGCACCATTATTGTCGATCAACGCCTCATCAATATCCTGATCTCGGATATGCACAATGCATTGAATCAATAGCTATAGCTTGTTACATTCTTTTTGCGGCTTATCGCTGATTGCAATCGTTCACTCGCTGTCAGGTAACAAAAAATTCAGAAGTCTTCGATATACTGAGATCAATGCTTCCCAATTGCCGCCGCCCGAACTCAAAAACAACAGTGAATGGAGGAAACATGGCCACACTGAATCGATTCTCACTCCTGTCGGCCTCGCTGCTAACCGGGGCAGTCCTGGGTTCTGCACCGCTGTTTGCCTCCTCGCTTGGCTATGCCATCGACAAGGAAGACGTCAACGTCGGTGAACAGGAATACTCGCCTTACCTTCACAAGGCACAGCCGAACCGGGTCTACTGGGGTGACACCCACCTGCATACGTCCTATTCGACTGACGCAGGGCTGGTCGGCAACCGCCTTCCTCCCGATGCTGCGCTCCGGTTTGCCAAGGGTGAAAAGGTCATTTCATCCACCGGGGTCCCTGCGCGGCTGATCCGGCCGCTGGATTTCCTTGTCGTGGCCGATCATGCCGAAAACCTCGGCCTAGCGCCCATGATCGAGGACTCCGATCCGCAGTTGCTGAGGGATCCGATGGGCAAGCGTTATCACGACCTGGTCAAAGGGGGGCAGGGCTGGGAGGCTTACCAGCTCTGGAAGAAGAGCGGTGCAGAGTTGAAGGACTCCATGCCCAATCCCGAACTGCAACGCAGTGTGTGGCACCGCCTCATCGATACGGTCCACGAGCACAACCAGCCGGGCGTCTTTACCGCGTTCCATGGCTTTGAATGGACCTCCACTCCGGATCTGCGCAACCTGCACCGCGTGGTAATCTTTCGAGACGATAGAGAGAAGGCCAAACAGGTATTGCCATTCAGTATCTTCGACTCGGTGGACCCGGAGGACTTCTGGGATTACCTGGAGGCCTACGAAAACAAGACCGGCGGACGCGCCCTCGCGATCCCCCACAATGGCAACCTGTCACAAGGGCTGATGTTCGCGGTGGAGACCTGGTCCGGCAAACCACTGGACCGTGCTTATGCCGAGCGTCGCATGAGATGGGAGCCCTTGGCCGAGGTGACCCAGATGAAGGGCGACGGCGAAGCTCACCCACTGCTGTCACCGGACGACGAGTTTGCTGACTACTACAACTGGGACAAGGGTGATTTTGGTCTCAACGCCAAGAAGCCCGAAATGCTGCCGCACGAATACGCCCGCAGTGCCCTCAAGCTTGGGCTGGAGCAGCAGGCCAAGATCGGCGCGAATCCCTTCAAGTTCGGCATGATCGGCGCAACCGACAGCCACACCTCCCTATCGGGGACACGTGAGGAGAACTTCTTCGGCAAATTTTCCGGCGCCGAGCCCGGTACTGAGGCGCGTTTCGACGACCTGGTATCGCAAGACCTGAGACCGGACGGCGACGGCAGTCTGAATGTCTACCATTGGGAATCTGCAGCATCTGGCCTGGCGGGTGTCTGGGCGCGCGAGAACACTCGCGAGGCACTCTGGGATGCGATGGCCCGCAAGGAAGTCTATGCAACGACGGGCACCCGCATGCTGGTGCGTGTCTTCGCAGGTTGGGACTTCGAGGCTGACGAGGTGCATCGTCCCGACTTCGCCAGCCAGGGCTATGCCCGCGGTGTGCCCATGGGTGGTGACCTGAACATGGCGGAGGAGGGCAAGGCACCGCGCTTCATGGTGCGTGCCCTGCGAGATCCGGACGGTGCCAACCTAGACCGCGTCCAGATCGTCAAGGGCTGGCTGGACAAGGACGGCAAATCTCATGAAAAGATCTATGACATCGCTGTTTCCGACGGGCGCGAGATTGGTGCCGACGGACGCTGCAAGACACCTGTGGGAGACACCGTCGACCTCGAAAACGCCTCTTTCACCAACACCATCGGCGATGCGGTCATGGCTGCCTACTGGGAAGATCCTGACTTCGATCCCGCCCAGAGCGCGTTCTACTATGTGCGGGTGCTGGAGATCCCGACTCCGAGCTGGCTGGTGCATGACAGAAAGATCTATGGGCTCGAGATCCCGGAGGGAGCCGTGCTCAAGCAACAGGAACGCGCCTACACCTCGCCAATCTGGTACACGCCCTGATGCAAAAAAAGAAAACGGCCCATGGTGCCCCATAAGCCGTTGTTATGTGTCGAGATATGTGGAGGGCCGTCAGGGGCCTGAAACCCGGACCAGAGGAGTTTGAGCACAAGGAACGGTTGTTTTGTGTTTCGCCAGTTTGAAGATTCGTAAAGGTTTCTTCATGCGACTCTCTTGTGCTGGCAGTTGTGCCGAACCTCTAGACCGGCCTTTTCATTGCCGCTGAAGTCTTGTCAGGGAATCATGGACATTTGGGACTTCCCGTCCATTTCTTGCGTTCGGCCCTCAAGTCATCCCACTGGTTGCTACTGCGTAGCCGGGAGAGCCTGCAAAGCCAAGGCAAAAAGTGCGCCTCGACGAGCTCCTGGAAGCCAATCAGTCGCTGATGACGGTGTAACTGCTGAAAGAGGACCTCGAGCGGCTATGGCACTATCGCCACAGCGGCCACGCGAAACGGGTTTGGGACGGATGGTATCAGTGTGCAATGGCGAGTGGAATCGCACCATTGATCCAGTTCGCCAAGCGTCTGAAGCCCTGTCTCAACGGCATTCTGGCCCATTGTCGCCATCCATTGCATACCAGTGTGTTGGAGGGAATCAATAACCGGATCAAGGTGGTCAAACGGATGGCCTGCGGTCATCGTGACCAGGAATACTTCTTCCTCAAAATCCGACCTGCCTTCCCCGGAAATCTACGATGAACCATTGATTTCCAACGTTACGCACCGCGCAGTTTTCACCGACTTCATGAATTTCATGAACATTTGATGCGTGCATATTACAGCAGCTGGAAGGGAATCAAGGCCGCGAAGCAGGGATATGCGCGTGACAAACTTTTGATTATTTCCTGTCGTGGCGGCTCGACTACCCGGGATCAGGTCGCAACATCTCCGCTCGACATGGAGATCAGGACATCTGCTACATCCCCGGTGCAGGGTGGGAGAATTTGTCACGGTCAGGCAATCTGTTTCGTTGATGACTGAGATCCTGCGTCGGTCGGTAACTTGTTGCAGCTTGAATGCTCTGCGAGGAGGACGCGAGGCGCCATGACAAGGAGCCGCTCATGGACAATTAGCGACACTGGACGCAGAAGCAGCTCACAATCGAGACATGGTTCATGACGCCTGAATCATCCTGCGGGTCTCCTGGCTGGAATCTGCTGGAAAATCCCGGGTAATCCTGAAGCTGAAACAGGGAACTTTACATCCGGATCTGACAGGACGAATTGCTACGTGGAGATGCAATAACGACTCGGGGTACACTCGGGCCAGCTTCAATTATTTACATACGGGAGATTCTTATGGAATTGGGTAGTCTTGGCGGATTGCTGCTTTTGATCGCTGAAATCTATGCAATTGTGATGATTCTTCAAAGCTCTGAAGAGACGTTGAAAAAAATCGTCTGGTCGATTCTTGTATTTTTTCTGCCTTTGATCGGTTTGCTCGTCTGGTATTTTGCCGGTCCCGGAAAGAAGCCTTTTTAACCGACTGGGTCAATGAGCAGGTAACCTTCATCCGCCCGGGACTGTTGAATTCCGGTTCCAACTGTGCCGGGTAGAGCGAGGGAAACTGTGGTGCTGACTGATGCCCCCCGGCCCCGGGCATGCTCGAATTTCGCGGCAAGGTTGTATAGACTGACAACCAATCCGATTGCCCGTTAAATTCGTGACACCTCTCATCTCATTATCGATGACCCGACAACCGGGATTTCCCAGCAAACAGGGTCTCAGATACATACCTTGACAAAGGAGAAAACATGATGAACAGAATGATTGCCCTCGTTGCCATCACTTTCCTGAGTGCTGGACTATTTGCATGTTCCGAGACAGAAGAAGGACCGGCGGAAAAAATGGGAAAAGAGATCGATCAGGCCATGGAGGAAGCAAAAGCCAAGTCTGAAGAGAAAACAGAAGAGCTCAAAGAAGCAATCAAACAGACAGAAAAAGACCTCCAGGAAGCTGCGGATAATGCGAAGGACGTAACCGGCGAAGAAATTCGGGAAATCGGTGAGTCCATGCAAGAGGCTGGCGAGGAAATGCAGAAATAATTCTGCCCCGATAACTCGGTTTTCGCCCGGCGCTGTAAAGACCGACAATCGTATATAACCTGAAACGACACTGGCCTGGAAAAGATCGTCCATGTCAACAAGCATGTTGAAATCCCGGTCTGACAGAAGCCGAGCCCGAGACTCCTCTGGCCGGGATTTCAGCTTTTCCGAATAGGGGGGTTCCGGAGCCAGCCTGTAAATCATTCTGTGTAACTGCCTGTTTCAAACGCAGTCAATCAAGCGGACCTCGAACTGACGCTTGTCATCGCCAGGCTGCGCATCAAGTCCGGCATTCAGCGCCGTCTCCATTGTGACCCTCTTCAGCCCGGCTAACTTCGCTGAGATCCTTTTCGGTCTTGATGGATTTGGACGCTTTCCGGGCCTGGGATTCGATTGCTTTCTGATTCATTGCTGATCTTCCAATCGGGTTGATGACAAGCAGATACACAATGTCATTTACAGTCTCTGAGCCACTATCAGCAGGCCTTTTCTTGTTTAGCCTTAGAGTCTTCGGACGCTTCGCCTGTTGTATACTCAAAGCTGGAACAAGGTGGCGGACCGTCAGGGGCATGAATCCAGGAACAAAGGGTTATGAGCACAAGAAATGTAGTCTTAACAGTTCGACAAGATGAAGAATTGTGTGGGTTCGTTTGGCAGTTCTTCGGTGATTTCTGTTTAGCTGAATTTTTCCTCGAACTCTTTCTGGCAGATGAAGATACAGCCCCCATAAGATTTATTTATCCCACTTTGCGTTAGACTCTACACAATGATCGTTTGAGGGGGAAACCTGAATGTCGTATGGGAAAAATGGAAAAAGGAGAACGCACCTGAAGCTGCTGGGTCGCCATCTCTTAACGGTAGTATTGAGTGTCTTACTGCTTTCATGCACCACAACTCAGGGCCCTGATCTGGCCGGTATGTCATTTTCTGATGAGCCATTAATCGGTAAGGCTATCTGGCACGACCTGGTTACCGAGGACCCGGCGGCCGCCGAACGCTTTTACGAAGAGTTGTTCGGTTGGTCCTTTCAGAAAACAACTGCTAGTGATGGGCATGCGTATTCGGTTGCACGCTCCGGCCCGGTCTGGGTTGCTGGTATCATCGCTGTCGCCCCGTCCACTGACGGTACGAAATTGTCGCGCTGGCTGCCATACCTGTCGGTTGACAATGTGGATAGGGCAGTGGAGACGAGCGTGTCTGCAGGCGGCACTGTCGCGGCGACGGCCAGAAATGTGCCGTTAGGGCGTGTTGCGGCGATCGTTGATCGCGAAGGTGCGGTTATTGGCCTGGCACGCAGTGATATAGGCGATCCGGACGACAGCACTACAGCGGCCGCTCCCGGCCGGGTCATCTGGACCGAACTGCTGACCAATAACGTTGCGGCTGCCACGGAATTTTATCGTCGTGTGGTTGGCTTCGATGTCCGTACGATCGAGAGACGCGGTGGCGAGTATACGCTGCTCGGTCATAATGGCATCGACAGGGCTGGGCTTCTTGACAATCCGGTACCGGACTGGGCCCCGATCTGGCTGACATACTTTGGCGTGAAGGACGCGGCGGCCGCGGCAGCCCGAGTCGAGGAACTCGGTGGCAAGATTCTGGTTCCCGTATCGCCAGAGGTCCGCGAAGGAACGATGGCGGTCGTTTCAGATCCAACCGGCGCTCTGCTGGTACTGCAAAACTTGACGGAATGAGGACTCCAATCATGCATATCAAGCTGATTCGAATAACACAGATCGCGCTCCTAGTCGCCACCAGCCTGATGCTCGTTGGCTGCAATGCCAACGTGGGCGTCGGCGTTAGCGTCTCCGTCCCGGTAGGCAGCCACGGCTACATGAGTCTCGGAACTTCTCGCTGGCACTGATGCCGCGACATCCGATCCATGAAAGGATAACGATTGAAACAGAAAACCGGTGTTTATTCCCCGCTCTCTGTTCCCGTAAGCTCCCTCGTCATATGGATATTCGAAACAGGAGTATCTCAGCGCTCGTTGTACACAGAGCGATCACAACGTAAACCCACCAGAGGACTAGCCTATATGCACAGTCTCTGGCCTTGGTTCATTATTTCGTTGAAACAGAAGCGAGCGATAAACTATCATTCGAATTGGCCCATCCACAGGGCTTGCCACAGATGGAGAAATAGATGAAACATTTCGCATACCTGCTTGTATTTGTAATGATTGCCTGCTTTTCAGCGTCGTCGATGGCGGCACCGAGCGACCAGGCAAAAGACCGTGCCAGTGACAATGCCAGCTTTCAGGATAATGGTGATTCGATATCCGACAGGATCAAAGATGAGATCGATGATGACGATGACAAGAAAAGCAAAGATCGTGATTCAATAACAGATCGCATGAAAGACGATGATCAAGACGGAAAACAGAAGATGAAACAAAAACAAAAGGGCAAGTAACAAGCTGGCCTACAGGAAACAAGGTTTCCATCCACGATAGCCAAAGAGAGCTTGTCGGCGTCTTTGCCCCGCCAACCGGGGTCATGGATTTACCACGGCATACATGTTTAACAAAAAAGAAATACTGGTGCTGTAGTATTGCTCTCGGTCAGCCCCTTAACTGACCAAGAAGAAATTTTTCACCCCGCCCAACCAGCGGGGTTTTTTTAGGCCCAGATTCAACTCATAAGCGCATAACTTGATCCAGTGGAAGAAGCGGCCAGCTGCAAGTAGGCTAACCGTTTCTTCTCCGGCAAGAGATGCAACGATGAGAACCTACAAGCAACTGACCTATGAACAACGATGCCAGATCGCAGTATTAAATGGAACAAGTATGACCCAGCAGGAGATTGCAGATGCCGTGGGAACCAGCCAAAGCACAATCTCCAGAGAACTAAGGCGTAACCGTAGTCTGCGTGGCTATCGCCACAAGCGGGCGCAGAAACTGGCTGAACAGAGACGTCATAGTGCGGCTAAGGCCGTAATGATGACCGAGTCCATGGTAGCGGTGGTAGAGGAGAAGCTCTGTGAGAAATGGAGCCCGGAGCAGGTCTCAGGCTGGCTTCTCGAAGAGCGTGGCGAGCGGCTCAGTCATGAGCGCATCTACCAACACATTTGGGCTGACAAGGAATCTGGGGGGCAGTTGTATACTCACCTCAGGCGCCAGGGTAAGAAGTATCAGAAGCGCTGTAACGGCAAACGCAGTAGAGGGCAGATCCGCAACCGCATAGGTATTGAGGAGCGCCCGGATATTGTTGATACCAAGTCACGGATAGGTGATTGGGAAATTGATACAGTAATAGGTAAAAGGCACAGTGGCGCGCTGGTGACCATTATCGAACGAGCAACACAGTTCACTCTGGTAGCGAATGTCGCAAACAAGAGTGCTGAGGCCGTCACAGAGGCAACGATTGAGCTGCTGAAGCCCTATGCCGGCGCATTGCACATCATCACTGCAGATAACGGCAAGGAGTTTGCCTATCACGAGCAGCTGACGAAAGCCTTGGGCGCTGCTGTTTACTTTGCTCGTCCCTACCACTCCTGGGAGCGAGGACTGAATGAAAACACCAATGGTTTGCTGCGGCAATATTGGCCGAAGAGAACGGATTTTAAACAGGTGACCGATGATGAAGTGATGGCAGTGATGACCCAGCTCAATCAACGACCAAGGAAAACATTGGGCTTCAAAACACCGGCTGACATGATGCACAATTACCTCGCGGCAGAGGCCGCATAGGCGTTATGCACTTCGGAGTTGAATCCGCGACCTTATTGCGGCTAAGCCGTACCAATTATTTGGCGGGGGGCTAATTGGGGGACCTGCCCTGTCTTTGTGGAAAATAATATCAATAATTACAATAGGATGCCTTCGAATATTGGCGGAGAGGGAGGGATTCGAACCCTCGGTACCCGCAAAGGTACACCTGATTTCGAGTCAGGCCCATTCGGCCTCTCTGGCACCTCTCCATGGGATCGTGATTCTACTACCTGACGACAATGAAAGCCAAAGGGGAATGGCCTTCGCGAGAAAATGCATCCGCTGCCAATGGATGCGGCGCCACGCCAGGCCTTGATCTGCCGTCATTCTCGCGGGAGCGGTCAGGACTCTTGTGGAAACCGCGCGCCGGATAACAGCCCCCTTTTTCGGCTGTTCTGCTATGGCAGTCACACCCACTTGTTGACCTTGCCACGGTAGGCCTGCCAGGCGTTGCCGAACTGCCGCGCGAGCATGCGCTCCTCGTTGCGGATAAAGAGCCGCTCCATGAAGATGCCGAAGAGGACGACGATGGCGAACGGCGCCAGTGAACCCGCGAAGATCGCCAGGCCGAGCAGGATCAGCAGCATGCCGAGATACATCGGGTGCCTGCTGAGGCCGTAGACGCCGGTCGTGACGAGGGTCGCCGATTCCTCGAAAGGCTTGACGGTGGTGTTCCCTCGCTTCAGGGCGGCATCGGCCAGAAGGTTGAGGATGATGACCGCTGCCAGCGGTGCCAGGCCTGCCAGGTTCCAGGGAAATGGAACAATGGTGGAGAGCGGCAGCAGCAGGTGCAATACCGCCATCAGCAGGATGGCGGCAAACAGCCAGGCTGGTGGCAGGAAAGTTCTCATCATGCAAACTCTAGTCGCTTTCTGCTGGTGGCCAGAGAAAGACGCCGAGATCGATCCTGTCGCCGAGTCCAAACGCCACGCCCTCGGCTTCGAGAAGGAGTTTTTGCTGCTCGTAGCCTGCGAGCGCTGGCAGTGCGATGCGTCCCTCGCGATTGACCACGCGGTGCCACGGCAACTGCTCCTTGCGCGCACAGCTGTGCAGGATCCTTGCGACCTGCCGTGCGGCTCGCGGGCTGCCGGCAGCTGCTGCGATACTTCCATAGGTCGCGACATGGCCCTCGGGTATCGAGCGGATGAGTTCAATCACGCGTGTCGTGAAAGCCTGGCGGGACATCTGCGGGCAGTGGTCTGTACGCGGCTCTCAGCGGGCCAGCCTGTCGCGAAATTTTTCCCGAAACTTCTGCAACTTGGGCGTGATCACGACGCGGCAGTATCCCGCGGAGGGATGCCGCTCGTAATACTCCTGGTGATACGCCTCTGCCTCGTGGAACGCCTCGAAGGGAGCAATCTGTGTGACGATGGGGGTGCTGAAATCACCCTGCAGCGACGCCAGCAGGGATTCGGCGGTTTTCCGCTGTTCGTCGTCGTGCACGAGGATCACGCTGCGGTACTGGGTGCCCTGGTCCGCGCCCTGCCGGTTCGGTGTGGTGGGGTCATGCGTCGCCATGTGGATCTGCAGAAGGTCGCGATAGCTGATGACGTTCGGGTCGAACTGCACCTGGATCACCTCGGCATGACCGGTCGAGCCACTGCAGACGGATTCGTAGTCGGGATTCTCCGTGGCGCCGCCGCTGTAGCCGCTCGTGACGGAATGGATCCCGTCGAGTTCGCGGAAGATCGCCTCGGTGCACCAGAAGCAGCCGCCGCCGAAGGTGGCCGTTTCGAGGGGGGTGCCGGCCTTTTGCAGGGCGACGGCATTGATGCAGTAACGCAGGCCGCTCGGCGGGGGGCCGTCCGGGAAGACATGCCCCAGGTGCGCCCCGCAACTGTTGCAGGTGGTTTCGATACGCGTCATGCCGTGGGAGTGGTCGGCATGGTAGGCAACGGCATTGGGTTTGACGGGCTGCGTGAAGGAGGGCCAGCCCGTGCCCGATTCGAATTTTTCGCCGGCGTCGAAGAGCAGCGTGTGGCAGCAGACGCAACGATAGAGTCCGGGCTCGAAGAGGCTGCACATCTCCGAACTGAAGGGGCGCTCGGTGCCCTTCAGGCGTGTAACACGGTAGGCCTCGTCGTCGAGTTGCGCGCGCCACTCCTCGTCGGATTTGCTGACGACGCGATCGGGCGCCGGGTTGCCCTCGTTGGCGAAGCGGATAACGTCATTCCAGTCAAGCATCGGCAGGTTCCCCCGTTGGTCAGTTGCAGGCCGAAGTCCAATCTACCACCATCCGCCAGGCGATTTCACAGGGTTTGAGCCGGTGTTTAGGCCTGGCTCGACAGCGTGCCGGCAGGTGCGCGATTCAGCCGCCGGCAGAAGCGGCGCTGTCCGCGGAATATTGCGCGATGGCGTCGAGAAAGTCGTTGCCGTACTTTTCGAGCTTGTGCCGGCCGACGCCATTGATTGCGAGCAGCGCCTCTTCGTCGAGCGGTTTTCGCTGCGCCATCTCCACGAGCGTGGCGTCGCCGAAAATGATGTAAGGTGGGACGCCCTGCGCATCGGCCAGGCGCTTGCGCACTGCGCGCAGCTCCTCGAACAGTGGTTCGTCATCGACACCGAGCGCTTCGGCGCCGGCGCGCCGGCGCTTGCCGGGTTTCTCGCGGTGGCGCGGTTTCGCGAGCTGCAGCCGTGACTCGCCGCGCAGCAGCGGACGCGCCGCCTCGCTCAGAGTCAGGACCGAGTAGTTGGCAATGTCCTGCACCAGGTAGCCGAGGTGGATCAACTGGCGGATGATCGAGGTCCACTCCTGTTCGCCGAGGTCACTGCCGATGCCGTAGGTCGACAGGCGGTCGTGTCCCAGTTCCCGGATGCGTCCGGTGTCGGCGCCGCGCAGCACGTCGATCACGTGCCGGATGCCGAAACGCTGGCCGACGCGGTAGACACAGGAGAGCGCTTTCCGCGCGGCCTCGGTGGCGTCGAAACGTTCCGGCGGATCGAGGCAGATGTCGCAGTTGCCGCAATCCTGCTCGCGCTGCTCGCCGAAGTAGTTCAGCAGCACGCGCCGGCGACAGGTCGTGCTCTCGGCCAGTGCGACCATGGCATTGAGCTTGTGAATCTCGATCCGCTGCTGCTGCGCGTTGCCGCTGCCGTCGATGAGGCGGCGCGCTGTCACGACATCCTGCACGCCGTAGAGCATCAGCGCTTCCGATGGCAGGCCGTCGCGTCCGGCGCGCCCGGTCTCCTGGTAGTAGCCCTCGATGTGCCTGGGCATGTCGTAATGCACGACAAAGCGCACGTTCGGCTTGTCGATGCCCATGCCGAATGCGACGGTGGCAACGATGACCTGGATTTCGTCGCGCACGAAGGCCTCCTGGATCGAGGCGCGCTGCTCGGACGGAAAGCCTGCGTGGTAGGCGGCGGCGGATACTCCCTCCTGCACGAGCTTTGCCGCGATCTCCTCGACCCGCTTGCGGCTCAGGGCGTAGACGATGCCTGGCTGGTCGCGGCGGTCGTCGAGAAAGCGCAACAGCTGGGCGAGGGGCTTGTGCTTCTCCATCACCCTGTAGCGGATGTTGGGTCGGTCGAACCCCGAGAGGTGCTGCGCGGCATGCTGCAAGCCGAGAACGCGAACGATGTCGTCGCGCGTCTGCCGGTCGGCGGTCGCGGTCAGGGCGACCAGCGGGACCGCAGGGAAGTGCTCGCGCAGTCGCCCCAGCGCGGCGTATTCCGGCCGGAAGTCGTGTCCCCACTGGGAGACGCAATGCGCCTCGTCGATCGCGAAGAGCGCGATTTCCACATCCTGCAGGCGGGCGAGAAAGTCACTGGCGACGAGGCGCTCGGGCGAGACATAGAGCAGGTCGAGTTCTCCCGCATGCAACCTGGCCAGCACGCGGCGGGCATTCTCCTCGCCGAGGCTCGAGTTGTAGAAGGCGGCCGCGACACCGTTGGCCGCGAGTGCATCGACCTGGTCCTTCATGAGCGAAATCAGTGGCGAGACGACGAGCGCGACACCCTGCCGGTGCAGTGCCGGTATCTGGTAGCAAAGCGACTTGCCGCCGCCTGTCGGCATCAGGACAAAGGCATCCTCGCCGGCGATCAGGGCATCGATGATTGCTTCCTGTTCGAGGCGGAATTGGCTGTAGCCGAAGACGCGCTGTAGTGTGTCGCGTGGAGAATCCCGGAGCATGCTTGTCAGGTGGTTGGAAAAGGGCCGGTTGGCATCTCTATTATCCTGTTCTGCCTGCTGTCAGACAAGCATTCACACAGCTGTTCGAATCTGCCGGTTGCGGGCGGGGACTGGCCGGGCTGTCGGGGCATTGCCGGCTTCAGGACGATGCTTCCTCGACAGACAGGTAGTCGCCTAACAGGCTGGCGACGCGCCGGTAGGCGGTATCGATATCCTGCCAGTCCTTCGGTGTCTTGATCTCGTCCTCGCAGGCTCCGAATATCGCATCGGCCTGGACCATGATCGCCTCGGCCTGTTCCTGATTGTTCGCCTGTTCGGCGAGCGCGCCGAGGATCTCCAGCAGGCTCATGATAATGGCGACATGGAAGCCGGCATTCTGGCGAATCTGGTTGAATGCCGCCTCGGTGATGCCGTGAAAGGAGAACTCCTTCAGTCGCAGTCGCAGGCGACCATCTTCATCGAGATAGCGCTCGCGCGGCATCCTGCGTTTCATCAGAAACGCGATGGCGTCACCCAGCCGGTCGATACAGGCGATCGCCGTGAAGGGGTCGTTGATGCCGGGCGACAGGGCGCGCAACGCGATCTCGACGAGCTGGCGAATGGCGAATTCCGCATCCTGCTGCGCCGTACGCGTGTCGCTGATGAAGAGGTGATTCTGGATCTCCTGATGCAGGGTCTCCGGCAGTTCCTTCTCCTCGGAGCAGACCCAACCCAGCGGACTGCCGTACAGGATGAAGTCGCCAGGGCGCAGGTCGAGATTCAGCATGGCGTTGCTGTGCGTGACGAGTTTCAGCAGCCCCTCTACGTCGATTGCCTGCAGGTAACCGGAGCGGGCGGCGCAGACGGTCTCCTGCGCCATGAAATTCATCTCCGTCTGCGCGGGAGCCATCTCTTCGGGCGCTTCCTCCTCGTCCTGCAGCTCCTCGGGGAAGAGGTTCCGCAAGCGCGTGACCATCTCGGAATAGACCTCCGCAATGATGCTGTCCGCCTGGATGGAGGTGGAGATATGGTGGATGAAGAAGACCAGCATCATGAGGTTGAAGACGACGAGCCCGAGCAGTGTTGAGAGGGAAATGACGGGCACGAATCCTGCCTCTTCCAGGTTGCTGATGAATTGCAATATCAGGATGCAGTAGAGGAAGGTGGCGGTGAAGACGCCGATGACAAAGAGTCCTGCATGAAGTTACGCAGCAGCCGCGGGCCGAATTGTTGCGAGGCCAGCGTCAGTGAGGCGATGGTGACGGAGAAGGAGACGCCGGCCACGCCGAGGATCGAGCCCGCCGTGGTCGCGATCAGGACCCGGTTGTGCTCGGCGTCGCTGAAAAAGTACAGCAGCTGATGCAGATGCTCGCGCTCCCGGAACAGGGACATGTCGAGGTAGATGTTGAAGACAGCAAGCACGATGGACAACAGCAGCAGCAATAGCGGAAGCGTCCAGAAGGTGCCACGCAGCATCTCGATGAGGTTGAGGATTCTTGTTTTCATGCGGGAGCCCCGTTCTGCCCGGATGTTCCGAGTATACAAGTGGAGGCGGCGTTTGCGTAAATCCATGCGTGGCGGTGTGCCGGGAACAGCGTGTTGTCGCCGCTGTTGTGTATCCGTGACGCAACGCCGAACCAGGCAGAGCACGGCATCTCGATCGTGAATCTGTCGCGGGATAGGAGGATAGGATGGAACAGGATCAGAGAGAGCCCCTCTTGCAATCTGAAACCGGTTGCAAGCGGGGTCGTCTCAGAGTCCTTATGCGGACGGCTTGCCTGCTTCGGTCGCCTCTGGCACCTCGACGAGCTCGCCCGTCTTGCAGTCGTAGATGTAGCCATAGATCGGAATATCCGGCGGGACCATCGAGTTGTTGCGAATTCGCTGGACATCCTCCACGACGCTTCTGGCATTGTCGCTGATGGTCAGCCAGTTGATGTATTTGCCGTCATTCGTGCCGCCGCCGGCATTGCTGTCATGCCAGCCGGTCTCGTCGACTGTCGCGGTCTGGAGACTACCGGCAAGCAGGTCTCCCATGATGTCCGACGTGAAGGTCTCCATGCCGCAGTCCGTATGGTGAATCACGAACCACTCGCGGGTCCCCAGCAACTTGTAGGAGATGACGAGCGAGCGGATGGCGTCGTCACTCGCCCTGCCGCCAGCATTGCGTATCACGTGGGCATCGCCCTCGGCAAGACCGGCATACTTGGCGGGATCGAGTCGCGCGTCCATGCACGTCAGGATGGCGAACTGCCTCCCCGGCGGCATGGGCAGATCGCCCTTGTCTCCGAATTCTGCGACATAGTCGGCATTTGCCGACAGTACCTCATTAACGACTTTACTCATGAAGATTCTCCTCTGGTTCGCCGCATGTTTGTTCCGGAGGCCTTCCCCGCGGCGAGTTCGGGAAGGCCTGTACCGACTACTCTAGCAGCCGGTGAGGCTGTCAGTGTGGGGAATCAACCCGGGCGAACCTTTCGGGAGATGCCCTGTTGCCGCTGTGGTTGCGCAGGAAATGATGCTTTCTCCCACGAACTGCGACTATAGTCTCCAGATCAACGCGAGGAGAGTCATATGCCAGAAATCAAGACGCCCGGTGTCTATATCGAGGAGAAAAACGCCTTTCCGGAATCTGTCATACGGGTTCCGACTGCCGTGCCGGCATTCATCGGATACACGCAGAAGATCACCCGCAATGGCCAGTCGCTGTTGCACCGCCCGGTCAGGGTCTCGAGTCTCCGGGAGTTCGTCGAGATCTTCGGCTCGGCGCCTGTCACGCGCTTCGCCATCCAGGAGAGGCCCGGACGCAGCAAGAAGGCTGCGGCCTTCAGTTTTCTGAAGAGGGATTACCTGCTGGTGCCGCAGTCGATGAATTTCCTTCTGCATCGCTGCATGCAGCTCTTCTATGAGAACGGCGGCGGCACCTGTTATGTTGTCTGCGTCGGCGGCTACGATGCCGCGATCGATGCGCATGCGCTCGTGAAGGGACTCGGAGTCCTCGAAAAGGAGCGGGAACCGGCCATCGTCGTGATCCCCGAGGCCACGCAGCTTATGCAGTCGGCTTGCATCGACGTCCAGAAGGCGGCCCTGCTGCACTGCGCCGAAACCATGAAGAACCGTGTCGCGATACTCGATATTCATGACGGCGACAAGCCGCTTGACGACTCGAAAGGTGACTGTATTGAGAGGTTTCGCTCGGCGATCGGCATGCACGGACTCGGCTATGGCGTGGCTTATTACCCCTGGTTGAATTCAGCGGTGGTCGACGTCTATGAACTCGGTCCCGCGAACATCGCCAACCCGGCCGTGCTGCAACAGCTGTTGCGCGAGGAGCTGCAGCTGCCGGTCAAGGCCGATGGTTCGGAATCGGACCAGGTCAGGTTCCTGATCGAGACACTCAACAAGCTCGACATGGCGGAGGGTGTGCTCTCCGGCGATGCCTCCTCCGCGCTCGACGAGCTCAACAAGCTGTTGCTGGCGATCAGTCCGCTCTACAAGACGATCATGGAATCGATTGCTGACCGGTTGAACCTGTTGCCGCCAGGCGCCGCGGTGGCCGGACTCTATGCCATGGTGGACAATGAGACAGGGGTATGGAAGGCGCCAGCCAACGTCGGTCTCGTCGATGTCATCTCCCCATCGACCCTGATCACCGATGAACAGCAGCAGGGCCTCAATGTCAGCCCGACTGGCAAATCGATCAATGCCATCCGGCTGTTTGCAGAGAGAGGGACACTCGTCTGGGGCGGGCGGACACTCGACGGCAACAGTACCGAGTGGCGTTACATCTCTGTGCGGCGCACGGCGATCATGATCGAGGAGTCGATCCGCAATACGCTCGGGGCCCTTGTCTTCGAACCCAACGATGCCAATACCTGGCAGACGATCAAGACCCTTGTCAGCAATTTTCTCAGCGATATCTGGAAAGAGGGAGGTCTTGCAGGTTCAGCCCCGGATGATGCATTTTCTGTCAGTTGTGGCCTCGGCGAAACCATGACGCCGCAGGATATCCTCGATGGTGTCATGCGAGTCAGCCTGATGATAGCCATTCTACGACCCGCGGAGTTCATTCCAATTACGATAGAGCAACGGATGCAGACTGCCTGAATCCATATCTGCTCTCGAGCGCGGCGAGCAGCGGCACTCCGCTGCAGTGGTCGTTACCGTTAATTGACTTTTATCAGTCGTCTTGCATTCAACCGGTGCAGGCTTTTTTCAATTGGCTAGATTGAAAAACGTGCATTCATATTCCCCGTGAGGCCGTCGCAGGGTAGCTGGATTGACTGCACGCACTGTTTCCGCACTGGAGTGTGCATCAAATGACCGTCATGGTCAGGAAACCGGGCAGTTGACAAGCGAGTCGATTGTCGCGTCCCTCTCCTCGCCAATGCGGATTTTCAGGCCCCTGCTGGTCAATCGGTCCCTGCCGTGCCGATTCGATAGGCAGTGCGGGATCGCCGGACGGTTTCCTGCCGGGCATGGACATTACGTGGATGCAGATGGACAGCGGGCCGTCGATCACGACTGTCCGGTTCCGGAACGGGCTTGCCGGAACGCAAGCGACAAAGAGGCCCGGTCACAATTTACAGGAGTATTGGAGTATCAAATGAACAAGAAATACCTGACAAAAACCTTTCTATTTCCTGCCACCTTCCTCCTCGCATCTTCAACGGCGCTTGCCGGCACCGAGGGGATGGAGCCGATCGAGCGTCTTGGCAAGCGGATATTTTTCGACGAGAGCCTCTCCCTCAACGGCAACCAGGCGTGCGCGAGTTGCCACGTGCCCGAGGCCGGCTGGGTTGGCGATGATGATGACATCAACGCGCACGGTGCCGTCTACGAGGGATCGATCGAGGGGGAGTTCGGTAATCGCAAACCACCCAGCTCGGCGTATGCGAGCCTTGCGCCGATTTTCTATGCGGATTTCGGCAATCGCCTGCTCGGTGACAACGACGAGGAGCTTGCTCTGGAGCCGTTGTTCGTCGGTGGAAATTTCTGGGATGGCCGTGCGACCGGCTGGAAGCTTGGCAATCCTGCGGCCGATCAGGCCCAGGGTCCCTTCCTGAATCCTGTCGAACAGGCGCTGCCGGATGCGGCTTGTGTTGTCTATCGTGTCTGCGAGGGCGGCTACAGCAAGCTGTTCGACGATGTCTGGGGAGGCGAGGCCTGCAACATCGACTGGCCCTCGAGCCTGGAGACCGAGTGCGCGAAAGCGGATGGTGAAATCGTGCTGACGAAACCGATCCGCAACAAGGTCGATCGTGTTTACGACAGGATAGCCCTGTCGATTGCGGCCTTCGAGGGCTCCAGGGAGAGCAATGCCTTCAGCTCCAAAATCGATGCCCACCGCGCAGATCTCTATGAATTCACTGCGCAGGAAGAGCTGGGTCGGCAGATTTTTCGTGGCAAGGGGCAGTGCTCGGCCTGTCATGTCGGCACGCCGGGCCGGGGCGCCGCACCGCCACTCTTCACCGACTTCACCTACGATAACCTCGGCGTTCCGAAAAATCCCGAGAACCCCTTCACGCTCGACAACCCTGAGTGGGCAGATCCGGGGCTTTCCGGCTTCCTCGAGAACGTCTCCGGCTTCAGTCTCTACGCGCCCGAAAACCTTGGCAAGCAGAAGGTGCCGACACTGCGCAATGTCGGTCTCGGTTCCTGCGAGGCGCTGGAATACGAGGAGGAGAAGCCGGGTAATGCGAATCCTCCGGGCAAGCCTGGCAAGAAGGATTGCATCACCAAGGCCTACATGCACAACGGCTTCTTCAAGAGCCTGAAAAGCGTGGTGAATTTCTACAACACGCGTGATGTAAAACCGCGCTGCGAGGACCTGGATATCTATGATGCAACTGAAGAGATCGCCCTCGCGAATAACTGCTGGCCGCAGCCTGAGATCGATTTCAACGTCAACCTCGACGAGCTGGGCAATCTTGGCCTGACCGAGGAGGAGGAAGAGGCTCTGGTCGCCTTCATGATGGCCATGAGCGATGGCTACATGAAGAGCAGCGGCAAGGGTAAAACCACCGGGCCCAAGTAAAAGGCCCCTCAACGGCAAAACCCGGGGGAGGCTGTGCAGGCGATGCACTGGAGCCCCCGGGCTTTCATGCTGCAAGACATCATCCAGCCTCAGGGGCCGGCACTGATTATCGGTGAATCCTTGCGCTGACGTGGGATTTCATGCCGGTCTGCCGGCGTCCCTGGCAGGCATCGAAACTGAAGTTCATGTCATAAGCAGATGAGATGCAATGAGACGCTGGCGGGGCTGGTTTCTTTTGCCGGATAGAAAGAGTATTCCGCTTCCATACCAATAGCCGAAGCCATTCCAGGTCGCTGTTGCGCCGGGCGCCATATGCCCGAACAGGGTCTCTGATGGCGTCTTCGTCAGCAATAGTCCTGCCAAACCATTTCAGATGGTTCTTTTTTTGATCCAGATTAAGAGCGATGTGATAGAAAAATCAAATCAATAATTCCGTCTATACTTCTTCGGCTGTCGTACTTCAGCAGTTCATGAGGAGTTCGATGGAAACCAGCCTGGCAGCTGTTGTCCAGCGAGCGCAGAACATAAATATCCAGAACACGGGGTGTCACAAGTGCCTGCATGAGGCTCGTGTGAACCATGCACAATCGGCGTGCGACCGTGATTCCGGGCGAAAAAGCGGGAAGTCCGCGAGTTCCGTCAACCGTTGCCTTCATCTCCCTCTGATTTCGGTCACCCCGGCCATGGCCGGATTCTCCCATGACCATCCTGATATGACAGCGGAATGACACGGCGCTCCGGCGCTGACATAACACAATTGAAGGAAGAATAGGATGAACCAATGGAAGAGAAAACGGTTGCCTCTCGCCCTTTCGTCGATGATGGGTGCCGTCTTGTCTGCTGCTGCGCCACCTCTGCTTGCGGAGCAGCAATATCTCAATGATTTCAATGCCCTCTACAACACGGCCGGGACAGTGCTCGACACTTGCCTGGTGTGTCACACCAACAGCAATGGCGGTAACCGCAATGATTATGGAAATGCTTTCGCTGCTGCAAAAACCGGCAATGACACAGCGAGCGTTCAGGCCGCGCTGATTGCCATCCAGGCCGAGGATTCGGATGGCGATAACATCATCAATAGCGATGAGATTTTCGCCTTTACCTTTCCCGGTGACTGTACCGATCCCGATCCGACAGGGTGCGGCGGGAATCCAGGAATTCCGCCTGGCACTATCACCGAGGGGCCGACCCTGTTCGGCTGCTACAAGTGGGACCTCTATCCGGATGAACGTTTTGCGCTCAGTATCAAGCGCTACGGCGGCCTGGTTACTACCGAACCGCGCAACGATTTCATCGAGGCACAGAACCAGACAAACCATGGTGTTCATGGCAAGCATGTCGGGCTCTGCGGGCCGGGTACAGTCGGTGCCGTCGGCGGAACATTGATGAAAGCAAAGGGGATCGGCTCCAAGATCGGGCTGCGAAGCATGGCAGTGCGAGGTAATGGTGGTATGGATACATGTCGTGAGGTTGTTATGGACTGTGTGTCCGAAGAGGATGTTCAGCTTCCAGCCGAGTTCGAATGCAGAAGCAGGAATGAGTTCGATGTCTTCCATGGCGAATCCGACCTGGTGCTGGTCGAGAACGCTGCAAGCGATCCGCTATGTCAGGCTTTCGACGGATTCCCGGCGACGCCGGCATCGCCGGAAGGTGCCAGTGGTCTTCGCAGTGATGACGAAGATGAAAAAGAGAAGGAAAGAGAGGATCGACATGATCATGACTGACAGATGCAAAAAACGGCGCTCTGCCAATGCAGATGCCTCTGACAGCCAGCCGATTCTTCACCTTATCCGCTCCGGGAGGATTCAATGATGCACTCTTTTTCGATTTTCAGACTGGCGGCCATCCCGCTTCTTGCTGCAGCTGCTGCAGTTGTGAGCGGTACGGCCAATGCAGATGGAGCCACGAACGATACCCTGGCCTGTTACAAATGGGACAAGTTCCCGGGCGAGCGTTTCAATCTCGGTATCCGCAATGGGGGACCGCTATCGTCTCCGCAGGATGAGGCCAATTACAACCATCCTGCCCAGCGCACGCACGGTGTCCATGCCAAGCATGTTGGTGTTTGCGGAAGACACACCAGTGGCAGCGTTGAAGGCGTGGTCGTCGTCGCGGCTGCTACCGGTGCTCACATGGGGCTGCATACCATGGTCTCGCGTGGCGGTGAAGATCGCGGGGACAGCGAGACATGTCGTCCCGTTTTCATCGATTGTTTCTCCGAGCAGGCCAGCAAGACACCTGACACCTGGACGTGCAAGAGCAGGAACGATTTTGGAACCTATCACGGTGAGTCGACACTCACACTGGTCGCTCTGGACACGGCTCCCAACGATCCGCGATGCGCAGCTTTCGAGGATGATGACGACTTCGAAAAATCAGGCGAAAACCCTGGCCAGAGAGTCGCCAGCGGAAAGCCCGCCACTGGCAGAGGGGGAGAGCACGATGATGATTGATCAGCGATTGCAAAAATCCCGGGTTTTTCACGCGTTCGCCCAACAGGGTCCTGTCCAGTCAAGGAGGTGCAACTGATGAAACATGCCATGAAAACACTGCTGATCCCGGGCGGAGCTCTCGTACTCATGGCCGGCGCGGCAGGTAATGTCGCCGCCGATGCCAATGAAGAGGGGCAAGTGGCTCTTGTCTGCTACAGTTGGGATGCTTTTCCCGACGAGCGGCTGCGTGTCAGTATTCGAAAACCCGCTGCAATTACCGAAACAGAGCCAGCGCAAGTCGAATGGGGTCTTACCGGCAAGCACGTCGGTGCCTGTGGAGAAGACACTGCACCGGTCGTGCGCGGCACCATTATCGCTGACGAAGTGGAGGGAACCGCTCATATGGGTATCTACTCCATCAATGTTCGAGGCAGCGACGAAACAGAAACCTGTAGAACCGTGAACTGGAGCTGTTCGGCGCCATTGCCTGTGCGCGCCCCGGATAACTGGTACTGTGAGTCACGCAACGAGTTCGATATCTATCACGGCACATCGATGCTGACAAAAATTACGGACCCGGCGGGCGACCCGCTGTGCGGCGTTTTCGAGGCCGCTTTGACGAGTCCCGATGGAGATGCCGCCAGCGGTACCGGGTTCTAGGAATGGACGAAATCCAACGCCGATCCTGATGTCGGCATAGACCTCAACAAAACAGGGCGCCAGTGGCGCCCTGTTGTGCTCCGGATCCGGAGGATTTTTTAGCGGCGGCCGCTGTTGCGCGCTGCGCTGGTGTCTCCGCGACCGGGCGCCGAGGTCATCTGCGTGGCAGCCTGAGTGGATGCCTGGGAGGCGGTGGCGCCATCTCCCGATGCCATGCTGGGTGATGAGGTCGCATCCATGCCGCGGGCGGTGCTGGACATCAGGTCGCTATCCTCGAGCATGTCGTCGATCACCTCGTTGTGCATGTCGCTGACCAGATCGTCCACGGTTTCGAAGTTCGGGTTGGTATCCTCTGACGGATGATGAGCCCACGCCTGGCCATTCAGGCCCAGGGCAGCGACAGCGGCGATCATGGTGGTAGTAAGCAGTGTCTTTTTCATCAGAAATTCCTCTTGGTGTCGATAGCAATTCATCAGGAGACGGCCGCTCTGGCGGTTGCGTTTCCTCTAGTTGCAGAGCAGTCTACCCGTGAAGTATTTCCGCGGAATGTCCGGAGTGTTGTCGAATTCCATCAAACTGTTTCGACCTGTTACAGGGCGATCAATGATGCCACCTCTCTCTCTAGGGATAAATCGACAGGCGGTGTATAGTTCGCATCTGGCATTGATCGATAGCGCCTCGAGCCATCGCTATCGTCTATCGTGACTATAACGGGTGATTGAAAATGAGATTGATTAGCAGGTGCTCACAGCGTGTTGCGACCCTCTTCCTGATAATGTGCAGTGTGCTGGGCATGGGTGTGGCGAACGTACAGGCTGCCGAGACGGAAGAAAGCGAGCAGTCGGCAGGGCCCGGTTTCTACACCGATGATTTCCAGATCCTGCCCGAAATCCAGCTTACCACCTTGTACAATGACAACGTCTATGCCACCAGCACGGACGAGCTGTCGGATACGATCCTGATCCTTACGCCTCTGCTGAAAATCAATTCACGCTGGGAAAAGCATCGCCTGAGGTTCGAGGCAGGCGCGAATCTCGGTCGTTACCAGGAGTATACGACCGAGGACTACGATGATTACTGGATCGATGCCAGCGGCAATTATGAACTCAGCCCGGCGACCAGCCTTTTCGGCAGCGCCGGATACGCCCGGAAGCATGAAAGCCGGGATTCCAAGGATAGCAACCAGAGTGGCGAAGAGCCCACCCCCTACAGTGTGACAAGCCTGCAGCTGGGTGGCAGACATACGCTCGGCGACACTGTTCTCCGGGCGGTCGCCTCCTACGAAAAACTCGATTTCGACAACGTGCCCGGTCTCTACAACGACGATCGCGACAGAACCCAGAACGGCCTTGGCCTGCGCGTGACCCGGGAGCTGGACAGGCAGACCAGGGTCTATGTCCAGGGGCTGCTGAATCAACGTGACTATGTGATGACAATGGGTGGCGTCAACCGCGATTCCAGCGGTTACGATGCTGTCGTTGGCCTGATCAGAAACTTTGGCAAGAAAGACCGGTTCGAGGCCTATGCCGGCGTGCTCTCGCAGGATTACGAGGATTCCGCTTTCAAGCGCTTCACAACGGCAGATTTTGGTCTCAAGCTGCGCTGGTATCCGGCAGAGACCTACAAGGTGACCGGCAACCTGAACCGCTCACTGCGCGAGACGACAGAGCAGGGTTCCTCGGGCTATCTCCTGACCAAGCTCGATCTGCAGCTGGAAAAAACATTCTCCGCCGACTTCCTCGGCTATATCAGTTATACCTATGGCTTCTACGATTACCAGGGAATAGGGCGGAAGGATGACTATAACGGCCTGACCCTGGGACTGAACTACAGCCTGAACCGGCATGTCCTGATCAGCGGCAGCTACAGTTACATCGATAACGATTCCAATGACGAGATTCTGAACCCGGTTCCCGGCGACTCCTATGATTTCAGCCAGAATCTCTTTCTGCTGTCAGTGAAGGCGCGGTTCTGAGCGGGCTCGCCAGGACGCCAGAAGAAAAGAGGCAGATTCGACATGGCCGGAAAAGATGGAGCGGGTGATGGGAATCGAACCCACGTTAGCAGCTTGGGAAGCTGCAGTTCTACCATTGAACTACACCCGCGCGGAGTCGCATTCTAGGGCAGTTGTCTCGTTCGAGGCAAGCAGCAGACGAGAATCCGGCTGACATCTGCCACAGCCGGAAATATCCCTTGTGTATGCCGAGAAACCGGACCTCTCTCGACTGACCTCGCCACGCCGATCTCTGTTGCCGGTCGAAGTCGCGTTCTACTCGAAGACGTCGAACAGCACTTCGGCGATGACGGCTGTGGCGATTGCCGTGAGAACGAGATCGGTCCCGACGACGTGCCATTCATAACCGGGATAGCTCGGGAGTTGTGCCAGCAACGGACCCGGCACCCGATTCATCGCGATGCCCGGAGGAAGCGGTTTGCCACGCGCGAGGTTCTTGCGGACGCCAGGCGGGAGCGCCCGGTATCCTGTGTAGCGATTCGACACTGCAATACGGCGCACGCCGTCGAAGCCGATAGAGACGGAGGGGAGTGATGCCCCCTTTTTGTGGCCGGACTTCGGGCCTTGCGAGTGGCTGCCTTGCTTGTGTCCCTTACCCTGCTTGTGCTCCTTGTTCGGGTTTCCCTTGCCTTTTCCTTCGGGTGGCGCGGCAGTCGTCGACAGAGGCGCAATGAGCATTGCGCCCAGGGCGAGTGCAAGAATGCCTTTCGGATGTTTCAGAGTGCGCATTGGCTGTATCTCCATTGCTGTAGCGGTGACAGGGACTGTCTGTCGTCGCCCTGGAATGATCTCATTCTATCCCGCAGGGTATCGATTTCTTCTTCCTATTGCGAGACTGATTTCAGCCTGCTGATGCCCCGGGCGTTTCCCGAACAGTGATCCTGATGATGAGACACAGCGATCAGGCAGACGATCGTGACAGGCTGTTGCGGATCTGGCCGATTTGCCTGCAGCGGCATAATGACGTGGCGCTACCGGTCACTTCGTGTTTGCGGCTGTTTCCAGAATGCAAAAAAACAGGGCGCCACTGGCGCCCTGACTTTTTTGATATCCGGATGGATGTTTAGCGGCGGCCGCTGCTGCGCGCTGCGCTGGTGTCTCCGCGACCGGGCGCCGAGGTCATCTGCGTGGCGGCCTGAGTGGATGCCTGGGAGGCGATGGCGCCATCTCCCGATGCCATGCTGGGCGAGGAGGTCGCATCCATGCCGCGGGCGGTGCTGGACATCAGGTCGCCATCCTCGAGCATGGGGTCGATCACTTCGTTGTGCATGTCGCTGACCAGATCGTCCACGGTATCGAAGTTCGGGTTGGTATCCTCTGAAGGATGATGAGCCCACGCCTGGCCATTCAGGCCCAGGGTAGCGATAGCGGCGATCATGGTGGTTTTCAGCAGCGTCTTTTTCATCAGATATTCCTCTTGGTGTCTATAGCAGTTCATCAGGAGACGGCCGCTCTGGCGGTTGCGTTTCCTCTAGTTGCTGAGCAGTCTAGCCGTGACCTGTTTCTGCGGAATGTCCTGAGTGTTGTCGAATTCCATCAAAATGTTTCGAATTGTTACAAGATGGACTGCATCGGCGCATCCGCAGGTGGGGCGCATCGATGACGCATGCCGCCGGCATCGGCTACAGCGGGTGCGCAATGCATGCAGATCTGCCGCGTCGTGAAATCTCTCCTGAATCGCTCTCGCGGCCCGCATGCCAGGAAGAAGCCCGGTCTCCAGCGCGCTGGATCGGTGCCGCAAGCTGCAGCTGTCGAGAGAGAGGGAGGCATGGTATCCATCAAGGTCTTATCATATGCAGAATCTGGAATGAAGCGAACGGAACGAGGTCTGATATGAGCGTCTTCACGACTTTCGGCAAACGGCTTGCCTGCGCTGTCTGTTTCACCGCAGTTTTTATGACCGCGCTCCAGGCCCGGCCATCTTTCGACTGTTCAAAGGCGACGACAGCCGACGAGAAGGCGATCTGCGCCGATCCCGTGCTGGCTGATATCGATGTTCTGATCGCAGAGGCCTACCGCGGCTACGAGCCACGCTTCCAGCCCAAGAAACGCATTGCCCGTCAGCTTCTGAAAGACCGCGGTGCCTGCGGCGGCGATGCTGCCTGCATCGCTGCGGTCCTCTCAAGTACCTACTCCACATACATCGCCGGATACGACGGAGAGCTGAAGTCGGAGCCCTGGGTCAGGAGTTATGCAACGGGCATGATCGGACGAAAGGCCGCCGCACTGGCAAGAGCGCCCCGTGGAGCCGAGAGGGCCTTGCCTGAAAAGCCGGGTCAATGCGTTCGCACCCGTATCGACAAGGTGACGACGCGGTTCGGCGAGACGCTCAACTTCTCGAACAGGGACGACGGCATCGTCATCGGCTATGAGAATGGTGGCCACCAGGTATCCTACTCGCGTGAAGGCTTGCGTGACATCCTGGTTGGCCATGAGGCGGTCATCTGCCTCATGCGGATTCCGCGGGATTGTCCCGAGGGTGACGAACGTGGCCGTTTCTACTACACGCTCGACCTCGAGACATTCACTCAGTGGACCCTGCCGGACTCAGCGCATTTTTGCGGCGGTGCATGAGCGCGGTGCTGGCAGGCACAAGGGCTGAAAGCAGGAGCAGCAGGCTGGCATGCGGCTATTCATCGCCGGCAAAGGCAATGTCGTCGGATGATTCCAGTACGAGATAAACGCCTGTGTGACGGACAAAGCTGGAGGGTGCGGCGAATGAAAAAATCCTCCCTTTCAGAAAGAGACGGGTCGGCTTGTTCGCCTGCGCATTCGCCACGACAACCTTCAGCACTGCATCCCGTCCTGCATCATCGGGAACGTGCACAGCGAACGAGTTGCCCGTGGCGTCATCCTCCCCGCTCTTGAGATTGAAACGCCAACTGGCGGGTGTGGGCCCATCTCCACTCCAGAGTTCGCCGAGAACCTTCCTGGCGCCGGCGTTGCCGCAGAGATTGCCGTAATCCACGAATCCCCACAGCCGGACCGGCTGGCCGTCGGAAAGCGGAATCGAGTTGTTTTTGAGGAAACCCTTGTCACTGATCGTCGACGCGGCCATGTATCCACCGATGTCCTCGTCACAGCCGGGCAGTATTGCTGCCAGCAACAGCAGGGTGATGAGCAAACAGGGGCATCTCGATATTGCCATCATTCCCCCACTGGAGGGGCATTGTTCTGCAGGAATTCCATCTGCGGCGTGAATGATTCCGTTCCCATGCGTACCTCACAGCAGATGCAGCCAATCATATCAGGGAGAAGAATTTCGCAGTGACACTGGCACCACTGGCCGGAGTCGCCGGATGGATGGCCCTTCGGCTGACGACAGCCCGGCTTCGGAATTACATCTCGCTGACAAGCTGTCCGAATTCCTCCACCTTTTGCCAGTCCGTGAACTCCTTGACCGTGGCCGGGTCCGTGGGTCCCCTGGTGATGTACATGATCAGCCGGATGATGTTGCGGTCCAGCCAGCCGTATATCGGGTAATTCAGCTTCCCGGCGAAGATGGCCACATGTTGCGGCTGCCAGGAGATCTGGCGCAGAAATTTCTTCACGTAGGGATTCCTGTCAGGCTCATCCCTGCCGGGTTTGCGAGCGACGAGGTTCACGGAGAAAAAGGCGCCAGGCCTGGACGCCAGGAACTCCAGGTGCTGATCGATGAAATCATACACGGGCTTCTGGTGTTTTCCGTAGCGGATGCTCGCGCCAATGACGATCTTGTCGTAAGAGACCAGGGTGGGTATCTCCACCTCATCGATGGCTTTGACGTCGACCTCGTGACCTTGCTCCGCAATCAGCTGTTGCAGGCGCTGGCTGATTTTCAGGGTATGACCGTCCGTGGTCGAGTAGAGAATCAGGATTCTGGACATGCTGCTCACCGGGCTTGCTGATCATTGGGCCTATTTTACCCCGATCCGGAAAATTCTGAATTCCGGCTAAGGATCGATTTGCCGATAAACGATCGCTTGGCAACGACTGAACTTTCGTGCAGTTTCCGGCAGGCAGATGCCGGACTACGCTTTGCTGTAGATCTTCCAGACTCGAACTCAAGGGTCATTGAGGCAGATCCGGAGTATGTCTGCATTCGATGATCCTTCTTCCATGAATCAGCGGGGAACGCCATGAACAGATTCGTCGACGTTGCCGTCATCGGTGCCGGGCATGCCGGCTTGAATGCGTTCAAGGAAATCCGCAGGCTGACGCATGACTCTCTCCTGATCAATGGTGGTGCTCTCGGGACCACCGCTGCACGCATCGGGTGCATGCCATCGAAGGTTGCCATCCATCTTGGAGATACCGACCAGAAGCGGACTGCTTTCGATCGCCACGGCATCAGCGGCGCTTCTGACCTTCAGATCGACCAGACCGGGGCCCCCGAACATGCCAGGGAACACCGCGACACCTCTGTCGACCTCGTGCTGGCCAATACCACGCACGAGATGGATCAGCAGCATCTCATCGAGGATTTCGCGGCGTTCACCGGGCCCCGGACGCTGAAAGTCGGCGACGATGTCGTGACTGCCAATGCCATCATCGTTGCGACAGGGGCTCGCTCAGTGATCCCGGAGGCATGGCGCGACTATGCCGAGGGTATCCTCACGATGGATACTCTCTTCGAACAGGCGTCACTGCCGGAGTCGATCGCTGTGACCGGCCTCGGGCCGATCGGCATCGAGATCGGACAGGCGCTGCACCGCATGGGCGTCCGTCTGGTCGGCATCGAAAAAGGCGCAACCATTTCGCGGCTCGCGGATGCCGGGATCAACCGGGCTGCCTGCGTCATCCTCGAGCATGAGTTTTCGCTGTGGCTCGGAGAGGCGCCGGAAATTCAACGCGACGGTGAAGCGTTCCCCGTGCGCGCCGGCGGGCGGGAAGCCCGCTCGACACGCTCTTTCTCGCCCCCGGCCGGGCCCCGAACCCCGGCAGGCCCGGCCTCGATCGCCTGCAGGTCCGCTGCGATTCGAACGGCGTGCCGCGCCACAATCCGGCAACCCTCAGGCTCGATGGGCTGCCGATCTATTTCGCGGGCGATGCAGCCGGCGGTAGCGCCAATCTGCAGCGGGCAGTGGAGCAGGGCAGGGTTGCGGACGATAACGCGGTTCATCGCAAGCCGATCCCCTTCAGAGAGAAAACACCGATGAGCATCATCTTCACCGACCCCAACATCGCCGTTGTCGGCAGAGCGTGGTCGGAGCTGGATCCCGATCGCACGGTGGCAGCGCAGCGGCGTTTTGGCCCTGTCGGACGCGCCATGATCATGGGGCAGAACCGTGGCCTGATCAGGGTCTATGCGGACCGCAAAAACCGCAAAATTCCCGGTGCCGCCATGGTGGGCGCCCGCGCCTGGCATCTCGCCCATCTCCTGTCGTGGGCAATCGAGAGCGGCATGACCGTGGAGAGAGCTCTGGGGATGCCTTCCTGTCACCCGGTGATCGAAGAGGCGCTGCAGGAGGTCTTGCATGACCTGGAGAAGGAACTTTCAAGCGGGAAAGAGAAGCCGCGCTACGTCTTTTTCAGAAAAGCATGGGGTCTGTCCGGTGCCGGTGCCTGAGCGATGCTCGGCCATAAGCCGCCCCGCTGGCCCGTCGCACCCCCGCAGTTGAAAGCCTGACAGGAGCCCGTCCGGCCCGAGCGGAAATCGGGCGATTCACGGCATGCCGCTGGCTGGCCGGAGTCCGGCTGTCGAGAGAGAGCGGCTCTGATCCCCGGGATCGCTTCTTGCCATGTCTTCTGGCATGCGATGTGCATAATGTCAGGATGACCATCTGGTCGCATGCGGTGCGTCGCACCAGGCATGTCAGTAGTGCAACTTCTTCTGGAGAGAGCTTCCATGTCACGAATTCATTTCGTCGGCGGCGAGAAAGGCGGTGTCGGCAAATCTGTGCTGTCCCGCTTGCTCGCCCAGTACTGTATCGATCGGGAACTGCCGTTCAGGGCGTACGATGCCGATGCCTCCCACGGCGCCATGCTGCGTTACTATGCCGATTTCAGCGAGCCGGTCGATATCTCGCGTTTCGAGAGTATCGACAATGTCGTCGAGCAGACGCTGGAGACGGGCCAGACCGCGATCATGGATCTCGGCGCGCAGGTGACCCGCTTTCTGAACCGCTGGGCAAGTGAGTCCGCGCTGCTCCAGCTGGCCGACGAAACCGGGCTCGGCCTGACGTTCTGGCATGTCATGGATGACGGCTCCGATTCGGTCAGGCTGCTTGAAAGCCTGCTGGAGGCCTATGGCAGTGGGCCGGATTACGTGCTCGTCCGCAACCACGGGCGGGGGAGCGATTTTTCCGGCCTCGACCGTTCCGGCGCCGCTGCGAGGGCGGATGCACTGGGCGCCCGGATCATGGATCTGCCGGCCCTGCATGCGCCGACCATGCGCAAGATAGACCACATCAGCGCCAGTTTCTGGGCCGCCGCGAACAACAGGGATGCCTCGGTCGGTCCGGCATTGGGCATCCTCGAGCGGCAGCGTGTCAGGAACTGGCTGAACAGGAGCTACGAGCAGCTCGACAGCCTTCTCGGTGCATCCGGGGCTGAGGCTGACGGCTGAGGCTGCGATTTTCCCTGCGTCCTGCGCTGCAGGATCAGCTGGCGAGCGCAGAGTGTCGCAAGGGTATCGGCAAGGTCTGGCAGGAAGAATCTATCCGAAAGATAGCGGACCGCAAGCGTTGCCGCGGTGTTCTTCAGGTACGCCTGAAGCCGAATGAGCTGAAAGCGGCATTCCCGTCAGCAAAATTGGCCTGCGCGACTAGGGTGAAGCCCGCAAGGAGTCTTCCAGCCTGTGTACCGGACGATTGTTCAGGCCATGCATCGGCGCGTGGTCAGGCGTTACCTCGGGGGCGGAATATCCGGCCTGCTCCCCGATATCGAGATTGAGCGTGTGACTCAGACGGTCACTGAGTTCGGCCGGGCTCTGCGAGATCAACTCCGCAGGTACGCCGATCTTCCGTGTCAGGCGCTCGTAATCCTCGAAGCCGTAGGAGACCATGAAGGAGTGGAAACCCGACCCCAGCGCGGCCTCGAAATCCTGCCTCTCGTCACCACAGGCATGGGATTTCGCCGGATTGATCCTGAATGCATTGCGAATTTCCCTGAAATGGGCGGTTTTCTGCTGTTTCAGGGAGAGATGGATCATGAAGTCGAATTCAGCGGCAGGGATGCCGTGGCGCTCGAAGAGTTGCGTGAGGGTCTCGATGGGGTCGTGCGTGATATTGCGCGTTACGAGGCCGACACGCAGTCCCTCTTGTGCGATCAGTGATCGAATCAGTGGCGCGATATGTTCGTACAGAGTCGCCTCTTCCCGATAGATCTCGGTCAGGGTTTCGATGAGCCCGGAGCGTTTCTGCTTGCCGAGCTGTTGCCTGATATTGCCGGGAAACTCCTTGAGACCGCCGAGATATTTGAACAGGTGGCGTCGTTTCCGGAATCGCTCGAGATCACCGATATCCATCCTGTGGTGTGAAAAGGTGTGCTCGATCGCTGTGAAGGCATCGATCGTCGTGCCATCGGCATCCAGGATGACGAGGTTGTCTCTACTGTACATACCCGCGACACTAGCAGGCTTTCATGTCATCTTTGTGACCGCCAGCAAAGGCTAATGGCCCCCTGATTCCCTGCCGCCGATGACTTGTCTCCGATACGGCCCGTCACAGCAGTTCGAGTTCCCTGGAATAGGGCGTGATGTCGCCAAACGCATTTTCGACCCACGCCCGGTCATAGTAGGTGTCGAGATAGCGCCCCCCGTCGTCGCACATCAGGGTCACGATCGAGCCCTCTTCGCCAGTGCTTTGCATCTCGCGTGCGACCTGCAGCGCACCCCAGAGATTGGTGCCGGTCGATGCACCGGCCTTGCGTCCGGTTTGCTGTTCGAGCCAGTAGATGGCGGCGATGCTGGCGGCGTCAGGAACGCGCAACATCCTGTCGATGACATCCGGCTGGAACGAGGGCTCGACGAGCGGCCTGCCGATGCCCTCGATACGGCTGGCCCTGTCGGTCGTGATGGAAGGATCGCCGGAAACGAAGCTGTCGTAGAAGACCGAGTGCTCCGGGTCGACGACCAGCAACTCCGTCTCGTATGCCTTGTAGCGTATGTAACGTCCGATGGTCGCCGAGGTGCCCCCGGTGCCTGCGCTCATCACGATCGTGTGCGGCACCGGATGCGGTTCCTGCTGCATCTGGCAGAAGATGCTTTCGGCGATGTTGTTGTTTCCGCGCCAGTCTGTTGCGCGTTCGGCATAGGTGAACTGGTCCAGGAAATGGCCGTTGAGCGACTCCGCGAGCCGCATCGATTCCTCGTGCATCTGTGAGCCGCTCTCGACGAAGTGGCAGCGTCCGCCATAGAGTTCGATCAATTCGATCTTGCTGTGTGCCGTCGACGCCGGCATCACTGCAACAAAGGGCACACCGATCATGCGCGCAAAGTAGGCCTCGGAAACGGCGGTGCTGCCGGAGGAGGCCTCGATCACGGTCGTCTCCGGTCCGATCTTTCCATTGCAGAGCGCATAGAGGAAGAGGGAACGGGCCAGCCTGTGCTTGAGACTGCCTGTCGGGTGTGTGCTCTCGTCCTTCAGGTAGAGATCGATGCCTGGCAGCGATGGCAGCTCGAGCCGGATCAGGTGTGTGTCGGCCGATCGCTGGTAATCGGCGGTGATCTTCTTTATCGATGTGTGAATCCAGTCATGCATGGCGAATGGGCAATTGTCACTCAATCAATCTGTCAGAGATTATTCCAGTTTCCGGGGGAAAGCAGGGATTTCTGTGGCTCGATGCAATTTTTTCCGGTCCGGATCGAGGCAATGACAGCCAGTCCCGGCCGCCGGGTTCCTGCAAGCGGCTGCCGGCAGGTGAATGCAAGAGGTTCACTCGGCCCCCTGAAATCTGCGAAAATCCCGGTTCCCAAATCCAGGGTTGGCAAGTGTGAGTGTACTGACCGAACAATCCGTATTCGCTGCGATGAAGCAGAACGGCCCCTTTGCCGTCACAGAGAGAATCTCGCTCGATCGGCCATTCTCGCGCGAACAGCGGGAGTGGGTGAAGAGCCTGGTGTCGGACCAGGTGCTGATGACCAAGTACCGCGCTGTGCGAAGCCAGATATTCAACCTGCTGCAGGTCGAGGATTACGCCGGCCTGCAGAAATTGCGGGATGACCCTGACCTGCGGCAGGCGTGCACCCGACGGGCCTACAGCTTGCTGGGCAGACTCTTCAACATCGAGGGAGAAGCCCACGAGGTGCAAAACCATATCCGCGACTACGCCCACACGGCAGATGCGGTGATCGACCAGTTACGTAACAGGGTCTTTTCTCCCTACGCGGCCCATATCGAGATCAGCAACGAGATCGGCACCACCGTGGATCCGGTGGAACTGTTGCTCATGTTTTTCGACGATCGGTATCACCAGAAAGTCCGTTTCGAGGCGAAGCGCAAACTGGTGCTGATGAACCTCGCGGGAGCGATCGAACAGCGCGAGCGCGAGACCGATATCGAGTCGCGTTTCGCCGGCTTTATCCGTTTTCTCAACGACTATGTCTGGAGTCCGCGGATGCGCATCGGCGAGCACCAGCTGGTTTATCTCCTGAGTGAACACGATCCTGAAGACTATCGTTGCAGGGGTGTGCGGGTGATCGACCCGGAGACCGCGGCAAACCTGGCCTTGCAGGCCGGGCAGCGCCTGACGTTCGTGAAAAGACGCATGTTCCAGGCCGGAGCCCGGGAGATCCCGGTCTATGTCTCTGTACGCAAGAAAAACCCGGCTTCCAAGGTCATCAAGCTGCTGCGCAAGAACGAAAAGAACCCGGCGGTCGCGGTGGATGACGAGCTGGGCTTGATGGCCGTACTCGATGGCCGTGTCGAGGTGACCCGCTTCGTCGACCATCTCAGCAAGGCCGCGGTGCGTTCCGGCGTGCTGATGACCCAGGAGGATATCTCCGATACGCTCACCAGTGGCAGTTACAACTCGTCCGCCACTGGCAGCAGCGCCGCCACACCGATGCTGAAGTTCTTCGCCCGCCTGGGCGATACCCGGGTCGAGTTCATCATTCACACCAACCGTTCGTATCTCGATTACAACCTCAAGCGAGGCGTGTCCCACGACGAGTACGAGATACGCAGGATCTTCGATTCGGGCGTTGCAGAGTTGCTGTTTCCGCAGGACATCTATCAACTCGACATGACCGCGCTCAGAGACGAGCTGATCAACCGCTTCGCCTGCAGGGATGGCTGCCAGCCGCTGGTTTCCTGAAGTGGTAACCGATTCAGCGGACCCTATTGACCGCTTTGTTTCCCGTATCGGCGGTGTATACTGCGGTGAGAATTTGTGCCGTGTCAGGGTGGCTCATCGGCACCCCGGCATCATCCATAGACCGAGGAAATCGCAACCATGATCAAGCGTATAACAACCTATTTCATGATCGCCGTAATTTTCGTTACCGGCGTCCCTCTGCAGGCCTATGCCGGCGTAATCGGCACCGACCAGGCGATTGCCGCCGGACAGCACACCCAGCGCATTGAGCGACTCCAGGAAATACTGGCCCGTGAAGAGGTTGCCGAGGAGCTGGTGCTGCGCGGCGTCGACCCGGTGGCTGCCAGCGAACGTGTGGCTGCACTGACAGAGGAAGAACTGGCCAGTGTGGCCGGGCAGATCGATAACCTCCCTGCCGGCGGCGATGCGATCGCCGTGATTGGCGTGGTCTTTCTGGTCCTGCTGATTCTCGAATTGGTCGGTGTGATCAACATCTTCAACAGTATCTGAGCCCCGCCGCTCTTGTTTCGCGCGTTATTGGCAGCCGGCCTGCTCTTGCTGGCCGGCTGTGCGACTCGCGCCCCCGTGCTGCAGCCCATTGTGGCGGAAAGCACCGGCGACCCGCTCGTCGAGCTCACCGATACCCCCTTCTACCCTCAGCAGGCCTATCAATGCGGCCCCGCTGCCCTCGCCACGGTGCTCAATGCGAACGGCGTAGCGGTTTCACCCGGGCGTCTCGTTCCCCAGGTCTACTTGCCCGAACGGCGCGGCAGCCTGCAGGTCGAGATCATTGCCACCGCGAGGCGTTATGGCCAGGTACCCGTGATCATCGAACCGAATCTGCCCGCACTGCTGGAACTGCTGCGCGCGGGACGCCCTGTGCTGGTCCTGCAGAACCTGGGACTCTCCTGGCTGCCGGTCTGGCACTATGCCGTTGTCGTGGGCTACGACGCGACGGCCGATAGCCTGCTGTTGCGATCGGGTACCGAACGGCGCAAGCGCACGAGCGCACATGACTTCAGCCGCAGCTGGAAGCTGGCCGAAAACTGGGGGGTGGTCCTGCTGGATCCCGGGGAACCGCCGGGAGCGCTGGATGCGACCCGCTACCTCAGCGCGGTGGCCGCCCTGGAAGCGTCAGGCAAGCTGGATGAGGCATCGCGCGCCTATCGCACCGCCGCGACTGCCTGGCCGGACCAGGCGCTGCCCTGGCTGGGCCTGGGCAACGTGTACTACCGCCAGGGACGCCTGCGCCCGGCCCGCAATGCCTATCGTCGGGCGCATGAACTGGCGCCGGCGGACCCGGTGGTGGCGAACAACCTGGCACAGGTTCTGGCCGAGCTCGGGTGTGCCAGGCAGGCCAGGCGTATCCTGAACACTCTCCCGTCGGATGCGGAGATTCCCCGGGCTGTGCGAGACGAGCTGGAGCAGACCAGGAAGCTGGTGCTGGCGCGCTCCGCACAGCCAGACCTGCCTTCCTGCAAGAGGCGATAATCGACGAGCAGTGCGCTCGCAGCACTCCTTGTTCATCGGGGTGCATTAGACTTTCAGTCGAAAAGAGTCCGTCTGCCGACCACCACCACGCCATTGCCGGTGACGGTGAAGCGTTGCCTGTCGCGCTCCAGGTCATAGCCAATGGTTTCGCCGTCCGGGATGCGCACGTGTTTGTCGACGATGCAGCGTTTCAATTTCGCACCGGCTCCGACAGTGACATCGTCGAAGAGGATGCTGTCCTCGACCAGCGAGGCGTGCTCGAGCCTCACCCAGGCCGACAGGATGGAGTGTCTCACCACGCCGCCGTTGATCACGGTGCCGCCGGCGAGCGAAGAGTTATAGATCACGCCATCGTAACCCTCTTCTCCGGGAACCGTGCGGGCCGGGGGACTCTGTGCGATGTAACTGCGGATGGGCCAGTCGCGCTGGTAGAGGTTCAGCGACGGAACAGGATCCAGCAGGGCGATATTGGCATCGTAGTAAGCATCGAGTGTGCCGACATCTTTCCAGTACCTGTCCTGCGAGACGCGGCCTTCGGTGCTGCCAAAAGGGTAGGCAAACACCGGCTGCTCGCCGATCAGGCGCGGCAGGATGTCATGGCCGAAGTCGTGGCTGGAATCCTCATCGCGATTATCGCGAAGCAGTTCATCCATGAGCAGGTCCCGGTTGAACACATAGATACCCATCGACGCCAATGCGCGGTCCGGGTTTTGCGGCAGGGCATCGGGTGCGGACGGCTTTTCTTCGAATGCGATGATCCGTCCGTCCTGGTCGACTGACATGACGCCGAATCCACGCGCCTCGTCCAGTCCGACTTCCATGCAGGCGACTGTGGCTGCAGCGCCATGATCGGCATGAAACTCCAGCATGGTGGCGTAATCCATGCGATAGATGTGGTCGCCGGAGAGGATGATCACGAATTGCGCGCCGCTCTCTTCCAGCAGGTTGAGATTCTGGTAGATCGCATCCGCTGTTCCGGCATACCAGGTTTCGCCGGTGCGCATTTGCGGAGGAACCGGGGTAATGTATTCGTTCAGCTCGGGGTTGAAGATGGACCATCCGTCACGCAGATGTTCCTGTAACGAGTGGGACTTGTACTGCGTCAGAACAAGGATGCGCCTGAGCCCCGAATGCAGGCAATTGGTCAGCGTAAAATCGATGATGCGATACTTGCCGCCAAAAGGGACCGCCGGTTTGGAGCGTTCATCGGTGAGAGGGCGCAAGCGCGAACCATGTCCGCCAGCCAGTACGATACTGAATGTTTTCTCGAGGATATTTTGTTTCATCTGACTACTGTCGAATCGTCGTTTGCATGTGAGTGATGTCCCTGGCTCGATATGCTCTTCCACGACTCTAACAGATCAGTAAGAAAGGCGGCTGTACAAAAAATAATCAACCGTCACTGTTTCGTCGACTAGCCTTTCAAGAAACACTACCACCGCAAGAAGAGAGGCGCGCGACGACGCCGCATTGCAGGAGGCGCGACCTCGGAGAGTCCCGCTCTCTGTTGAGCGGAATCGGTTTGCTGGCGTCGCTTGTGGAATGGAGGCAGCGCGTCAGAAACGCCCACTGCCTGGTCCGCGCTCGGGGGCCGTCCCGTCCAGCAGGGTCGTCATGTAGTCGTGGGCACGGGTGCCGAAAACGTCGCATAGCGCTTGACTTTCGTCCACTGCGGACTGGAAATGGACACCGGCCCAGATACGGCTCTGGCCACAATCGTTGGCGAACTCGGTCCAGGTGGAAAACACCATCAAGGTATCCGACGCCGGCGTGATGCCGGGTTCTATGCGCGAGGAGCCTGCCGGGCGTTCAACCGGGAAGCCAAGATTGTCGTTGCCCAGGAAAAGGCGGGCTGAATGGGCGTGGGCGGCACAGAAGCAGGAAGAGGCAGACGGGTACTCCGGATGGTCGGCTTCCTCCAGGTAACTCTTCCACTGGCTGGCGGGCAGGTCCGCGACCGTTCCCTGACCCGGACCACCCCAGGCGATGACCGGATCATCGCCGTAAATGTAACGAATGGCACTGTAGGGACGGACGGCGTCGTACTCTCGCTTCCATTTCCAGATGACGATGCCTGCGTCGAAGGCAGCCATGTTGGTGAGAAAATCCAGGTGGATGAATTCCAGCAGGGACAGACCCTGGCTCTGGGCGGCAAAGACAGCAGAGAAGCCAAGACTCAGGATCTTGTTGTCAAACAGCTCGGCCTTGAGTTTCTGCTCGTCGGTAAGATTTGCGGAGGCGGCAAGCACCTCGTCTGCTTGCTCTTTATAGGCTGCCTTCGGGGCCTTGCGGCTCTTCTCCGGTGGCGGGATGTAGAATTCGGCAGGGTCGTCGTAGGAATAGGGTTCGACAAATGCATACTGGGGCGTCACGAACTGCTGGATCTTGTACAAGCCAATCCCCTGGCGCTGCAGGTCGGGTTGCCAGCGGGAAGGATCCTTCAGCTCGTAAGCGGTATTGACCGGTTCATAGCCCGTGTAGTCCCGGTAGGGTGCGGGATTGTAAACTGTTCCACCCTCGTAACCGAGCTGGTTCATGCCGTCGTTCTGACGGCCTGTCACGACCCCTTCTCCACCGAGGTTGCCAAGCCCCACGGCTGTGGTTGTATCGGTGGTGTTGTCGTTCGGATCCAGGCCCAGGTTGGAGAGCATCGCGCGCCATGTTTCCTCATGGGCAGGGAGCAGGCTCTGAAATACACGGTAGGAGGCGTACAGCAGGGCGATGTTGATATTGCGTACGGTTGCATCCGCGGCGGGCCGGCGGCCAAGCCGGGTGTAGACGCCCACGGCAGTGTCGTGGTACGGAGCGGTCGCGTCGAACCAGGCATTGGTGGTCATGGTCGTGGCACGCAGCACCAGGGTGGCGTCTCCGCCGGTTGGTGATATGTCGGTAAAGATGAAGGGCGCAACGGTTGGTATAACCACCTCCACGGCCGCATTTCCCGTGTTCAGGTCAAAGGCTTTTACAGCCTTGGGGGCCTGAATCATGACGATGCCCAGCAACAGCGCGGTAAAAAGGTTCCTTGTCTTCGTGTTCATCCGATGATCCTCTCAATTATGTGGGGGAGTGTCGGATTCAAAGAACCGGAACCCGAAGTGTTTTCGAAGTATAGACCGCTTTTCACCCCGTGAGCTGGGTTTCAAAAGACGGGTGTCGGGATATTCCTTGCGGAAACAGCACGAGCGCAAGAAGAGAGGCGTGTAACGACGATGTGCATCGCATGATGTGCGGTGAGGATATCGGGGAATCACTCCTCCTGTTGACCGGTACCACCCATGGGCGCCACCTTTCCTTTTTCGCAACGCGAACATTCGAGGTCAATGATCATCAACGATCTGGAATGTCCGGTACGGAGACGGTCATCTGGCGAGCGAGTGTCCGGGTATTCCTTGCAGATGCAGTTTACAAAGTTGTGACGACATTGGTGGTAGCATGCTTTTCGTGTACTCATTCGAGTCGAGCGTCTGACTGATCTCGTTAATTGGCTCACCCGGTGTCGCACTGGTTCGCACCGTTCAGGGAGAGGGTGCCGGACCCGAGGGTCCTTCAGCAGTTGCTGTTCATGCATGGGGAGAAGCGGGGGCTGTTTATGCCAGTTGCGTGTTGAGCTGGCCTCGATGACGGCATCCCTGTCAGGGCAGCAGGCCGATCTCCTCGTAATACTCTCTGGCGCCGGGGTGAAGACGTTCAGCCGGGATGAATTTCACGGTATTCGCTGCCTGCGTGTATCGGCCTTGCGGCAGCCGCCTGGCAAATTCGTCATGCCCCAGATGAATCGCGCGCACCAGCCTGTATGCCGTCTCGTCATCGAGATCGGGCCTGGCAAGGATCAATGACCAGAGGCCTACCGAGTGAACATCATCTGCCTGACCCTGATAGGTACCGGCAGGAACCGTCATTTCCTGCAGATGCGGGTGCTTCTCGAGTATCTGTTTTATCTCTTCCTGCGATGGTGGAATGAATTTGCCGCCTTCCGGTCCATTCGCAACCGCCACGAAACCCGGCCAACCGATGCCTGCACCCCACAATGCTTCTGCCTTGCCTTCGAGAACGAGCTTGGGACCGTCTGCGGCCTTGTTCAGTATGATCTGCTGGAAATCCCTGTCTGGCTCGAGGCCCAGACCGTCGAGCACGTCATTTGCCAGTATGCGCAATCCGGAAGCCCGGGTGCCGAACGCAACCGGTTGCCCCTTGAGATCTTCGATGCTGTCGTAGCCTGAATCACCCCGAACGACAAACATCCCGGGATTGGGGTACATCACGGACAGCACCTTGAGGTTTGCTGCGGGACGGCCGATACCATCCAGTGCAATGCGTGCCGCATTACCTTCAACCTGGCCGACATCGGCCTCGCCTGCCTCCAGCAGCTCGAGATTCTGGCGGCTGCCCTTCGTGGCAAGCGCATCGACGTTGAGGCGGCTGTCCGTGGCGTTGATGACCTCGGCGAGGTTTTTTCCAAACAGCTGAAAACCGCCACCCTCGGTCGCAGTGGCCCAGCTGACAGAGGTGGCTTCGGCGGAAAAGGTCAGTGGACTGGCAATCAGTGTCAGCAACAGAGCAGCGACTTGAACGTATCTCATAACACCATATCCTCCCTCAATCAGGAACCCTCACGGATGCTTGCTCAGGATCATAGTAAGCCATGATGCGTTGTTTAACATGGAGAGAGTGGGGTTGCTGTCCCCAGATGAGTCATCCGCACGATTTTGCATCTTCTCATGTTAGTCTGCTGGCGGTCTTCTGATTCGATCGAGGCAACATGTCTCACCCGGCATGGCATGATGCTCGCGCGGCTTTGCTCGCGGGGTTGATACGCCAGCCTTGCGCGATTGGGAAAAGGAGTGACGGAAAGGGAGCGGGAGCGCATCGAGCCCTGAAGGCCCGATGCGCCGGGACGATGGCGTTACCTCGATTGACTGGAAACGGCAGGATGCCCTTTCATCGTCTCTCGATGGCTAACATCAGGGCAGGCTGACAACTCCGCCAAGTGTCAGATACGCACTGGCCTGCGGTGGCTTCAGTGCCAGTGCCGCCGCCTTGATTGCGGCCGGGTCGCCATAGGCCAGTGCCAGCTCGAAGTTATCCAGGGCGACGCGTTCAGCCGCGACATTGTCGTAATAAAACGCCTCCTCTGTCAGTGTCAGGTCCCATGCGACTGCGTCAACACTGTTCTGCTCGACCTTTGACCATGCGTGTGAAGCCTCCCTGTACAACTCGGAGAGGATCCCGATCGTGTTGTCGTCGAACTCCATGGATGCGACAGCGATGATTTCGCCCATGAGGGTATGAAAATCCGTGAACTGGTCGACGACGAACTTCGGAAAGCCGTTGCGTCCACGAAACTCGGCCATGAGCGTGCGGATTTCTTCCAGCACTTCATGCGTCTCCAGGCGTTCGTCTGCTTCCAGCAGTGCATCGGCTTCATCGATCAGCTCCTGCACCCTGTGGAAGTAGGAGATCCAGTTTCTCCAGCTTGCCCGGTAGGTTTCGTATTCGTCGCTGAATGCCGCCCAGGACGCCTTGTAAACAGCCAGCTTGGCTCTCGAGATTGCGAGCAGCGTTGCTTCATCCTGATCGGGTGTGGCGGGCTTTCCCGTGATAAAGAGAGCCGGGATGTAGGTCTGTTCGAGATCGATCATGTCCTGCTCGAGCTGGCTGTCTTTTGCAACGGCAGGCGTGCTTGTCAGAAGGACGAGCAGAAAAAATGCGATGATGTTTCGGGTTTTCATAGATTTCCTTTACAGGGTTGTTTCACTGACGATATCCGCCGCGACCGGGGTGCGGCAGACGGGTACTGCTTGCAATGAAAGCAAACGCGAAGAGGATACTACACAATAACCCTGGATGCTTCAGGGAATTAAGGCTCAGGTGGCGGGTATTGCAGGCTGAGACGATACGACGTCACAGAGACTGGATCCGGCAGAGCCCCGGGTGCCGTTAATACGCGCGGGCACCATGAAGTATGCGGAACAGTGAGCAGGTTCCCGGGGTGAGCAGCAATGCCATTCAGCCCGGATCCATCAGGGTGATTCATGCGCTTCGCGGAGGCAGCACAATGCTTGACAACGGAGATGCTTGTTGACGGCCGCCACTGAATGACCGCGGGCGAGGATCTCGGAGAGTCACTCGCCCTCTGTTGCCGGAGAGGACTGGTGAATGTCCGGTATGCGTCTTTCAGGCAGTCTTGATGACTGTGTCCGGGCGAATCGCATGCCTGAGTGGCTTGATGAGAGCCCTTGCTGCCTCGAGAGGCAAACGCATATGCACTTCTCCGACGCGAATGCTGATGGCATTGACGCGACGTCTGAAGTTGTAAAGCTTGCTGTTGGGTCCTATCGGGCCGACATCGACGGATTCGCCTTTCAGGGAACGGCGCAAGGCGCCAGCCAGTTTCCCGGCCTCCGAGGCCGTCAGCCGAAGTCCGCGAAAGTGCTTTATCGCCAGGTCCAGCAAAATGGCGTTTGCACCCTTCCCGGCTGTATCGCCAGGGACGGTTTCCACTGTTTGCATGGCTGTCGAGGTGCCGTAATCACCGGTCGATTCGCTCACCATGACTTCCCAGTTGGAACCCTTGATTCTCACTGTGGCCGGTTTCTTCATTTCTGGATCCTCGGATTACCTTGTAGACAGAACGATATGTTGTTCTCGGCAATCACACTATGTAGCCGAAACACTCTCCGGAAAATTCGAAATAAACACAGAAACGGATCGAAAAAACTTTCTTCAGGTCGATACGGCATCCCGCTCTTTCTGTTGTGTGCCTGATCTGCCTCGGGACCAGTTCGCTGTCCGCGAGGCGGTTGCCAGAAGGCAAACAGGCACAAGGCAGGCTTGACTTCCCTCGATGCTTCGGAAATCGGAATCTTTCCGAGATAACCCGGCGCTGGCTGGGCAAATGTATGATGGTGTGCAGTGTATGAGGAGAAGGTGATGGCGACTTCAGAGACTTCTGGTGACTGGCAGATCGGGTCCGGCCAGCTCCTGCCATTCCTGTTGGTTGTATTTGGACTGGCCTGGTCGCTGTTCGCGCTTTTCATCTTCGCGACAGAGTGGGTTGTCGCAACCTTCGGCGAGCTGAGCGGAAGTCACCCGCTCTTCATTCTTGCCGTTTATTCGCCTGCCATTGCTGCCCTGCTACTGGTGGGGCGGAGGTCGGGGCTCGCCGGGACCGGCCGGTTTCTCTCCCGCCTCTTCCTCTGGCGCGCTTCACCCTGGTGGTACGGCTTTTTGTTCATCGGCTTCCCTGTCATCTCTTTTGCCGGTGCGGCGCTGAAGGGAAACGCACTTTCGGCGCCACTGTTCACGGAGCCTTTCACCGCACTCCTGCCCGTGATTGGTTTCATGCTGGTTCTCGGGCCGGTAGAGGAGATCGGCTGGCGCGGCTTCGCCCTTCCGATCCTGCAGAGGCATTTCGTCCCCTTTTGGGCCGGCCTGATCCTCGGTGTCATCTGGGCGGTCTGGCACCTGCCGGCCTTCATGCTCGGCGGCACGCCGCAGGCGGCCTGGGACTTCATGCCCTTCCTTGCCGGGTCTGTCGCCTGCAGCGTGATCCTGACGGCATTGTTCAACAACGGGCGTGGCAGCATTCTTCTCGCCATGCTGTTCCACTTCCAGATGAACAATCCGCTGTGGCCGGACGCGCAGCCTTACGACATGTATGTCTATGTCGCCGCGGCAGTGCTCGTCGCCTGGCTGAACCGGCGTTCGCTGTTCTCGAGGAGTGCGGCGGTGACGCATGTCATTCCTCTCTCCCGCAAGGCATGACGAGAAGGAAGCGTGCCACTCGAGAAGAAGCCGAAGCCATTGCGGTCCGGATTGATCGGGAATTGCCTTCTGGTTTTACGTTGATTGATAAATCTAAATCACTCTTTTTCAAGCCGTTGATGGAGGGCAACAGGCCTCGTGAAAAACCGGGGCGCCGGCAGGAGTCGAGCTATATATCCACAAGGAGATGTAGTCAATCAGGAGCTGAAGGAGGGCGACAAATCCGCAACAAGTGATGGCGGCGAGTGGCATGCAGTGTCAGGGATCGAAAGCAATGTCACCTGGAGGTCGCAGTGTTCCATGTCCACCGGGATTTAACGCTGACCGGTTGGGCGAGGACAGAAAGCCGGACGTGGTGTTCCCGCAGTGAGGCCTCACCAGGAGGCGCAAGGATGACCGAGTAGGGAGCGGCACCCGCGGCCAGCTTTCGTGTCAGCTCCATTCACACGACCAAAAAGCGCGAGGAGATTAACAATGAACGCAAAAAAACACATTCGAAAAATTCTCGGTCTGTTGCTGATGACGGTTCTGGCTTTCGGCACCACCAGCCTGCTGGCCAGTCCGGACGACGAGCGTGGTAACCGGAACGACGATCGTGGCAGCAGTGAAGAACGCGGCTCCGGCAGGAACGAGGACCGGGGTGGCGGCGGAAGCGGTTCCCGGGATGCCCTGAGTGCCGATTTCATTCCAATCCCGCCTACCAAGGGCAAGGGCGACGGGCAGATTTTCGAGTTCAGCGGTGGTAACAGCACGGCCCTGAATGCCGACGTGCGCCTTGCTCTCGAGAAGCTGGATGACGATGGCAACACGCTTGCAATTCTCAATACTCACCTGGGCATCGACCGTTACAACTATTCCGAGGCCGTCATTACCCTCTTCATCGGTACCGATGAGGACGGCGACGGAAGCTGCCTGACAGAGGGCCCCACCTCGATCTGTGTGCTGGGCGGAGGCGGCAGTCAGGATCTCATGGTCAACCCGGATAATATCCTGCACGCCGCCTGGGCTATCGCACTGCGTGACGATGGGGATAAGCTGCGCGGCAGCGGCACCTGCTGGTCGAATTTTCAGAGCACCGAGGTGGTGCCGCAATTCGACGAAAACGGCAACATGACCAGCGTGGTCTTCAACATCCAGGGCGGCGAGGAGATGATGCCGGAGATCGAGGAAGACGACGGCAGCATGGTCGGTTTCGGCGCATCCTGGCTCGGCTTCGACTGTGAAGATTACAGCAAGGGCTGCCAGATCATTCCCGTCATGATGGGTCTCTGGGAAGACTGATTGCAACAGCCAATCGATGTCCGGGAGGGCCGATGCGCAACACGCATCGGCCCTTTTGCATCATGGAGCGAATTCCTGCTGTCGTGATTCGGGGCAGTGGACTCCCCCGGGCTGTTATCGGCGCGGCAGCCTGAGCTTAAAAGTCTGCCTCGACCGTATCGGAACAGGTATCGGTGCCTTCCTCGCACACCTTGTAAGTGTAGCTGCCACCACCGACTGCATTGATGTTGTCCGTGTAGGCTCCGTCATTGGCCGTTGTCGCAATTAATACACCGTCGCGATAGACATCGATGTTTGTCGAGTTCGCCCCGGACCAGGTGAGGTCGACATACTTGATGCCGCGGATTCTGTACGTGCTCACTTCAAGGCTGATCTCATCCCCGCTGCTTCCGCCGACCGTGATGATGATGCTGTCGCTGCCGGTGTTGCCGCCCGAATCGCTCGTCGTGGCTGTGATGGTATGCGTACCGTCGCTGAGGACCGCAGTGAAGGAACCGTCGGTGCCGATTTGATCATCGAGGCTGGATGTCCAGACAAGGCTGGAGGTCAGGTCGCCATCTTCGTCGTCAGCAGCAGAGCCAAGAAAGGAAATCGTCTCGCCTGAATCGAATGACGCCCCGTCCGATGGGCTGTTGATGCTGACAGCGGGCGGATCATCGTCGCTGCCTCCACCGGTCTCCACCAGGGCGGCACTGAAGGTGGAGACATCGAGCAGCGGCTCCAGGATGCCGTCGCCGGAATCGTCCGTCCAGTCGTCATTGCCGGCATTGATCACCTGGGCGTAGAGGTCGTAGACATCGTCCGCATCGGCCGGAGCATCAACGCTCGCCAGCAGCGCCAGCGCCCCGGCGACATGCGGAGAGGCCATGGAGGTGCCGCTGATGGTGCCGTATTCCCCCTCCTCGAGAGGATAGGTGGAGAGGATACAGACTCCCGGCGCGGCAATCTGAACCGTGTCACCCCAGTTGCTGAAATCGGCGAGGGTGTCATCCTGGTCGTCACGGCAGGTCGGCGACCCTGCGCCTCCGGGAGCACCGTCGAAATCGGCCAGCGCAGAGACCGTGAGCACGTTGTCGAACGAGGCCGGGCTGTAATCAGCGGTGTCGGCGTCGTCGTTGCCTGCGGAAACGGCGAATGCAACCCCCGCGTTGACGGCGTATTGAATCGCATCGTACTCGGCCTGGCTGTAACCGAGACCACCGAGACTCATGTTGGCGACCTCGATGTTGCCCTGGGCCGCTACCCAGTCGATACCGGCTACGATGCCTGACTCGAAGCCTCTCCCCTGGCTGTCGAGCACCTTGACCGCCCATATCCGGGCGCCCGGAGCGATGCCGACCACGCCGGTCCCGTTATCGATGGCGCCGATGGTGCCCGCCACGTGGGTGCCGTGGTACTGGTTGTCGTCACCCCCCGTACCCTCTGTCGCACTGCAGTAATAGGTTCTCATCCAGGGGCCGCCAGTGCCGGAGTAGACGGTGCAATCCACGCCGCCCTGCACGTTGAGATCAGGATGCTCGAAGTCGACGCCGGTATCGATGACCGCGACGTCGACGTCGACACGGTAGTCGTCAGTCGCATCGATATCGAGACTGGGATTGGTGTCAGCGAAGATACGCTGGATTCCAGTCGGAGTCGTTTGCGCAAGAATGCTGACAGGCCTGTCTTCCTCGATGTAGGCGATGCGGGGATCACGGCTGATGCGAGCAAAGGCCCCGCGCGGCATCGTGATCGAGAAGCCATGCAACGCGTTCTCGTAGACATAGCCGATACGGCCGTTGACACGCTGAGCCACCTCGGCTGCTACCTGCTGTGGCGTTCCTGTGCCTTCTTTGAGGACGACGATATAGCGGTCCTGTGGCGGAGCGGCGTGCACCGATGCTGAAATCAGGATGATAGCCGGCGCGAGAAGGGCGTGTAGTGATGTTCCAATATGCATATTCATCGTTTTCTCCTTGAAGATGATCGGCCAGACTATATAGGAACTGACTGGTGACGGCAGCCGTTTTTGAGGGCAAAAGGCTCCCGCATAGAGAGGCCCGCAGGCGTCCCCGGGCCCGTCCGCCAGTGCCAAAAGGGAACGCCATCAGGGCCAGGGTAAAAATTCGATAACAGTGTGCTATTCAATGGCTTGGAAAAATCGAATCCTTGCGCTTCACGTCCCCATGCTTCTGGAAGTGCTGTCGTCCACGCCCTGGGGGCGCCGGGAAGATGCTGGAGATGCAGGTCAGCGATTGAGCTGGATCAACCGAGCCTGATCCCGTCGATCTCATGGATCCTTTATCGTTCACTGCTGTCGTCCGATTGTCTAGGATTTGGGGTGTCCGAGCTAATCGAGGCTGTTCATAACGGCCTAAAGAGGAGATGTATCCATGAAAGACCTGGTCTGGAGTGGCACCCTGAGTGTCGAGGTCAAGGAAGTCGATGACGACCACCACAGGCTGGTGGATCTGTTCAATCTGCTCAATCACGCCGTCAACGAGGGAAGTGATGCGCGCTATATCGGGGTCGTGCTGGAGGAGCTCGTCAATTGCACCGCATGGCACTTCAGCCACGAGGAGCGGTTGATGTTGAAGCACGGCTACGGGGATTTCGAGGCGCACAAGGCGGAGCACGAGGAGCTGCTCTCGAGTGCCAGGGAACTGCAACAGCAGCGGCAGGCAGAAGGACGGCGGATCTCGGACGAGGATATCGAGTTCCTGGAGCACTGGCTGACCGCGCATATCCTGACAACGGATATGAAGATGGGCGCCTATCTTGCCGGCGTGATGTGATTGTTGCCCTCAACCAGTAGAGACAGTGGAGCAGGGGGGGCTCCATTCTTTTCCCCGGGCGGCCGTTCCTCCAGGCAGACCTGCTCATGCGCCCCCATCATGGCGATGACATGCTTGTTCGCATGCAGGTCAATTCCGCAAAGAGAGTGGTCGTCTCACTCATCGGTGGTTCATCCTGGTTAGCATTTCGATCAACACCACCCGCTCCGGGAGACGGCTGATGGGTGACCCCTTTTCCTCTCAATCCGTTGCTGCGCTATTACCATTGTCGATAACGGGTGCGCCACCGCCGGTGGCCTTGTTGATACGGTAGCAGAGGCTGTTGCCTGTTCTTGTGACGCGAAAGCATGTCATGTTGTCAGGGTCTTCATCATCCATGGCCGCGATGGAACCGAATACATTCCGGCGATAGCGTTCAGCAGGTTTGTCATCCAGGAAGTAAGAGCAGAAGCCGTCTGGCAAGCGTTCTCGATCAGGACAGTTCGTATCCATCCGTATATTCGTCACATGTTTCTCGGGCCAGTGCAAGACAGCGTAGTGAGCGCCTGCGCCCCAACCGATACTGATGATACAAACCTCCATCCTCACCTTCGTTTCAGCCTTGTATGCATAACAGATTCCCACCTGGTCAGGATAAGGACGGGAGTGGGAGTGAGAACTCAAGATGAAGAGCCCGATGACTGAGAGGAGTGGTATCACGGCTTGGGAGAAATTGCGCTTCATGATGGCCGAAATGATTTTGAATCAGGATTGATGAGCAGGAGATCGATGGGCTGGTTCCCCGTTCGACCAGTCCGTTACTCTGGCAGACTGGCATCTGGTCGAGAAAATGGCTCGGTTCGAACCTGCCTGGATGTATCGAGTTTGCCCCATTGATTGCGCAAGTCTGTGCGCTATTTTTTCTTCTCGGGCAATCCGCATCCCATCTCCTGGTCAACCTTGTCTATGATTGATGTGAAACAGGCGACTCATTTCGGAGGCAGTGGCAATGGAAGAGATCGAGAAATTCTTTGAAAAGTCCGTGAGCGAGATCGAGCGTATGCTGAATACCAAGACGGTCGTGGGGGATCCAATCACGATTGGCAAAAACACGCTGATACCGCTTGTCAGCGTCGGTTTTGGATTCGGTGTTGGCGCGGGGGAGGGAACAGAGCCACAGAAAGGCGCTGGCAAGGGTGGGGGCGCCGGCGGGGGCGGTGGTGTGAAACCCGTGGCAATCCTGATCGTCAACGATGAAGGCGTACGCCTCGAGCCCATCAAGTCCGGCACGACATCCATCCTCGAAAAGGTTGCCGAGACGATTGGCAAGTCGGCTTCTTCGAAAAACGAACCGGCGACCGACTGACAGGCGGTCTCCAGGATGCTGACAGCAGTTGCGCTCTCTCTGCTGGTGGTGTTCCTGCTGCTGGCGATTCCTGTTGGCATACAGTTCCGGGTTTCCCGCCACAAGACTTTCGATGCCGAGGTGCACCTGGAGTGGCTTTTTGGCCTCATGAAGTTGCGGCTGCAGCCTCCCGGCTCGAAAAGCACATCCCGCGAGGGTAAGAGCCGCTCTTCTGACGACAAGGCTTCTTCAACAGCGGCGAAGAAGAGCATTCCGGTCGCACTCGTCAGGCAGAAGCATCTGCGTCGCAGGATATTCCGGTTCATTGGCGATCTCTGGCATGCGATTCACAAGGAGAAGCTTTCACTGAACATGCGTATTGGCCTTGGCGACCCGGCCGAGACGGGCCAGCTCTGGGCGCTCCTCGGACCTCTTGCCGCACTGCTTTCCACCATGCGGGAGGTGACAATCGGCATCAGGCCCGACTTCATCGAGACCTGTTTCGAACTCGATTGCAGTGGGAAGATCCGCGTGATTCCGTTGCATCTCATCGGCCTTGTGGCGTTATTGCTACTGTCGCCATCCATCTGGCGCGGTATCGGACAGATGCGGCAGCGTGCGGCCTGAAAGTATGAACCTCCTTCGCGCCCTTCACCTCTACAGAGATTCACGGTTGCAATTGATTCTGGTGCAGTCAGTCTCGCTTCATGACGACAGGATGGAACGGGGAGCACTCTTGATCGGAAAGATAGAGCCGGTTGCCGTAGTTATTCGCAGTGATGCGGGCGTCCATGCGCTGGGGATGGAAGGAAAGCCGGTGCGGCTCAGTGAGCTCAGAGAGAATACGCCCGAACTGGATGAGATGCTCGAGGAGTAATCAGGGATTAGCGGGATCAGACTCGATTGAATTGACGATCGACAGGGTCAGACTCGATTGATCCGTTATTCAGCCTGACGCTTTTTTCTGTCTCCACCCTTCGGCCTGGGCGTGGCCTGATCAAGAACCTCGATTCTGCTGCAAAACCTCTCATTCCCCCGAGCCCGGGCTTTATTCGCAGGCTCTCTGATTTCCTCGATGGTGGCTTCGGGCATCTGCGCCTGAAACAGGTTGCGGTAATGGAGGCGACGTGACTCCGGGTCACTGCCCAGGCGGAGATGGAGTTCATGGGGAGAGGCCGGAGGCTCATCGGTTCCCATTGATTGCGTGATCGGCAGTTTGCTAAGTTTGCCAAGTCAGGAACGATTACTGATAATGACTGCAGGCGGCCGGTAAACGGCCCTCTCTCAACATTACGGGGACAACGACATGAATGAACAAAGTCTGCCCAGCGGCAAGCGACTCAAATGGCTCGGTATCGCAATGCTCATTCTGGGGTTCATTGCGGTCATGGCGCCCGCGGTAGCAGGTACCTGGGTTGTCTATATCATCGGCGCCGTGTTGCTGGTAACAGGTATCACCCAGATTTACTCCGGCTCCCGGGCCGAAGGCTGGAGCGCAAAGGTGGTTCCCCTGATACTGGGTGTCATCACCACCCTCGCAGGTATCGGCGTCCTCGGCAATCCGATTCTCGGCCTGGGCACCCTCACCCTGCTGCTGGTCATCTTCTTTGTCGCCGAAGGCATCTGGAAGATTATTGCCTCCTTACGCTATCGTCCGGCCGAGGGCTGGTTCTGGCTGCTGGCCAGCGGCGCCATCTCTCTGGTACTCGGTCTGATGATCTGGAATCAGTGGCCGGTTTCCGGTTTGTGGGCGGTCGGCATCCTGGTCGGCGTCAACCTGATCACCACGGGCGTATCGTTGATCGTGCTGGCTTCCGCTATCAAGCAGCTGACCCGGCAAACGAAATAGGACCCCCATTCTTGCCATGACAAGCAAATACAATGCAGGTTAGAAGAACGTCACGCACATGAGGCCGGCAGACGCTGGCCTCGAATGCGCCTCAGGGTTCCGTACAGACGGACTGGCCTTGCTCGGTACTGTGATTTTTCCGGAGCTGTGAGCTGCGGCGGGGCGAACATGACTTAATGTTCAGGCCTGATCCTGATGGGTGACTGGTGCGTTTCTTTTGAGAAACAGCACGACCCAAAGAAAAGGCAGGTGCGTGACGACGACCGGCATTGAAATGACGTGGGGCGAGGTCCTCAGAGAATCACTCGCCCTGTTGACTGGAGACGGCTAATGGGTGACCCTATTGATTCTATTGATTGTGATTGCGGTGAACCCGTTGATGCATGGGCTGGAGAGACGGCTGGAGCATCATCACTGTGAATGCGCTCGATTGCCGGGTGCTGTTTTCTCTTCACTCTCCCCAGCTTCCTGATGAAGCCGGCGCGCGACGTCGCCGGGCGAACCCGTCCCTTTCGCCAGGAGGTCGTAGGCCACCGGGACGACGAAGAGGGTGAAGAGTGTCGCCGCAATGACGCCGCTGAGAATCACGATGCCGATGACAAAGCGCGTCTCCGCTCCGGCACCCGTCGAGAGCAGCAGGGGTAGCGAACCGGCCGCTGTCGTGATGCCCGTCATGACAATTGGTCTCAGGCGCACGTCGGCCGCTTCGAGCAGGGCATCGTGGAAGGCCTTTCCCTGGTCACGCAACTGGTTGGCGAATTCGACAATCAGTATCCCGTTCTTGGCTGCCAGCCCCACGAGCATGATGAGACCGATCTCGCTGTAGATGTTCAGTGACTGGCCTGTCAGGCTCAGGCCGAGCAATGCTCCCGCCATGGCAAGCGGTACCGTGAGCATGATCACCAGTGGATGAATCCAGTTTTCGAACTGGGCGGCAAGCACGAGGAACACCACGCCGATGCCAAGCAGGAACACGAAGACGATGCCGCCCGTGCTGGAGCGGAAGTCCTGGGACTGGCCCTTGAAATCCACCTGGGCCTGTTCCGGCAGGTGTTCGCGGACCTGGTTCTCCAGGTAATCCAGCGCATCTCCGAGTGGCAGGTCATCCTGCAGGTTTGCCTCGATGGTGATGGCACGAACACGGTTGTAGCGATTCAGGGTGCGGGAATCGGCCACCTCCTTCACGCTCACGAGGTTGGCCAGCGGGATCAGTTCGCCGCTGCGCTCCGAGCGCACATAGAGGTTGTCCAGCGCTGCCGGTGTGCGCTGGGCGTCACGTTCTCCCTCGAGGATCACGTCGTACTCCTCGCCGGCATCGATGTAGGTGGTGACCTTGCGCGAGCCCAGCATGGTCTCCAGCGTACGCCCGATGACACCGACCTTGACGCCGAGGTCCGCCGCCCGGTCGTAATCGATCTCCACCCGCAACTGGGGCTTGGTCTCCTTGTAGTCCCAGTCGATGCCCGTCAGTCCCGGGTTGTCTTCCTCGATCTTCTCCAGAAGCAGGTCGCGCCAGCGGGCCAGCTCCTCGTAGGTACCGCCACCGAGAACGAATTGCACCGGCTTCTGGATGCGTGCGCCAAAGCCCTGCCGCATGACCGGGAAGGCCCGCACACCCGCCAGATCCGACAGGTTCGAGCGGATCTCGTTCATGATGGCAGCAGCCGGCCGGCGCTGGGAGAAGTCGTTCAGCACCATGATGACGATGCCGGAGTTGAAGATCTGGGCGCCGCTGAAACTGCGCGGCGTACGCACCAGCACGCGAATGGCCTCGCCGCTGTCTGCATAGGGCATGAGGCGCCGTTCGATCTCGTCCATGTACTCTTCCATGTAGCGATACGACGCCCCCTCGGGGCCGTTGACGAGAACGAAAAAGGCGCCACGGTCCTCGCGGGGCGCATATTCCTCCGGAATGCTCTTGAAGAGTTGAAACGCACCGAGCAGCGTTGCCAGGTAGAGTGCCAGGACGAGCCACTTGTGACGAAGCAGGAATCGCAGGGCCGAACCATAGCCGCTGCGCAGGCGCTGGAATACCCAGTCGACTCCCCGGGTGAGCGAAACGCGCCGATGCTCCCTCGGCAGGATTTTCGATGCCAGCATGGGCGAAAGCGACAGGGCAACGAAGGTGGAAAAAATGACGGCGGCAGCCATGGTCAGGGCAAACTCGGAGAAGAGCCGCCCGACGTCACCCTGCAGGAAGGCGATGGGAACGAAGACGGCCACGAGCACGACCGTGGTGGCCACGACCGCGAACCCCACCTGACGCGCGCCGCGATAGGCGGCGACCAGGCGTGTCTCCCCGTATTGTTCCATGCGCCGGTGGACATTCTCGAGGACCACGATGGCATCGTCCACCACCAGCCCGATCGCCAGGACAAGTGCGAGCAGGGTGAGGATATTCACCGAAAAACCGAGTATCCAGAGCACGAAGAAGGTCGCGATGAGAGAGACGGGCACTGTCACCGCGGGCACCAGCATGGCCCGCACACTGCCGAGGAAGAGGAAGATGACCAGCACCACGAGGCCGATGGCGATGCCGAGCGTTTTGTAGACCTCGTGAATGGCGCCCTTGACGAACACGGAAGTGTCATAACTCTGCTTGATTTCCATGCCTTCGGGCAGAGAGGGGTTGATGCGCGCCATTTCCGCCTTGGCGGCATCTGCGACAGCGATGGTGTTGGCGGTGGATTGCTTGATGATGCCGAGCCCCACCATCGGTACGCCGTTGCCGCGGAAAAAGGTGCGGTCCTCTTCTGCGCCACGTTCCACGCGGGCCACGTCCGCCAGCCGCACCAGGTAGCCTTCTTCGCCCTGGTCGATGACCAGGCGACTGAACTGTTCGGGTGTGTTGAAGGCCCGCTCGACCCGCACGCTGAACTGGCGGGTCTCGGACTCGACACCACCGGCCGGCAATTCCACGTTCTCGGCGCGCAGGGCGTTCTCGATGTCGGCCACCGTGAGCCCCCGTGCCGCCAGCGCGCTGCGGTCGATCCAAACCCGCATGGCAAAGGTCTGGTTACCACCGACGCGCACGCGGGCCACGCCGTCGAGCACGGAGAAGCGGTCCACGAGGTAACGCCTGGCATAGTCGGTCAACTCGGGCACCGTCATGCGATCGCTGACGAGGTTGAGCCACATGATGACGTCCTCGTTGCTGTCCACCTTCTGAATGTCCGGCGGCTCGGCCTCAACGGGAAGCTGATCGAGGATGCCCGACACCCGGTCACGGATATCGTTGGCCGCGCCGTCCACGTCGCGGTCGATGTCGAACTCGATGGTGATGCTTGAGCGGCCGTCCTCGCTCACCGATTCGATGGTCCGGATGCCTTCCACGCCGGACACCCGGTCCTCGATGAGCTGGGTGATGCGCGTCTCCACCACGTTGGCGGCCGCGCCGGGGTAGACCGTGTCGATGGACACAACCGGCGGATCGATATCCGGATATTCCCGCAGAGGCAACCGCTCGAAGGCCACGAGACCGATAGCGACCAGCAGCAGCGACAACACGGTCGCCAGCACAGGGCGGGTGACCGACAGGTCGGAGAGAATCACTCGCTTGTCTCCAGCATGTCACGCAACTCCCTGGAACCGTCGTCCAGGGCCTTGACGGTGACCGGCTGTCCGGGCCGCGCCTTGTCATTGCCGTGCGTGATGACGCGCTCACCCGCCGTCAGACCTGCGGTGATTTCAACGAAGCCGGGCAATCTCGCGCCGATGCTCACAGGCCGGCGTTCCGCCTTGTCATCCGCATCAATGACGACCACGAACTGATCTGCCCCCTGTTGCTGCAGGGCCTCTTCCGGCACGGCCGGCGAGGTGCGCGGGTTGCGCAGCAATTCCACCTGCATGAGCACGCCGGGTTTCAATACCCGATCGGCATTCGGCAGGATGGCGCGCACCTGGATGGAACGGGTGACCGGGTTCACGCGGCTGTCGATGCCACTCACTTCACCCTCGAAGGTGCGGTTCCCGTAGGCACGGGCGCTGGCGGTGATGCGCAATCCGGGTTGCAGATTTGGGAGAAAGACACTCGGTACGGAGAAATCCAGCTTCATGACGCTGTCGTCATCGAGCGTGGTGATTTCGTCGCCGGGTTCGACGAGTGCGCCCGGGCTGATGTTGCGCAGGCCGAGCACGCCATCGAAGGGCGCACGCAGCAAACGGTCCGCGAGGCGCGACTCCAGCGCGGCCAGCGAGGCCCGGGCTGTTTCGAGATCGCGCTTGCGTTCATCGTAGAGGGATTCTGACGCCGTTCGCTGCTTTGTCAGCAACTTGACCCGCTGATACTGGCGTTCGGCCTCGGCAACCCGGACCTTGGCCTCCTCCAGCAGGGCGTGTTCTTCCTCGCTGGTCATCTCCACCAGCAACTGGCCGGCCTTGACCCGCTGCCCGTCATCGAAATGAATGGCCGAGACGGTCTCGGTCACACTCGCCGTCAGCACCACCGATTCGTTGGCCCGGAGCGTGCCCAGGGCCTCCACGCGATCGCTGAATGCCTTGTCCACGACCTCGTAGGCGATGACGGGAACAGGTTTCGCCGGGGCGCCGGGTTGGGCCAGGGCTGCCGGGGCGATAAGCAGTAAGAAGATCAACCGCAGTGCCATGTCGCTACCATTGCTGAGTTTTGCATCACAGAAAGCTGAGTATTGCATCTGTCTGTCAAAAAAAGAATGAAATTTGGGGGGCATTAGGCAGGCAGCCCGCATATACCGGACAGAGCGGGGTTTTGCCCGCAATCAGCGGCATTGGAGTGGGCTGTTCATCATATTGCAATGCATCTGCGCCCGTGATGATGGAAGCTGATGGCGTTGTGGCTTCAACTGTGCAGCTGACATCCCGCAGGCCGGGCGGCATTGCTTTACAATCGTGAATTCTTGCCACGAGGATCGCAAACCATGAAAGCACTGCTTATTCAACCCGAGACCCGCTCGATCGAGGAGATCGATATTTCCGGAATGGACGATATCAAGTCCGTGATCGGCTACGACACCATCGAGTCCGACCCCGTCGGCGATGACGGCGATTATCTCTTCTTCGATGAGGAGTGCTTTCTGCGAGGCACGGAAGGACGGTTCCAGATCGACACCCTGATCCCGGTCTCGGGGAAAGGGGTCGTGGTCGGTTTCGACGGGGAGGCAGCCTTCAAGGACGTCGCAATGAGCGAGCAGGAACTTTCAGGGCGGCTCAAGTATTTCCAGACGTGAAGAAGGCGAGAGCGGGGTCTCTACCGAATGACATGGACTGGGCCCGGCGATTGCGTGACCTGTCTGATGCTCTGCGTACCTTCAGGTGCCATGAGAAAGTGTGCATGGTTGGTCATGAGGACACAGGCGTGAACCTGACAACCGAAACGGCGGCAGGCTTCATCGAGACTGTCGAGATGTATTGCCACGCTGGATCTGGTACCGCGGTGCGCCGGAAGGGGGAGGCGGACAGACGAGCCATTCCTCACTCCTTGTTGTTTCCCCTCCACGGATTCTGGGAGTGTTGCTCAACGATTGAGCTTGATCAATCGCGTCTGCCCCGTTCGTTTGAGATCCGCCCCCTTTGACCCATTGATCATCGCACCAGAGTGGTGCGCATGCGTCATTCAGGAGCGCATTGATGTATGCCCGATCAATGGCATAGCCCCGTTTCGCGGCAGTGGTACAGGTTTTGCTAGGTTTTCTCGATCACCCGATTTGGCGGGCATCTCGCCCCGGGGAAACTGAAGCAGGTACAACCATGAGCAAAAAAATCACCCTCTCGTATGACGGCCAGCCACATGAATTCGATGTGCATGTGGGTTCAGAGGGCGAGACTGGATTCGACATCACGCAACTGCGCAGCAAAACCGGCCTTGTGACCCTGGATCCCGGTTACGGGAACACCGGGAGTTGCAAGAGCGCCATCACCTACATCGACGGCGAAAAAGGCATCCTGCGCTACAGGGGTATCCCGATTGAACAGTTTGCCCAGTCTCCAAATTTCATCGAGGTGGCCTGGCTGCTGATCTTCGGCGCACTACCCACACGGGATGAGTACGCAGAGTTTGTGGTGGATCTGCGCCTACATGCGAACCTTGACGAGGGCATGAAGCATCATTTCGAAGGCTTTCCCCGCAGCGCCCCGCCGATGGCGATCCTCTCCGCCATGATCAACGCGCTCTCCTGTTTTTATCCGGAAGTGATGGAGGTGGACAGCCCGGACAGCTTCCTTAACGCAGCGGCCCGTCTGATCAGCAAGGTACGCACCATCGCCGCCTATGCCTTTCGACATTCCCTGGGCCAGCCTTACAACTACCCCGATCCGCGCCTGACCTATGTGCCCAACTTCATGCACATGATGTTTTCGCAACCCTATGCGCAATACGAATGTGACGACACAGTGCGCACTGCCCTCAGTCTGTTGTTAATACTTCACGCGGATCACGAACAGAACTGCTCGACCTCGACCGTGAGGATGGTAGGGTCCAGTCAGGCCAACTTGTTTGCTTCCTGCTCGGCAGGCGTGTCCGCCCTGTGGGGGCCGTTGCACGGTGGCGCCAATGTCGCTGTTTTACAGATGTTGGAAAAGATCCATAACGGCAACATCACCCCGGAAGAGTACGTCAAACAGGCCAAGAATAAAGAGAGTGACGTTCGCCTGATGGGCTTCGGTCACCGCGTCTACAAGAATTTCGACCCACGCGCGAATCTCCTTGCGGAACAGGCCGATAAGCTGTTTGCCGCCATGGATCGGCAAGATCCGTTACTCGATATTGCCCGCAAGCTGGAACAGATTGCCTTGGAAGACCCATATTTCGTCGAGCGCAAGCTCTATCCGAACGTCGACTTCTACAGTGGCATCATCCTGCGTGCATTGGGTATTCCCACCAGCATGTTCACCGTCATGTTCGCTATCGGCAGGATGCCGGGGTGGATCGCCCACTGGTGGGAGCAGAATCAGACAGATGGCAGCCGGATCTCACGTCCCCGACAGATCTATACCGGCAATCGACTGTCAGACTACGTACCCGTGGATCAGCGTTGACAAGTAGTCCGGGTTTGCGGTTAGAGTAGAAAACTCTGAATTTCTGCCATATTGATCAGCAGGAGTTTATTGTGGAACGAGGGGACTGAGTTAATTCCGGATCACTATCCCATCGATTGGACGGGAATCCTGGAGTTTTTATACTGTTTCCCCAACCCTTTTAAATCCCTGACCGAACCGAACTATACTTGGCTGTATATGACTCAACAGGATGCCCCTCGTACTGCTGAATAGCCGGCTGACAGGAGGCGCCATTAAACAGGAGGAAATTGGATGACTGAGCAAATGTATTCGTCGCAAGCAAGCGGTAATGACAAAGAGGATTCATATGCACCGCCTGACTGGAGTAAAGACAGTGCCAGGAAGGCTGCGGCAGAAGAGGGTATTGACCTCACCGAAGACCATTTCGAAGTACTGTACGCATTGCAGAGATATTTCGGAACGCATGACAAGCCCGATTTCAACATACGTGAATTGCATGATGCCCTGGATGAAAAGTTTCACATCAATGGAGGAATGAAATATCTCTACGGACTGTTTCCAGGCGGGCCGGTTGCCCAGGGATGCAGGCTGGCAGGGCTGGAAGTACCTGCGGGTGCAGAGGATGCTTCTTTCGGCAGCGTGCAGTAGCAGGTATCGGGGATCAAGGGGGCAGAGTAATAATTCCGGATTTCTCTCTCATTGCTTGAAGAAAATTTCGGGTTTTGCTCTGGCCCTAATATCACGGGTTCAATGCAGTGAAACCAGGCCTGCGGCTTGCGCTTCATCCTGGGTCAAAACCTTCTCCTGGATGACTCGCCAGACACCGTCCTCCTCTTTGGCCAGCGCCACCTCCAGCGGACTTTCGTGTTCGATACCGTCTTTATCGGTCAGATACTCGATGGCGGTAAACAGAATAAGCGCGTCTGAATCAGCACGCACTGCGTGCAGATAATAACGCACCGACTTGACCTGGCCCTGGCTGAACTGTTCCTTCACCTGGTTGTGCCAGAAGTTGTAATCTACAAATTCATGGTTGGCCAGGCCATAGACTTTGACGTCTTTCGAGATCAGGTCCATGTGGGCTTCAACGTCACGCCTTGCCAGTGTTTCACAGCTGGCCATGGCCCAGCCGTCCACGATATCGTTCGGGTTCATATTCTCTTCAATCGGAAAAAAATGACATCCTAGCATCTGACTGGACTACCCGCATCATGGTGCTTTATGGCTACCAACAAAGACTGGTCAGTATCTGATCATTCCACGTAACTGGTAATAGTGTGGGTTCGGAAAAAACGAAGATTGAGCAACCAACTGGCTGGTAACCGTGGTCTGATAATCCCCTAGCCGTCTCCTGAACCGGGTGGTATTCATCGAAGTGCAAACAACGATGAACACCCCATAAAGGAGACGACAATGACACTGTATTGCGGAATCGAGCTGCGTGCCAGCAACAGCTTGATCGCTATGTAACCAATGCATGACGCTGGTCAAGAGAGCGTAAGCATCCTGCATCTTTCTCTGCATCTGGAGCATACTTCAACCGATGAGTTCGTCATTAAGGAGGAGATCTCATGGTTGGAGTAGAGTTTCGAACAGGAATGCTTGTCATGACGGGATTGCTTATCCCGCTGTTATTTCAACCCGTTTTGAGCGGCCCGGCCGAGTCGCCGGTCGATAGCAAGAAAGCCCTGGCGTCCGAGAACTACTCGGACCGAATGCAGGAACAGCCGGCAGTCACAAGGCCTGCCGATTCCATTGTCGGGCCTGCAGGGATCAACGTGACTGAACGTATCTCCGAGATGAATCGCAAGGCCTGCATTCAATGGTGTGAAGATGAGGAGGAGTGCGACAAGTGTCGGCCATCCGGATTGTGCGGCGATGGATATAACGTCTTGAGGACCTGGGGAGGTGCCGGTGTTGCCTGGGATGCGTGCAAGTTTGTCTCTGGGATGCCGAGCCTTCCCCCGAATCCTCCCGATGGTCCTCCCGAGATTCCAGGAAGTCGGAAGGCACCCGTTCCTCCGATTCCGCGATAAGTAGGAGGTTAGGTTTTGAATCGCGATGTAATAACGGACAGGCGGATAAGTGGGCGGATAAAGGGTCAGTATCCTTGAAGGAATGTTGCAATTCAAGAAAAGGGTACTGACCCCTTCTTTAATGCAGTGCCTGTTTCGCCTTCGGTTGAAGTGACTTCGGCAAGCTGTAAATAGGGGACGGACCACGATTAGGCCTAGAATTTTGGGAAAACCGTGGTCTGTCCCCTATTATTCCGTCCCCTATTATTCCTTTCCTATTATTCCGGTTTGATTCCCTCGGCCTGGTTGAACAGATTAAAGCCTGCGAGATTCCAGACGGCTATCCGTGCGAGGCTATGTTTGAATTCACTCATCCTTGATTACTCCTGATTCACTCTTCCTGTGTCGATGGCAATCTCTTTATTGCTCGCGATTTGCTGTGAACATAAAATAAACCAATGAACTGCAGAAGATTGATGTCCGGTCGTTTGAATGGCGTCTGTTTCCTTTCCTTCCATGCCATTTTTTTGATCCAGTTCTGCGGTCGATCTTCCTTTTCTCTTTTGACCGATTGTCTAGGATTTGGAGTGTCCGGGCTAATGGGGGAGATTCAGGGTGTCCCCTGTTATCACGATTTTAACAAGCAATCGGTTTGTCGGTATTATTCCAATTTTAATCTGACCAATTATCCCCATGAGCCATAGCCGAGCCAACGTTGTTCCTCACACAAAACGACCGATTGCCATTTCTAACTGGCTATATGCCGTCGCGTTCCTGGTTTTTATCATGATTATCATTGGCGGCATTACGCGTTTGACCGAATCGGGGCTTTCAATCACCGAGTGGAAGCCAATCACTGGTGCGATACCGCCTTTGAGCGAAGCGGCATGGGTGTCCGAGTTCGAGAAATACAAACAAATCCCCGAATACCTGGAGATCAACGGCCCCGCCGGCATGACCCTGGGTGATTTCAAGTTCATCTATTTCTGGGAATGGGTGCATCGTCTTCTGGGGAGGCTGATTGGCCTTGCGTTTGCGCTGCCGCTTGCCTGGTTCGCGATCAAGCGCGCGATACCTGAAGGTTACGGCGGCCGGCTGGCTGGACTGCTGGTGTTAGGGGGGTTGCAGGGGGCGATTGGCTGGTGGATGGTAAGCTCCGGTTTGACCGAGCGCACGGATGTCAGCCATTTTCGGCTGGCGACCCATTTGCTGATCGCGTTTCTCATCCTGGCCGCACTGGTCTGGACAGCGCTGGATATGCGGCGGGTCACCCGCGGCCAAAACCGACCGTCCAGGCCGACCGTCTTCGGCCTGATCGTCTTCGGTGTCTTGTTTGTGCAATTACTCTTTGGTGCCTATACAGCAGGGCTGAATGCAGGGCATGTCGCAAACACCTGGCCGTTGATGCACGGTTCTCTGGTGCCAAAGGGGATCAACTGGTCTGGTGGTGTCTGGACCATGCTGAATAATGATCCTTATATCATCCATTTCGTTCACCGCTGGTGGGCATGGGTGGCGGTAGGTTTTCTGATTGTATTGGCGAAGCATGTACGCGGCCAGTCCCAAAAAGCATCGGTGGCCATCCATAGCTCATATGGTATTCAGGTGTTGCTCGGAATTGCGACTGTTATCACAGGTGTCAACATCTATTTTGCAGTGGCGCATCAGGCGGTGGGGGCGCTGGTTGTTATGGTGACCGTGTGGGGTATGCATCTGTCAGGGCGTCAAGCAGCTGTGATCGACAGCCAGGTCGGATCAGCCCAACTCTCGGAAACTCATTAAGTTTGTATTCTGACGGGTTGGTTATTGTGACTCAATCGAATGCCTTGAGCACGTTATGGATCTCTTGACCCAGGGTCTGGCGGGCGGTGTGATGGCCCAGTCACTCGCCACAAAAGACGAGAAAAAAATTGCGACGCTGGTTGGCGTGGTTGCAGGCTTACTGGCGGATGCCGATATCCTGATCCGCTCATCCTCCGATCCCTTGCTGACTATCGAATACCATCGCCATTTCACCCATTCACTGGCGTTCATACCCGTGGGTGCGGCGATTGCCATGCTGCTGCTCTGGCCGTTTGTGCGCCGGCATCTGCCGGCCAGGCGGCTCTATCTTTTCTGTCTCGCGGGTTTCAGCATGAGCGGCGTGCTCGATGCGTTTACCAGTTACGGCACGCATCTTTTCTGGCCGTTCTCGGATGAGCGCGTGGCCTTCAATATCATTTCGATTGTCGATCCCGTGTTCACGCTTATCCTTCTGCTGACCTTGTTAGCGGGGTTGCGGCTGGGCCACAGACGAGTGGCACTGGCCGGCCTTGCCCTGAGCATGATGTACCTGGGCATGGGCTTCGTGCAATTGCAACGGGCCGAGCAAGTGGCCGGGGACCTGCGTGACACACGTGGTCACCTGGCGGTGCAGTCCGTGGTGAAACCGACGCTCGCTAACCTGGTGTTATGGCGATCGGTGTATATTCACGGGGACCGCATTCATGTAGACGCCATTCGCGTCGGGCTGTTTGCTACGGGCAAGGTTATCGAGGGCGAATCCGTTGCCCGGTTCTCTCTCGACAAAGATCTGCCACAGCTTGATGAATCCTCGGTTCTGTATACGGATATCCTTCGATTTCTGTCATTCTCGGATGGCTATGTCGCTTTTGACCCCAGGCAGGCGAATGTGCTGGGTGACGTCCGTTACAGCATGCTGCCCGTGAGCGCCAGGCCGTTGTGGGGGATTGTTATCGATCCCGACAACCCCCAGGTGCATGCCGATTACCAGTTCTTTCGCGATTCAAGTCAGTCGGTGCGGGAAACGTTTAAAGACCTGCTATATGATCGCCAAACAGTGAAAGAACCCGGATTAGACTCGGGATAAGGGGTCAGTATCCTTTAAGTCGTTCTGCGGGTTGAAAAAGCTACGAAAAAAGCGGATTACCCCTTTTCCGCCTCTCCCGACCGCTTTCCCGGGCAGTGAAACAGGACTCATGCTTCCGGGATGCGTGTTACATGTGGTGACTGATGTTCATGCGGGTCGCATCACCAACGAGCTTTCTGAAGTCCTCGCAGTTCATGTGGATCAGGGTTTCATGATCGCCGGCCTCAAAATAGATCTCCGGCTGGGCAAGCAGCGCCTCGTCCACGATTGTGTCGATATCGTAGATGAGACCAGCCGGGGGAATCGCGCCAATCTCGCAGTCGCCGAAGACCTGCGCGATCTCCTCTTCCGTTGCCAGGCCCACATGCCGACCGAGGATCTTGTGTAAACGCCCCAGGTCGAGCCGATGTGTCGCAGGGACCACGGCAAGCAGGTAGCCAGCCCCGTCATGCAGGAGCACGGATTTCGCCACCATGTCTCCCGGCAGATGTGCCGTCTCGGCGTTGCGTAAACCTGACAGTGAATACTCGTGTTCGACGGTGTCGTGAGCCAATGGGTGGGAGTCGAAAAACTCCCGAAGAGTGATTGCCATCGCCATGTTTCCACCTCCACTTCTCGATTGAGCCAATATCCACAAGATAGACCAGGGGAGGATTGCAGGCAAATGGCGACTCGCCGGAGGCGTAATCGCTGGCCTGGATATGGCACCTATTCCTCGGTTTTCACAGCTATTGTACTGGACTGATTGGGGATAAGGGCGGGTTAAGGGCAGTACCTTTTAAGCAGTGTTGCAGTTCAACAAGATAAGGTTACTGACCCCTTTTTCTTTACTTTTTCTTGTATCGAAAAGACTCACGAAATCGGGCTATTTTGATTTCCTAAGTGAGACAGCAGTGAGTCTGATCCCATCGATCTGCACGATCTGATAGTTGATTTTTCCTGATAAGGGATCAGTGATAAGGGGACAGCGGCTGTACAAAAAATAATCCCTCCGACACCTTTATCACCTTTATTCCGATATGCGGATCACTTTTCCGCCTTCCGAAGTGGCCTGGCGCAGCACTTCCGCCGCCGACCAGAACCCGGTGCGCCGCAGGCGCTCCAACGGCAAGGCCGGCTGACCGACATCTGGACGAGGGGCTGCGCCGATTTAGTGGAAAGCCGAAAACGGGAAACGGCAGCCGAGGCGATGACCTGATGCCAGGTGAGACTCCAGCAACAGCAGGAAAGGAAAATGGACGTCCCTTTTTTTCGACCGGGTTCCGGTGCGTACTCTGATATCTGGTTTGACGCTGAAAGCTTCCATCGAGGATACTGTATTTCACAGAGGACTCTATGAAATGAAACATCGTGTAACTCCTGGACAACCGTCCACTAATCTTGATCTCGTCGTCACCCTGTGGGTGAAGCGGCCACGGATCGTGGGCATGTTAACGGCGGTTGCTGAGCGTGGGCTCTTACACGATGGATGACGCTGCGGACCCGGGTAGCGTCGAGAAAGTCCGGCAGCCCTCAACGACAGAGTCGTTCCAGGGGAACAAAAACACCAGGATTGGACACCGTGTCGAGGATCTCTCCGGTAAGCACCAGGGGGCATCCGGCTTCGCGATTATTCGCTACGGCCGACCGGCGCTTACAGCACGTGGGAGGCTGACGCGACCGGTCGAATCCTGGCAGAACGACTGGTGCGGGCCGCGGACCGCGGCGTTCGTGTGCGGGTTCTTCTCGACGACATTAACCTTTCGGGTCGCGACGCCCGCATCGCAGCGCTTGACGCCCATCCGAACATTCATATTCGGCTATTTAACCCTTTTACCAGACGCCGGCTACGGGCACTGGACTTCATCACCGACCTGGGTCGAGTCAATCACCGGATGCACAACAAGGTGATGGTCATGGACAACACGATTGCACTCGTAGGCGGACGCAATGTCGGTGCCCATTATTTCGAAGCCCACGACAAGTCAAACTTTCGGGATCTCGACATCGTTGGTATCGGCCCGATTGTCAGGGAGGTCTCCGACGTTTTCGAGTATTTCTGGAATGGCGAGTGGTCTGTGCCCATTTCGAGGATTGTCGAGAGACCCTTTGATGATCGCGACCATTTGGAAGCCATCAAAGATATCCGGAGCCAGATCGAAGCTGACAACTATCCGTTCCCGCTAGACTTTGACGTCGAGGCGTTGTTGGAGAAACTCGATGACGTGATAGACGAAATGGTCTGGGCGAAAGGTAAAGTCGTCTGGGACGATCCAGCGGCCATCTACGAGGGCCGAAGTTCCGGAACAATGAATGAAGCGCTCTATGAGCGCTTGCAGACTCTCAAGGAGGAGTTACTGATCGAGTCGGCTTATTTCGTACCTCGCCAACGGGGCGTCGAGGTAGCTAAAGCGCTGGAGAATCTCGGTGTCAGGGTGCGTATACTGACAAATTCGCTGGCCGCCAATGATGTCTTGGCTGCCCACGCCGGGTATTCCAAGTATCGCCACGCACTGATCGATGCCGGCGTCGAACTTTTCGAACTGCGTCCGGACCCCGGCCCTGTCGAGAAAAAGATCGTCTCCACCGAATCGCAGGCGGCCCTGCACACCAAGGCGATTGTATTCGATCGGAAGGACGTGTTCATCGGCAGCTTCAACCTCGACCCGCGTTCGGCCGCTATCAACACCGAAGTCGGGCTATACGTGGAAAGCTCCGAGATTGCCAGGCAGGTCATAGACTACATGGATGAAGGAGTGTCTGCGGACAATGCCTACCGTGTCATCGTCGATGACAGCGGGAAGCTGCGTTGGGTGATCGATATCCAGGGCGAGCGGATCAGTCATACGAAGGATCCGAACAGTACGTGGCTGCAGCGGTTACTTGCAACCTTTATACGATTGCTACCGGTGGAACATCAGCTCTAGACCGTCCAGAGGGCGGAAGATATAGCCGTAAGCTAACTATTTGAACGGTATTCCCC
>JARRMY010000016.1:0-46029 GCA_037385505.1 Gammaproteobacteria bacterium | reverse complement strand
GGATAACTCAGAATCCGCACTGTTTTGATTCCTGCTGTCGACGCTCGCGTGACCATGCAATGCACCGTGAGCGAAAGCTTACGCACTCGCCGTGGTTATGCCAGCCTGTTTGCCGGCGATAAGACGCAAGAGATCTGGTGCATTGCATGGTCACGCGAGCGTCGACAGCAGGAATCAAAACAGTGCGGATTCTGAGTTATCCTGGTGCGCCGAATGTTATAAACTCAATAGACAGGGATGGATGGAATGAGTACATAAACCCCATGAGCCAGTCGCCGATCTGTACGAGGCCGGAGTGGCGCGGACGGCCCGAGTGTGCCGTCTGTTCTGTCCGCAACACGGTCCTCTTCGCCAATTTGAGCGAAGAGTCTCTGTCAGAACTGCTATTGCCCGTCACCAACTATCTTTATGAGCCGGGCTCGGTCCTGATGAATCAGGGGGAGAGGGCGAGTGCGCTCTACAGCCTGCGCAAGGGCGTGGTGAAAGTCGAGCAGCTCGACAGGAATGGCGATGTCACCATCCTGCGTCTCCTGGGACCTGGAGCTGTCGTCGGGCTGGAGACGATCATCGAACAGAACGAACCCTACCATACCAGGGTGACGGCGATTTCGAGACTGGATGCCTGCCATATCCCCGTGACGGTCGCCAGACGCTTGATGAAAGAGCATCCCGAACACTACAGGGTGATCGTCAGGTTGTGGCAGCATCATCTCGAGGCATCCGATGAAGCGCTGCTGCATTTTCGCCAGGGTGAACTCAGCGAGCGGCTCCTGCATGTCCTGAAAGTGCTCGCCGGCTTCTGGCACGGCAAGCCATTCTTCCTGCCCTGCGGCCAGGACCTGAGCGCCCTGACCGGTGCGACGACGTCAGCGATCAGCCGCGTCATGGCTGAATTCAAGCGCCAGGGTGTCCTCGCGCGCACCGACAAGCAGCATTACCGCTTGCAGTTGCAGGAGTAAGCCCCCCGCATCCCCCGGCTGCGTCCGGACAGCCGCTATCCCGGACATCTCCACGTGGCCTGCTGGTTACTTATCCCTTTGCGACTGATGCAGCAGCATCAGCCCCATCCCAGTCCGGCAACGACGTAGGTCAGGTTGAAGAGGGGGTGCAGCAGCATGGGTGGCAGCAGGCTGTCGTGTCGTTCGCGGAAATGCCCGAGCACCAGCGAGGGAACGATGACGGAGAGCGCCCATAACGGGGGTTGATTGACCAGGTGCAGCAGCATGAAAGCCAGGCTGCTGAGCAGGTTTGCCAGGCTGATGCCGAGGCGACGCCGTCGTCCCCATGCGTGTCCCAGCAAGGCGCCCTGCAGCACGCCGCGAAACACCCACTCCTCGACCAGCGGGTAGAGCAGGAGAAGGCTGGCCAGGCGCAACGGGTCTGTGGCAATGTGCCGGGCGAAACCCGACGGCAGCCACCACCAGAGCAGGACGCCTGCCAGGATGCTGCCCGCAATCACGATGAATAACTGCGGATCGCGCAGCAGAGCACGGGCCACGGGTGCGATGGGGGTCATGTCGTCATGCCGGTGTCGAACACAGCGGTCATTGTACCCGGGCGCCCTGCGGCCGTCTTCTTGGACGGCCGGAAGGCGAGGCAGCGGACATCCCTGTGCGGTGTCCCTGACCAAAACGGGGGCAGCGAGAGTGTGGCGCCCTGGATACCGAACAAGAGCGGCCGGTTGTGAAGCTCCGGGCGGGCAAACCGTGAACGCGGAATGGCTCTCGCGCCTCTCGTTCGCCGGCCTTACTCTGACTCGACGGCAGGCTGCTGCAAGGGCTTCCTGGGGTCCGGTTCGCCTGCCCTGTCGAGGATCGCCTGCTTGCGCACCTGGTCGCGTTCGGCATCCTTTGCAATCAGGCTGGCCAGCTCCGGTTCGGCGATAGCAGGAAGGATCTCGACAATCTTTCTTCCAATGATCCCGTCGTTCGCAGGTTCGAACATGAATGCAAAATGAGGCGCAACCAGCCCCTGCAGGTTGTTGCGGCCATAACGCAGGTAGCCGAATTCGCTGCGGGCAAGCCTGTAATCATCGAGTTTGATCCCTCTCCCTGCGATGTTCTTGCGGGTCGCCTGCAGGGCGGCCTGCGGAGCGACGAGCTGATCCCCGGTAATGTCAGCAACCGGCTCCGCGATGGCCCTCAGGAGGATTTCGTGGCCGACCACCTCGCCTTCGGGATCCATGTGCACGACGGCCTTTCCGCCGGGGCCGATGACGGCGATACCATCGAGCGCGCTGTTGTAGGAGACGCCGATCTGCGACACCGTGGCGATCGTCTCAGAAGTACCGCCTTTCTCCAGCTCTTCCGAGATGGCGTCCATGTATCGCCGCAGCTTGTAGGGATAGAGCATGACATCACGCAGGTCCGCCTGCAGGATCTTTCCAAGATAACTTTTTGCCAGGTCGAAATAGAAGGTGTCACTCCCGATCTTGCCGGCCGGCACGCCCTTGCCGCCGTGAAAACGTTCGTTGTCGACGAAAAGCTCGCTGCCGTTATCGAGGTTGTAGGAGAGTTCGACGCGATCGTTCCACAACCCGACCGTCGGCACGTTCACACTGCTCTCCGGACTCAACGGCGTTTCGATCTCATCGTCGGGATAGAAGAGTCTCGCTTCGCCGATTTGCAGGATGTCCGCCCGTTGCTGGAGATAGGCCGCGAAATCCCTCTGAGGTTCCTTCAGCCTGTAAAGCCTGAATCGCAGTTGATTCTGCAGACCCTTGCCGAAGATGGTGTCGAGCTCCTCGTAATGACGTGCAGCCGCCTTGTCGCCGATCGGCGTTCCCTGACCCGCTTCCTTCTGTATCTCCTCCACGGAGGTGAGGGCCACTTCCGGCTGTGGAGGCGGCGGTGCACCGCAGGCTGTCATCAGCGCGAGGAGCGGGACAAGGGCGAGACGGTGCTGGATTCTGGAGGGGGTATTCATGCTGGAAACCTCGCGATGATCCTTCTGTTCGAACATGCTGTGCCAGTGAGTCGGCGGACCCGGTGTTGTCTCAACCCTCGTGCCACGACCACGCATACCAGTACCAGTTTGCGCTATGCGGGCCGGACCAGGTGCGGCGATATCGGTTGCGGCGTTCGATTGCATGATCCCTGTCGGAGCCGTTGGCAACGACGGCGCCCGTATCATCGATCCACCAGTCCTCGATTGCCCACAGCCAGGCTTTCTTGAAGCGCCAGGGGTTGCTGGAACGCATGGCTTTCCTGGCCCAGTCTCTCGGAACCTCGTCGGTGGTGTAGGAGTCTGCGGATGTCCCGCGGTAGCCCATGACATAGTCGTGCCCCTGGCGCATGGTCTGGGCCCACTGCTCGATCGGTTCAGTATGGACGCTGTAGCAGGTCAGCCAGATCGAATAGCGTGCTGTGCCGCCGTTGGGCGAGGCGTAGTGTCCTGAGCTTTCGCCGAGCCGCGCGTTTGCAGCATCGAACCGGCAGCTTGGAGCGCCGCTGGCCTTGCAGAAAGGGACGCGAAAGGTCTGGTTTCCGGCGCTGTCGTCAGGCGCACCGCCGTGTCCGGAAAATGCGAACAGATCGACGTCATCGCCGAAGAGGTAATCAATACCGCCGAAATCGGTGTCTTCGGTTACGTCCGCCGCCCAGGTGTTGGCGTTGGAATAGACGAAACGCTTCGTGTGTCCCTGGCTCTGGAGCTTGTCGCGCAACATCCTGATCTGGTTGTCGGTATAGGAGAGCGAGTCGCCGCCGCATTCGCAGCCTGACCAGGATGTCAGGTATTCGGCGCCGAAATCAATGGCACCGGACTCCTGAATGGAGAGAGGGAGTGTGACTGCCGCGAGGAACAGCGGCCAGCGTGCGATCCTGCTCATCGAAAATCTCCTCCTTGGTGCAAAATTGAAAAGCGCGGGGCAAGTTCATTAACTCTAGATGATGCCTGCCCGGTGCGTGTGTTCCATTGCCGCTTCGTGTGTCGGAAATCTGAAAGAAACTGACCAGGATCAAGACAGCACTGAGTGCTCTCTTCTCATGGCCGGGCCGGCGTTGTTTGAGGGTGATGTGCGATTGCGGAATGGCGCTGCAGACGAAAAGGGACACGCATGCATGTCGGGGCCCGTTGCTTCAGCGCCGGGTCCCGCGTCACTTGATGATCCGCTGCCTTCTTTCGAGCACGTTTACCCTCCGCTCGAGGGAATTCACGCTTTTCGTCAGCGACTGGATGCTCCTGTCGTGCTTGTTGAGGGTTGAGAGGACACTGCCGAGCTTTTTCTCCATGCGATCGATGCTGGCTTGCATCTTGCGCAGGGAGTCCGATGGCGTCGCGGGTTGCTTGCTCATCCGGTCGAGACTGCTGTCGATGCCGTCGATGCGGGCTTCCAGCTTGCGCAATGAAGCCGACGACATCGAAGCTCCCCGGATCTTCTCGACCTGCGATGAAAGCGATTTCACAGAGTCGTTGAGTTTCCCGATCTCGGCGGAGCGCCTCTTCTCGAGAGTGGAAAGTCGACGGGTGTCTTTGGTGATGGCCTCGAGGCTGGTTTCGATTTTCGCCAATGCGTCAGAGACGCCATCCACCTTTGCAATCGAGGGTTCGAGTCGTTGCAGCTCCTGTGACAGGCGTTTGCTCGTTGCATGGATACTCTCCGCCTGCTGCTCGAGTTTGTCGATGCGTTCCGCCTGCTCTGGCAGCACCGCCGCCACCTCCTCGACACGCTGCACCGTCGGTTCCAGTCTCGCGAGGTCTTCGGCCAGGCGCTCGCTCGCCTGACGGGTCTGCTCGGTCTGCTGCTCGAGTTTGTCGATGCGTTCCGCCTGCTCTGGCAGCACCGCCGCCACCTCCTCGACACGCTGCACCGCCGGTTCCAGTCTCGCGAGGTCTTCGGCCAGGCGCTCGCTCGTCTGCGCGGTCTGCTGCTCGAGTTTGTCGATGCGTTCCGCCTGTTCTGGCAGCACCGCGGCCACCTCCTCGACGCGCTGCACTGTCGGTTCCAGTCTCGCGAGGTCTTCGGCCAGGCGCTCGCTCGTCTGCCGGGCCTGCTCGGTCTGCTGCTGCAGGGTATCGATGCGTTCCGCCTGCTCCGGCAGCGCCGCAGCCACCTCCTCGATCTTGCGGTCGGCAGCCGTGGTGGCGACACGTTCGATCTGCGCCTTGTCATCGAGCCCGCGGTAAAAGATCCAGCCGCCGATCGCGAACGGGACCAGCATCAGCAACAGCAGAAACATCAGCATGCGCCGCCGGCCGCGATCCTCGGCGGCGACCGACTCCTGGACCCTCTTCTGTAGAGCCGCGTAGCCCTGGTCGTTCTCAATGGCCATGATGTTTTCCTCCTTCCATGCCGTTCAGCATGAAGAGCAGTGCGAGTATGCACAAGGTCAGGCCGCAGAGTCCGGCCAGCTGCGTCGCGGAGAGGAAATCCAGCACCAGGTTGGCAGCAACGGCTGCGCCGAGGCCCCCGACCGTGGCGATGGCGATCGGCGCCGTCAGGCGCCTGAGCCACTGCCCGCGCTTGCGGCTGCTGGCGTCTCTCTGCACGAGATGCTCGATCATCCATTGCATCAGCGAGTCCCGCGCGATGTCGACAAGCTGTTGCGATGACCGGAAGAAGCGGCACCAGACGCCGGTGTGAAAATCCTCGAGGCGCGATCGAAAGCGGCGCTGCTCGGGCTCGAGGGATGACTCATCCACACTGCTCAGGAGCATCATGAGCGGCAGGTCGTGCTGCTCGCGCGCCGTGTCGAACTCCCATTCGCAGATCGAGCGCTCGTCGTCGGCGGAATAATGTGAACCATAGTTGCTGCCGACAACGCCGAGAAAGGCGTCGGATGCGCGAATCATCTCCGCACAATGCTCCCTGGGCGAAGCAGCCCGTGCACGGTCCTGCTCGAAGAGGTAGGGTTCGAAGAGTGGCCGCAGCCCTTCGGCGAGCGCCTGGCGTTCCGTCTCCAGGTCCGAGGTGGAGCTGATGAATACCTGAGGCTTGCTGATCACGAATGGCTGCTCCCTGAAGTCTGCGTGTTTCCGGGTGCGCAGGCGCATTCGCTGATCTTGAGGTCTTCAGCGGAGATCAGCCCGCACCGCATAAGTATACACAAGCGCCTCTCCGGCGCTGTTCATGACACCCCGAGAATGATGTCCCATGCTGCTTGCAGGGGCTCCTCCACGCCGGCCTGCGCAAAGTCGGCAAGCACCAGCGGGCGCTGTTCGGCGGGGATGCGCTGGAACAGGAAGTCGTCGGCATTGCGCGGTTCGCCCGCGACATAGAGCTGGGTCACGAAAGGCGGCATCCCGTCCGGTCGCACGGCGACATGGATATGCGGCGTGCGACCCGGATAGGGCACGGGGCGGATGGTCCGGAAGCGGTAGCGTCCCTCGCTGTCGGTCAGCGTGTGACCGAAACCCTGGAAACCCGGGTCGATCGGCTGAGGGCCGGGATCCCGCGGGTGGCGGTAGCGGCCGTTGGCGTCGCACTGCCAGATCTCGATGCGCACGCCTGCGAGCGGCTTGCCGTTGCGGTCCAGCAGGCGCCCGGAGAGGTCGGCATGCTCGCCCTGCGCAGCGGCGTCCTGACCTGCGACCCGCACGAGGTTGTTGTCATCGTCGAGCGGCAGCTCCGCCGGGTAGAAGGGGCCCGCGGTCTGGCGGGGCGTCAGGAGCGAGGCCGCACCTGCGGAGGGTAGCGCCATGCTCGTCAGCAGGCCGGCGGCGGCCTGCAGGATTCTGCGTCGGCTTTCGATCGTCTTCATAACGGATTCCCGTGTTAGTGACGCATGCATGCGTTGAAAAGGTCTGTTTACAGACACTATTTCCCCCGCGGCGATTTTTCAATGGCGATTCATGCAGACACAGCAGGGTAATCGATGTGTCTGCAAGATTGATCAGTACCGCGGGAGCCCGACAAGAACGCCAGCAACGGCTGCAGCCTGGACGCCATCGGCAACCCGGACAACATCAGCCTGCTGCTGCAATACGGCACGCTGGTCATCGGCGAGGATGCCGGCAACAGCGTGCACCAGATCGATATGGTCTGGGCCGACAGCCAGAACAACAGGGAGCTGGGGCGTAGCCAGACGATGCCGTAGGGATCCGGCGCCACCAGGGTCTAGTGGTCCCTGGATCCCAACGATGACGGCTACCTCATGAGCGATAGCCAGCATCCCTGTGGCGAGTCTGACCAGGAGAGGGTCCAGGACGCGCCCCTTGCGTGTGGTTCTTCGCGGATCGGCGGGCAGATTGAGTTGCTGCCATCACCAGGCGGCACCGCTCATTTCATTGGCGTGGAAAGTCAAGGGATTGACGCCGCCGGACAAGCCGTCAGTGGAGGGATATGAGATCTTATCCATGCTGAGTTCGGGTTTTCACTCAGCAAAGCTAGCAAGTAGCACTTTCGCCCCGGTTTTTCGCCGGGGCTTTTTTTACCGTCTCGTCAGTGAGCGGCCGGAGGGGATCAGGAGGGGAAGTCGGTCTCCTCGTCCGGGAATACGCCGTAGTGGCAGGCTCCCTCGATGACGCCGCTGGTGTAGTAGCCGCTCAGCCCCCTGAAGCCCCCCTGTGCATGGTAGACCCTCAGATCCGGGCGCTCCTCGACGGCCTTCCTGACGCTCGCGACGAGCTGCTCGTCGGCGTTGCGAACGAGAACTCCGGAAAAGCCCGCGGTGAGCGGAAAGATGTCGTTGCCGCTGTCGCCGCAGAAGACGACGTCCTCCCTGTCGACATTGAAATCCCCGGCGATGTATTCGAGCGCGGTCTGCTTGGTCGCGCTGTGCGGCAGGAAGTCGAGCAGCCCCTTGCCGGATTGGGAATCGAAGCTGTAGATGATGACCTCGTCGAAGTTGTCCCGGATGCGCGCATCGACGAGCCGCAGGATGTCGTCTCTCTTTTCGTGGTCGACATAGTAGCTCTGCTTGAACGGACCGCAATGCTCGCGTTCCTGCTCGACCAGCCCCTCGATGCCGGCCGCGGCCTCGCGCACCGCCTCCGCGTCCCAGCGCGGGCTGCTGTGCCTGACATGCCGGTCCCAGCCCTTCAGCGCTTCCCACGCCTTGCCATCGTACTTGCGGATCGATGTTCCGACATCACCGATGAGCACATGCGGATGACGCACGCCGTATTCGCGGATGGCGTGTTCGGTCAGGTCGAGGTTCCTGCCGGTGACGTAGACGACCAGCACGCCATGCTGTTCGGTGAGTTCGTTGAAAAGATCGATGGCGCCGGGATCGGCCGGCCAGTTGCCGTTCGGGAGCAGGGTTCTGTCAAGGTCGGTTGCCAGGATTCGCATATTTCGACTCCGGTGCCCTGTAGTCTGTTTGTTCTTCGGATGCGGAGGAGAGCAGCAGCTCCCTGCCGCCTGCTTCCTCGCGGTAGATCCTGAAGGTGCGATCATGGAGATCGGCCTCCAGCGTCAGCGTCTCTTCCGGGTGTTGCCAGCGGATGCATAGCTCGCGCGGCTCGCTTTCGAGCAACTCCATGTCGCCCTCGAAAGCGGGCGAGGTGTTGCGCAGCCGGATCAGGTCGAGCTGGTCGAGAACGATAGCGCGCTCCAGACCCAGCTCGATGTCGATCAGGCCGAGCGTCGTGCGGTTGATCTCCTTGTGACTGGCCGTGCGGCCTTTCTTCGCCGCCGCATAGTCATTGGTGCCGGCAAACAGGTCAAGGTACCAGACCTGCGGAACGCCGGGCATGAACATCTGGATGGCGCGCGCCAGCAGCAGCTTGCTCTCGTCTTCGCCGAGAGCGCTGAAGAAGGTGGCATTGACCTGGTAGTAGTCGATCTTCTTGCCGTCGGCATCGTAGAGTTCTTTTGTGAGTCCGCCGCGGCAGATGATGTATTCGACGGTCGAATGGATGATCTCGTCGCTGAGCAGACCCTCGTGGTAGACGCCATCGACTTCCTTGCCCTTGAGGTCGAGTACCGGGATACCGTCATGACAGCCGAGCATGTTGATCGTCTGCAATCCCTTCTCGCGAATATCCGTGATCCAGCGAATCAATGCCGACTTGTCAGCACGTTCTAGAGCATCGATCACGAGACCGGGGAAGAAGAAGTCATAGATGGGGTAACCCTCGCGCGCGATCTCCTCGTGGATGCCCGCGCCATACTCGGCATGGATTTCGGGAAAGATGGTCAGTTGGTACTTGTCGGCGATGCCGCGCAGGCGCTCGAGATATTCCCAGGTGCCGGGCCGGTTGAAGAAGTTGGACTGCCCCGGCGCCTTGTGCAGGTAAGCGAAGGCGTCGAGACGGATGATCCGGGCGCCGTACCTGCTGAGCTTGCGCAGGGTCTCGTCGTAGAACTCCCAGACCAGTTCGCTGCGGGCATTCAGGTCCATCTGGCCCAGGTAGTCGCGCTTGTGGCAGATCGCCTTGATCACGGCGTCGCTGAATTGGGAGAAGCGCTCATCGAGGTCATTCGATCCGAGGAACCCCTTGTCCCTGATGATGATCTTGACATGCTCGGCAAGGCTCTCGGCGGTCTCCGGGTCCATGCCCTCGATGTCGGCAAAGTCCGCGACCGTGATTTCGTCGAAGTCGACCTTCTGGTAGAAGGTGTTCCAGTAGGCCTTCAGGCTGCCGTCCGGGAAACGCAGGCGCAGGATCGGAAGGTCGGGCTTGCGCATGAAGAGCTTGTCGAGGTGTTCCCTGTGCGGCACGACATGTCCGTCCGGGTCGAGAGTACCTTCATCTTTCCAGAATGCATCCCAGTCGATGAAAAAATCCCTGTATTTCGAATCGCTGCCGTTCTTCAGCAGATCAAGGAACTGCGGGGAACGCACGGAGAGGTGATTGAGCACCAGGTCGAGTTTGACCTGGATGCCGAGTTCGTTGAGTGCGTCCAGGTCTTCCTGGCTGACGAGTTCCTCGTTGATGTCATAGTCGATGATGGAGAAACCGCGGTCCAGGTCGCTGTGGAAGAAGGTGGGGAGGATGTAGATCAGCGAGAAGGCGTCCCTGAACTCCGGCCGCCTGAGCATTTCGATGCTGTCGGCCAGTCGTTTACCGATACTGTCGGGGTAGGCGTTCAGCATAACGCCGCGCGGCAGGCGCTGCTTACTGGGTTCCGTCTCTTGCTTCATGGGAATTCAGTCTGGGTTGTTGGGCTGTCTACAGCCCGGTATCTGGCCTGGAATAACTGGTGCATTGTAAAGAGGATTGCACTCTCATGGAAGGCATTCGAACCCTGTGCTGCATCCCGACCGGTTTTCACTGAGCCGCCAGAGAGTGTTAGGCTATGGAACCATCTATCGTCATGATGACGATCAATCCTGTTGTTGCTCCACGCCTTGCAGCAGCATGTCCAGCCAGATTGATTCTGCCAGACCGACAAAATCGGGTGATCCATGACCAAGCTGCGTACCGACGAGGAAAGCCGCGCAAAGCGCGAATTCGCTGAAAAACTCAAACGTGTCGAAGAGGAGGCGCGCCGCAAGGCGATCCGCGATCGTCAAATCTTCAGGGGACTGCAGATCGCACCCACGGCCTCATTCGAGGACGATGCGCCCGGACGCCGTCCCGGCGATACCAACTGGACAGGCTTCGGATTCGATATCCATCCTCACGTGACTTTCGTCTCGGCAATCGTGCTCATCATCTTCATCCTGCTGACCCTGATGTTCAAGGAGGATGCCAGCGCATTTTTCAATAGCGCCATGGAGGTGATCACAACCACCACCGGCTGGTTCCTGATCCTGGTTGCCAACATTTTCATTCTTGCCGCGATCTATTTCGCCTTCAGCAAGTTCGGGCGGATTCGTATCGGTGGACGCAACGCCAGGCCGGAATTCTCCACGCCGGCCTGGTACGCGATGCTGCTGAGCGCAGGCATGGGGATCGGTCTCATGTTCTGGAGCGTCGGCGAGCCGATGTATCACTACGCGTCGCCCTCCCCGATGTTCTACGGTTTCGAGCCGAATACCCCCGAGGCGGCCCAGGCCGCCATGGGCGTGACCTACTTTCACTGGGGACTCCATCCATGGGCGATCTATGCCATCGTCGGCCTGGGTCTTGCCTTCTTCGCCTACAATCGCGGACTGCCATTGACCATCCGTTCGGTGTTCTATCCACTGCTCGGCAACAGGATCTACGGTTTCTGGGGCAATCTCATCGATGTGCTATCGGTTCTCGCGACCCTGGTCGGCCTGGCGACATCGCTTGGCCTTGGCGTACAGCAGGTCAACGCGGGACTCAATCATCTTTTCGCCATCGAGATCAGTACTGCAACCCAGGTAACACTGATCGCGGTCATCACCGGTATCGCCACGCTGTCGGTCATGGCCGGCCTCGACAAGGGCGTCAAGCGATTGAGCCAGGGCAACATGATCCTTGCAGCGCTGTTCATGCTGTTCTTGCTGTTTGTCGGGCCGACCGTCTTCATTCTCAGCGGCTTTACCCAGAACCTGGGCTATTACGCGACCGTCTTCCCCGAACTCAGCCTCTGGACCGAGACATTCAGGCCGAGCAACTGGCAGGGCTCCTGGACGGTTTTCTACTGGGCATGGTGGATTTCCTGGTCGCCCTTCGTCGGCATGTTCATCGCCCGTATCAGCAAGGGGCGCACCGTCAAGGAGTTCATTCTCGGCGTGATCCTGATTCCGACACTGCTCTCGTTCGTCTGGATGTCGGTCTTCGGCGGCTCGGCGCTGTCGATCCAGGCGCAGGGTGTGGTGGATATCGTGGCCGCGGTCAAGGAAGACGTGGCAACCGCCATGTTTGTGATGCTCCAGAACTTCCCGTTCGCGGAGGCGCTGTCGCTCGTGGTGATCCTGCTGGTCACGATCTTTTTCGTCACCTCATCTGATTCGGGGTCGCTCGTCGTGGATCACCTGACATCGGGTGGAAAGCTGAATTCGCCGACGCCGCAGCGGGTCTTCTGGGCGGTCATGGAGGGTGTGGTTGCTTCGGTTCTGCTGATTGGCGGCGGCCTGGCAACGCTACAGACGGCATCTGTCTCGACTGGCTTGCCCTTTGCCGTTGTTCTTCTGATCAGCGTCTATTCCCTCTATGTCGGCTTCGCGCAGGAAACCTACATCGAGGAGACCGTGGAACGCGCGGTCATCGATGCAGAGGAGGATCAACACATGCAGGAGGCGGTCTCGTCGGCTGTCGAGCAGGAGATGGCCGATACGGTGACGGAGAAACCCTAGCCACTGCAGCCGCTGTCCCCTGCGTCTGGGCATCCGATGAAGCGGTGCGGGCTGACAGCGCGCAGCGTCCCGGGACGCGACCCGGTCCATCCCCCGGATTGCGCGGTTGTCGAAAAAATAATCCCTCCGTCCCGTTTGGCCCGGTTGTCTGATTTGCTCAGGCAGCTGGTCACATGAGCGAGCAGGCATGCCTTGCCGCATATGTTACAAACGGACTGCGAGCGGTTCCTTTGATCTGTTGATGGAACGGGATCCTGTGGCCCTGTGTTGTTCACGACTCTTCACAGAAACCTGCAGCAAGCCCGTAGACATAGGCGGTCTTGGTCTCTGATTCGGGCATGGCCCACTGCAGTCGTTGCAGCCTTTCGAACAGGCGCGACGCTCGCTCGACGTCGGCTGCCTCGCTGCCACTGCCCGCATATCTGAAACTCAGTTCGGCGACAGCGGGCGTGGCGTCATCGGGAGCGCGGTGCCAGAGCGTGAGCGACATGCTGCCGTTCCGGTCGCTGAAATCGAGCCCGGTTTTGCCCCAGACATGTTCGCGAATCTGCACGTCGCCGACGACTGCAAGCTTGCCGAGCGGCTGGATTCCAATCGAGCGAAGGGGCGGGAACAGCCGGCTCAGGGTAGCTGGATTTTGCAGGTCACCGGCATTGACGGGACGCGTCATCGATTTTGAATAGATGTGCTCGTCCGGCGGCTTGATGTCTTTTTCGAACTTGCTCTTTGTCGCCTCGTCTGTGGGCCGCATGCTCGCTGCGGCGACGGTGATCGCATCCCGCGAGCGGAACTTGAGCGTGGCCAGAAGCCGCTTCCCCTTCGTGCGCAGGCGAAGGACGTAATTCGCCTTTCGCAACGTGCATTTTCCCGGAACGTCGAGAAACGCGATATCGCGAACTCCTTTCAGCCTTGTCAATGTGCCGCTGTAATCGACGCCGGCGCGGGCGGCGGATTCTCTGACATAGCCGTCGAGTGTTGCAATGGCATGCTTCAGCCGCGAGGCATCGAGCCGCGCAGGGTCAAGCAGCAGCTTGTACTCGTATGAGTCGGGCCCGGGCAGTGCACGGGCCTGACCGCCATCCGGTTGTTCCTCGACCGGCGCGATATCCTGCACCGCGCCGGCCTGGCCCGCGGCGGGTTCTGCTGGCCGCTGTTGCATGCAGCCGGCGAGTGCTGTTGCGACGACTGTCGCGAGGATCAGGGCTTGTTGATGCATCGGGCCTGACAGCGAGGAGTCTCATTTGCAAAAGCATGCAGTAACAGCCGCCCGCCGGATAAACCGGCAGGGGGAGAAGAGCGCAATCGCGCATCGAGACCATCGTGGCTGATCTCATGGCTTCGGACGATGCCCGGGATGACTGCCAGGCCGCATCTGGCTGTCACAGCGTGTTCAGCAGCATGAGTTCAGCAGGATGGGGGTCGAGATATTTGGACATCGAGACGAACTCGTGAGGGTGACGCCGGAAATGGTGCCGCAGAAGCGTGACCGGCACGATCAGCGGAAGCTGTCCGCGCCGGTAGTTGTCGATTGTCTCGACCAGCTCCTGCTTGTCCTCGCTGTCGATCTCCTGCTTCAGGAATCCCTGCAGGTGCTGCAGCACGTTGACATGATTCTTCCGCGTGGCGCGGATCTTCATGATCTCCATCATCTCCGAGAAGTACCAATGCGCGGTCTGTTCGACGGGTTCGCGCGACGCCTCGGCCAGGCGTCTTCCAAGCGCCCGGGCAAGATTCTGGTCATGACTCATGAGGATGAACTTGTACTGGGCGTGAAACTCCATCAGTCTGTGCGTCGTCAGCCCCTCTTCGCGCAGGTCGCGCCAGTGCCGGAAGATGAAGACGCGCTTGATGAAGTTTTCCCGCAGGACGGGGTCGCCGAGGCGTCCCTCCTCCTCGACGGGGAGGTTCGGGAAGTTCTGCATCAAGACCCGCGCATAGAGTCCCGTGCCGTCTCGCGTCGGCATCTCTCCCTTGTAGACCCGCACGCGTTCCATGCCGCAACTGGGTGAATCCTTTTTCAGGATGTAGCCGCAGAGTTCGCCTTGCCAGGGTTGCTGCTCCCGGGCGTTCTCGATCATCCTCTCTGTGACATCCAGGGAAGGGGTCTTGTTGCCGATGCAGTGGATGCCGTCCTCGCGCATGACGAGACGGAGAGTCTCGCGCGGAACGCCGAGGCCGATCGCCATCTCCGGGCAGAAGGAGCGGAAGGTGAAATACTTGCCCAGGGTTCCGGTGATGTAGCTGTTGTGCTTGTGGCCCGTATCGAAGCGGACTTCCTCGCCGAGCAGGCAGGAACTGATGCCAATCAGAATCTTTCCGTCCGTGGCCGGATTTTGCTGTGATGGGGACTCGGGCATGTCGATGCTCTCTCTTCATCGGCGACAGTCGCATGATAGCGCGATCACGTGCCGACATGCAGCCTGCCATGCGCGATAGCATCTCCCGCCGCCGCCCGGTTGGCGGCTCTCCGCAGGCATCGACAGGCTCCGCTTCTTCCGGCGGCGGGTTTGTCACGTGGAATAATCAGAAGAGATGAGCCATCATTCACTATCGAGGGGCAATTCCACAGACAGACAAAAGCAAGCGCCCCTCGTTCCAGCGAGTACGGCTGTACTCGAATCACCACTAGAGGAGATCATCCAATGAAACGAATCCACGTCCAGATCATCGCGCTGTGCTTCCTGCTGGCCGCATCTCTCCCTGCTTTCTCGCAAAGCAACGTTGCCTGTCCTGTCGAAACACCCTATGTCGACCCGGATTATGGCACCCCCGTCAGCTTCGAGGAGAAGTTCGGCTATGACGTGCTCGAGAAGCTGCGTTGCAATGAACGCCGTTCCAATGTGCGCATGGTCATGCAGGTCAATGCATACGAACAGAATGGCAGACCCTACGGTTTCCGCAATCTCGCAAACATCATCAAGGACTTCGAGATGACGCACGGCATCGACAACTGGAGGATCGCCATTGTTATCCACAGCGGAGGGGGACGTTTCGTCGACAAGGGCAACACCTACGAGGAGCTCGTGAAAGGCTATGCCAATCACCCGAACATCGATGTCTACTACTGCCTCAACACGGCAGCCGCCCGCGGCCAGACGACAGACGACATCATCGAGGAGGTCCAGTTTGTGCCTGCCGGCCTCTCAGCGATCATGGACCTGCAGTACCAGGGATACAAGTACATCCAGCCCTGATTCGCCTGCCCAGGGGCGGTGGAGGCTTCCAGCGAACAGCCTCCGTCACCCCGTTCGGGCATATTGCCCGAGGTCTCCGGCCTGGCCATCCCATGCCGGCTGATCCTGAATGCACGACTCCCTGATTACTGATGCGGTTATCTGCTGCACAAGGCATGCGAAACTAGCCGCATGAATTTCATCAATAGCTACGCCAGCCTGCCGGAGATCTTCTACTCCCGCGTCCGGACCGAGACGGCCCCCGAACCAGAACTCATCGCCTGGAACCGGGAGCTGGCCGAACACCTCGGCCTCGATGCGCTGGAGGCCGACACGGCCGGGCTGGCACGGATTTTCAGTGGCAGCGAGCCACTGCCGGGTGGCAACACCATCGCCCTGGTCTACGCCGGTCATCAATTCGGCCAATTCGTGCCGCAGCTCGGCGACGGGCGCGCCGCCCTGCTCGGGGAGGTCGTCAGCCCGGTGGATGGCGGCCATTACGACATCCAGCTCAAGGGATCGGGCCAGACACCCTATTCGCGCCGCGGTGACGGCAAATCCTCACTGGGCCCTGTCATTCGCGAGTACCTGCTCAGCGAGGCGATGCACCGGCTGGGTGTTCCAACGACGCGGGCGCTTGCCGCAGTCGGCACGGGCGAGACCGTCTACCGCCAGGCGATGGAGCCCGGAGGCGTGCTGACGCGCGTGGCCTCGAGTCACATCCGTGTCGGCACCTTCCAGTATTTCGCCGCGCACAACCATCATGATGCCCTCGGGCAACTGACGGACTACGCCATCGCGCGCCACTACCCCGACGCGGCAGCGGCCGACATGCCAGTCGTCGCCTTCTACACGCAGGTGGTCGAAGCCCAGGCGAAACTCGTCGCCCGCTGGATGGCGCTGGGTTTCATTCACGGCGTCATGAACACGGACAACTGCGCCATCTCCGGCGAGACGCTCGATTACGGCCCCTGTGCCTTCATGGACGAGTTCCACATCGACAAGGTCTTCAGCTCCATCGATCACCAGGGACGCTACGCCTACGGGCAGCAGGCGAACATGGCGCAATGGAATCTCGCGCGCCTGGCGGAATGCCTGATGCTCGTCGGGGGCGAGAAGAGCGACTATGAGGCGGCACTGGAGCGCTTCCAGCCGCTTTTCGAGGAGGAGTATTTCGGCCTCATGGCCGCCAGGCTCGGTCTCGCCGGCCGCCATGAGGAGGATGCCGGACTCGTCACGGCCTGGCTGCAGCACCTGCAGGACCACGGACTCGACTACAGCCGGAGCTTCGTGCAACTGGCCGGGCGTCTCGATAACGACGAGACCGCCGCTTTTGGCGATTTCGAAGCCCGCTGGCTGCAGCGGATCGACAGCCAGCCCGGCGGGCGCCGGGAGGCGGCGAGGCGGATGGCTTCGGTCAATCCCCTGGTCATACCACGCAACCACCAGGTGGAGAGGGCGATCCAGGCGGCGTTCCACGGAGATTTCCAGCCGTTTCATGAACTCCGCAAGGTGCTTGCCGAGCCCTTCGACCTGCCCCCGGATCTCGCTCACTACGCCGAGCCGCCTCTCCCGCAGGAGCGGGTCGAGATGACTTTCTGCGGTACATGAGCCGCAACCGGGGCGGCCAGCAGGCCGTCCGATGTGCGTTCGAGCAGGAACTCCGCGAAGCCTCCCGATTACCAGGAGAGCAGCCAGACCGACAGGATGCCGCCGATTGCGCTGGCAGCCAGCGGGAGTCCCACGCGAAGCCCGATCCGCGGTCCGCCGGCCGCGAATGCAATGCCTCCCTTGACGAGGTTGTTGACGCTTGCCGCGAGCACGATGCCGGTCACGGTAATCCGCACCGCCAGGTCGCCCTGGCTCATCCTGGCCAGCGAGAGCGTGATCGCATCGACGTCTGCGATACCGGAGGCCGCGGCGAGCGCCAGGATGCCGACTTCTCCGAACTGGCTCTGCAGACCCTTGCCGAGGAGCATCACCAGCGCCAGCAGAATCCCGAAACCCAGCGCAGTCTTCAACTCCAGCGGATTTTTCAGCGGTGATGCCGTGCCGGGCTGTTCTGACGGCCCGCGCCAGTAGAGGAGCGCCGGCACGTACACCAGGACAGCCATGACGGCAGCCGGCACGAGCAGGGGAGCAAACAACTCCCGGTTCAGCAGACTCGCGACGAACAGCATGCGCGGAAACATGGTGCCGCAGGCCAGCAGAATACCCATGCTGAGTATCGGCAACATGCTCTCTTCGCGATGCGAGAGGCGTGAAAAGTGCACCGTCACGGCGGTCGATGTCGCCAGTCCGCCGAACAGGCCCGTGAAGACGATACCCCTGCGCGCGCCGCCGATCTTGATGGCGAAATAACCGATGAACGAAATCGATGCGATCAGCACGACCATCCACCAGATCTCGTAGGGGTTCAGCGCCTGCCAGGGGCCATAGCCCCGATCGGGCAGAATCGGCAACAGCACCACGGAAATCAGCAGCAGCTTGATACCGGCCCGCAACTCCTTCTGCTCGAGCTTTTCGAGCCAGTGGTGCAGAACGGGCTTGTAGCTCAGGATCAGGGTCGTCACCACGCCGGAGGAGGCCGCGATGATCACGTGGCCCATGCCCGCCAGGACGCCGAAAAGCAGGGCCAGCATCGCAGCGACGAGGCTCGTGATGCTCGCCTCATCGCCGTCGCGATGAAAATTCAGCACATAGGCCACCGTGAAGACGGCTGCCATGGCGATGATCGTGAAGCCGAGCACCAGCGCCCCGAAATGCTCCGCGATGACGGCCACGACACCGCCAAGCAGCCCGATGAGACCGTAGGTGCGCATCCCGGCGATTCGACTGCCTTCCTGCGCCTCGCGCTCCTTCCAGCCACGCTCGATACCGATCAGGAGCCCGATCGCCAGAGCCACGCCGAGGTGATAGAGGATCTGTTGTTCGTCGCTCATGTTGTTTCCTTCGGTCCGGGGTATGGCTCTGCATCCGCATCAGGGGGCGCAATCATGCAGCTCTTATCTTCTCACAGAGTCACGCTGGCACGCAGCCCGGGAACAGTCGACAGGGAGGGCGATGCCGCAGGGCGACATGGCAACCAGCAGGCTGCCGGGCATGATTGCTGCTCCCGTCGCCGGCTGCGAACGTCCCGCTCCTGCGCCTCGCTGCGCGGAAAAGGAGGCTGTATATGAGTTTTGCGAAATCAGGAGCGGTGCGAATCTCCCGAAAACCGAAGTGGCCAACCATCACGATTTCAGCGACCATTGGTTCCGTGACCAGATCGAGAATCATCAAGGAAGCATCCGGCCTTCCCGTCGCCGATGTCCTTCCGGAACTCAAGGCCGCGCTGCGCGAATCCCGGGCCCTGGTGCTGTCCGCGCCGCCCGGTTCCGGCAAGACGACCATCGTTCCGCTGGAGTTGCTCGGCGAGCCCTGGCTGGACGGCAACAGGATCCTGATGCTGGAACCGCGCAGACTCGCGGCAAGGGCAGCCGCGCACCGCATGTCGCAGCTTCTCGGGGAAGGGGTCGGAGAGACGATCGGTTATCGTGTCCGGTTCGATCGTCGTGTCTCGGCACAGACACGGATCGAGGTCGTGACCGAGGGCATCCTGACGCGCCAGCTGCAACGCGATCCAGAGCTCGGCGGAGTAGCGCTGGTCATCTTCGACGAGTTCCACCTGCGCAGCATTCATGCGGACCTGGCCCTGGCACTCTGCAGCGACGTGATCGCCGGCCTGCGTGACGACCTGCGCCTGCTCGTGATGTCGGCGACACTCGACACCCGGGCCATCGCGAGCCTGCTCCATGCGCCCGTCGTGATCGGCGAAGGGCGCAGTTACCCGGTGGAACTCCGTTATCTGGATCGTCCCGCCACGGGTTCCATTCCCCAGGTCACTGCCTCGGGCGTGGTGCGGGCCCTGGCGCAGCAGACGGGAGACATCCTGGCCTTCCTGCCGGGGAGCGGGGAGATCCGGGCCACGGAGCGCCTGCTCGCCGGACAGGGCGGCGAGGTCGAGATCTGTCCTCTCTATGGCGATCTCACGAAGGCGGCCCAGGAGCGGGCAATTCAGCCTTCGACAGACGGCCGCCGCCGGGTTGTCCTTGCCACGGCGATTGCCGAAACGAGCCTGACGATCGAGGGCATTACGACGGTCGTCGACAGTGGCTGGTCGCGCCTGCCCGCCTTCGATCCCAACAGCGGCCTGACCCGGCTGGAGACGCGGCGCGTCTCCCGGGCCGCCGCCGACCAGCGTGCCGGACGTGCCGGACGTCTCGGCCCCGGCGTCTGTTACCGGCTCTGGACTGAGGCGGAGCAGACCCGGCTCGCGCCACACACGCCACCGGAAATCCTGGGCGCAGACCTGGCGCCGCTGGCCCTGGAACTGGCCAGCTGGGGCGTGAAGGATCCCGCTACCCTCGCCTGGCTCGATCCCCCGCCGAAAGGCGCCTATGCCCAGGCGCGGGAGTTGCTGACAGGGCTGGATGCCCTCGACGGCAAGGGGCGCATCACCGCGGCCGGAAAACGCATGGCCGGGCTCTCGCTGCATCCGCGCCTGGCGCACATGCTGATCTACGCCGAACAAAGCGGGCAGCTCGCGCTCGCGGCCGACCTCGCGGCGCTGCTCTCCGAGCGGGATCTCCTGAAACGCCTGCGCGGCGATCCGCCGCTTCCGGTGGACATCGAGGAGCGTCTGCTGTTGCTGCAGCAGTGGCGCCAGGACCGCAAGCGCATCGCCGGGCGCAAGGAGGTGGATGCGGGAGCCTGTGCTCAGGCAGAGAAGGCCGCGCGCCAGTGGAATCGTCCGGATCGAAGAGGGAGAGAAGTCGTCAAGGCCCCGCTCTCGGCGGGCGGCCTGCTGGGACTGGCCTATCCCGACCGGATTGCCCGGCGGCGCGAGTCCGGCGGTTATCTTCTGGCCGGCGGTCGTGGCGCCAGCCTGCCCGAAGCGGATCGCCTCGGGAAGGAGCAGTTCCTCGTCATCCCGGCGCTGGATGCCGGCCAGAAAACGGGCCGCGCCTTTCTGGCCGCGGCCATCTCGAGGGAGGAGATCAGGGCAACCCACGCGGCATCGGTCATGCAGCAGGCAACCGTGGCGTGGGACGAGCGCAGCGAATCCGTCACCGCCCTGGAAGAGGAGCGGCTCGGCTCCGTCGTGCTCTCGCGCCGGCAGCTGGCGGACATCGACCCCGAACTGCAGCGCCAGGCGTTGCTCGAGGGCATCCGCAGGATGGGCCTCAAGGTGTTGCCCTGGACGCGGGAGAGCGAGGCGTGGCTGCAGCGGTTACGGTCTCTCAGGAAGTGGCAGCCCGGGGAGAACTGGCCGGATGTCAGCGAGGCCGCACTGCTGCTGGGGCTGGAGGAGTGGCTTGCGCCCTGGCTGGATGGCATGAGCAGGCGCGATCACCTCAAGCGTCTCGATCTCCCGGTGATTCTGCGTTCAATGCTGTCCTGGGAGAAGCAACAGCGCATGGACGAACTCGCGCCCACCCACATGCGGGTCCCCAGCGGCTCGCGCAAACGCCTGGACTATGCCGACGAAGAGGCGCCGGTCCTGGCAGTGAAGCTGCAGGAGATGTTCGGCCTGGCCGACACGCCGAGGGTCTGCGCTGGAGGGGTGGCCGTGAAGTTGCATCTGCTGTCGCCCGCCCAGCGCCCCATCCAGATCACGCAGGATCTGCGGGGATTCTGGGAGAGGACTTACCAGGAAGTCAAAAAGGAACTCAAGGGGCGTTATCCGAAGCACTACTGGCCGGACGATCCCTGGGATGCTGTCGCCACATCGCGGGTCAGGCCGAAGCAATGATCGGCGGGTCAGGGAGAGGGTGATGCGTTCTTCAGTCAGCTGCTCGCCAGGCCCGCGTTGCAGCGATTGCATGAAAACGCTCTTCAGGCATCGATCGCCTCGAGAATGCGACAGCTATTGCCGCTATCGAATACAATCTTGCGGTACTTGGGCTGGCGTTCAATCAGTCGTGCGCCGCGGTGTGTCATGACGAATCTGTCCATCGAGTCCAGCAGTTCCCGCACTTCATTCCATTCGAGAGGCCCGATCTCCGCGATGGATTCAGAGCCCGACTTGTTGATGTTGGTGATCTTGACGAAATACTCTTTGTACATTCGACGCCTCGCGTTTCCCAAAGGATTCAGGACGACTCTATTCTCTCCGGCAATGGCGGCATGCGCTTGACCCGACTCGCCAATCGCTTGACATTTGACGCCAGGCGTCAGGGCCCCCGCGAAAGGGCTGGCCGAGCGTGGCACGGCAGTCTTCGCCTGCATTCCGGTGCCCAGGGACGGGGAGGGCATCGGTTGTATCCCGCTCAAATTTTGCATCCCGGTGGAAATCGACAGGGAGAGGGTTGATGGCTGTCATCTTCTGTTTCGAGTCATGTAAACTCGCAACAGAATGACTTGGACAACAGCGGGAAATGCATTCGATCATGCGCAGTTCGAAACGAAGGGAACGAATCTGTCAGGAATCCGATTTTGTGGTCAGGGATTCGGGCATTCCCGGCATCGGCAAGGGGCTCTTCGCCGTGCGGACAATCTATCGTGGCGACACCATCGGTCCCTACACCGGGGAGATCATCACCGACAGGCAGGCGGAAACCGAGCCATACGTTCACTCGCATTACCTGCTGTGGGTCTGCAAGGACACCAACATCGTCGCCGAGGGGGAACTCGCGGGCTACACCAGGTATATCAACCACAGTGACAAGCCAAACGCGCGGTTCGTTGTCTCGACTCGCTGGAAGAAGGCGCGGGTAGAGGCATTGAAACGCATCCTGCCCGGCGAAGAGATCTTCCTGGACTACGGCCCCTACTTCTGGGAGGCCGTGGGATTCGAAAGCAAATCCTGATGCATCCTGCCCCGCTCTGCCGGTGATTCCGGCATGACGCGGCGTCATTATCTGCATTGCGGTTCGGGATGCCAGCGCATTTGCTCCCCCGATAACGCGCCCGTCTTGACAAGCCTCCAGGCTGAACTAGGCTGAACGAACCTGCCTGCGCATTTATTCGCCGTCTGTCGACGGCGTTTTTACTGGCAGACCCAATCAACACAGAAAGGGAGTTCGACACCATGTTCAACCAGCACCTCTCCTCGCGCCCGGCAATCGATTGCATACCGCGCTGCCGAATCACAGTGACAGCGGCTTTCGTCCTGCTGCTGACAGCATTGCTGCCGGCAGTTGGAAAGGCGAACTCGACCTACTCCGCCATGTACTTCCACAGCCAGGTCAGGGATGCGTCCTATTGCGAGATGAAGGCGGAATCGCCTGCTGATATCGTTTTTCCGGATTCAATCTCCAACCCGGCTGCGACATGTTCGGACGCCTATGCCTGGAAGCAGTTCGCAGAAGCGATACTGGCGCAGTTCTGGGACCAGTGGGCCAGTGACGAGACGGTGTGGGTCTCCCATCCGAGACCGCTGTGCGGCGACGCGACATCGACGGATTGCTGCTTTGTCGATCCGGGGGCCAGGCCACAGGTGGGCTACCGCGATGTATCCGGAAAAGTCGTCGAGCCGGACGACATCGGCGGCCCGGGCATCAACTGCCCCTATATCCCCGGTGACTGGGGCGGGGCGATGGAGACCACGTTCGCAGGTGGCAAGACGATTTCCAGCCACAACACGACTTTCCTCAGGCAGCAGGACCCGGGGCGTATCGCGCGCCAGCGCGAAGTCGAGGTGGTCTATCGCAACGATCCCTTCGTGTTGTATACGACCAGCCAGGAGATCTACTCGCAGGCCGGCCTGAAGAAGATCTTCGAGCGCATCGCCGGCGAGGCGGCAAACAGCATTCCCTATCGCCCGGCCGGGCAGGGCGTCGCCTATCCAGCCGATGCCGTCATGTTCAAGGTGGACTGGATCCCCGAAGCGACCATGATTGAACTCGGTTACGTCAGTGACCACGACAAGGACCCGGCGACGCCGCCACAGAACCCGGACGCTCCCTACATCACGATGAAAATCAAGGCATCCGAGAACAGTGGAATGACCTATCACGAAGGCATCTACTACCTCGCCAGCATTACCGGCGCATCCAAGGCGCTGCCGAACTGGCACTGGTATGCTTTCGAGCATGTCGCCAATCCGGGGCGTTGTGACTACACCGGCTGCAACGACAGCTATGGCCATACCACCAGGGTCACAACAAAATCACCGACCGACCCCGACCAGACGATCACATTCGATAGCAATTTCATCACACCGCACACTGTCGATGACGAGCTCCATGACGACACGGCGCTGTTCGATCTCGGAAAGAGCTATCCCTCGGGAACCATCACGACCGGACTCGATGCGCTGTTCACGGCAACCGGCATCGGCAGTGGCGCAGGCCCGGTCAATCCCGACCAGCCCTCCATCGGCGATCCGGCCTGGAAAAGCTATCGTCTGAAGGGAACGCAAACGCAGTTCTACAATCGTGACGGTTACCCGACAATCGTCGGCGCATCCATCACGGAAGGAGGCTTCGTCAATACGGCCTCCTGTCTCAGCTGCCACGTCCAGGCATCGGTCAACAGCAGTGGCGCAGCCCCGGGTGTGCCGGGGGTTGGCGCAACCGGCAGGCTCAACCTCTCCGGTATCGGCACCGTCGTCAACGGCGCACCGAGTGTCGGCGATTACTATGACCGGGGAACAACCAACCAGCGCGCCGTACAGGTCGATTTCGTCTGGGGCGTGCTGTTTGCGCAGTAGCCGGGCGCATGACCGGGGAAGACGAAACATTGTCGGCGGGTGACCGCCGGACCCTGGCCTCTCACTGTGCGATCGGCGCCGGACTCTGCTGATTCGGGTCGACCTCGTCTTTCGGCGCGGGCCATGTCCAGCCAATCCGCCGGGGTCTGGTATCCACCTTGATAGCCTGCGTCTTCGGAACGCCAAGGTGGGTTGCCGTCACCTCGTAATCGCCCGGTGGAAGTTGCACCAGCAGGTAAGGGCCCCCTGTGTAGGCTTCAAGGATCAGGTCGTTATCCCGGCGTATTTCCACCTGGACCCCGTGAAGAAACTGGTTGCGTCCGTTGCTGGTGGTCTCGGCAAAAACCATGCTCAGGGGATAATCCTTGCGCATCTCCTCGATGGCGCTCGATTCCTCCAGCCCGACACCGCCGGTCACGTAATGGATGTCGTCATTGACATGGACAGGAACCAGATCCGCGATCGTCACTGCCGGCAATGCCAGCAGGAGAAGGATCGCCAGGCGCCTCTTGATGAATTTCATTGAATGTACCTCGTACCCCGAGAAGAGAAGTCTCTGACAATAAGCTACCGTTTGATCCCATTCAAAATCCAGAGAATTATTTCTCTTTCCCCTGGGTTGATCAGCCTGTTGACCTATGACCGGGCCGGATGCATGGTGGCTGATCACACATGACTCAGTTCGCGATCGAGAGGATGCCGTTGAGATAGAAGAAGTGACCGGGTCCGATCATGACTATCAGGCCTGCATGGAGCGATCGATCCGCAGGAACGAGCAGGGTTAAGCGTGATTTCAGGTATGTTTTCGCAAACACTACTCCTCGTTTTCGTACGACATGTGTCACTATCGGAGATCAGGTTTCCGGTTCTTCCGGGCAAGAGACTCCGACATGCGCCCGGCCGGTTTTGGAGATGCACTCTGCCGGTTCCGGAAACGCATGGCAGGGAAACGGCTCAGGGCCCGGTTCCTGACGATCACCGGTTTTCAACCAGCAGGTTTACGAAAATGGCTAGCGGTATCTTTGCAATTCTGGATGACGTGGCAACGCTGCTCGATGACGCGGCTGTGTACAGCAAACTGGCGGCCAAGAAAACAGCCGGGCTTCTGGGCGATGACCTCGCCGTCAATGCCGAGAAGGCGATTGGGTTCAAGGCTTCGCGCGAACTGCCGGTGATCTGGGCGATCACGAGGGGCTCGGTGGTCAACAAACTCATCATCCTGCCAGTGGCTTTTCTGCTGAGTGCCTATGCGCCCTGGCTCATCGTGCCGATTCTGCTGCTGGGTGGAGCCTATCTCAGCTACGAGGGTGCGGAAAAGGTCCTGGAGTGGGTTTTGCCGCATGAGCAACAGGCAACACCGGCTGCGGAAACAACGGATAGCAAGGCCGAATTGCTGGAATCCGAAAACCACAAGATCAAAGGCGCAATCCGTACTGACTTCATCCTCTCGATCGAGATTATCGTGATTGCGCTGGGTACCGTGATGGATCAGTCGCTGGGCATGCGCATACTCGTGGTGAGTCTCATTGCGCTGCTGGCGACGGTCGGGGTCTACGGACTCGTCGCACTGCTGGTCCGGATGGATGATGCGGGGCTCTACCTGATCACCAGGGCGAAGCAGATGTCCGGGGCGGCAGCAGGGTTCATCCGCCGGATTGGCCACATGCTCGTCGCCGGATTGCCTCACGTGATCAGACTGCTCGGCGTCATCGGGACCATTGCAATGCTGCTGGTCGGTGGTGGCATGTACGTTCACAACATCGATGCCATCCATCACGCATTGCATTTTCTCCCGGCGATCATCGGAGAGCTTCTGGTGGGAATGGTGCTCGGTGCGATCCTCGTGGGAATCATGCACATGGTGGCGCGGATACAAAGGCAACGGATGGATTGATATCCGGCAGGACTGCTTCCTGCCCGCGAAATAAGCATTCCCTCCCATTGGTTTTTCGTTCCACACTAGTGCTATTCTTGCCATGAATGCAGAGAAGCATCAGGCGCGGGAGGCGCTGTGAATCGCGAAACCTGGAGAAGACGACCCAAACAGAAGGAGTTGATGACCCGGCAAGGCAGATTCCTGTCACCCTGCTTCCTGATCCCGAGAGCGACTCGCATTGCGATAACCGATTTCATCTGCGTTTTCACTGGATTAACAGAAGAGGTAACCATGTCCACGAAACTCCCCCGCTGGAAAACCCTCCTATTATCGGCAGTGCTGGCTCTACCGCTAGCCATCGGCGCGACTGCCGTTCATGCTGAATGGAAGCTGGATTCCGACCGCTCCCAGCTCAGTTACACCACGACCAAGATCTTCCCCAATGCCGACAAGAGTGCGGCCGAAAACAACCGTTTTACGAAACTCGAAGGAAACATCGGTGACGATGGCAGCGCGGTGGTGCGCGTCGTCCTCGACAGCGTCAATACCAATGTCGCGATTCGTGACGAGCGCATGCGCAAGATCGTCTTCAACACAGAAGAGCATCCGGCAGCAACGGTATCGGCCTCGGTGCCCGGGACCGTTCTCACCGAGCAGGGACTTCACCAGATCGATCTGACCATGCAGCTCGATCTTCACGGCATGAGCAAGTCGCTGACGGTGCCTGTCAATGTCTCCAACGAAGGCAACAGTTTGCTGGTCACCTCCATGAGCCCGGTGCTGGTCGATGCGGCGGATTTCGGTCTGGGCGAGGGTATCCTTGAACTGACCAAACTGGCCGGCCTGATGTATATCCCGACAGCGGTGCCTGTCTCTTTCAGCCTCGTTTTTCTGAAGTAGGACCTCCCGGAGAGGGGGGAGCAAGCCATCCCCCTTCTCCCGCTGTCGTGATCACGGTGACAGACCTTTTCCCTCTCATTTCATACTCCCGTGTTGCGTGATTCAATAGTCAGAAATGTGACTGAAATCAATGTCTTGTCGTCAGTGCAGCGGAGTGGCCGTGGCTTGTCCCGAATCACTTCACTATACTTTCCCGGACCACCTGAGCACAGACAGAGATCATGACTGACAACAAGGGCCTGGCCATCAAGGGTCCGTTCATTGCCACGCTGCAACGTGCAGATAATCTCTACATCGACGCCGGCATCAGCAGCATCCGCATACTGGCTTGCGATGAAGTGGGTGTGGAACTGGGCAGACTGGTCATACCGGGCAACGAAGATCTCGTCGCTGCTGCCACCAACTATGGTCTCGACCGTCTGCCGGATTCAACCGGCATCTTCATCACTGGCAAGCTGCAGGAGACGGTCCGCCAACATCTCGGCCGTGGTGAACTGATACTCTCTTCGGCAGCCCTCTGGTCCGCCGCGCGCAGCCTGCTCGAGGACAAGCCACTTGGCATCATCGAGCTCTCCGCGTCGGGCTATGTCATCATCGGCATCGACGAGAGCGGGGAGCTCAAGGACGACATGCTGAGCGTCAATCCGCGCTGCGGTGCGGGCTCCGGGATCAACCTCGATCGCGTGCTGCAGAAACTCAATATCGAGCGAAGCGCGGTCGATGCCATCCTCGCGCGCTATATCGGTGAAGAGAATCGCGAGCGCCGCCAAGGAGTCAACATTCGCGCCGACCGCTGCGGCGTCTTCGCATCATCCGCCACCATCTCGGACAAGAACCAGGGCATTCCGCTCGATTTTGCGCTGGCGGTCACCCTCAAGTCCGAGGTGCTGAAGGCGTGCAAGAAGCTGCATGGCGGGTTTGAAACCGTCTGGCTCAGCGGTGGCATCTTCAACTGGCAGTACGCCCGCGACTGCGCGCAGGACTACCTCGAGTCGGTTGGTGCAAACGATGTCCGTCACGACAGCGATGGCTCGCTCCCTCTCAGGGGGCTGCGTCACCTGCAGCAGGTCATCGGCAGCGGCAATTTCGCTGAGCCCGACCGGCGCGTATTGCCGGCGCAGAAGCCGGTCGAGTACCCGGCGTTGCGCGATGTTCGCACGGATCTCGAGGCGCGGAATCTCTATCGGCGCATCCCGAACAGCGCGCCGAGCAGCTTCGATCCACAGCAGCTGCGCTCGATGCCGGTCATGCTCGGGCTCGATGTCGGCTCGACGATGGCGAAGCTCATCATTAGCGACGCCCGGGGAGAAGCCATCGTCTACAAGGGCTCCTGGTCCAACGCCGGCGATACCATCGAAACGATCCAGAAGATCTTCACGGACATCAGGTCGCAGGGCGTCGGCATGCTGCGCATCCTGCAGATCGGCCTTACCGGCAGCGCGCGCTACCAGGTACAGAAGGCGCTGACCAGCATTTATCCTCAGCTCGCCGACCGCATCTCGGTGCTGGTCGAGAATTATGCCCATGCCCACGGCTCCATCGAACATGCCAGGGAGCATATCGAGCGATTGAAAGCGGCCGGTGTCGAGGGCATCAACGAGGAGTTCTGCCTGCTGGTCGATATCGGCGGCGAGGATACCAAGATCTCCTCCATCGCGCTGAAGCAAGCGGAGCTGTTCGACAACGCCATGAACGTCAAGTGTTCCGCCGGCACTGGCAGCCTCATGGACACGCTGACGGCGATGTTCTGCCTGGAGGACATCGACAAGGCCTGCGAGCTCGCCTACAACGCCGACCGAAGCTATGCCATCAACGCCACCTGCGCCGTCTTCCTGATGGAGAACGCGCGCAAGCTGCAGGCGGAGGGCTATGGCCGTGACGAAATCCTCGCCTCTGCGAACCGTGCGATCGTCGAGAACATGGCGCGCACCCTCTGGAACCAGATCGAGCTGCCGGGTCGCACGGTGGCCCTGCTGCATGGCCAGACGATGCTCAGCGAACCCCTGCCACTGGCCGTCGCCGAGCGCCTGCAGGACTTCGTCGGTGACGACATCTACTGCCTGGTGCCGCCGGATCCCGGGCACCGGGCCTGTATCGGCCTTATCCGCACTTTGGCCGATCATGCCGCCGGAGAGGCGATTGACATCGAGCTCGACGCCTTTATCAACAAGGAGTTCGCGAAGAGGATCATCCAGTGCAAGGGTGCCGCCTGCGGTGATGCCGCGGCGCGCTGCAACCGCTCGCATCTGACGAGTTGCAGCGACGACGGCAAGCGGTTCAGCTTCAGCCTCGGCGGCTGTACGGCGATCAACGAGCTGCTGGGATCGAAGGGCGCCGGGGGGGCGAAGGGCAAGGGCAGCCCCGATACCTACAAGCAGATCTGGCGCTTCATCGACGAACGCCTGCCGCACTCCGATGACCCGAACCGCCTGGTCATTCCACGCAGCTTCGCCGTCTCCGAGTGGTCCATGTTCTTCGCCTCCCTGTTCACGCCGCTTGGCATCCCGGTGCAGGTCGACAACCTGCAGGACTCGGACGTCATCGACGCCCAGCCACATTTTCATATCGACACCTGCGCGCCGCATATCGGTGCTGTCGGCCAGTTGCTGCGCCTCGCTTCACAACCTCACGGCATCATCCTCGCCCCGCAGATCACGCACCTGCCTGTCAGCCATTCGCTCGGCCGCACCTGCACGATCAACCAGGGCGGTATGGCGGTGGCGCGCAAGCTTGCCGAGGCGCGGCGCCTCGAGGCCCGCATCCACCTCTTCCATATCGACCTGAAAACCCTCGATGCGGAGGTGATCGCGAACAGGATCCATGCGCGCCTGCAGCCGGTTTTCGAGCACTACGACAAGCCCATCTCCTTCGACGCTTTCCGTACCATTGTCGAGGACGCGTTGCGGGCACAGCAGCAACTCAGGACAGACGCCGCCGACTATGCCGCCAGGCTCGCCAGCGAGGCGCTCGACGAGGGGCGCGAGGTGGCGCTGGTCATGGGGCGCGAATACGTCCTCAATCCTGGCATCTATGACAGTCATGTCGGTCGCCTGCTGCGCGACAAGAACATGGCAGGGATCCCCGGCTACCTGCTCGATGCTGACTACAACCCGGCGTTCAAGCATCTCTACTGGCGTAATCCACACATGATCGCGACGCTGGCCGATGCCTGCGCCCGGCGCGAGCTGCACCGGGTCACCGGTCACCCGGGCCTCAGGGAGGTGTTTCGCCGTATCGAACAGGAGTCGGAGGCACTGATGCCAGTGATCCAGGTATCGACCTTCCTCTGCGGCCCGGACAGTGTGACCAATCCGCTGATCGCCGAGCTGACCAGGCAGCGCCCCTACCTGCTGATCCAGTCCGATGCCGTGATCAAGGAGCTGGCGCATCTCGAGAACCGCATGAATACCTATGTCAAGCAGCTCGAGACGGGGCTGCATGACCAGTTGAGACAGGTGGCCGCCGAAGAGAACTTCGAGGTCAGGATGCTCGATCGCCTCGTCAACGACGAACCGGTCAACCCGGAGACCGACGCCATCTATCTGCCCACGCTCTCGGATCATCGCGTCGTGACATCCATCTTCCGCAGCGCAGGTTTGACCTGCGTCGATCTCTACGACGAGGACTATGACCTGCAGGCCGCAATCAAGAATGGACGCTCCATCACGGGTGATGCAGTCTGTGCGCCGCTCGCCGCCGTCTATGGTGACGTCATGACAGCGATCGAGGACTTCAAGCGGCGCCGCAAGAGCGACCCGGCATTCGCCAACAAGCGCCGGCTGCTGATTTTCAACAACACGGGCGAAGGTCCCTGCCGCCAGGGCCAGTACGTGGAGACGCACAAGCTCTTCATCAACCGGCAGGAAAACAGCAGCAGGAAGGATCAGACCGAAGAGCTCGTCATGCAATTTCTCGTTGGCCACGAGGACGAGGGTTACGATTTCGGCCTGCCGCGCTGGCTTTTCGTGCGCACGGCGCAGGGCATCATTCTGCAGGGGGTGCTGCACGACCTGCTCGCCCGGGGCAGTTCCCGCTGCCGCGATTATGCCGACTACCGGAGATTCATCAGCGCCTACCGCGCGTTCAAGGCCGAGCTGTACGAGTATCTCGAGAACCGCATCCGGCCGACGCCCGCGGCCCTGCGACTCTGCGCACGCACAGAGCAGCTGCCCGGCATCGGTCACCTCGTCGACTACTTCGGCTGGGGCCTTCACCGCAAGGATCTCCAGCGCATGCTGAAGCGGTTCGCTAGAAAATGGTGCTCGCGCCCGCTCCCTGACGAGGCAAGCCGCGTCCATGTCGACGGCGAGGCCTACATGCGGGTCGCCCAGTTCGAGGAGATCGACAGGGCCCTGCTGGCAACGCTCGGCTTTCGCCAGTTCGAATTGACCCACACCCCGGTCTGGAGTTTTCTCGACTACAAAATCGCCAGCATGCTGATGCGGGCCCGCGAGGCGATCAGCCAATGCAGCGAGGAGTTGCAGCGCACCGGTGATGCGTCCAGGCGCAGGGAGCTCAGGGCGCTGCGTCGCAACAGGCGGAAGCAGCTGGCCGGTCTCAAGGCGATCCAGTTTCTGCTGCGAGAGGTGCTTGCCAGGCCGCTCTACCGGGCAGCCGGCGTGCGGATGCCCCAATCGATTGAGCACATCCTCGATGTCGCCGGGACAGTGATCCCGACGAAGCGTCCGGCCGGCGAGCTGGTGCCCTATATCGGTGAGGCGTTGTTGAAATTGCGCGAGGGTTATGACCTGGTGCTCAATGTCGCGCCGGAGGGCTGCATGGTCTCTTCCATGGGCGAGGCGATCACCCCCGGTATCAATGCCGCGGCGCCCGGGGCATCCGGCAAGATCCAGCACCTCTTCAGCCAGCAAGGCGACGTGGACAGGGAGCTGATTGCGCTGGCGCTGTTGAAAACGATCGGGCCCGAGCGCTATTACAGGGCGGCCGAGACAACTGCATGATGCGTCACCGCTTCGCGGGAACCGGGAAGATCATGTTGCCATCGAGGTGCCGCGAGGATTGATCGGAAACCGGTACAGACCACGCTTTTTGATCTTGCTGTAACTATCTCGCCTGTTTTGCCGGGCGGCCTGACTGGACGTGAGTGACACCTCTACCGGGCATCCCGGCGACCAGTTGCCGTAAGAATGCTGTCAGACGCATTGCTGTTGTTACTGGCACTGCGCGTCTCGATGACGATTCCTAGATCGCTCCGATTGTTGATCAGCTCGCACTATGTGTCTGCACGCGTCTCCTGGCCGGTCCCGGGTTCAGGCAGGTGTCATATGCAGCGGGCATGCCGAATGCATCATCCTGCGCCTTCGCACGGGGACTCGACCAGCGATACTCTGCGGTATGCCCGGCGATTCCAACCCTGCACGGGTCGAGTTCCTTGTCACGCGCAAAAGCGGGAACATGCGCCTCTTCCTGCGTCATGCAGGAGCCTCGGAATCCACCCGGAATGGACGCCAGGCTCAATGAGTTGCCTTCATGCAGGCCGGCAACTGTGGTCTCTGCTTGTCATGCAGGGGATAATGGAGCACATGATCGTGCCAGATGTTGCTGGCCATGACATTGCGAGAATTTCGGATACAAGATGACTATCACAGATTACTACTCTGAAGATGCGGATGGCATTCAGTTCAGCCGTCAGCAATCCAGCGACTTTGCCAAGCAGGTCGCTGGTGATTTCAATCCTATTCACAACCCGGATAGCAAGCGCTTCTGCGTGCCCGGAGACCTCCTGTTTGCCGTGGTGCTTTCCAGATACGGGCTATGTGAGCAGATGCACTTCAATTTTTCCGGATTGCTTGCAGATGGCATTCCACTGCGTTTTCCGGATACCGATGCTGAAGAGGTCAGCATTCGCGACCAGCGCGGGAAGGAGTACCTCAATTTCAGTCGTCGCGGGAACTGTTCGACGGACAGTGAGCTGATCAGGGAGCTGACCCGAAGCTACGTCGCCTTTTCCGGCCATAATTTCCAACATGTCCTCGTGCCCCTGATGCTGGACAACAATGTCATGATCAACCCTGACCGGCCGCTCGTGATTTACGAAAGCATGTCCGTGAAGCTCGACCGCTTCGATGTGACCAATCCCGACCTGGTCCTGGAAAAATCCACACTGGATGTCGAGGGCAAACGCGGGCAGGTACGCCTGGAATTCCGCCTGACCGCACCGCAGGGAGATTTCGGGCATGGAGAGAAGAGCATGATCCTGAGCGGCTTGCGACCGGCAGATCCCGAGGTGCTCCAGGCGTTGCTGGATGGCTATATTGCCTCGAAAGAGGCCTATTTCGACTCGGAATGATTCTCCGGCACGCTGGTCCCTGGCCGTGCCGGCATCTATCCATCCTCCGCGATTGAACCAGTCGGGAGTGGATCAGCAGATCGATGGCTTGTCGTCAGCGAAGCGGAGCAGCCCTGCTCTTAACCCTGATTCTCACGCCAGTCGCCAGGTCAATTCTTCGTTGGCTCTCAGCGGGGTGATGCCTGCGCGATGCGCGGCAGGCACGGTGTGGCTCTCTTTCACCAGGGTGATGGTATCGCTGTTGCGCGGCAGGCCATAGAAATCGGGGCCGAAGTGGCTGGAGAAATCCTCCAGCTTGTCGAGGGCGCCTGCAGATTCGAAGGCCTCGGCGTAGAGCTCGATGGCGGCATGGGCGGTGTAGATGCCCGCGCAGCCGCACGCCGTCTCCTTGGCGGTAGTTGCGTGAGGCGCACTGTCGGTGCCCAGGAAAAACCTGGGATGACCGCTGATGGCGGCGCCGACCAGCGCTTCGCGGTGTCTCTCCCTTTTCAGCACTGGCAGACAGTAATAGTGAGGCCGGATGCCGCCCTGGAACATGGCGTTGCGGTTGTAGAGCAGGTGGTGAACGGTGATCGTGGCGCCCACGTTGTCCGGGGCGGCTGTCACGAACTCCACTGCCTGGCGGGTCGTGATGTGCTCCAGCACCATTCTGAGTCCGGGCCGGCGCTGCAGCAGCGGCTCCAGGATCTGCTCGATGAAGACTGCTTCCCGGTCAAACAGGTCCACTTGCGGATCAGTCACCTCGCCATGCAGTAACAGCGGTAACCCCGCTTCTTCCATGGCCGCCAGCGCGTCCTCGACCCTGAGAATGTCTGTGACGCCGGAATCCGAATTGGTCGTGGCCCCGGCAGGGTAATACTTCACGGCGTGCACGAAGCCACTCTCCTTCGCCCTGAAGATTTCCTCCGGCGACGTGTTGTCCGTCAGGTAGAGGGTCATCAAGGGCTCGAAATCCATCTCGCCCGGCAGGACGTCGAGGATGCGGTCGCGGTATGCGGCGGCCTCCGCGACGGTGCGCACCGGCGGTTTGAGGTTGGGCATGACGATCGCCCTGGCGAACCGCCTCGCGCTATCCGGCAACACCGCGGCCAGCATATCGCCGTCCCGCAGGTGCAGGTGCCAGTCATCGGGGCGGGTGATTGTCAGTCTCTTCATTGTTCGTCTCTCGCATCGGCTGCAGGTCCGTGAATCGGGGCACTATTGTAAACGCCATCTTTTCCGTTTTCAGAGTACCCGAATCTTTCGCCCCCGGCACATTGCACGCCAGATGGTTTCATCATCGCCGCGTGAAAAAGGCCGGGGTTCAATGAATTGCCGGACTGGGCCTCAGCCGGAGGCCTGCTCTTGCATCAATTTGTCACGCACGGCCATCAGCACCTTGCCGAAGGTGTTGTGGCCGCGCCCGTCACGACCGCAGCCCCAGTAGTAGTCGTACTGGCTGGTCTCGACGATTGTTTGATCGCCGGTGGCCAGTAATGCGGCTGCCACAGCCTCATGGGTGCGGCACTTGATGTAGACAGCGCGCGTCATCATCACCTCGCGAACCTGCTGCCAATCCTTGCGAACCGCCTCTCTGTTGGCCTCGGCCAGCTGTTTCGCCTTTTCAGGGTGATCCGCCGCGCGAATCGATTCACGAAGCTCACCCTCCGCAAACTTCATGCCCTGATAGTAGTGCTCGACGGAGGGCCACTCGGAACCGTCCAGTGTGAATCCCGATTTCGCATAGCTGGAAAGCGGATGATTGACATCACTGCGGGACAAGTAATACGGCTTGCCGGACTTGGAAAAGAACACCCCGGATCTCCTGAAAGCTCAATCGCCAGTTCTTCACAGAGGAATGATGCCAAGGAAAGCAGCGGGGGAACAGGGGCAGGTCGCGGTTTTCCAGCTGTAGATGCCGGAAATTCGGGAACTCGGGGTCAGCGCTTTCGCCTCTCTATTACTTCCATGCGGCGCAAATCCCGTGAAATGCGCCTCGACTTGGCAACCGGCGGGGCGTCAGAAGGCCTTATGCCTTCGCCCGCATGTTGCTAAACTATCGCAACCCTATTCGAGGAACTCGCGAGGAGCGCCCTGGCGGCGGACAACTGATCCACAATGCGCTGTACCTTCAAGCACCGCTATTTCGCACGGCTGTCGGCTGTCGGTGCTATTTCCCCTGACACGACGATCACCGGGATTTTCATGCCATGACGATTCCATTGATGGTCGCCATTCCCTTTCTGGGCGCTGCCCTGGTCGCGTGGGCGGGGCATCATGGCCGGTTGCGATCCGCCTTCGCTGCCGCCGGCACCACCTTCGCCGCATTGCTGCTGCTCATGCCGTCGATCGGGGAAGTCATGCAGGGCGGCACCCTGTTGTGGCAATTCGACTGGCTGGCCGCGGCCGGTCTGACCCTGAGTTTCCGGCTCGATGGCCTGGGTCTGCTGTTCGCGCTGATGATCCTCGTGATCGGGCTGCTGGTCATTCTCTATGCGCGCTACTATCTCTCCGCGGACGACCCTATGGGTCGTTTCTACGCCTATCTGCTGCTTTTCCAGGGCTCGATGCTGGGTGTGGTGCTGTCGGAAAACCTGATCCAGTTGCTGATTTTCTGGGAGCTGACCAGCATCAGTTCGTTCCTGTTGATCAGCTACTGGCGCTACCGCGAGGATGCGCGAGAGGGGGCCCGGATGGCCCTGGCGATCACCGGCGCCGGTGGACTGGCGATGCTGGCAGGTTTCATCCTGCTCGGCGAAATTGCCGGCAGCTATGAACTCTCGGTGATCCTGCAGTCGGGCGACATCATCCAAAGCCACCCCTGGTATGTTGCGTCGCTGGTGCTGATTTTGCTGGGCGTGTTCACCAAGTCGGCGCAATTTCCATTCCATTTCTGGCTGCCGCATGCGATGGCCGCACCGACGCCGGTCAGCGCCTATCTGCACTCGGCGACCATGGTCAAGGCGGGTGTCTTCCTGCTGGCGCGGCTCTTTCCTGCCTTGTCCGGTTCGTTCGAGTGGACGCTGCTGGTGGGCGGCGCAGGTTTGATCACCCTGCTGCTCGGCGCCTACACCGCGCTGTTCAAGCATGACCTCAAGGGCCTGCTGGCGTACTCGACGATCAGCCACCTCGGCCTGATCACGCTGCTCTTCGGTATCGGCACGCCGCTTGCCGCCGTGGCCGGGGTGTTTCACATCATGAATCACGCCACCTTCAAGGCCTCCCTGTTCATGGCCGCCGGGATCATCGATCACGAGGCCGGGTCGCGGGATATGCGCAAGCTCAACGGGTTGTGGAACTACATGCCCCATACGGCGGTGCTGGCCATGGTCGCGGCGGCGGCGATGGCCGGGGTGCCTTTGCTCAATGGCTTCCTGTCGAAAGAGATGTTTTTCGCCAAGACCGTCTACATCTCCCATGAAGGCGCGATTCCCTGGCTGCCGATGTTCGCAACCCTGGCCGGCGCATTCGCCGTCGCCTATTCACTGCGTTTCATTCATGACGTCTTTTTCAATGGCGAACCGGTCGATCTGCCGAAAATACCGCACGAGCCGCCGCGCTGGATGAAAGTACCGGTCGAAATACTGGTTGTGATCTGCCTCGCGGTCGGCATCCTGCCGGCGTGGACCTTCGGGCCGTTGCTGGCAACGGCTGCGGCGTCGACATTGCAGGCCGACTTGCCCGAATACAGTCTCTCGATCTGGCATGGCGTCAATCCGGCATTGATCATGAGCCTGGTGGCGCTGGCGGCGGGTGGGCTGATTTACGCCCTGCGTCGTCCCTTGTTCCGCTGGCACGAGCGCACGATCGGCAGGATCGACGCCCGCACCTTCTATCAATGGCTGGAACAGGCCCTGTTCCGCGGCGCCGAATGGCTCAACGGCGTGCTGCAGCGCGCAACACTGCAACGCATGGTCCTGGTGCTGGTTCTCGCTGCCGTTGCGCTGGCATTCTCCGGGCTATGGGGCTTCGGGCCGGTTGGCGGCGATCTGCCCCTGACGCCGCTCGATCCGATCAGCCTGCTGGCGGCGGTCATCCTCTGTATTGCAGCGGTCGGCACCGTCCTGCTGCACCGTCAGCGGCTGCTGGCGCTGCTGCTGCTGAGCGTGGTGGGTTTGATCGTTGCATTGACCTTCGTGAAATTTTCGGCGCCTGACCTGGCACTGACGCAGTTGTCGGTCGAGGTCGTGACGGTCGTGCTGCTGCTGCTGGCGCTCTATTTCCTGCCGGACCGGACGCCCGTCGAGTCGAGTGCCGGTCGCCGCGGCCGCGACCTGCTACTGGCCGCTGCTGCCGGGCTGGGCGCCTCGGCCCTGACCTGGGCTGTCCTGACCCGTCCGTATGAGTCCATCGCGGGCTTCTTCCTCGACAACAGCGTGCCGGGCGGCGGCGGAACCAACGTGGTCAACGTGATCCTGGTCGACTTCCGGGGCTTCGATACACTGGGCGAGATCACGGTGCTGGCGATTGCCGCAATCGGCATCTTTGCGTTACTGGAGGGGCTGCGGCTGACCGCCCCCGAAGCAGACAGTACGGGCCGGCGATGGAGCTGGGACCTGCATCCTGTCGTCATGGCGTCGTTTTCGCGCCTGTTGTTGCCACTGGCCCTGCTCGTGGCCATCTTCGTGCTGCTGCGCGGTCATAACCTGCCGGGCGGCGGTTTCATCGCCGGCCTGATCACCGCCATCGCGCTCATCACACAGTACCTGGCCAACGGTATCGCCTGGACAGGCTCCAGGATGAGCGCCCGCCTGAATCCGATGATCGGTATCGGCCTGCTGATCGCGACCGCCACCGGCCTGGCCAGTTGGGTGTTCGGTTACCCGTTCCTGACGTCGACCTTCACCTACCTGCACTGGCCGCTGGTCGGCAAGTTCGAGGTGGCCTCGGCGATGCTTTTCGATCTTGGTGTCTACCTGGTCGTGGTTGGCGTCACCCTGGTGATCCTGCTACGTCTTGGATACCTCCATGATGTCAACCGGCCACACCCGACAGCCGGCAACCCGGAGGAGGACGCCTGATGGAAGCCCTTATCGCTGTCGTCATCGGCACCCTGACCGCTTGCGGCGTCTACCTCAGTCTGCGTGGCCGCACGTTCCCGGTCGTACTCGGGCTGACCCTCTTGTCCTACGCGGTCAACCTCTTCCTGTTCGTCATGGGACGGCTGACCATCGGCCAGCCGCCGATCATCCGTGATGGTGCAAGCTATGCCGACCCGCTGCCGCAGGCCCTGGTGTTGACCGCGATCGTCATCAGCTTTGGCATGACGGCGTTTGTCGTGATCCTGTCACTGCGCGCCCGCGCCGAACTGGGCAACGATCACGTCGACGGCAAGGAGCCGGGACGATGAGCCACCTCGTCATCGTGCCATTGCTGCTGCCACTGCTGGCCGGCATTCTTCTGCTGCTGTTGCGTGGATCCTCGACGGAGCTGCAACGGCTGATCAACCTCGCCGCTACGCTGGGCCTGGTCGCTGTTGCCGTGGCGCTGTTGATGCAGGCCGGGGAGGGGCAGGTAGAGGTTTACCGTCTCGGTAACTGGGCGGCGCCGTTCGGTATCGTGCTGGCGGCCGATCGGCTGGCGGCGGTCATGGTGCTGGTGACCGGGCTTCTGGCGGCCGGCGTACTCTTGCATGGTGCGCATGTCGGCAGGCATTTCCATGTCCTGTTCCAGATGCAGCTGTTCGGTCTCAACGGTGCCTTCCTGACCGGCGATCTGTTCAACCTCTTCGTCTTCTTCGAAGTCCTGCTGATCGCCTCGTACGGCCTGCTGCTGCTCGGCGGTGGCCGCAAACGCACCCGCGCCGGTTTGCACTACGTGGTGCTGAACCTGGTCGGTTCGACGCTGTTCCTGTTTGCCGTCGGCAGTCTCTACGGGGTCCTTGGGACACTGAACATGGCGGACATGGCCGTGCGCCTGGCCGAACTGCCGGAGTCTGACCTCGGCGTCGTGCGAACCGCCGGGTTACTCCTGTTTGCCGTCTTCGCGCTCAAGGCGGCACTGGCGCCGCTGCACCTCTGGCTGCCGGGTGCCTACGGCCATACCAGTGCATCCGTCGCAGCCATGTTCGCGATCATGACCAAGGTCGGCGCCTACGCCATCCTGCGTGTCTACAGTCTGCTGTTTGGTCCTGACAGCGGCCCGGCCGCCGGGCTGCTCGATCCCTGGCTCGTGCCGCTGGCGCTGTTGACCGTCGCCGCAGGCACCCTGGGAATGCTGGCCAGTCGACGCCTGTCGCAACAGGCCGCCTACCTGGTCGTGGTATCTGCCGGAACCCTCTTGACGGCTTTCGGTCTCGGCGGCATCGACGCGGTTGCCGCGGGCATTTACTATCTGGCCCACACGACATTCGCCGCGGCGGCGCTCTTCCTGCTCGCCGACGTCGTCTCCCGCGCGCGTGGAGACTTTGCCGATCGCCTGGTTACCGGTCCGGATCTGCCGCGCGGTCAGCTGCTGGCAGGTGTCTTCCTGCTGATTGCCGTCGCTGTCAGCGGTTTGCCGCCGCTTTCGGGTTTCATCGGCAAGTGGCTGATTTTGCAATCGAGTATCGGCAACCCCTGGATGATCTGGGTGCTCGCAGTACTGCTGATCACCAGCCTGCTCGGCGTGATGGGGCTGGCTCGCTCGGGCAGCCAGTTGTTCTTCGATACAGACGGTTGGGCGGAGGCGGGGCCTGCAATCAGGGTTTCGGATCTGGCCGCGCCTGTGGTCCTCGCGTTGCTGGGCATCGCGCTGGTCCTGTATGCCGGGCCGCTGTACGAATTCAGTCGGGCCGCCGCAACACAACTGGTGCAGCCCTCTGCGTACGTGGAGGCGGTGCTGGGGGCCGCAGAGGCCGGGGAGGTTCGATGAAGCGATTGTTGCCGCATCCGTTGCTCTCGGCCATCCTCGTGGTGATATGGCTGCTCCTGGTCAATGAACTCAGCTTCGGACAAGTGCTCCTCGGCGCCATCCTCGGCTGGGCCGTCCCGCTGTACACGGCGCGCTTCTGGCCCGAGCAGGTCAAGGTGCGTCGGCCGCTGCTGCTGTTGCGTTTCGTGGTCATCGTGTTGTACGACATCATCGTTGCGAACGTTTCGGTCGCTCGTCTGATCATCGGCAGGCAGGAGACCCTGCAACCCGCGTTCGTCGTGATGCCGTTGCTGCTGCGCAGCGAGTTGGCGATCAGCGTGTTGGCCAACACGATCTCTCTGACGCCGGGGACGGTCTCGGCCTCTGTCAGCGCCGATCGCCGTTGCCTGATCGTCCACAGTCTGCACACCACGGATCCGGACGAATTGCTGCAAACGATCCGCGAGCGCTACGAGGCGCCGCTGAAGGAGATTCTCGAACTATGTTGAATAGCGCTCTGTACCTCGCCTTCGGGTTGGTCAGCATAGCCCTGCTACTGGCCTTCTGGCGCCTGTTGCTCGGTCCGACGGCGGCTGATCGTATCCTCGCACTGGATACGCTGTACGTCGACACCGTCGCCCTGCTTGTTCTGCTCGGCATCCATCTGCGCAGCAACCTCTATTTCGAGGCGGCGCTGCTGATCGCGATGATCGGGTTCGTCGGCACGGTGGCGCTGAGCAAGTTCCTGACACGGGGGGATATCATCGAATGATGCCCGTAACGCTGGAGCTGTTGCTGTCCGCTCTCATCCTGATCGGTGCCGGTTTTACCCTGGTCGGATCCCTGGGACTCGTTCGCCTGCGTGATTTTTACAGCCGGCTGCATGGTCCCACCAAGGCCACGACACTGGGCGTTGGCAGCCTGCTGATCGCGTCGGCCGTCTTCTTCAGTTATCAGGACGAGGGGCTGAGCCTGCATGAGGTTCTGGTGACCCTGTTCCTCTTCATTACAGCACCCGTTGGCGCGCACCTGATGGCCAAGGCGGCCTTGCACCTGCGCTTGAGATCCATCGCGAAGATGCCGCCACAGCAGTTGCTCGATGGCGAACCTTGCGACAAGTCGGACAGCAACGCGAAGACCGAATAGTTCCTGCCTGGTACAGGCGATCAGACTGATACACAAAGGTTCCTCGCCGGCCACATGGAACAGCCGGGCTGCTCACTCCCTTGCGTCCCTGAAACCTTCCGGCATCGCCGGGTCATCCTGCCCGAGGTCAATGGCCACTTTCAGATATCGCTTCAATGGCAGAGCCTGTTCAAGCGCAGAACAGGAACAGGCTGCAAGCTCTTTCTGCCATAAAGGGGAGCGAAGAGGAAACGGCTGACGGGCGTTCCTCTTCCTGCAAGTCGAGCGGTCACCATCCCTGAAGAATGACATGCCTCCGTCCCTCTCTTCGCTCGCGCTGTTGATCCGTGAGGCTAAAGGGGTGCGCCCTCTCGCTTCCTTTCTCATCCTTGCTGACACAGAGATGTAACAGGGCCGTCGTTTTTTTGTCACATGGCTTTGCTAGCTTTCCACGTGCATATCAGACAGCGCTGCTCGATGTCTTTCCGCAGCTTGCTGGAACGACTGGTAGCTCGAGCGGGGCATCCTGCTTACCCACTACTTCAAATTGACAAAAGAGGTGTGAATAGTGAATCAAAAACTGACCGCACTGGCGCTTGGCATTTCCACGGTCTTGTCCGCGGGACAGGCTTCGGCAAACGACAGCATGGCCTTTGGACTCAACGGCTACACAGTATCGGCCCCGCTGTTGACCATCGGTGAAACACTCTATTACACCGACGGTGATCTGAACCCGTCAACCGCAGGCGCATATACGCCGCCGGGCATTCTCGACGGTCTCGGCGCCTACGAGCTCGACAAGCGCACTGTACGCGTGTTCGCAAACCATGAGCTCACATTTGGCGACGGCTACCCCTACGAGGTCAGCGATGGGCAGGGTGGCACGTTCTCAATGACAGGCGCGCGCGTTTCCTATTTCGACATCGACAAATTCTCCAAGGACATCGTCGATGCGGGCCTTGCTTACAACGTCGTCTATGATGCAAATGGCAATATTGCCACCGACAGGTCGTTTCTGCCTCAAGACCAGGAAGCTGGTGGCTTTACCCGTTTCTGCTCGGCAGTACTGGTCGACCCGCTTGAATTCGGTGGCAAGGGCCGTGGCCATGGTGCTTATGGTGCAGGCCGTGGCATCGTAGACCGAACCTTTTTCACCGGCGAGGAGACCGGTGGCAACTTTACTGGCACTGGCGGTGCAGAGTGGGCGCTGGACGTCGAGACTGGCGCACTCTGGGCCGTGCCGGCCATGGGACGCGGCGCATGGGAAAATATCACCCAGGTCGATACCGGCAGCAAGCGGAAAGTCGCCTTCATCCTGGCTGACGACCAATCCCCGTTCGACGCGGACGGCGACGGCATGGAGGAGGCTGCTCCGCTCTACCTCTACGTGGGCACCAAGCAGAAAGAGGGTAACTTCCTCGAGCGCAACGGCCTGAGCGGCGGCAAGCTGTACGTATTCGTCCCGGATGACCCCGCGAAGATTTCCCCGGCAGAGTTCAACACCGCGGGCACCCTGGACGGAAGCTGGGTCGAGATCGACAACAGCCCGAGCGGCATACCGTCGAACGACGGGTCCACCGGCTTCGACGAGTATGGCTACCCGACGCAAAGGACTTTGTGGACCCGTGCCGAAGCATTGAACGCGTTCCAGTTCTCCCGCCCGGAGGATGTCGCCACCAACCCGAAAAATGGCAGCGAGGCCGTGCTCGCCTCCACTGGTCGCGAGAACGAACCGGATCTCTTCGGGACAGCCGATCAATTCGGCACTATCTACACGATCGATACCAATTTTCGGAACATGAAAGCCGAACTGCGGATCGTGTATGACGGCGACGCGGATCCGGAAGGCATCCTGCGCTCTCCCGACAACCTGGAGTGGGCTGACGACGGCATGATCTACGTGCAGGAAGACAAGGCTGTCAGCACCGACCTCTACACCGCACGCAACTCCGCCGAGTCGGGCATCGTTCGGCTCGACCCGTGGAACGGCTCTGCGGTCCGCGTTGCGGAAATCGATCGCAGCATAGTGCTCGATGCATCCATCCCGGTCTGGACCGATGCCGTGGACGAGGCGCCCGATGAAGTTGGCAAGCCTGAAAGCTCGGGGATTCTCGATGTATCGAAACTGTTTGATGAGCCGCATGGCTCACTCTTCCTGTTCGATGTTCAGAATCACGGGATCGATGACCAGGAGCGTTATAACGAAGACAGTCGCATCATTGACGAGGACCTGAAGGAAGGTGGCCAGCTGCTGTTCCTGCGCAGGACAGCGTCGATGTACGACGATGACCACGGTTATGGCTATGGCTACGGCGACGACGACGATTAATCAGCCGCCCCGAAAGGCCTGACCTCATGATTGCCTGCCCCCCTTAAGGGGCAGGCATTTTTTCAATCATTGGTTCAGGGCGCCCCTCTCCCTGTCGGTCGAGTCTGAGTCGGCGGTACAGAATTCAACCTCTCCGTCCTGTTTACTACCGTTTACTCAATCCCTCCGTCCCGTTTACTATCCAATGTCCGTTACGGCAAGGCGAGCGCAGAATTCAATTTCCCGAATCATCGGGCACACCCTGAACATCCTGCATAACACGAATATCAGGCCCTGAGAGTCAGCAGCATCTAGGATAATGTTATGAAAATCATCGAGGTGATTGTCAACGCCGGTCATGAAGACACTTTGCGCAGTATTGCGGAACAACACGAGGTTGTTGATTTCTGGCGCGGTTCCATCAGCGAGGAGGAGCGGATCGTCATTAACATGATCGTCAGGCCGGAAAAGCGACAGGTGGTGCTTGATGCGCTGCAATCGGCGATCGGTAGTACGGAGGGAGCCAGGATCAATGTCCTGCCGCTTGAAGTGACCTTGCCGAAACCGGTAGAGAAAGAGGATGAGGATAACGGCCGCAGCGTGACCGGTACCCGCGAGGAACTCTACAACGAGATTGAGAAAGGCGCGAAGCTGGATGGTAACTTTCTTCTTCTGGTATTCCTTTCGACCATTGTTGCCACCATCGGACTGGTCGAGAACAATGTTGCCGTCGTCATCGGCGCCATGGTGATCGCGCCCCTGCTGGGCCCGAACATCGCGCTGGCGTTTTCAACTGCGCTCGGCGACGCGCGCCTGATGTTGTCTGCGCTCAAGACCAATGTTGCCGGCCTCGGGTTGGCCCTGGCCCTCTCTTTTGTCGCCGGGATGCTGTTGCAAATCGAACCACCGCTTGACAGCGAGATCCTGGCCCGGACCGATGTCGGCATCTCGGGTGTGTTGCTGGCTCTCGCATCCGGGGCGGCTGCCGTGTTGTCGTTGACGACCGGTATCTCCTCTGCCCTGGTCGGGGTCATGGTGGCTGTTGCTTTGCTGCCGCCCACTGCAACGCTCGGCATGATGCTGGGTATCCAGGAGTATGATTACGCACTGGGTGCCGCTCTGTTGCTCGCGGTCAACGTCGTCTGTGTCAACCTCTCGGCAAAGCTGGTCTTCCTCTACCGGGGCGTCAAACCACGGACCTGGCTGGAAAAGCAGAAAGCCAGGCAGTCCACTCCGGTGTACATTTTCGTCTGGGGTGTTCTGCTGTTGATCCTGCTTGGCGCCATGTATGTGAGGCATACGCAACTGTGATGCTGGCAGGCACAGGCATGTCGGCTTCGCAAAAAATCAGGTGTGGCGAATGACAGGAGCGGGTTCTGATAACCTTCCAGCCGTCTCCTGAAGATGGGGATCAGAGGAAATATTCAGATTATCCGACGATCCAATCAGACGATTGAAAACGAATTTTTTTCTGGACTTTCACCATGAGTCGACTGAGGTGCGTGCCTTGTAGTTTGAAGGCAATTGTCCCTACATTTTCTGTGGCATATACTCTGTTAACTCAATAACCGGAGCACTGGCCATGACCGTCTACTTTGGAGAGATCGAAACCTATACCGTCAATGTATTGTCGCCCAAGCCATATAGCGGCCGGCGACTCATGAACTTGCACGGCAGCTTTGGCAGGGCGCTGCTCTGGTTTTATCCCGAAGATGCCTCTCTGCCCGAAAACAGAAAACGCCCTGGTCAGAATATACTCGAAGTGCACTATCACATGAGTTCGTGGGCGGCGATTCTTGATGTACTGCGCAATGAATCACCGGTCTATTTTAATTTTTCAGATTCCAGCAACGCGGCACAGATCTATACCGGCAGGGAACCGATTGGCGAAGAAGAGACCGCTGGTGACTGAGCGATGTCCGTTCGGCATCTGTCTGAAGATCCCGGGGCGAGAGAAGACAGATGGCAACGGCTATGTTTAACCTGATAATCCACCAGCTGTCTGAATCAGGAGCTGCGACCATGCTGCACCCGGCATGATATAGTTGAACTGGAATGATTGGAGCGGATAACGCATGAGGGCGCTTTCATGAACAAGAAGTACTGGATTGTGACAGTGCTCGCTGTTGCGGTGCTGGGATATGCGGCAGCGACGATCTACGTGGCACCTGACGAGCCTGGCCAGACCGCGACAGCCGAACAGTCGGGCCGCATCTCCACCGGCGAGGCAGGATCAAAAGCCGATGACTTGATGACCGCGCAAGGCTACAGTACGAGATGTGCGACACCGAATGGAACCTGCACCCTGGACAGGCCGAAGCGGGTTGGATCGCTTTGCGAATGCCCGGGAATGGGTTCTGGGACAGTGGTCCGGTAGCATGAGAGTTATGGTTACGGGTGCCGCCCCAACGCTTCGGTGAGGGTGCCCACACAACCTGGCCTGTCCGGGCTTGCCTAAGGCACCGCGGTCGCCTCGTCCGCGACTTCATCCAGGAGAGTCTGTACCGAATCCGCGGGTTTACTCTCTTCCGACGTCTTTCCCATCACTTCGTCCGGGTCGTAAACGACACAGACACGCTTTGACCGGGTGACGCCCTCACTCGTCCAGACTCGTAGTGGGACCTCCCTTATACTCAGGTCGTGATCCTTGATCTCGTCCAGCTTTTCCTGGCATGGTGTGGCCTGATCCCCGCCTGACCTCGAACCGTTTTCCGCACTCAGGGCGGCATAGGGGGGG
>JARRMY010000015.1:29575-101714 GCA_037385505.1 Gammaproteobacteria bacterium | reverse complement strand
CCGGAGAAGGTCGAGCTGCTGAACGCGGGGCGCTCGCCGATCGTCGACGAGGAGATCGCGGCCTTCCTGCAGCGCGACGATCTCCATTTCCGTGCCACGCTCGACAAGCACGAGGCCTACGCCAACGCCGACTTCGTCATCATCGCCACGCCGACCAACTACGACCCCGTCACCAACTTCTTCGACACCAGCCACGTCGAGGAGGTCATCGCCGATGTCGAGGCCATCAATCCCGCCGCCGTGATGGTCATCAAGTCGACCGTGCCTGTCGGCTACACGCGGCGCATCCGCGAAGAGCGGGGCAACGACAACATTATTTTCTCGCCGGAGTTCCTGCGCGAGGGCAAGGCGCTGCACGACAACCTCTACCCGTCGCGCATCGTCATCGGCGAACGCTCGGAGCGCGCCGAGACCTTCGCGAACCTGCTGGTGCAGTCGGCGAAGAAGGAGGAGATTCCGGTCTTCTTCACGGGGCCGACCGAGGCCGAGGCCATCAAGCTGTTCTCGAACACCTTCCTGGCGATGCGCGTGGCCTATTTCAACGAGCTCGACACCTATGCCCTGTCGCACGGGCTGGATCCGCGCCACATCATCGATGGCGTCTGCGCCGACCCGCGCGTCGGCGATTTCTACAACAACCCCTCGTTCGGCTACGGCGGCTACTGCCTGCCGAAGGACACCAAGCAGCTGCTGGCCAACTACCAGGACGTGCCACAGAACATGATCAAGGCGATCGTCGACGCCAACCGCACGCGCAAGGATTTCATCGCCGACGACATCATCCGGCGCAACCCGCGCGTGGTCGGCATCTATCGCCTGATCATGAAGGCCGGCTCGGACAACTTCCGCGCCTCCTCCATCCAGGGGATCATGAAGCGCATCAAGGCGAAGGGCATCGACGTCGTGGTCTACGAGCCCGTGCTGGAAGAGCAGACCTTTTTCCATTCGGCCGTCATCAGGAACCTCGAGGCCTTCAAGCAGATGAGCGACGTCATCGTCGCCAACCGCATGACCGAGGAGATCGAGGACGTGGCCGGCAAGGTTTACACAAGAGATCTTTTCGGAGGCGACTGATGCATATTCTCATCACCGGCGGCGCCGGTTTCATCGGCTTTCACCTGGCGAAGGTGCTGCTCGCGCGCGGCGACAGCGTTGTCGGCATCGACAATCTCAACGACTACTACGACCCGCAGCTCAAGCGTGACCGGCTGTCGAATCTCGAGGCTTTCGCAAAAGATCACAATGTCGAAGAAAGCTTCAGCTTCATTCGGCTCGACCTGGCGGACCGCAAGGGCATGGCAAAGCTCTTTGTCGACAACAATTTCGACGTGGTCGTGAACCTCGGCGCCCAGGCCGGCGTGCGCTACTCCATCGACAACCCGGAAAGCTACGTCGATGCCAATCTCGTCGGCTTCGCAAACGTGCTCGAGGGCTGCCGGCGGACCGAGGTGAAGCACCTGGTGTTCGCCTCCTCGAGCTCGGTCTATGGCATGAACGTCAAGCAGCCCTTCAGCACGTCGGACAGGGTGGATTATCCCATCAGCCTCTACGCGGCGACGAAGAAGTCCAACGAGCTCATGGCGCACACCTACAGCCACCTCTTCAACATCCCCTCGACGGGCCTGCGCTTCTTCACGGTCTATGGACCCTGGGGCCGGCCGGACATGGCCTATTATAAGTTCACGCAGGCGATCCTCGCGGGCAAGCCGATCGATGTCTACAACTACGGCGACATGAAGCGCGACTTCACCTACATCGACGACATCGTCGAGGGTGTGGTGCGCGTCATCGATCGCATCCCCGAGCCGCAGCACTCGGAGTTCACGAACGCCATCGCACCCTACAAGATCTATAACATCGGCAACAACCAGCCCGTCACATTGAGAAGCTTCATCACGGCCATCGAGACGGCCTGCGGTGCGAAGGCGGTCGAGAACCAGCTGCCGATGCAGCCGGGTGACGTGCCCATCACCTATGCGGACATCGATGATCTCGTCAAAGATGTCGGCTTCAGGCCGGTGACGACGGTCGAGGAGGGTATCGGGAAGTTCATGGCGTGGTATCGCGAGTACTACAAGGTCTGAAGCTTGTCATGAAGGCGTGGAAAGTGCAGGTCCCGATTGAAGGTTGATGACAACATCAGGCATCCAGGCTGCCAATCTGATGTCCTTGCTGCTGCATGGTGTAAAGCTCACGGTAGAGCGGACAGCTTGTATAGATCTCCTGGTGGCTGCCGCTGTCGATAATGCGTCCCTGGTCCATGACAACGATGGTATCGGCATTGCGCATGGATGAGAGCCGATGGGCAATCATGATCGTTGTCCTGTTCTTCGTCAGCTGCTCAAGGGCAAGGTAGATTTTCTGCTCCGAGACGCTGTCGAGTGCCGATGTCGCCTCGTCGAGAATCAGGATCGGCGCATCCTTGAGGAAGGCACGGGCGATCGCAAGGCGCTGTTTCTGGCCCCCGGAGAGTGAAACCCCGTCTTCGCCAATCACTGTCCTCATGCCATTCGGCAGGCGCTCGATGAATTCCATCGCATGTGCATCCCGCGCTGCGCTTTCGACCATTTCGTCGGTCACTTCATCGCCCATGCCATAGGAGATGTTCGCCATGATGGTGTCGTTGAAGAGTACGACGTCCTGGCTGACGATAGCGATATTCCGCCTGAGACTGTCCAGCGTGAAGCCGGCGGTCGAATGACCATCGATGAGAATGTCACCTTGCTGGGGATCGTAGAAGCGCGGAATCAGGTTGGCAATTGTCGACTTGCCACTGCCCGAGTGTCCCACGAGGGCAAAGGTTTTGCCTTGCTCGATGTGCAGATTGATATTGTCCAGCACCTGTTTCTCCGTGCCAGGATAAGTGAAGCAGACCTGCTCGAAACGGATATCACCCTGGAGTCTGCCAGCCTCCTTGCGGCCGTTATCCATTTCTTGCTGTTCATCGAGCAAGCTGAAGATGGATTCTGCCGCCGCAAGACCCTTCTGTATTGGCTGAACAGCCGAAGCGAGACGCTTTGCCGGCGACATCATGAGTCCGAGTGCCGCGAAGAAGGCGATCAGGTGTCCGGGCGTGTGGTTGAGCTCGATTGCCTGTACGGTTCCCCAGAAAATCACGCCGCTGACCATCATGGCGGTGACCATCTCGATGACTGCCGTGTTGGAGGCGCCGGCGAGAGTGACCTTGTACTGGCCCTGACGCAGACGGTTGGCCACGTCAGAAAAACGGCCCTGTTCGTAGAACTTGCCATTGAAGGTCTTGACGACCTTGTGGCCCTTGATGGTTTCCTCGAGCACGTGCGTCATCTCGCCCATGGTGTTCTGGTTTCTATGGCTGAAACTGCGGATGCGCGACGCGAAGCGCTTGGCGATAAAGCTGACAAGCGGGATGATGATGAAAATCAGGAGTGTCAACTGCCAGTTGAGGTAGAGCGCGACTGCAAGCAGGCCGACGACAGTCACACTGTCACGAATCAGCGTGGTGATTGTCTGGGTTGCGGCAGAGGTGACCTCTGTGACGTTGTAGGTGACTTTCGAAACCGTGCTGCCGGTTGTTGAATTGTCATAATAGGTTGTTGGCAGAGAGAGTATCTTGCCGAACATCTGTTTGCGGATATCGATCACGATTTTGCCGGCAACCCAGGTGATCAGGCCGGTGGAGCTGACGCTGAAAATTCCACGGGCAAGGAAAAGCAGAATCAGGAACACCAGCGTTTGCTTGAGCCTCTCCATGTCCTTCTCGACGAAGCCGCCGTCCATCAGGGGTTTCAGCAAGGCCGGGATCGCCGAATCCGACAGGCCGAGAAGGATCATCGTGAGAATGCCGGCGATGAAGGCCATGCGGTAGGGCTTGACGTACCCGAGCAGCCGCTTGTAGGTCTGCCAGGAAGAGGGATTTTGACTCATGGGCGCATTGTTGGCGTATCGCCATGCCGCGTCAAGCCTGATTTCCGGGGCTCTTCCGCGTCCGATGCGATAGAATTTTCATATGTCAGACTATCCATTCGAAGAGCGCTACAGCCGCCAGATCCGCCTGCCGCAGATCGGGGCCGGGGGGCAGGAAAAACTTGCCTCGGCCCGGGTGCTCGTGATTGGCATGGGAGGGCTTGGCTCGCCCGCGGCGCTCTATCTTGCATCCGCCGGCGTCGGCCAGCTGGTGCTCAGCGACTTCGACCGTGTCGAGCTGTCCAATCTGCAGCGCCAGGTCATTCACCGCGAGACGGCGCTGAACGAGCCCAAGGCGCTGTCGGCGAAGCAGACCATCGCGGCGCTGAACTCGGATGTCGATGTCACGGCGATCGACTGGCAGCTGGCCGAGGATGAGTTGGCGCAGCAGGTCGGGCAGGCCGACGTCGTGCTCGACTGCAGCGACAATTTCGAAACCCGCTTCGCCGTCAACGCGGCCTGTGTCGAGGCGCGCACACCGCTCGTCTCCGGCGCCGCGATCCGTTTCGACGGCCAGCTCACGACCTTCGATTTCAGGCAGGATGGCTCGCCCTGCTACCACTGCCTCTTCGGCGGCGAGGGCTTCGCCGAGAGTTGCGCTGCCGAGGGGATCCTCTCGCCGGTCGTTGGTGTCATCGGTGTGCTGCAGGCGCTCGAGGCCGTCAAGCTCGTGACAGGGGCGGGTACGACACTGAGTGGCAGGCTGCTGCTGTTCGACGGTCTCAACAGCGAGTTCCAGCAGGTACGCTATGCCAGGGATCCAGGCTGCAGCGTCTGCGGTGGGTAGGGCCGTGCGTCTGACGCCTCATGCACTGCTCGTCGCGTTCCTGCTGCTGGCCGCCTCGCCGGCGGCCTGGCCGCTTGCCATGTTCAGCATCGAGCACGAGGGTGTCGACTATGACGTCGTGCGGCTCGACAAGGGGGAGGAGCAGCGGCTCGGGCTCTACTGGAAACGCGCCGACGGCACGCCCTACGCCACCATCCATGCGTTACGCGAGGACCTCGGGAAAGCCGGCAAAACGCTGCTGTTCGCGACCAACGGCGGTATCTATTCGAAAAGCTTCACGCCGCTCGGACTCTATATCGAGAACGGCCGGCGCTACTACAGGCTCAACAGGAGCGAGGGAGGCGGCAACTTCTTCCTGCGCCCGAATGGCGTCTTCTACATCACGGCGGGCGGCGCGGCCGTCGTGGACACGCGCGACTATGCACCGAAGCGCAAGGTGTTGCACGCGATCCAGTCCGGACCGCTGCTCGTCAGGAACGGCCGCCTGCATCCGCGTTTCTTCGAATCCTCCAGCAGCCTCTACGTGCGCAACGGTGTCGGCGTCGACCGCGAGGGAAGGGTGGTGTTCGCGATCTCCGACATGCCGGTCAACTTCCACGATTTCGCGACCCTGTTCCGCGACCGGCTCGACGCGCCGAATGCGCTCTACCTCGACGGCTCCATCTCGGCCATGTATGCGCCGGGCGTGAACCGTTACGGCGGCTGGGGCATTCACAACTACACCTCGATCATCGGCCTGACAGCAGAAGAGCCGGCGCAGCAGTGACTCGCAGCCCTCCATGGCAGGAGTGAGGGGACAGGGTCAGTCGTTGCCGCCATCGCAGGAATAACCGGACAGGGTTCCCGGGCAGAGCCGCTTTCGCCTTCTCCCCCTCAGGCGCCGAGCGTCGCCAGAATCGTCTCGAGCCTGTCGATGCGCGTCCCGGGCTCTTCGAAATCACCGAAGAAACGCAGCTTGTCCTGGCCGTCGAGCTTGAAGGCGTCCGGCTGTGTCTGGATCAGCCGGATGATGGTCGCGAAGTCGATCCTGGGCTCCTCGCCAAAGAGGATGCGACCGCCCGAATCGCCGGCTTCGAGCTTGCGGATGCCCATCTCCTGCAGTTTCAGCTTGATGCGCGTCAGCGCGAAGAGATTCTTCAGCGGCTGCGGCAGCAGGCCGAAGCGGTCGATCATCTCCACCTGCAATTCGCGCAGCTCCTCGTGGCTCTCGGCGCTCGCGATGCGCTTGTACTGCACGAGCCGAGTGTGCACGTCGGGCAGGTAGTCGGTCGGGATCAGGGCGGGAATACCGAGATCGACCTCGGCGCCGTGGTCGAGCGGGCGGTCGAGTTCCGGCTGACGCCCGGCCTTGATCGCCTTGACGGCGCGCTCGAGCAACTCGGTGTAGAGCGCATAGCCGACCTCGGCGATCTGGCCGCTCTGCTCGTCGCCGAGCAGTTCGCCGGCGCCGCGGATCTCGAGATCGTGCGTCGCCAGCGTGAAGCCCGCGCCGAGATCCTCCAGCGATTCGATGGCCTCGAGGCGTTTTTTCGCATCTGCCGTCATGGATTTCGCCGCCGGTGTCAACAGGTAGGCGTAGGCGCGGTGGTGCGAGCGGCCGACGCGGCCGCGCAGCTGGTGCAGCTGCGACAGGCCGAGTCTGTCGGCGCGATTGATGATGATGGTATTGGCCGTCGGCACGTCGATGCCGGATTCGACGATGGTCGTGCAGACCAGCACCTGGAAACGCTGGTGATAGAAGTCGCGCATGACGCGCTCGAGTTCGCGCTCGCGCATCTGGCCGTGCGCGATTTCGATGCGCGTCTCGGGCACGAGCTTCTGCAGCCGGTCGGCCATGTTGTCGATGGTCTTGACCTCGTTGTGCAGGAAGTAGATCTGGCCTCCGCGGCTGGTCTCGCGCCGGATCGCCTCCTGGATCATGGCGTCGTTCCACTGGTTGACGAAGGTCTTGATCGGGTGGCGCGCGACGGGCGGGGTGGCGATGATCGAGAGATCGCGCATGCCGGTCATGGCCATGTTGAGCGTGCGCGGAATGGGTGTCGCCGTCAGCGTGAGCATGTCGACCCGGGCGCGCAAGGACTTGAGCTTCTCCTTGTGGCGCACGCCGAAACGGTGTTCCTCGTCGATGATGACGAGCCCGAGATTCCTGAAGCGGATTTCGGGCTTGAGCACGGCGTGGGTGCCGACGACGATGTCGATCTCGCCGCTCTCGAGCCCGCGCATGATGTCCTTCTGCTCTTTCGGGGACTGGAAGCGCGACATGCCGGCGACCTTCACGGGCCAGTCGGCGAAGCGGTCCTCGAAGTTGTTGAAGTGCTGCTGGGCAAGCAGCGTCGTCGGCACCAGCACGGCAACCTGCTGGCCGTTCATGACGGCCATGAAGGCCGCGCGCATCGCGACCTCGGTCTTGCCGAAGCCGACGTCGCCGCAGACGACGCGGTCCATCGGTTTCTCGGACTCCATGTCCCGGATCACGGCATCGATGGCGGCCTGCTGGTCCGGCGTCTCCTCGAACTCGAAGGCGTCGGCGAAGGCGGCGTACTCGTCGCCGGGAGGCGGAAAGGCAATGCCCCTGCTGGCCTCGCGGCGCGCATAGATGTCGAGCAGCTCGGCCGCCACGTCGTAGGCGCGCCGTGCGGCTTTCTTCTTCGCCTTCTCCCACTGGTCGGTGCCGAGCTTGTGCAGCGGCGCGTTCTCGGGCGAGGCGCCGGCGTAGCGGCTGATCAGGTTCAGGGAGGAGACCGGCACGTAGAGCTTGTCCTTGCCGGCATACTGCAGCGTCAGGAACTCCTGCGTCTCGCCACCGACCTCGATGCTCTGCAGGCCCAGGAAGCGGCCGACGCCGTGGTCCTCGTGCACCACGGGCGCGCCCTCGTGCAGCTCTGTCAGGTTGCGGACGATCTGGTCCGCGTCGCTCTTGCGCTTGCGCCTGCGTGTCTGGCGCACGCGCTCACCGAGCAGCGAAGCCTCGGGGATGACGGCGACATCGCCGATGACGCAGCCCTCGGCGACGGGCGAGGTTGTCAGGCAGAGCCTGGCATCGGACTGCGTGAAGGCGGTCCAGTCATCGACGAGCACGGGCTTCAGCGAAAAGCCGGCGAGCGTGTCGGCGACATGTTCGCGGCGCCCGGCGCTTTCGGCCGTGAACAATGCGCGCCCCGGGAAGCCGGCGAGGAAATCCTCGAGCAGTCCGGCCGGCCGCGTCGCCCTCGCGTTGAAGCCGAGCGGCGGCAGTTTCTGCGCCTCGAGGTTGGCGTAGGCCGCAATGCCTTTCCTGCGTTCGGTGACCTTCATCGACTGCCATAGCAGGCCACCATGCTGCTTCAGCGCGGCGCTGACCTCGTCGGCATCCATGAACAGCATCCCGGGCGACAGGAGCGGACGCTCGGTGTCGTGACCGCGCTGCTCGAAGCGGTCAGCGACCATTTCCTCAAAGCGCCCGGTGGCCTCGGCGAGGTCGCTCGGTGCGATGGTCAGGGTCTCTGCCGGCAGGTAGTCGAAGAGCGTGGCCGTCCGCTCGAAGAAGAGTGGCAGGTAGTACTCGATCCCCCCCGGGAAGCGGCCGTCGCTGACCTCCCTGTAGATCAGGCTGGTGTTCGGGTCGTGCTCGATGCTGGCCCGGTAGTGCTGGCGGAATGCCTTGATGGCGGCTTCGTCGGTCGGAAACTCACGTCCCGGCAGCATGCTGATGCGCTCCACCCTGTCGATGGTGCGTTGCGTTTCGGTATCGAAGGTGCGGATCGAGTCGATTTCGTCATCGAAGAGGTCGATACGGTAGGGGAGGTCGCTGCCCATCGGGAAGAGATCCAGCAGCGAGCCGCGCACCGTGAATTCGCCGTGCTCGAGCACCTGGGAGACATAGCGGTAGCCGGCCTGCTCGAGCGTGGCGCGCATCTGCTCGAGGTCGAGTGTCTCGCCCTGCCTGATCAGCAGCGTGTGGCGGTGGACGAATTCGGGCGGGCAGAGGCGCTGCATCAGCGTGCCGGCCGGCACCACGAGCACGCCGCGTTTCTGCTGTTGCAGCCCGTGCAGGATCGTCAGGCGCTGCGATACCAGTTCAGGCAGCGGCGAGAAGACATCGTAAGGCAGCGTCTCCCAGTCCGGAAACGACTGGACCGGGATCTGCGCCTTTTTCAGGAAAAAGCCGGCCTCCAGTTCGAGCTGGTGCGCCTGCTGCACGTCCGGCGTAATGACGAGCAGGAGGCCCGCGTGGCGCGAGGCGGCTTCGGCGACCAGCATCGCGAGCGCGCCGCCGCGCACGCCCCCGAGCGCAAGCCGCTCTCCGGCGCGCGCCGGCAGCGTCAGTTGCGACAGGGGGATGGCTTCTTCGGTCATGCAGAGGATGCGGATTCGAAAAGAGGGGAAGGGTACCCTTTACGGAAAGGATTATCCACCGCGCAGGGTGCGGGTTTATCAGCTTCGCCGCATGGCTCTGGCGGCGCCATGCGGGGAAATCAACCGCTTTTTGTGAGTAAATCACCCGATTCTGTTGTCTCTTGATGCGGAGACTCTCTCCAATGGTTGGTTTCTGCTTGCGGGCTCTTCATGGGCCCGCTTTTTTCTGTATCATGCGGCCAGTTCTGACTCTGCCCGGTTTCCATGGCGACGCTCCTCACACTGCGCGATATTTCCCTCTCTTTCAGCGGTCCGCAGCTGCTGGACAAGGTATGCCTGACGATCGCCGATAACGAGCGTATCAGCCTCATCGGGCGTAACGGCGAGGGCAAGTCGACGCTGTTGAAGGTGATCGCCGGGTTGATCGCCGCCGACGACGGCGAGCGCCAGATCGGGCAGGGCGTGAAGATCTCCTACCTGCCGCAGGAGGTGCCGACCGACCTCGAGGGCAGCATTTTCGAAATCGTCGCGCGTGGACTCGACGAGCTTTCCGACCTTCTCGTGGCCTATCATGCAGCGACCCAGGCCGTCATGCTGGACGCCTCCGGGCAGAATCTCGACCGCATGGCCAGGGCGCAGCACGCGCTCGAGGATGCCGGCGGCTGGCAGTTCGAGCAGCAGGTCGAGACGACGCTGTCGAAGCTGTCGCTCGATCCCGACGAGCGCTTCGAATCGCTCTCCGGCGGGCGCAAGCGCCGTGTGCTGCTCGCGCGCGAGCTTGTCCGCCAGCCGCAGCTGCTGTTGCTCGACGAGCCGACCAACCACCTCGATATCGACAGCATCGCCTGGCTCGAGGAGTTTCTCGCCGGCTGGAGTGGCAGCCTGCTCTTCATTACCCATGACCGCGCCTTCATGCAGCGGCTCGCGACACGCATTATCGAGCTGGACCGCGGCAAGCTCACCGACTGGCCCGGCGACTACCAAAACTACCTGCGCCGCCGCGAGGAGCGCGCCCATGCCGAGGCGAAGGCCAATGAGCGTTTCGACAAGAAGCTCGCCCAGGAGGAGGTCTGGATCCGCCAGGGCATCAAGGCGCGGCGCACGCGCAACGAGGGCCGCGTGCGCCAGCTGCAGGCGATGCGCGAGGCCTGGAGGCAGCGGCGCAAGGGACAGGGGCAGGCACGCATCAACCTGCAGGAGGCCGAGCGCTCCGGCAAACTCGTCGCCGAGGTCGAGAACGTCAGCTACCGCTGGGACGATGTCGAGCTGATCCGCGATTTCAGCACCACCATCATGCGCGGCGACAAGATCGGCATCATCGGCCCGAACGGCTGCGGCAAGTCGACATTGCTCGGCCTGCTGCTGGGCAAGCTCAAGCCGACAAGCGGACACATCAGGCTCGGCACGGGCCTCGAGGTCGCCTACTTCGACCAGCTCCGCGCCACGCTCGAGATGGACAAGAGCGTGCAGGAGAACGTCGGCGGCGGCTCCGACAAGGTCGTGATCAACGGCAAGAGCCGGCACATCATCTCCTACCTGCAGGACTTCCTGTTCACGCCGGACCGCGTGCGCCAGCCGCTCAATGCGCTCTCTGGCGGCGAACGCAACCGTGTGCTGCTCGCCAGGCTGTTTACAAAACCCGCCAACCTGCTCGTGCTCGACGAGCCGACCAACGACCTCGATGTCGAGACGCTCGAGCTGCTCGAGGAGCTGCTGGGCGACTACCAGGGAACCCTGCTGCTGGTCAGCCACGACCGTGCGTTCATCGACGCCGTCGTGACCTCGACACTGGTGTTCGAAGGCGATGGCGTCATCACCGAGTGTGCCGGCGGCTATGCCGACTGGCTCAGGGAGAAGCAGGCAAGGCCTTCGCAGACTGCCGCCCCGGCCCCTGAAAACAGTGCTACGGCGAAAGCGAAACAGAAATCCTCCTCCGGCAAGTTGAGCTACAAGCTGCAGCGCGAGCTCGAACAGCTTCCGGGGAAGATCGAGTCACTCGAAAGCGAGATCGATGCGTTGCAGGCACAGCTGGCCGACCCCGGACTCTATCGTGAAAGCCCGGAGAGGATCGCGGAGCTGAAAACAGCGCTGTCGGCCAGGGAGAGTGAAATGGAAAAGGTTTTCGCGCGCTGGGAAGAGATCGAGGCGCTTGGTGGCCAGGCCTGAATCGCAACCGGCTCCGGATGCGGACAACCGCAAGGCGAGAGAGCAGGAGAAGATTTACCACGTCTGGCCGAAAACAGGTTTCTGGCGACGCTTCGTTGTCCGCTTCCTGCGGATGTTGCCCATCGAAAGTCAACTCCGGTCCCCGTGTTTCACCATGCCCCCCCGAATTGGGCATGCAGCAGCCCGGGATGCAACGCATCTCCTCTTTCACGGCAGGCTTCGTGCCGCACGGGAAAACCCTGATTGCAAAGTGACGAACCTGGACTATGGTTACCTGCATGGTCTCTCGGGACCTGCTTGATGTCATCAAGAAGGGAGCATTGCAATGCACAAACACTATACCGATGTCTTGATACACATCGACGAGGAGCTCGATGACAGCCATATCCATGATCTGGAGCGTGAATTGTCCTGCATGGATGGCGTCTACAGCGCCTGCGTCAATGAGCGCGCCCGCCACCTGATGCTCGTGGATTTCGATCCGGAAGATGTCAAGGCGGTGCAACTGTTGCATACCGTGTCGGCACATGGTTTGCATGCCGAGCTCGTGGGTTTGTAGGCGTCTTCTCCCCCGAAACGGCAAGATGAGTAGTATCAGAAAAGTGATCAGAGATTTCGGGGCCTTTCGAGGCCCCTTTTTTATGCTTCCATTCATGCCGGTGACTGCCTGCACGCAGCATCACGCTTGCAGTTCGACGCGACGCCGTCTGGCAGGATGAGGTAGAGGCGGCTCAAGCAGCCGCAGGCCTGTGAACAACATGCCGCATCCGGTCACTGCATCTTCACCCTCTCCACGAGAGGCATGACTACCTCCTCCTGACGTCATTCAGGGGCGAATCCGCTTGCAAGCTCTGCGAGCGGGGTTCAGAGTGGAAGGGGCCGGGCGCCGTGTAGAAACGTGGAGAGGACAGGCCCGAGTTTTACTTCAGGAACCTCTAATATTATAATATGATGTTGTATTGCCAATGATCGGCAATTTCACGAATAACAAAGGGTTAGAGCAGTCATGCTGGATCCAGTAAGCCATTCAGACCGCGATTTCGGCAATGTCGAGGTGAAGAATACCACCTGCTACATGTGCGCCTGCCGTTGCGGCATCCGTGTCACCCTGCGGGACGGCGAAGTCCGACACATCGAGGGAAATCCCGAGCACCCGCACAACCAGGGTGTCATCTGCGCCAAGGGTGCTTCCGGCATCATGAAGCAGTACTCGCCGGCACGTCTGACAAAGCCGCTGCTGCGCAGGAGGGATGCCGAGCGCGGCGACTCCGCGTTCGAGGAGATTTCGTGGGAACAGGCATTCGAGATCATGACGGAACGCCTGCGGCACCTTCGTGAAAACGATCCCAGGCAATTCGCGCTCTTTACGGGCCGTGACCAGATGCAGGCCCTGACAGGCATGTTCGCCAAGCAGTTCGGCACCCCGAACTATGCGGCCCACGGCGGTTTCTGCTCGGTCAACATGGCGGCCGGCATGATCTACACCATCGGCGGCTCCTTCTGGGAGTTCGGCGGGCCGGATCTCGATCGTTCGAAACTCTTCGTCATGATCGGCACGGCCGAGGATCACGATTCCAACCCGCTGAAGATCCATCTCTCGAAGTTCAAGCGCAACGGCGGCCGCTTCATCTCCATCAACCCGGTGCGCACCGGTTACTCGGCCATTGCCGACGAGTGGGTGCCGATCAAGCCCGGCACCGATGGCGCGCTGCTGCTTGCGATCATCCGCGAGATCATCGAGCAGGGCCTCTATGACCGCGAGTTCATCACCCAGTACACCAATGCAGCGGAACTCGTCGTCACCGACACGGATGCGCAGGACTTCGGTCTCTTCAAGCGTTTCGAAATGCATGTCGAGGAGGGGTGTTTCGACCCCGAGAACAAGCTCTGGTGGGACCGCGAGATCGGTCCGATCGGCACCCACACGCCGGGTGCGGATCCGCGCCTGCTCGGCGAATTCGAGATGGAGGACGGAACGCGTGTCTCGCCGTCGTTCCAGCTCCTCAAGGAGCGCGTCGAGGACTACACGCCGGAGTGGGCCGAGGGCATCACCGGTATCCAGGCCGACACCATCCGTCGCCTCGCGCACGAGATGGGCGTCACCGCACGCGACCAGAAGATCGAGATGCCGATCGCCTGGGTCGATGCCTGGGGCAACGAGCACAAGTCGGTCAAGGGCAGCCCGGTCTCCTTCCATGCGATGCGTGGCCTGGCGGCGCACTCGAACGGCTTCCATGCGATCCGCGCACTCGGCATCCTGATGTCGTTGCTCGGCACCATCGATCGTCCCGGCGGTTTTCGCCACAAGGCGCCGTTCCCGCGCCCGATCCCGCCGTGTCCGAAGCCGCCCAAGGGACCGGAAGACGTCCAGCCGGAAACACCGCTGAACGGCATGCCGCTCGGCTGGCCTGCCGACCCGGATGATCTCTTCGTCGACGAGAATGGCGAACCCGTGCGCATCGACAAGGCCTTCTCGTGGGAGCATCCGCTCTCCGTGCATGGCCTGATGCACAACGTCATCACCAATGCGTGGCGCGGCGACCCCTACAAGATCGACACACTGCTCCTGTTCATGGCGAACATGGCCTGGAACTCCTCGATGAACACCACGAAGGTGCGCGAGATGCTGGTCGACAAGGATGAGGATGGGGAGTACAAGATTCCCTTCATCATCGTCTGCGACGCCTTCCAGTCGGAGACCGTCGCCTTCGCCGATCTGGTGCTGCCGGATACGACCTATCTCGAGCGCCATGACGCCATGTCGCTGCTCGACCGTCCGATTTCCCAGTTCAAGGGGCCGGTCGACTCGGTGCGCATTCCGGTGGTCGAGCCGAAGGGCGAGTGCAAGCCGTTCCAGGAAGTGATCGTCGAGCTGGGCTCGCGCCTCAAGCTGCCGGCATTCACGAATGCCGACGGCTCGCGCAAGTATCGCGATTATCCGGACTTCATCATCAACTACGAGACGGCGCCGGGCTCCGGTATCGGCTTCCTCGCCGGCTGGCGCGGCAAGGACGGCACCAAGGCCTTCAAGGGCGAACCGAACCCGCGCCAGTGGGAGATGTACCAGAAGAACAACTGCTTCTTCCACTTCGAGTTGCCGAAGTCCTACCAGTACATGCGCAACTGGAACAAGGGCTATCTCGAGTGGGCGCGCGGCCACGGCATGACGCGTTACGCCGAGCCGATCACGATCCATCTCTACTCCGAGGTGCTGCAGAAATTCCGCCTCGCGGCCCAGGGCAAGCGTCCCGGCAAGCAGCCGCCCGAGCGCCTGCGCCGCCGCGTCGAGACCTATTTCGACCCGCTGCCTTTCTATCACGAGCCGCTCGAGAATCGCCATGTCAACTCGAACCAGTACCCGCTGAATGCGCTGACCCAGCGCCCGATGGCGATGTATCACTCGTGGGATTCCCAGAATGCCTGGCTGCGGCAGATCCATACGCACAACTACATGTTCGTCAACCCGAAGACAGCCGAGGCCAACGGCATCGGAGACGGTGACTGGATGTGGGCGGAGTCGATGCACGGCAGGATCCGCTGCATGTGCCGCTACTCGCATGCCGTCGAGCCCGGCACCGTCTGGACCTGGAACGCCATTGGCAAGGGTCCGGGCGCCTGGGGGCTGTCGGAGAAGGCTAACGAATCGCAGAAGGGTTTCCTGCTGAACCACGTTATCTCTGAAGAGCTGCCGCCGTGTGAATCGGGACAGCACATCTCCAACTCCGACCCGGTCACGGGCCAGGCGGCCTGGTTTGACGTGCGCGTCAAGATCTACAAGGCCGGCAAGGACGAGCCGAAGGTCACCTATCCGCAGTTCAAGCCACAGAGGAAGGTGCCGGGCCAGGACAGCAAGCGCGGCAAATGGCAGGCCTACTTCGCGGGCATGCTCGGCAAAAAGAAAGCAGGTTGAGGGGAAGACGATGTCACAACTCGCACTGGTAATTGATCTCAACGTCTGCGTCGGCTGCCACGCCTGCGTCACCTCCTGCAAGGAGTGGAACACCTCCGGCTGGGCCGGCACCATGGTGGACGAGAATCCCTACAATGCCGATCCGACGGGAACCTTCTTCAATCGTGTCCAGACCTACGAGGTCGGCGAATTCCCCAACGTGGAGACGGTCCACTTCCCGAAAAGCTGCCTGCACTGCGAGGAGCCGCCATGCGTGCCGGTCTGTCCGACCGGCGCCTCCTACAAGCGCGAGGACAACGGCGTCGTGCTCGTCGACTACGACAAGTGCATCGGCTGCAAGTACTGCTCCTGGGGCTGCCCCTATGGCGCGCGTGAAATCGACGAGCAGCAGAAGGTCATGAAGAAATGCACCCTCTGCATCGACCGCATCAGCGACGAGAGCCTGCCGGAGTCCGAGCGCAAGCCGGCCTGCGTGCTTGCCTGTCCGACCAGCGCACGCCTGTTCGGCGACGTGCATGATCCGGACTCGGAAGTCTCGATCGCGATCCGCGAGCAGGGCGGTTACCAGCTCATGCCCGAGTGGGGCACCAAGCCGGCCAACCACTATCTGCCGCGGCGCAAGACACGGCTCAGGATCCACGATGACGAACTCCACCGCGTCGACAACCCGCTGCTCGAGGAGCTCGAGGTGCCGGTCGACGAGGGCGCGGCCATCGACGACGTCGCGTTCTGATCGATCAAGGTTATTCGGAGAAAATCATGCATCCCGCATTTTCGGTTATTTTTCTTACGACCCTGATCGGCGCAGGTCAGGGGCTCTTCCTGGCGCTGTTCACCGGACAGTTCTACTCGCTCGCGAACCTCATCCCGGCACAGGACAGCATCAGCTTCTACGCCCTCGGCAGTTTCATCGTGCTCGTGCTGCTCGGCCTCGGGCTCTTCGCCTCTTTCTTCCACCTCGGCCACCCGGAGCGCGCGTGGCGCGCGATCAGTCAATGGCGCACCTCCTGGCTCTCACGCGAGGTCATCGTGCTGCCTGCCTTCATGTTGCTGGTGTTCGTCTATGGCATCAGCCACTACCTGGGCTGGAACGAGACGCTGTTCGTCATCGGTCAGAACTTCGAGATCGATCCGACGATCATCATCGGCGTGATCGCGAGCCTCATGGCCTTCGTCCTTTTCGTCTGCACGGCCATGATCTATGGCTGCGTCAAGTTTATCGAGGAGTGGCATCACTGGCTCACGATCGCCAATTTCACTTTGCTCGGCATCGCCTCGGGATTCATGCTGGCGGCTGCCTTCTCCGCCTACCAGGGCGTCGAGCTGGTGGCTTTCTTCGGTACCTGGGCCGCAATCTTTATGGTGCTGGCCCTGGTCACACGCCTCGCTTCCCTCTACCGCAACGCCACCATGAAGCACAGATCGACGCTGCAGACGGCGATCGGCGTGCGTCACACGACCATCATCCAGAAGGCGCAGGGCTTCATGGGCGGCTCCTTCAACACGCGCGAGTTTTTCCACGGCAAGAGCCAGGCGACGCTGAGGTTCGTGAAATTCGCCTTCCTGCTCCTGGTTTTCATCGTGCCGGTCATACTACTGGCCATCGCCTACACCACCAGCTCGGCGACGCTGCCGATCGCAGCCTTCGTTGTCATGTACATCGGACTGGTGCTGGAGCGCTGGTATTTCTTCGCCGAAGCCAGGCATCCCCAGAATCTCTACTACCAGTCGATGGCCTGAGCCGCTATTGGCCGGACACGCAGAAGCCGGACGGCAGCCCGTCCGGCGCTTCGCCAGTCTGCCACGCATACGCGCAATGAGTAGCGAATGAAGGCATTGCATTACTTCGCTTATGGTTCGAACATGTCCATCGCCCGACTCAGGGCGCGCGTGCCGAGCGCCGAAAAGCTGGGTTGCTACCGTCTTCATGGATACGAGTTGCGTTTCCACAAGGCGGGCAGGGACGGGTCCGCGAAATGCGATGCATTTCACACTGGGCTGGACGAGCACGTGATTCATGGCGTCCTGTTCCGGATCGATCCCGCTGAGCGGCCTGCGCTGGACAGGGCCGAGGGGCTCGGTCATGGCTACACGGACATGCGCGTGAGGGTGATCGGTACGGACGGCGGGCTTGTCGAGGCATTCACCTATCAGGCGCTTCTGACTGACGCGATGCTCAGGCCTTACTCATGGTATCTCAATCATGTCCTTGTCGGCGCGAGGGAGTCCGGATTGCCGCCGGATTATATTGCCCGAATCGAAGCCTGGCATTGCCTGCAGGACCATGACAGGGAGAGGGATGCCAGGGAGCGGGCCATTCATCTCGATACCCACTCCCCGGGGTAAAGAAAAACCCCGCATAAGCGGGGCTCGCGGTGATTCATCGCCGGATTGCGGCAATCATTTGGCGTCGCCGTTGTCGTCCTTCTTGCTGGTCGCCTTGGTGCCCCAGCTCGCCGGCTTTTTCGGCGGTGCTCCCGCCGGACGTCCACCGGGATTGCGAAAATCGCGGCCGTCGAAGCTGAAGTTCTCGAGCTGGTCGCGCGCCTGGTTCGGCACATCGGTCATGGCGTTCTCGAATTCGTCGCCGACATCGACGGGGTTCGGCACGCTGATGGTCGGCGCGTACCAGCCGCCCGGCATCTTGCCGACGTTGCTCGGTGCATTCAGCAGGTCGTCCCACATGTCACCGAGGCCGTCCTTGTAGTCATCCTGGTCGAACCACTCGCTCGGGCCCTTCCTGCCGAAGATCGGACGGCGGTCGCTGAACCAGCTTTCCGGACGCCAGGACTGGTTTTTGTCGCCCCATGGGCCGTTGTCGAAGAAATTGCGGCTGCCGCCCCAGGTCGGTCCGGTACGCCTCGGGTAGGGGGCGTTGCCGGTTCGCGGTCCACCGGGGATCGCGCGTGGTTGCGGGCGCGGCGGTGGTGGCATGGCGCCGGGGGGCATTGGCCGTTGCTGCGTCATCGGACCCTGTCCGGCAGGCCCTGTCGGGCCTGCGGGTCCAGTGATTCCCGGACCCATCCGCCAGGACCCATCGGCATCGGACCGCCCACCGGGCCGCCAGGACCCATCGGCATCGGACCGCCCACCGGGCCGCCAGGGCCCATCGGCATCGGGCCGCCTACCGGGCCGCCAGGACCCATCGGCATCGGGCCGCCTACCGGGGCGCCAGGACCCATCGGCATCGGACGGCCCACCGGGCCGCCCATCGGGGCGCCAGGGCCCATCGGCGGGGTATAGGGTGCCTGGGCCAACCCGCCAGGCGTCATGGAAGCTTGGGGCGCCTGGACGGGAGGCGGGCTTGCCTGTGTCGCCTGTGGGGTTCCGGCGGTATCGATCGGCCTGAAGCTGTACTCCTCTTCCGCCGATACGGCAAGGCTGCAGCCGAGTAGTGCTGTCGCAGCCGATGTCAGGACCAAGCGCCTGGTTCTGGATACTGTCATAGTGTCTCCGGTCAAATCCGGGGCCGTCATCTATCGGCTACCCGGAACATGGATATAAAAACACCCTACAGGATAATCAGGATTCGGCCGGCTGTCTATTGGCGAATGTCTCCCGCGTGCGCTCGTAACCGAATGCGATCAGCTCCTGGGCATGGTGAAACTCGTAGAAGGTCGCGATGTTCTGCGGGATATGGATCACGATGTCGGGTGTATTCGCGGCGAGCTGGAAACGGGTGATCATCGACTGCATCACCTCGATGGACCTGGTCAGGATATCCATGGCGTCCATGGCCTTCTCCTCCTTGCTTTCGATTTTCGGAAGCAGGTTCAGGTCATCGAGGAAATCCACGATCTGCTGGCGGTAGCTGCTGCTCTCCTCGGGCTCGTTGCGCTTGCTGTGCTTCAACTCCTTCTCCTCGGCTGCGCTGGCGTTGACTGCGATGGCGATGTCCGTGTTGTCTCGAATCGTCGGCGCGATCGGTACCGGGTTGACGAGACCGCCATCGACGAGCAGCCGTCCCTCGTGCTTGACCGGTGTGAACAGCGTCGGAATGGCGATGGAGGCGCGGATGGCATCGAACAGCGAGCCCGACTTGAGCCAGACCTCCCGCTGACGTTTGAGGTCGGCCGCGACGGCGGTGTAGGAGATGGGCAGATCCTCGATCTGGTGGTCGCCGATGAGATCGCGCAGCGCGCGGATGACCTTGTCACCGCGCAGGAAACCGCCGTTGGAAAAGGTGATGTCGAGCAGTCGCAGGATGTCGACTTTCTCGAGTGCCGAAACCCATTTGGCATAGACATCGAGTTTGCCGGTGGCGTAGATGCCGCCGATCAGTGCGCCCATGGACGAGCCTGAGATGGAATCGATCTGGTAGCCCTGCTCCTCGAGGTAGCGGATGACGCCGATGTGGGCGAGGCCACGCGCACCTCCACTGCCGAGGACCAGGGAGACGCGTTTGCCTGTCATATGCTGCTCCCGTGCAACCTGTAAGGCATCATAACGTTTTTCAGTTGCTCAGGTCGACGGCGAGATCCTGATGGTCCTGAGGGCATCGGGACGCCAGCGGCCGCGGAGTTTCCACTCCGTGTCGGGGGGCGTGATCACGAGGTGCCAGTGGATGTTGGTGCCATCGAGCGGATCATTGCTCGTGAAGACGGCATCGCCGTTGTTGGCCAGCGGCAGCTCCCTGTCCTTGCTGGCATCGCCCGGGTGCGTCAGCTTCAGCATCAGGAACGGCAGATAGGCGGCATGCTCGGGCAGCCTTGCGATGACCAGGCCATTCTCGTCGAGCGACAGCTCGGCCGTGAGGTTCATCGCGGCAGCCTTGCGCTCCTTGCGCTTGTCCTCGTTGATCGCGAGACCTTCCTTGTAGTAGTCGTCGACGACGAGTCCGTCGTCGGTTCTGATTGCGATGTTGATGGTGATGATCGCGGCAACGACAGTCAGTGCAGGTATCGAGATGATGAACCAGGGCCAGAACTGCCTGTACCAGGGAAGTGTGTCTTCGCGTTGTCTCTGCATCTTAGTTGATCACCGGGCCAAGGAAGCGGCCATTTTCGTTCAGTCGTGCAGCGGGATTCTCGCGCGCCTCGATATGAAATTCAATCTCGGTGCTGCGCGTCTTGAGATTGGCCGGGTCGGCATGCACGCGCACCAGGACGTCCTTGACGGCGCCGGAGTCGACCAGGATGCCCTCGGTCTCGCCGAGCAGCTTCATGCCCTCGATTCCGGACACGTCGATGTCGAATGTGCGCGGTTCGGAATCCATGTTGATGACCTTGAGCGTATAGACATTCTCGACCAGGCCCTCCATGGTCGGGTTGTATAGTGAGTTACGGTCGCGAATGATATTCAGCTCGAGAGGCACGCGCGTGGCGACGCCGTAAAACAGTCCGGCGGTCAACGCGAGCAGCAGTAGCGAATAGAGGATGACGCGCGGGCGGACCAGGCTGACGTGCTTGCCGTTGAGTGCGTTCTCCGTGGTGTACTTCACCAATCCTTTTTCGTAACCCATTTTGTCCATGACGTCGTCACAGACGTCGACGCAGGCGGCGCAGCCGATGCACTGGTATTGCAAGCCATTGCGGATGTCGATGCCGGTCGGGCAAACCTGGACGCAGAGGCCGCAATCGATGCAGTCGCCCTTGTCCTCGGGACGCGTGCCGCGTCTGCGCGAACCACGCGGCTCGCCGCGCTTTTCGTCATAGGAGATGATCAGGGTATTCTTGTCGAACATGGCGCTCTGGAAGCGCGCGTAGGGACACATGTAGATGCAGACCTGTTCGCGCATCCAGCCGGCGTTGCCGTAGGTGGCAAAGCCGTAGAAGAGGATCCAGAAGGTTTCCCAGGGGCCAAGGCTGAATGCCAGCATCGAGCCCCAGAGCTCCTTGACCGGCGTGAAGTAGCCGACGAAGGTAAAACCTGTCCAGAGGGAGAACAGCAACCAGACCGAGTGTTTTGCTGTCTTGATGCCGAATTTCTTTGCGCTCATCGGCGATTTGTCGAGCTTGATCTGCTGCTGTCGCGAGCCCTCGATCTTGCGCTCGAACCAGAGGAAGATCTCGGTCCAGACGGTCTGCGGGCAGGCGTAGCCGCACCAGAGCCTTCCGGCAAGCGCCGTGAAGAAGAACAGCGCCAGTGCCGAGATGATCAGCAGCAGGGTCAGGAAGAAGAAGTCCTGGGGCCAGAAGGTCCAGCCGAAGATGTAAAACTTGCGCGCAGGCAGGTCGAAAAGGACTGCCTGATGGCCGTCCCACTGCAGCCAGCAAAGGCCGTAGAAGAGGCCGAGAAGGGCGACCATCGCCAGGTTGCGCATCAGTGCGAAGATACCGTGAACCTCGCGCGGGTAGATTTTCTGGCGCTTTTTGTAGAGGACCTCTTCGACCGGAGCCTCGTTGGCGGACGCGGGTTGTTTGTCAGTGCTCATGGCTGGTGTCTTCTTGCGGTGGTGGTGTCGAAACTGTTCAGTCGCTCGCGTCCGTCCTGATGCGCGGCGGACAGGGTTTCCTGAAGTAGCAGGTCAGGGCGCAACCGATGGCGCCCATGATCCAGAAAAAGAAAAAGCCGATCGTGTAACCGCCCGTGCGGGTCAGCCCGTGCAGACCTGCAAGCTCGCCGAGTTCCCGGGGGTCGAAGACGACAAAGAAGAGCACCGTTGCGAGCGATGCGACCAGGAACGATGGCCACAGCACGGAGACGAGTCTCTGTACCAGGGGCAAATTATGTTCTGTTTGTGGTTGAGTGTCATTTGACATAACGCAATCCCTCCGGGCAAAATAATGGCGAACCGCTCCTGCGGTTCGCCTTCGATTGATAGCACTTATTTGGCTGAAAGGCTATAGATGTATGCCGCGATGATGTGCGACTTCTCCTCGCCCAGGAACTCCTTCTGCGCCGGCATGACGCCATTGCGGCCGTTGAGGATCGTCTGCTTGATGACCCCCGTGCTGTTGCCGTAGAGCCAGATGTTGTCCGTCAGGTTCGGCGCGCCGAGCATGGTGTTGCCGGTTCCATCCACGCCGTGACAGCCGATGCAGCCCAGCGCCGTGTAGTCGGCCTTGCCTGCCTCGGCGCTGGCGGTGTCGACACTCATGCCGCTCAGGCTCTGGACGTAGGCGACCAGGTTGTCGAGTTTTTCACCCTCGATGCGTCCCTGGTGGGGGGGCATGACCGCATTGCGGCCCTGCAGGATGCTCTCCTTGATGCGTGCGGGTTCGCCGCCCCACAGCCAGTCGTCGTCCGTGAGGTTCGGGTACTTGCCGATGACGCCGGTGGCGGAGGAGCCGTGGCACTGGGAGCAGTACGAGAGGTACATGCGCTTGCCCATTGCGAGCGCTTCCTCGTTCTCGCCACCTTTTGCCAGTTCCTCGATGCTGATTGCAGCATACTTTTCGAAGATCGGGTCGTAGGTCTGCGCGGCCACCTCCATTTCGCCCTCGTACTGGCTCTCCTGCGTCCAGCCCTTGACGCCCGCGAAGGAGCCGAGTCCGGGGTAGAGCGCCAGGTAGATGACGCCGAAGACCAGCGTGATGTAGAACAGCCACAGCCACCAGCGCGGCAGCGGGTTGTTGTACTCCTGCAGATCACCGTCCCAGGTGTGGCCGGTGACGTCACCGGATGCAGATTCGTCCTTGCGTTTTCTCATCGTCCACCAGACCAGCCAGACGCAAGCGATGATGTTGCCGACGGTCAGAATAATGATCCAACCACTCCAGAATGTACTCATGAGCGATTCTCCTTCTTCATGGTTGCCTTGTGAGTCTGATCATCTTCGAAGGGCAGGTGGGCAGCCTCGTCAAAAGACTTTTTGCGGCCCCTGCTGTAGGCCCAGACGATGATCCCGATGAATGCCAGAAACAGCACCAGGGTGTGCCATGCACGAAAGTCGTTGATATCCATCATGGCTTACCTCTTGAGTGCTGTGCCCAGGCCCTGCAGGTAGGCAATGAGTGCCTCGGCCTCGGTCTTGCCTGCAACAGTTTTCTGGGCGCTGGCCATTTCTTCATCGCTGTAGAGATCGCACTTCGGACAAGTGGCGCCGACGACGACATTCATGGCTTTCATCTTGGCAGCAGTGTCTGCGCCATCCAGCGTGTTTTCGAACAACCACGGGAAGGAAGGCATGTTCGATTCCGGCACGACGTCGCGCGGGTTATAGAGATGCGCTTCGTGCCAGTCATCACTGTAACGCCCGCCGACGCGCGCCAGGTCCGGCCCGGTACGCTTCGAACCCCACTGGAACGGGTGGTCGTAGACGAACTCACCCGCCACGGAGTAGTGGCCGTAACGCTCTGTTTCCGCGCGGAACGGGCGGACCATCTGCGAGTGACAGTTATAGCAGCCTTCACGCACGTAGATGTCGCGGCCCTCGAGACGCAGCGGGTCGTACTTGGTGACACCCTCGACAGGCTCTGTCGTCTCGGTCAGGGCGAACAGCGGAACGATTTCAACCAGGCCGCCAACGCTGACGACCAGGACGATCAACAGCGCCATGAGGCCGGTATTCTTTTCGACGATTTCATGTGACATTGTTCATACCCTCCTGATCAGTGCGCCGCTTCCGGTTCCGGAATGGCATCATCGGCAGCCTGCGCGTTGGAGACTGTCTTGAAGACGTTGTATGCCATCAGCAGCATGCCGCTGAGGAACAGGATGCCGCCAAGGAGACGGATGTTGTAGAAGGGATAGGTACGCTCGACCGACTCGATGAAGGAGTAGGTGAGGGTGCCGTCCGCGTTGACAGCGCGCCACATGAGGCCCTGCATGACGCCGGCGATCCACATCGCTGCGATGTAGAGAACGACGCCGATGGTCGCGATCCAGAAGTGCAGCTCGACCAGCCGCTGGGAATACATGCCCTTCTTGCCGAAGAGGTGCGGGATCAGCGCGTAGAGCGAACCGATGGAGACCAGGGCAACCCAGCCAAGCGCGCCCGAGTGGACGTGACCGACGGTCCAGTCCGTGTAGTGCGAGAGCGCGTTGACGGTCTTGATCGACATCATGGGTCCTTCGAAAGTGGACATGCCGTAGAAGGAGAGCGAGACGATCAGGAACTTCAGGATCGGGTCTTCGCGGAGTTTGTGCCATGCCCCCGAGAGGGTCATCATGCCGTTGATCATGCCGCCCCAGGATGGCGCCAGCAGGATCAGCGAGAACACCATGCCGAGAGACTGCGTCCAGTCAGGCAGCGCAGTGTAGTGCAGGTGGTGCGGACCCGCCCACATGTAGGTCGAGATCAGCGCCCAGAAGTGCACGACCGACAGGCGGTAGGAGAAGACCGGGCGGCCTGCCTGCTTGGGGACGAAGTAGTACATCATGCCAAGGAAGCCGGCAGTCAGGAAGAAGCCCACCGCGTTGTGGCCATACCACCACTGCACCATGGCGTCGATGGCGCCCGGATAGAGGCTGTAGGACTTGGTCAGCGTGACCGGCATCGCGGCGCTGTTGACGATGTGCAGCAGCGCGATCGTGAGGATGAAGGCGCCGTAGAACCAGTTCGCGACATAGATGTGCTTGACGCGTCGCTTCATGATGGTGCCGAAGAAAACGATGGCGTAGGCGACCCAGACAACCGCGATGAGCAGGTCGATCGGCCATTCGAGTTCGGCGTACTCCTTGGACGAGGTGATGCCGAGCGGCAGCGTGATTGCAGCCAGCACGATGATCAGATTCCAGCCCCAGAACGTGAATGCTGCAAGTCCACCGCCGAACAGGCGTGCCTGGCAGGTTCGCTGGACCACGTAATAGGACGTTGCGAAGAGTGCCGATCCGCCAAAAGCGAAGATGACGGCATTGGTGTGCAGCGGACGCAGGCGGCCGTAGGTCAGCCATGGAATGCCGTCGAGCAGCGTCGGGAAAGCGAGCTGGGCGGCGATGATGACACCGACGAGCATGCCCACGATACCCCAGACGACCGTCATAATGGCAAACTGTCTCACCACCTTATAGTTATAGGTTGTGTCTGTCATTGCGGTTTCCTCTGTTTGGACTTGAAGACGTTGCGGTTACGGGCAAGGAAATTCGCCAAATGAACCGGGGGCTGCGACGTCAAAAGTGACTCCCCGCCACGCAGCACATGAGTTATTCAGCAATTTCTGATACTTTTGCCAGAATGCGAGTTTGTCTGGCGCACGGGATGTTTTCATTGACGTGAATCAACCAAACTTTTATCGGGGTTTTTACGGCTTTTTGGGCTTTTCGCATAACTCATTGAGTTTTTGCGAATTATCAGCCAAAATCCGTGACGTGAATAATCATCACCTGGACCAAGGGTAGCCATGAACAAAAGTCAGTCCAGCATAGTTTCACTGCTGAAAGATCGCGCGAGTTGTAAAGGATGTGGTCTGGCATCTTTATGCCTGCCTGTCGGCCTGAATGACGGGGATGTCGACAGACTGAATTCCATTGTCACTCGGAACACGCCCTACCACCGCGGAGACATGCTTTACACGCAGGGTGACACCTTTTCCCAGATCTACATCGTGAAGTCGGGATCGGTCAAGGCCTACTACGAGGACAAGGATGGCAATGAGCATGTTGTCGGCTTTTTTCTGCCAGGCGAACTCATCGGACTGGAAGCTATCCATACCGGAGTGCACAGCTGCTCGGCGGCCGTGCTCGAGACCACGGCCGCCTGCGAGGTGCCCTTCGAGGATCTGGAACAGCTCAGTAGCGAGCTGCCGAGCCTGCAGCATCAGCTGCTGCGCCTCCTGAGCCGAGAGGTCCACAACGATTGCGGCATGGTCGCGTTGCTCGGCAACAATTCAGCAGAGGAGCGCGTCGCTGCCTTTCTGATCTCGCTCTCCACGCGTTTCCACCAGCGCGGATTGTCGGCCAACGAGTTCTATCTCAGCATGTCGCGTGCCGAGATCGCCAGTTTTCTCGGCCTGGCCGTGGAGACTGTCAGCCGCACTTTCTCGCGTTTCCAGGAGAAGGGGCTGCTCGAGGCCGAGCGCAAGAGTATCAAGATCCTCGAAATCGAGGCGCTCAACGAAATCGGCGGTCTGTGCGCCTCGACGGCTTTCCAGCTTGGCCAGAGGCAGGCCTGATATTTCACTGCTGACAAGTCGCAGCATCCCGGAATCATGGGAGTCGCACGGGAGATTTTTCACTTTCTGAAACTGCTGGTATCCCGGTTCATCGAACACCGGGGCGTCGTCAATGCAGCCTCCCTGACCTACACCACGCTGCTTTCGCTGGTTCCCCTGCTCACGGTCGTGTTCGTCGTGCTGGCGGCCTTTCCGGTTGCCGACCGCATGGGAGACATGGTGCGTGATTTCGTCTTCCAAAACTTCGTGCCGGAGTCAGGCCGGGCCGTTCAGGCCTATCTCGAGCAATTCATCGCCAAGGCGTCAGAGCTCAGCGGCGCCAGCTTCCTGTTCCTCTTCGTCCTTGCGCTCATGATGATGCGCAACATCGACGGCGCGCTCAACGCCATCTGGGAGACGCACCGCACGCGAGGCTCGGTACAGAAATTTCTCGTCTACTGGGCGCTCATCACACTCGGCCCGCTGCTGCTGGCCATCAGCCTGGCGGCAACTTCCTACCTGGTTTCGCTGCCGTTCATCATGGAGGCGCAAGAGAGCCTGCATCTCGGCAAGGGGCTCCTTCTGTTCGCGCCGGTCATCGCCTCCATGATGGCCTTCTCGCTGATGTACCTGATCATTCCCAACCACGCTGTTCCCGTGCGTTATGCCTTCGCGGGTGGTCTCGTGGCCGCGGTCCTCTTCGACCTGGCCAACCGGGCGTTCGGTTTCTACGTCACCTCCTTCACGAGCTACCAGGCAATCTACGGCGCATTGGCCGTGATCCCGTTCTTTCTGGTCTGGATTTTTCTCTCCTGGGTGATCTTCCTGCTGGGTGCGGAGTTCGCCAATTGCCTCGAGAGATGCCGCCCCGATGCCTCCAGGCTTGCATCCATGAGTACAATGGAGCGCCTTGTCCGGGTGCTGGCGAAGTTGCGCATGTTGCAGCACGATGGGCGGCGCATGCCGGATGCGTTGCTTCTGGAGATGCTGTCAGGTTCTCCGGGACTGCCGGAAAGGCTCGAGCAGGCAGGCCTCATCGTCAGAACGGAAAAAGAGCAGTGGGCGCTCGGCCGCGATTTGCGCGATGTCAGCCTCGGCGATCTCTACCGCGAGCTGCATCTGCGGGTGCCCGGGCAGGTCTCCGCGGAACCCCTCCTGGCCGAGCTCGCGGAGAGGGTGGAGGCCGTCAATCGCGAAATCGACACAATCTTCTCGGTCTCGCTCGACAGTCTGCTGCAGGCTCCTCGTGGCGTGGAGGAGGCAAAAGAAAAGGCCGGTGACTGAGCACCGGCCTCGCTACTGAATCAGGACGCGGGTCAGACGCAGCCGGTCGGCTTCGGCAGACCGCCGTATTTCGTGATCGGCTTCATGGGGCCGGTGGTCCAGAGTTTGAAAAGCTCCTTCTTGTCGCGCTTGATGTGCTTCGCGAAGATGCGGATCGCCGGCACGACGTTCTCCTGCTCGTAGTATTCACGCGCCTGCATGATCTGTTCCCACTTCTCGTCGTCCATTTCGAAGCCATCTGCTTCGGCCATGGCTCTGCCGATTTCCGGGGTCCAGTCGTCCATGCTGACGAGATAGCCGTCGCCGTCGCGTTCGGGAATTTCAACACTCATAAAGATACTCCTGAATAAAAACCAAGTAAATTAGTAAAGATTAGGTGCTAAATTACAGGCTTGCGGACCTGAAAACAACCTCTCTTTTACTGGGACAATCCTCATCGCCGCTCTCTTTCATGCGGTCCAAAAGTGCAGGCGAGCCCCGCGCAGGACGCCCGGGCCGGTCTTCGGGAGCCGGGCTAGAGCTTCCTGATTTTTTCCAGCTGGCCCCGGAGGTTGGCCAGCGCCTTCTCGGCATCGGCGAGCTTGTCGCGCTCCTTCTGCACGACCGCTTCCGGCGCCTTGTCGACGAAGTTTGCGTTCGAGAGTTTCTTCCCGGTACGCTCGATTTCGCCTTCGTACCTGGCGATCTCCTTCCCGAGCCGCTTGATTTCCGCCTCCTTGTCGATCAGGCCCGCCATCGGGATCAGCACGCGCATGTCACCGACCAGGGCGATGGCCGATTCGGGCTCCGCATCGTCCTCCGACAGCACGGTGATCGACTCCGTGCGCGCAAGGAAGTCGAGGTAGGCGCGGTGGTCGATCGCGCGCTGCTCGTCGATCGGGGTGCAGTGGGAAAGCAGCACGGGTACGCGCTTGCCGGGAGAGATGTTCATTTCGCCCTTGATCTTGCGGATGCCGAGAATGAAATCCATGACCCACTGCATCTCGTCCTCGGCGAAGGTGTTGACGAGCGCCTCGTCGAAGAGAGGATAGGGTTGCGTCATGATGGTCATCGCTACTGGCGCCCGGCCTTCCGCATCATTGGCGCTCTCCTGTGTGGCATCGCCCGTGACGCCGGCCAGCGGCGCGGCGTTCTGCCAGATCTCCTCGGTGATGAACGGGATGACCGGGTGCGCCAGGCGCAGCAGGGACTCGAGCACGGTGACCAGCGTCTTGCGCGTGCCGCGTTTCGCGGCGTCGCTGGCGTTGTCGTCGTTGAGGACGGTCTTGGACAACTCGATGTACCAGTCGCAATACTGGTTCCAGGTGAACTCGTAGATCGCTTGGGCCGCGTGGTCGAAACGGTAGCCCTCGATGGCGTCCGTGACGCTCCTGATGGTCTGCTGCAGGCGCGACTGGATCCACTTGTCCGCGAGCGATAGCTCGACACCGCCGTTGCACTCCTGCCCCTCGGTGTTCGAGAGCACGTAACGTGCGGCATTCCACAGCTTGTTGCAGAAGTTGCGGTAGCCCTCGATGCGCCCGGCATCCAGCTTGATATCGCGGCCCGTCGCGGCGAGCGCGGCAAAGGTGAAACGCAATGCGTCCGTGCCGTAGGCGGGAATGCCCTCCGGGAAATTCTTGCGCGTCATGCGCTCGATGCGCTCGGCAAGCTGCGGCTGCATCATGCCGCGCGTGCGCTTGGCGACGAGACTCTCGAGATCGATGCCGTCGATCACGTCGATCGGGTCGAGCACGTTGCCCTTTGACTTGGACATCTTCTGACCCTCGGCATCGCGCACGAGGCCGTGCACGTAGATCTCGTGGAAGGGGACATCGTCCATGAACTTCAGGCCCATCATGATCATGCGCGCGACCCAGAAGAAGATGATGTCGAAGCCCGTGACCAGCACGTTGGTCGGGTAGAACTGTTGCAGGCGACCGGTCTGCTCGGGCCAGCCGAGTGTCGAGAACGGCCAGAGCGCCGAACTGAACCAGGTGTCGAGCACGTCCTCGTCCTGGCGCAGCGGGTAGTCGGCGGCGAGGTCGTGCTGCTCGCGCACCTCCTGCTCGTTGCGCCCGACGTAGACGTTTCCTTCCTTGTCGTACCATGCCGGAATGCGGTGCCCCCACCAGATCTGGCGGCTGATGCACCAGTCCTGGATGTTGCGCATCCACTCGTAGTAGGTGTTCTTCCAGTTATCGGGCACGAAGCGGATCCGGCCCGATTCGACGGCTTCGATGGCGGGTTTCGCCAGCGGCTCGATCTTCACGTACCACTGGTCGGTCAGGTAGGGCTCGATGACGGTGTTGGAGCGGTCGCCGCGCGGCACCATGAGCTTGTGGTCGACGATCTTCTCGAGCAGTCCCGCGGCCTCGAGGTCGGCGACGATCGCCTTGCGCGCCTCGAAGCGGTCCATGCCGATGTATTTTGCGGGGAGCAGATCCTCTTCGCTCTCCTCGTTGTCACGGACGGCCGCGTCGATGGTGAAGATGTTGATGAGGCCGCCATGCGGCTGTGCGCTGATGACATTCTCGTCGCGGTGGCGTTTCCACACCTCGTAGTCGTTGAAGTCGTGCGCCGGCGTGATTTTCACGCAGCCGGTGCCGAACTCGGGATCGGCATGCTCGTCGGCGATGATCGGAATCTTGCGACCCGTCAGCGGCAACTCGACGAGTTCCCCGATGAGGTGCTTGTAGCGCTCGTCGTCGGGGTTCACGGCCACCGCGCAGTCGCCGAGCATGGTTTCGGGGCGCGTGGTCGAGACGACCAGGTTGCCCGTCCCGTTGGTGAGCGGATAGCGCATGTGCCACATGTGCCCCTGCTCCTCCTCCGAGATGACTTCGAGGTCGGAGACGGCCGTGTGCAGTTTGGTATCCCAGTTGACGAGACGCTTTCCACGGTAGATCAGGCCCTCCTCGTAGAGGCGGACAAAGACTTCCTTGACGGCTTCCGAGAGGCCCTCGTCCATGGTGAAGCGTTCGTGTTCCCAGTCCAGCGAGGAGCCCAGGCGGCGCAGCTGGCGCGTGATGTTGCCGCCGGACTCCGCTTTCCACTCCCAGATGCGCTTGATGAAGGCCTCGCGGCCGAGATCATGGCGCGTCTTGCCCTCGGCCTCGAGCTGGCGCTCGACAACCATCTGGGTCGCGATGCCGGCGTGGTCGGTTCCCGGCTGCCACAGCGTCGGCCGGCCGCGCATCCGGTTGAAGCGCACCAGGGTGTCCATGATGGTGTTGTTGAAGCCATGCCCCATGTGCAGGCTGCCGGTGACGTTCGGCGGCGGGATCATGATGCAGTAGCTTTCCTCACTCTCGCCGGAAGGCGCGAACCAGCCGCTCTTTTCCCAGGTTTCGTACCAGCGCTGCTCGATATTGTGCGGGTTGTAGGTCTTGTCCATGGATGGGGCATTTTTATCGCGAAAAATCAGTCGAGCATTATATCCCAAGCCCGTGGCGGTTCATATTGAACAGAGGCTGTCAGCGAGGCCGCAGGCCGTTTTGCGCGAGAAATGCCAATAGCGATTCCAGGACGACATGCGTCCTGTCCGGAATCATGGCGTGATTGCACTCCTTGACCAGGTGCGCCTGCCGTTCGGCAGCAGCCGGTGTGCACGTCCCGCTGCGGCGCGGGCGTCGTAGAGGAACTCCTCTTCGCCGACGGGCAGCGCACGTTCGAGCCCGAGTCTGTCATACCCTTCTGCCAGCCAGGAAGCCTGTCCCCGGGCGCGCAGTGCAGGAGCACGAGCGGCGCTGCGGATTCATCCGCTTCTCGTCCCCCGAGAGCTTCGTCCAGTGGCTCCTGAAAAGTCCCATTCCGCTATCTTGTCCGGGGGAATGGACTCCTGTGTCATGTTTGCCAGCACAGCACTCACACCGCAACAGCAGTGGGCAGCCGGACGCATTCTCAACGTCTGGCTACGCAAGAAGGAGCAACTCGGCCTGAGGCAGGAGCGCGCCGCCGAGCGTGCCGGGTGGAGCCAGGGGATGTTCAATCACTATCTCCACGGCCGCAAGGCGCTCAACATCGAGGCCGTTCTGCGCCTGGCCGTGATTCTCAGGGAGGACCCGATGAGCCTTGCGCCTGAGATCCTCGCGCCGGTCGGCGATGCTCTGAAGTCCGGCGATGGCGTCGGCGAAACGCGCGGCAGCTACGCGGCGCCGGCGCAGGACGAAATGCCTCTGCTGGAGGGCTATCGCAAGCTCGGCGTCACGGGAATAAAGGCTGTTATGGCGCATCTCGAGGAGATTGCCGGCAAGTGAGAGAGGCATCGCGCAGGCGGGTATCCGTGATCCTGCAGCACTCCTGAAGACTGGCCCGGTTTCACGCAGTGGCAGGAATCGGCCTCTGACGTGTGTTTACTGCAATGCGTATACTGCCAGCGCCAGCAGGAGGAAGAAGCCGCCGAGTAAGAGACCGATCTTGTTGCAGTTGGACATCCTGATGTACTTCCTGTGTCGATTGTCGTGAGTGTGCATCATCGGTCTCTATTCTACAGAGAAGAGCGAGCAGGTCGAGCCTGTCTCGACGACATTCCCGTTAAACTGGAGCGGATTCCAGTCTCAGGCGGGTAATGCCATGGTGCAAACATCCCTCGTCCAGAACGGCGCGATACTCCCCCTGCAGGCACCCGGTTCGCTGCTGCACCAGAAGCGTTCGTGTCCTTCTTGCCCGGATCCATTCTCCAGGCCGGAGGCAGCGAGTTTCCGCTGAAGCTGTCTTGCCACCGCCTCTCCGGAGTCGATGATCCTGACGTCCTGCCCGGCCAGTTCCCGGATCAATGGTCTGACGAAGGGGTAGTGCGTACAGCCGAGCACGATGACATCCGCGTTCTGGTCGACGAGCGGCTTGATGAAGCGCGTCAGCAGTTTCCGCAGGCGGATGGAGTTCAGCTTGCCGCTCTCGATCGCTTTCGCGAGGCCCGGGCAGGGCTGGGAGATGATCTTCGTATCGCGCGAGAAGCGGCTGTGCAGCTCGCCGAATTTCTCGCCCGAGAGCGTGCCGGGTGTCGCCATGACGCCGACGACGCCGGTTTTCGTGAGTTCTGACGCGGGCTTGATGGCCGGCTCGATGGCAATGACGGGGACGTCGAGCTGCTTTCTCAGCAGGTCGACGGCGATCCCGGTCGCCGTGTTGCAGGCGACGACGATCGCCTTGCAGTGCTGTTCGTCGACGAGAAAACGCGCGATCTTCAGCGCACGCTCGCGCACCAGCGCTTTCGGCTTCTCGCCGTAGGGCATGTAGGCCGCGTCGGCGACGTAGCAGAGGTCCTCGGCCGGAAGCAGCCGGCGGATCTCCTGCAGCACGGAGAGGCCGCCAATACCGGAATCGAAGACCCCGACGGGATCGGATGCCGATGCCATGGTGCTCAACCGGGCCGGGCTTGATGCATGCTTTTCGACGGCCCGCGGCCTGCATGGTGTCGCGGCCGGGGCTGCGGGCGGATGAGGGGCTCGATCTCCTGGCGGTTGCTCATGTTTTCTTGCGGAGGACTCCAGTGGCGACGCATTAGAATGCCCGTGCCCCGGCAAGTCAAGGCGGGGCGGCATCCAAGCGCCTTCGCTGCAGCGCAGTCGGATGGCGAGCCGGCGCTGTTCGAGTTGACGCATGCGCCGCCACAACGTATGATTTGCGCCCTTGCGGGGTATAGCGCAGTCTGGTAGCGCGCCTGCTTTGGGAGCAGGATGTCGGGAGTTCGAATCTCTCTACCCCGACCAGACGTTTTCCCGTCCCCGCAGGGGACGAGTGGCCGCCAGCAGGTCGTCGCAGAATATGCGCCCGTAGCTCAACCGGATAGAGCATCGGCCTTCTAAGCCGAGGGTTGCAGGTTCGAGTCCTGCCGGGCGCGCCAGTGTCAACCAGTCACCAATGGTGGGTGTAGCTCAGTTGGTAGAGCCCCGGATTGTGATTCCGGTAGTCGTGGGTTCAAGTCCCATCATCCACCCCATAGAAAAAACCCCTGTCGGACGGCAGGGGTTTTGCTTTTTCAGGGCCCTGGCGGCCGCTCTTCCACACCGAAGCCGGCGCTGCCGAGCAGCTTGCCGTCGTGCAGGATGTCGACCCTGTAATCCCCCGGGGGCCAGCCGCTGTCGGGTTTGCTGTAAGTCATGTGTCCCTCGGTCGCGGTGTATTCCTGCCAGTCCCCGGGCAGGAGCTCGTTGGTGAAGACCTTCAGCTTGTCCGTCGTGTAGGTGAATTCCAGGACGAGCGGGATGCCGCGCAGCGATCCTTCTGTCCTGAAAGCCGCATGAATCTCCGGCGTGTCCGGTGCGAAGCTTGTCAGCGGCTCGGCAATGCGGTTATCGCCGGCCAGGGAGGTGCCCGTCTCGAAGCGCTCCAGCCTGACGGCGGCCGCGGGTGACGCCTCCCTGACCGGCACCAGCCTGAAACTCTCGCTGACGCTGTCGGCGAGGTCGGCCAGCGCCGCGTACTGCTCGCGCTCGGCGAGTGTCCAGACGGTGTAGAAATAGCCCTGTGCGATGGCGTAAAAGGCAGACACGCCGAGCTGCTGGCCGTCGTGCACCCAGTTGTAGGACTTCAGACGCCCCGTGATGCCGTTGACGTTGCCGTATTCGTCGCCGATGGTCTCCGCGCCGGCAAAGGCGTTTTTCTCGAAAACCGGAATGATGTCCTCGAGCGGGATGGTCTGCTGGATCCTGATGGCGCTGACGCCCACAGCGAGTTGTTCGTCAGGCGTCATGAAGGTGTAGGAGTAGGAGCCGGGATCGCCCTCGCGGGCCGACTTCCAGTCATCGGGCACCAGGAGCGTAAAACCGCTCTCCGGGGCCTCGACTGTCGCGGCAGACGCCGCGGAAAACAGGAGCTGGAAGAAGAGCAGCAGCGGCAGCAGGAAAATCAGCGGCAGCAAGCGCATCTGCATTGGGGGTACCTCTGTCGTTATCGATTGCAGCGACGGGCCGTTACCCGGCCTCGTCATGACGTTTCGAGCCGCATCTCCATGCGGTAGTCGTCCATGAGGAAACCCTTGCCGATATCCGTGACGACCTCGCCCGTGGTGCTGAAGCCCCAGCGCTCGTAGGCGTCGATGGCGACCCTGTTCATGCGGTTGACCGTCAGCCAGATGGAGCGGCAGCCTGTCGCGCGCGCGCGATCCCTGATGTACCGGATCGCGGCATACCCGGCGCCTTGTCCACGGTTCTGCTCGCGCAGGTAGATCTTGCTGAGGAAGAGTTCACCGCTGTCCCTGTCGCAGCGGACCGCGAGGTAGCCCGTCACCTCGCCGTCCTGACGGATCAGGGCATAGTGGTAGCCGTCGGTGATCTGTTGCCTGATGGCGTCCCGGCTCTGGAAGCGCTCGACCATATAGTCGATTTGCTGCCTGCTGATGATCGCCGGGTAGTGCTGGCGCCAGATTTCCGCGGCCAGTCCGGCGACGGTCTCGATCTGGCGGTCGTTCACGACCTGCTCGAATTCGGTCATTCCACGCTGTTTCAGCCATAAACCAGTTTGGGCAGCCAAAGTACCAGATCCGGGAACACAATGCACAATGCCAGGCCCGTCGCCTGCAGGAAGAGGAACGGCAGCGAGGATCTGTAGATCTGCGCCATGGTGATGCCCGGCGGGGCGACGCTCTTGAGGTAGAAGAGCGCGTAGCCGAATGGCGGGCTCAGGAACGACATCTGCATGTTGACCATGTAGACGACGCCGAACCAGAGTGCCACGTCCTCGGGAGCGACGCCCGGCAGGCCGAATACGCCGTCGAACTGCATCGTCTGCATCAGCGGCACGAAGATCGGCACCGCCAGCAGCAGGATGCCGACCCAGTCGAGAAACATGCCGAGGATGATCAGGATGATCATCATGACGATCAGGATCTGGTAGGGACCGAGACCGAGGCCGTTCAGGGACTCGTTGACGAACTCCTGGCCGCCGTTGACGACATAGAAACCGACGAAGAGTGTTGCACCGAAGATGATCCAGAGCACCATGCCGGTGACCTTGAGGGTCGTGATCGCCGCGGAACGCACATTTTCCCAGCTCAGGCGGCGATGCATGGCCGCGACGACAATGGCGCCGAAGGTGCCGACGCCGGCGGCCTCCACGGGTGTCGCGATGCCGGCGAAGATGATGCCGAGCACGAGCATCACCAGGATGATCGGCGCGAACATCTTGTTGAGCAGGCGCAGCTTCTCGCGGAAGTCGACGCGTTCCTCGACGGGCAGCGGCGGGCCGGCGTCGGGCTTGACCGTCGTGTAGCCGATGACGAACAGGATGTAGAGCGTCGACAGGATCAGGCCCGGAATGACGGCGCCGATGAAGAGTTCGCCGACCGACTGTTGCGCGACCACGGCGAACAGGATCGCGAGGATCGATGGCGGGATCAGGATGCCGAGCGTGCCGCCGGCGAGGATCGATCCGCAGGCGATGGTCGGGTGGTAGTTGCGCCGCACCATCGCCGGGAGCGCGATGAGCCCCATCGTGACCTCGGTTGCGCCGATGACGCCGCACATGGCGGCGAGCAACGTCGAGGCGATGATCGTCGAGATCGCCAGGCCGCCGCGCAGGCCGCCGAGCAGCTTGTAGACCATGTCGTAGAGCTCCTCGATGATGCCGGCGCGTTCGAGCATCGAGGCCATGAAGATGAAAAGAGGGATCGCCGACAACTGGTAGTCGGTCATGAGCGGGAAGATGCGCGAGGGCAGGATGTTCAGCATATGCGCATCGCCGAAGACGAACAGGAAGACACAGGCCAGGCCGCCGGTTACGAACGACAGCGGCAGCCCCGCCATCAGCAGCAGGGCCAGCGATCCGAACATCAGGATCGTCAGCCAGAAGATGTCGATCTCAATCCCCATGACTGCCTCCCGCGCGAATCATCGCTTCCTCGGCTTCGTCGTGGTGCTCCGGCGGCGGATGCAGCACGAAGTGGATGTCCTTGAGCAGGACCGCGATGCCCTGCAGCAGGATCAGCGCGGCGCCGAGGGGCAGGGCGAATTTGACCGGGTAGTACTGGATGCCCCACTCGGTGAAGGAGACCTCCTTGATGTTGTAGGCGTCGTGGAAGAAGATCCAGCCCGTCACGAGCAGGGTGATCACGAAGATGAAGAAGAAGACCGAGGTGATCAGGTCCATGATCGCCTTGGCGCGCTCCGACAGGTGCGTGTAGAGCACGTCCACGCGCACGTGCGAGCCCTCGCGCAATGTGTAACCGCCGGCGAGCAGGTATTGCATGCCGAACATCAGGAACATCGATTCGTGCGCCCAGTTGGTCGGCGAGTTGAAGACATAGCGCGCGATGACCTCGTAGTAGTAGACGAAGACGGCCAGCATCGACCACCAGGCAACGAATTCGCCGGTGAAGCCGTTGATGCGCCCGATCAGGCGGTTGTAGGCGAAGGGCTCCTGCGACGGGTCGTGTTCGGGCTCGAGGACCGGGCAGGCGAAGGGTTCGGACGTCGCTTTCGTCTCCATGCTGTTGCGTTGTCGCACGAGGCGGGGCAGCAGGGCCGCGTCAGCCAGCAGCAACAGCAGCATGAGGAGCGCGAGCGCGCGCGAACGGAACTCCCACTGCGCTGAAAAAGCCTGCGCGTCGGCCTGCTCGGTTTTCGCCTCATCGAGGGAGGCGAGCGCGGCATCGAGCTTCTCCTGGGCGTTCCTTCTGCCGCGTTCGATGTTTTTCTCGGCGCGCTTGATCCTGGACTCGACGAGCGAGACCCTGTTGTTGGCCGAGGAGAGCCCGTCGCGCGCCTCGCGTATCTCGATGTTCACGAACAGGATGCCGACGAATACCAGGACGAAGGCGAGCGCCCACCTGCTCTTGACATAGAGGCGGTGGCAGCCGATGAAGCCACCCGCGACGAGCAGAAAGTAACCGACCGTCAGCGACAGGGGCTGCGGGGGGGTGGGGCGACTCCGTGTCCTGCGCACGATGAACCAGGCCGTGAGCGGAAAAAACAGCAGCCCGCACCAGTAGAGCCAGTGGGGCAGGACAAAGGCGAGTTCAGGCATGGAGAGTCACTCCTCCGGAAGATGGTTGTCGCCGCGGGGACGGCCTGCACCGCCCCGCGTGCGTCTCGGCTTGGATGCCTGTAGCTCAGGTCTTGAGCGTCTGGCCCTCGATCATGTCGGGCGTCACGTAGCCGAGGGATCCCGACATCATGTAGTCGAGCTGGATCTTGAAGACGCGTGCCGCGTCCGGATCCTTGTTGGCCCACTTGAACCACAGCGGAATCGCAAGGTCGGTGAAGGCCTCGACATCGTCCTGAGAGAGGCGCGTGACCTCGGTGCCGGCCTCGGTGAACTTGGACCAGGCATCCTGGTCTGCCTTCTGGATCGCCGCATGGTGCAGGTCGGAGTAGACATGGACCTCCATTTCGACGAACTGCCGCATCTGGTCTGACAGGGCGTTCCAGGAACGCTTCGACACCGTCAGGTCCATGAGATCCACGGGCTGGTAGATGGACATGAAGCCGGGCGGGCCCATGGAGATGTAATCCGTCACCTGGTGGAAACCGAGGGCGTAGTTGATGGCCGGTCCGACGTAATCGGCAACATCGATGGTGCCTTTTTCGAGCGCCGGAAAAATCTCCGAACCTGGCAACAGCGTCGTCTTCGCGCCTGCCGCCTGGAAGAGCTCTGCGACCATGCCGCCCGGCAGGCGCATCTTGCGTCCGCGGAAGTCGTCGATCGAGCGGATCGGCACCTTGGAGTGAATGATGTTCGGACCGTGGTGAATGGGGCCGACATAGTGGAGATCGAACTTGCCGAAGAGCTCGCGCGCGATGTCGATGCCGCCCAGGCCGTAATAGAAGACATCCCACTCGTGCGGGTAGCGCAGCCCCATCGGGTAGGAGGTCAGGAACACCGAGGCAGGCATGCGGCCGGCCCAGTAGATGGTGAAGGGGTTCATGGCGTCGAGCACGCCATTCTTGACGGCATCGAAGAGCTGGAACTCGCCGACGACATCCTTGGCGCCGAACGGCTGGAAGGCGAGTTCGCCACCAGTCTTCTCGATGATGCCGTTGCACCACTCCTTGAAGATTTCAAGGCCGATGCCGCCCGGCCAGGAAGTCTGGATCTTCCAGGTCGTGGTCTTGCCGGCTTCGGCGTTCGCGATGTAGGGCGCGCCCAGGAGTGCGGCCCCCCCGGCTGCGGCGGCCGTGGTCTTCAGAAATCGACGGCGTCCCTCGACGATGCCGCTCTCCTTTTGCGTTCTTCCTCGCTTTGTTGTCATGCTGGTCTCCTCTGGGTTGGATGGTGGTATGGCCAGTTCTCTTGGCTCTATATTCCGGGCCATGCGTTATAAATAAACAATTTTAATCATTAGAATAAACAATTTTGATCTTTAGTCAAAAATCCGGACGGACAGGTCGATCTCTCATCATTGTGTTGGTGCATGCCGCTGCCGTTGCACCTCGAGCAGCCGGCATTCGACACTGTCACGCGCCGGGAAGGGTGCGAGAGGCGCCTGCAAGAGTCATGCGTCCGTTTCCTCGATGCTGTTGTGGCGCGCGGAGCCAGCCGCGCACCGTCGAACGCCATGCCATGGGTCAGGCACCGGGCGCCGCAGCGACTTCCGGCAGCACCTTGTGGGCGGCGATGCGCTCATCCATGGCGTGGATGATCCAGTCGATACCGTCCCGTCTCCCGGCCTCGCCCTGTTTCGGGGAGATGACCCGGAGCCTGCCCCGGTATGGCGATAACAGCGCCTGGCTGCAACACCGCGCGGCTGCATCCCGCATCCGGTCCGGCTTTTCGGCATGCACCGGGATGGGACGGGCAGGCCGGGTGATTCACGGAACTGAAACTCCGTTGCGTCAGGATGGCATGGAGTTTGCATTTCAGTCACTGTCAGCAAGCAAGAGCGGAGTTAGGATGGCGGAAAGAGCAGTTAACGCACTGCAATGGTGCGGCATCAAACCAGGTACCAGATCACTGCCCGAAGAGGGGGCGATCGCCCTGGAGCAGTCAGGTTCCGTGAACGAGGCGATGCAGCAGGCGCTCGAGACCCTGATGCAGCATTACCGGGAGATCGAGCCGCTGCAGATGCGTGACATGTTCGAAGAGGACCCGCAGCGATTCGACCGCTTCTCGCTCGAGCTCGGCGACCTGCTGTTCGATTTTTCGAAGAACCGCATCACCGGCGAGACCGTCGCATTGCTGTGCAAGCTGGCCGAGGCGGCGGGCCTGGCTCGCTGGCGGCGCATGATGTTCCGCGGCGACAAGATCAACAATACCGAGCAGCGCGCCGTACTGCACACGGCCTTGCGCAACCGTAGCGGCATCCCTGTGTATGTCGACGGCAAGGATGTCATGCCGGAGGTCAATACGGAGATCTCGCGCATGGCGGCATTCGCCGACAGCATTCGTTCGGGTGAATGGCGCGGCTTCACGGGCAAGCGCATCACCGATGTCGTCAACATCGGTATCGGCGGTTCCGACCTCGGCCCCAGGATGGTGTGCGAGGCGCTCGCACCCTTTATTCTCCCCGGGCTCAGGCTGCACTTTCTCTCCAATGTCGACGGCGTCGCGGCCGAGGAGATCCTGCAGCGACTCGATCCCGAGACGACGCTCTTCATCGTCGCTTCCAAGACTTTCACGACCCAGGAGACCATGACCAATGCCGGCACGGCACGGGAGTGGTTCCTGTCGCAGAGCGGGGACGAGGCCTTCATCGCCAGGCATTTCGTCGCCGTCTCGACCAACAGCCAGGCCGTCAGCGCCTTCGGCATCGACACGGACAACATGTTCGTCTTCTGGGACTGGGTCGGGGGCCGGTTTTCGCTCTGGTCCGCCATCGGACTGCCGATCATGATCGCGATCGGCAAGGAGCGCTTCTGCGAATTGCTCGACGGCGCGCATGCCATGGATTGCCACTTCATGGAGGCGCCGTTCGAGCAGAACATGCCGGTGATCCTGGCGCTGCTGGGCGTCTGGTATCACAACTACTTCGGCGCCGAGAGCCACGCGGTGCTGCCTTATGATCACCAGCTGCGCTCGCTGCCGGCCTACCTGCAGCAGCTCGACATGGAGTCGAACGGCAAGTCCGTCGATCGCGACGGCCAGCCGGTCCAGACGACCACCTCGCCGATCCTGTGGGGTGCCACCGGCATCAATGGCCAGCACGCCTTCTATCAGCTGCTGCACCAGGGCAGCCGCCTCGTGCCGGCCGATTTCATTGCCACGGCCGAGACCCATTCGAGCCTCAAGCGCCACCATGACATCATGATGTCGAACTTCTTCTCCCAGACCGAGGCGCTGATGCGCGGGCGCACGCTGGCCGAAACCTGCGCGGCGATCGCCGACGCCGGCCAGGATCCGGAGGAGGCCGGGCATCGCGTGACCCACATGATTTTCGAGGGCAACCGGCCGACAAATTCGCTGCTGATGCGAAAAATGAATCCCTTCAACCTCGGGATGTTGATAGCATTATACGAACACAAGATTTTCGTACAGGGTGTCATCTGGAATCTCAACTCCTTCGACCAGTGGGGCGTCGAGCTCGGCAAGCAGCTCGCCAGAACCATTCTTTCCGAGTTGGACCAGGCGGGTTCGACTACCGCACACGACTCCTCGACGAACAATCTCATCAGCCGCTATCGGCGCATGACCGGCAGGGACGGTCTGCCGACCGGCGAGCGGCACTGACAGGAGCATAACCGGGAGCCATGAACAACGCCGTTCTTGTCGCCGATATCGGCGGAACCAAAAGCTGGGTATCGCTTTTCGTTCCCCAACCCGACGGAGGCTGGCGGCAGGAGGCGGTGTCGAAGTTTCTCAACGAGGAATACGGAGACCCCTTTCCGCTGCTGCAGGCCTACATCGGCCAGTTCGAGCCCGGCCGCTACCGCATCGCGTCCGTCGGCCTGGCGGTTGCGGGTCCCGTGACGGACGAACACTCCGAACTGACCAATCTTCCATGGAAAATCGACGCCGCGCGCCTGCGACGCCAACTTGATCTTGATCAGGTGCTGCTGATAAATGACTTTCAGGCCGCGGCCCATGGCATTAGCCTTCTCGGACCGGACGACGTCGTCTCACTGAATCCGGCCGAAGTGGACAAGGAGGGCCTGTCGGTGATCACCGGCGCCGGCACCGGTCTCGGGCTCGCGCTCATGGGCAAATGCGCACATCTGACGGAGCACGCCGTGCATCCCACCGAGGCAGGCCATTCCGACTACGCACCCGCCACGGAACAGCAGCTGCGGTTGCGGCAATACCTGCACGAGACCCTGCGCATGGAGCGGGTCACCTGGGAAAATCTGCTGTCCGGCCACGGGCTGGTGCTGATGGATGCCTTCCTGCGCGACCAGGATCACCCGGTGCTGAAGACGCCCGAGACGGTCACCGCCGGCGCCGAGCGCAAGGACATCACCGCGCGCCACGCGATCCGTCTCTTCTGGGATATCTACGGCGCCTGGATCGGCAACGTGGCACTGATGTACCGGCCGACCGGAGGGCTCTACCTCTTCGGCGGCATGGCGATGCGCCTGCGGCCTTGGTTCGAGCAGGAGCGTTTCATCGAGCAGGTCACTGACAGGGCAGCGATGCGGGAACTCGTCAGGGAGACGCCGATTTTCCTGGTAACGGACGAACAGCTGGCGCTCAAGGGGGCCGCTGTCGCCGTGAAAGAGATGTTTTACTGAGGAAACGAGCATGGTTATCGATACCAAAGAACAGCTGAAGATGCACAAGTACTACGTCGAGCCGAAGATCGTCACCGAGCTCACGCGCAAGACGCTTGTGCTGGTCCTCGCTGGCGGGGAGGGCTCCCGGCTCAAGGACCTGACGCGCTGGCGGGCCAAGCCGGCCGTGCCATTCGGCGGCAAGTACCGCATCATCGATTTCGCGCTGTCGAACTGCGTCAACTCGGGACTGCGCCGCATCGGCGTGCTGACGCAGTACAAGTCGCACTCGCTGATCCGGCATCTGCAGCGCGCCTGGTCGTTCATGCGGCCGGAGATCGGCGAGTTCGTGGAAATCCTGCCGGCGCAGCAGCGTACCGAGAAAAAGCAGTGGTACCAGGGCACCGCGGATGCGCTCTTCCAGAACCTCGACATCATGAAGATTCACAGCCCGGATTACGTCATGGTGCTCGGTGGCGACCACATCTACACCATGGACTACTCCGAGATGATCGTTAACCATGCGCAATCCGGCGCCGATTTCACTGTCGGCTGTATCGAGGTGCCGAAATCCGAGGCGACCGGCTTCGGTGTCATGTCGGTCGACGAGAACCTGCGCATCACCAAGTTCACGGAGAAGCCGGAAGATCCCGAGACCGTCCCTGGCAACCCCGAGATGGCGCTGGCATCGATGGGCATCTATGTCTTCTCGACGCGTTTTCTCTACAACACCCTGGTCGAGGACGCCGAGCTGGAGCGCTCGTCGCACGATTTCGGCAGGGACATCATACCGTCGAAGATCGCCGATTCGGTGGCCATCGCCTATCCGTTCCGCAAGGAGAACGGTGAGCATGCCTACTGGCGCGATGTCGGCACCGTGGAATCCTACTGGCAGGCCAACATGGAGTTGTGCGAGGTCGAGCCCGAACTGAATCTCTATGCGCGCGACTGGCCGATCTGGACCTACCAGACCCAGCATCCGCCGGCGAAGTTCATCTTCGACGACGAGGGGCGACGCGGCGAGGCGATCGACTCGCTGATTTCCGCCGGCTGCATTCTCTCGGGGGCGCGCGTGAAACGCTCCATCCTCTTCTTCCTGGCGCGGGTCGAGGAGGGCAGCCTCATCAAGGACAGCGTGATCCTGCCGAAAGTGCAGGTCGGCAAGAACTGTGTCATCAAGCGCGCGATCATCGACAAGAGCTGTGTCATTCCCGACGGCACCGTCATCGGCGAAAATCTCGAGGAGGATGCCAAGCGCTTCCATGTCACGCCCAGCGGCATCGTCCTGGTCACCCCGAACATGCTCGGCCAGGATCTCTACTCGCTCGAAGGAGAAGATCTCAAGTGGATGCCGGAAAGCTGAACCTCGTTCTTTGCTGGCACATGCACCAACCCCATTACCGGGATGGTATCGATGGCGAGTACCGCCTTCCGTGGGTCTACCTGCACGGCCTCAAGGACTACACCGACATGGCCGCGCATTTCGAGAACAACCCGGAGATGCGCGGCGTCGTCAATTTCGCGCCCGTACTCCTCGAGCAGATCGACGACTACGTCAAGCAGCTCGAACTCTGGCGCGAATCGGGCCAGCCGACCTTCGATCCATTGCTGAATCATGTCATCGGCGCCACGCCGATTCCGGCGGATGCCGCGCCGCGCCTCGAGATCGTGCGCGCCTGCCAGCGCTGCCATCACCCGCGACTCATCGATCCCTACCCGGAGTTCCGCAACCTGGTTCACTGGTTCGATCACCTGAACCTCTACTACAACGAAAAACATTCGCCGAAGCAGATGCTGACCTACCTCGACGAGCAGTACTTCATCGATCTGCTGGTCTGGTATCACCTGGCCTGGTTCGGCCAGTCGCTCAGGGAAGACGAGGTGGTCCGCTGCATGATGGAGAAAGGACGCCACTACACGCAGGAGGACATGCGCCTGCTCGCGAACCTCATGCACGACACCCTGGCCGGACTGATGCCGCGTTACAGGGCGCTGGCCGAATCGGGCCAGATCGAGATCTCCATGACGCCCTATGGCCATCCGATCGTACCCCTGCTGCACGACTTCAGAAATATGCGTTGCGCCCTGCCGGACGCGCCGGCACCGGTAGTCGCGCAATATCCCGGCGGACTCGAACGTAACCGCTGGCACATGCGCGAGGGGCTCGAAATCATGGAGCGCTACCTTGGCGTGCGCCCCGCGGGTGTATGGCTCTCGGAGGGCGGCGTCAGTGACGATGCCCTCGACCTGCTTGACGAGTTCGACATCGCCTGGACCGCGACCGGCGAGGGCGTCTGGCGCAACAGCTGCCAGAAGTCGGGCTGCACCGAAGACGAGGTACACTCGCGGCGCGGCCTTTTCTCGCCCTACACGCATGGCAACAACAGCGTCGAGCTCTTCTTTCGTGACGACGGTCTTTCCGATCTCATCGGTTTCGAATACAGCAACTGGCATGCGGACGACGCCATTGCCGATTTCCTGACGCATCTGCACAACATCGCCAAGTTTCTCGAAGAGGATTCCGACAGGCACGTCGTCAGCGTGATCCTCGATGGCGAGAACGCCTGGGAGTATTACCCGGACAATGGCGCCAACTTCCTTGATGGCCTCTACAAGGCGCTTGCAGCAGACGAGAAGATCGAGGTCATGACTTTCAACGACGTCGTCAGCAGCGAGATCCAGACACGCGAGATGAAGAAGTTGTGTCCGGGAAGCTGGGTCTACGGCTCCTTCTCGACCTGGATCGGCCAGCAGGACAAGAACCGCGCCTGGGAACTGCTCGTCGAGGCCAAGCAGGCCTACGACCAGGTCATCTCGCGCAACATACTGAGCGCGGAAGAGACGCGCCACGCCACCCAGCAGCTCGCCGTGTGCGAAGGTTCGGACTGGTTCTGGTGGTTCGGCGACTACAACTCTTCGGAGAGCGTCAGCGATTTCGAACAGCTCTTCCGTCGCCAGCTCAAGTCCCTCTACAAGCTCCTGCATCTGCCTGAGCCGCCGGCACTCGATATCCCGATTTCGGCGGGAGGCGACAAGGGCGCCGAGAACGCCGGCACCATGCGCCGCAACCAGTAAACAGATGTCAGCCGCCTTTCTTCACGAACGCCGCGCCGGCGTCCTGCTGCATCCAACATCGTTGCCCTCGGGCCGGCTCGATGGCGATGCGGAGCGCTGGCTCGATCTGCTTGCAGACGCGGGACTCGGTGTCTGGCAGGTGCTGCCGCTCGGCGTACCGCAGAAAGATCTCTCGCCCTACCAGTGCCTGTCGGCCTTTGCGCTGAATCCCGCGCTGTTCGACGAGACGGACCCGGCAACCATCGATCCGGCGGACTACGACGCCTGGACGCGTTCGCAGCAGCACTGGCTCGTGGATTTCGCGCACTTCATGGTCATCAAGGAACAGCAGGGCTGCGCTCCCTGGTACGAATGGCCGCAAGCCTTGCGCCTGCGAAACCTCGATGCCATCGCTGCCTTCGTCGAGCAGAGCAGGGACGCCATCGAGGAGGTCTGCCGGCAGCAGTATCTCTATCACAGGCGCTGGCATGAGATTCGCGCCTATGCGCAGGAACGCGGCATCCTGCTGTTCGGCGACATGCCGATCTTCGTCGCCTACGACAGCGCGGATATCTGGGCCAACCCGGACCAGTTTCTCCTCAACGGCGAGCACAAGGCCGAGTTCGTGGCCGGCGTGCCGCCCGACTATTTCTCCGAGACCGGGCAGCGCTGGGGCAATCCCCATTTCGACTGGGAGCAGATGGAGCTGGACGGATATGGCTGGTGGATGCGGCGTTTCGAGCATCATTTCGACTGCTTCGACATCGTGCGCATCGATCATTTTCGCGGCCTCGAGGCCGTCTGGATGATTCCCGCGAGTTCGTCGACCGCCGTCGACGGTTTCTGGCAGAAGACCCCGGGGGATGAACTGCTCACGACACTGGAGCGGCGTATCGGAGAACTGCCGCTCGTCGCGGAGGATCTCGGCGTCATCACGCCCGAGGTCGTCGCCCTGCGCAAGAAGTTCGGCCTGCCGGGCATGGCCGTGCTGCAGTTCGGCTTCGACGAGTTCGAGGACAACCCGCACAAGCCGAAAAACATCCATGCAGACACGGTCGTCTACACGGGAACGCACGACAACGATACCACCCTCGGCTGGTACCTCTCTCTCGAGCCGGATGTCCGCCAGCACGTCTGCGAGACGCTCGGCATGACGGAAGAGGAGGATATCGTCGATACCATGATCGATACCGCCCTGGAGTCGCGTGGCTGCCTCGCGATCGTCCCGATGCAGGACATGCTGCATCTCGACGGCGACAGCCGCATGAACAGGCCCGGGACCGTCGAGGCCAACTGGCGCTGGAAATTCCGCTGGGAGCAACTTCCCGCGGACTTCAGCGTCTCTCTCAAGCAGCGCCTCGCCGAGGCCGGGCGCATCGGAGTCAAGAAGTATGAGTGAAAGCCTGCAACGCCTGCAAAAGGGAGTCCATCACGATCCTTTCGAACTACTGGGCAGGCATCCGCAGCCGGGCGGTGGCTGGATCATCCGCAGCCTGCTGCCCTCTGCCGAGACCGCCAGCGTCATCGGCGGCGGCGAGATGCAGCGCGTCGAGGGAACGGACATATTCGAGTACATCGACAGCGACAACAGCATTCCGCAGCACTACGAGTTGCGCTATGTCGAGAAAGGCAAGCCCGATGTCGCCATGACCATCGTCTCGCCCTACACCTTCGCGCCGCAGATCGGCGATCTCGACATGCATCTGTTCAACGAGGGGCGGCACCAGCAGGTCTGGAACATCCTCGGCGCCAACGCGCGCACCATCGACGGGATCGATGGCGTGCTCTTCGCGGTCTGGGCGCCTGCCGTGCGGCGCGTGAGCCTGGTCGGCGATTTCAACGCCTGGGACGGCCGGCGCCACCAGATGCGCTGCCGAGGTTCATCCGGCATCTGGGAGCTGTTCGTGCCCGGTCTCGGCGTCGGCGAGGCCTACAAGTTCGAGATCCTCGGCAGGGAGGGGCAGCTCGCGGTCAAGACCGATCCCTATGCGCGCCAGATGGGCATGCGTCCGGAAACCGTCTCGCGCGTTCCCGCGACCAGCGACTACGACTGGCAGGACGGCGAGTGGCTCGAGGCGCGACGCACCTTCGACTGGCAACACGAGCCCGTCAGCATCTATGAGCTGCATGCCGGCTCGTGGCAACGCGACGAGGACGGCGGCTTCCTCGACTGGCGCACGCTGGCGGACCGACTCGTGCCCTATCTGCTGGAGATGAACTACACCCACCTGGAACTCATGCCGGTCGCCGAGCACCCGCTCGACGAGTCCTGGGGCTACCAGGTCAGCGGCTACTATGCGCCGACCGCGCGCTACGGGTCGCCCGACGACTTCCGCTACTTCGTCGACCAGTGTCACCGTCACGGCATCGGCGTCATGCTTGACTGGGTGCCGGCACATTTTCCGCGCGACGATTTCGCGCTGGCCCGCTTTATCGGCGAGCCCTTGTACGAACATGCCGACCCGCGCCGCGGCGAGCACCAGGACTGGGGCACGCTGATCTTCGATTACGGCCGCAACGAGGTGCGCAACTTCCTGGTCGCCAACGCGCTCTACTGGATCGAGGAGTTCCACATCGACGGCCTGCGCGTCGACGCCGTCGCCTCCATGCTCTACCTCGACTACTCGCGCAACGAGGGCGAGTGGCTGCCGAACCAGTTCGGCGGACGCGAGAACCTCGATGCCATCGTCTTTCTGCGCGAGCTCAACCAGGTCGTGCACAGCCGCTTCCCCGGCGTCCTGACCATCGCCGAGGAGTCGACGGCCTGGCCGATGGTATCGCGGCCGATCGAACTCGGGGGGCTCGGTTTCACGATGAAGTGGAACATGGGCTGGATGAATGACAGCCTGGCCTATATCGAGAACGACCCGGTGCATCGCAAGTATCACCACAACCTGCTGACCTTCAGCCAGCTCTACGCCTGGACCGAGAATTTCGTGCTGCCGCTGTCGCACGACGAGGTCGTGCATCTCAAGCGCAGCATGCTCAGCAAGATGCCGGGCGACTACTGGCAGAAGATGGCGAACCTGCGGCTCTTCTACTGCTGGCAGTACGCCCACCCCGGCAAGAAGCTGCTTTTCATGGGCAGCGAACTCGGCCAGTGGCACGAGTGGAACCAGGCGCAGCAGGTCGACTGGCCGCTGCTGCAGGTCGAGGCGCATGCCGGCATCCGCCGCCTCGTCATCGATCTCAACCGGCTCTACCGCGACGAGCCCTCGCTGCATCGCCACGATTTCGAGTCGAGCGGATTTCGCTGGATCGATTGTCATGACACCGAGCAGTCGGTGCTGAGCTTCATCCGTTCCGGCGACGACGGCGAGGCCGTGCTCTGCATTCTCAATTTCACACCTGTTCCGCGTCACCATTACCGGCTCGGCGTGCCCCGGGGCGGCAGCTACCGCGAGCTCCTGAATTCGGATTCCGGTTTCTACGGCGGAACCAACAACGGCAACGGCGGCAACATTCCGGTGCAAGAGACGCCCTGGATGGGCTTCGAGCACTCCATCGAGATCAATTTGCCGCCGCTCGCCGCGCTGTTTCTGAAAGCGAACTGATGAAGGTGCTTTTCACGGCGAGCGAGGCCTACCCGCTGCTCAAGACCGGCGGACTCGGCGATGTCGTCTACAGCTTGCCGCATACGCTCAGCGAACTCGGTCTCGATGTGCGGGTGCTGCTGCCCGGCTACCGCGATATCCTCTCGCAGGTCAGCGATATCGAGATCATCGGCTGGCTGACGGTCCAGGGCGCCGACCGCACACACGACGTGCGCGTGGTGTCGGCAAGCCACCCGGGTTTCAAGCTGCGCCTCTGGATCATCGACTGCGCGGCGCTCTACGACCGTCCCGGCAACCCCTACCTGCATCCGGACGGCTATGACTGGCCCGACAACGCCGAGCGTTTTGCGGTCTTCTCGCGCGCCGCCGCCATGCTCGCGATGGACGTGCTCGAGAGCGGCTGGCGCGCCGACGTCGTGCACAGTCATGACTGGCAGACGGGGCTGCTCCCGGCCTTCCTTGCGCAGGAGTCGCACCCGCCGCGCACGGTGTTCACGATCCACAACCTGGCCTACGGCGGGCACTTCTCGCATGACGAGTTCATGAGGCTGAAGCTGCCGGGCCACTGGTGGTCCGGCGAGGGTGTCGAGTTCTATGGCGGCTTCTCGATGCTCAAGGCGGGACTCGTCTTTTCCGACGCCATCACCACCGTCAGCCCGACCTATGCCGAAGAGATCTGCACCCCGGCCTTCGGTTACGGCATGGAAGGCATCCTGCAGGCCAACAGCCACAAGCTCAGCGGCATCCTCAACGGTGTCGACAGGGAGGTCTGGAACCCCTCGAGTGACCGCTACCTGCCGGCGCACTACTCGGCAAAACGCCGCAATCCCGGCAAGCGCAACAACAAGGCGGCACTGCTGGGCCATTTTTGTGCCACGGTCAACGACCGGCTGCTTGCCGCACCACTGCTGGGCAGTGTCAGCCGCCTCGTGGAGCAGAAGGGCATCGATCTCGTGATCGAGGCGGTCCCCGAACTGCTGACGCGCAGCAATGCGAACTTCGTCTTTCTGGGCTCGGGGCATCACTATTTCGAGAACCAGCTCGTGGATCTCTCGCGCCAGTTTCCGCAACGCGTCTTCACGCATATCGGCTATTCGGAGGAGGTGGCGCACCAGATCGAGGCTGGCGCCGACCTCTTCCTGATGCCGTCGCGCTTCGAGCCTTGCGGCCTGAACCAGATGTACAGCCTGCTCTACGGCACGCTGCCGGTCGTCAACAGCACCGGCGGACTGGCGGATACCGTGGTCGATGCCAGCGACGAAAACATCGCCAATGGCAGCGCGACAGGCTTCGTGATGCCGGCGCCGACGACGCAGGGCCTCATCGAGGCGATCGACCGGGCGCTCGAACTGCATGCCATGCCGCGCATCTGGAACCAGCTGCAACGCACTGCCATGGAACAGGATTTCGGCTGGGAAAAGAGCGCGATGGAATATATCTTGCTGTATGAAAACGGTTAGCGCCGGATAAACCCTACTGGATACCGCCATGAACGAACCGCAAGCTTCAAAACTCTGCCTGTTGCCGCTCGAGCAGCTGATGTCCGATCCGGAGGCGCTGCAGGGGGATTTCCTGCATTACCTCAACCGGCATCTCGGGCGTTTTCTCGGCTGCTCGCCGAATTACATGTACGCGGCGCTGGCCTACACGCTGCGCGATCGCCTGATTACCGACTGGCGCGATACCTGGATCGAGTACAAGGAGCCGGGCGTGCGGCGTGCCTACTATATGTCGCTGGAGTTCCTGATCGGCCGTTCGCTCGGCAACCATGTGCTCAACATGGAGCTCGAGACCGAGGTCGAGCGCGCATTGCATGACATGCTGCTCGACTATGATGAAATCTACGAACACGAACCCGACGCGGGTCTCGGCAACGGCGGTCTCGGGCGCCTCGCGGCCTGTTTCATCGACAGCTGCGCGACCCTGCAGTTGCCGGTCATCGGCTACGGCATCCGTTACGAGTACGGCATGTTCCGCCAGGATATTCGCAACGGCAGGCAGGTCGAGGAGCCGGATCACTGGCTGCGCGACGGCAACCCGTGGGAACTCGAGCGGCCGGAGTACACGCAGCGGATCCATTTCGGCGGGCATACCGAACTCTACAAGGACGAGAAGGGCAAGAATCGCGTGCGCTGGGTCGATACCTGCGATGTGCTCGCCATACCCTATGACATTCCCGTCTCGGGCTACCGGAACAACACGGTCAATACGCTGAGGCTCTGGAAGGCGACGACGACGGACGAATTCAACCTCGACGAATTCAACGCCGGCTCCTACACCGAGGCCGTCGCAGCGAAGAATGACGCCGAGCATATCTCCATGGTGCTCTACCCGAACGACGCGAGCGAAAGCGGCAAGGTGCTGCGCCTGCGCCAGCAATACTTCCTGGCCTCGGCGAGTTTGCAGGACGCTATCCGCATCTGGGAGTACGCCGAGGGTGGTCCGCATTACGAGCGGTTCGCGCGCGACAACGTTTTCCAGATGAACGATACGCACCCGACCATCGCGGTGGCGGAACTCATGCGCATTCTGATCGACGAGAAGCGTCTCAAGTGGGACGAGGCGTGGAAGATTACGACGCAATGCATGGCCTATACCAACCACACATTGCTGCCCGAAGCGCTAGAGAAGTGGCCGGTCGCCATGTTCGAGCAGTTGCTGCCGCGCCTGCTCGAGATCATTTTCGAGATCAACGCGCGTTTCCTCGAGCAGGTCGCCATGAAGTGGCCTGGCGACACGGACCGCCTGCGCCGCATGTCGATCATCGAGGATGACGGCGAACGTTACGTGCGCATGGCCTATCTCGCCATCGTCGGCAGCTTCTCCGTCAACGGCGTCGCGGCGCTGCATTCGCAGCTGCTCGTCGACGGCCTGTTTCATGATTTCTACGAATTCTGGCCGGAGAAGTTCAACAACAAGACCAACGGCGTCACGCCACGCCGCTGGATCGCGCATGCCAACCCCCTGATGACGGGGCTCATCAGCAGCAAGCTCGGCGAGGAGTGGATCCATGACCTCGGCAGGATCGAGGCGCTCAAGGAGTATGCCGACGAGGAGGAACACGTCGAGTTCCACGAGGCCTGGCGCGAGGTCAAGCGCGAGAACAAGAAGCGGCTCGCGGCGCTGGTCAAAAAGGAGTGCGGCATCGATTTTTCGGTCGACTCCCTGTTCGACATCCAGGTCAAGCGTATCCACGAATACAAGCGCCAGATGCTGAACGTCCTGCACGTGATTCATCTCTACAACCGCATCAAGCGCGGCGACACGGACAACTGGGTCAACCGCTGCATATTGATCGGCGGCAAGGCTGCGCCCGGCTACGCCATGGCCAAGGATATCATCAAGCTGATCAACAATGTCGCGCACATGATCAACACGGATCCGGATGTGGGGGACAGGCTCAAGCTCGTCTTCTTCCCGAATTACCGGGTCTCGAGCATGGAGGTCATCGCGCCGGGAGCCGATCTTTCCGAGCAGATCTCGACGGCCGGCAAGGAGGCCTCTGGCACGGGCAACATGAAATTCATGATGAACGGCGCGCTGACGATCGGCACCTACGACGGGGCCAATATCGAGATCATGGATGCCGTCGGCGAGGAGAACTTCTTCCTCTTCGGGCTGCGCGCGGAAGAGGTCAACGAGCTCAGGCATCATTACGACCCGCAGCAGTACATCAACGATGACGCGGACCTGCGGGCCGTCATGCACCTGCTGGAGTCAGGCTATTTCAACGCCCGCGAGCCCGGCATCTTCAACAACATCGTCAATGCACTGAAAAGCCCCTCGGATCCCTGGATGACGCTTGCCGATTTCCGGAGCTACGTCGATGCCCAGCAGCGTGTCAACGAAGCCTGGCACTACAAGCATGCCTGGACGCGTATGAGCATTCTCAACACGGCCTGCAGCGGCTTCTTCTCCACCGACCGCACCATGCAGCAGTACAACGAGGAGATCTGGAAGCTCGAGCCCGTCATCGTGGGCGGCTGAGCCGGCCGGCATGAAGATCGACAAGCCGCTGCTGATTCTCGCGCTGCTGCTGGCTGTCGTGCTCGTGGCCTTCATGACCGGGAGAATCCCCTGGCCATACGGAATCCTGATCCTGATCGTGCTGATGATCGCACGCGTGAGTTATCTCCAGAGCCGCAAGTCCGGCAGGCGCGACTGAGAACCCGCAGTGACAGACTCAGTGCTGCTGGAACAGCGTGTTGCGCGCGACCTCGGTGATAGCCGAGACGGCCGGATGCTTGATGCGGCGCTCCGCGGAAATGAGGTAGTAACGTTCCGTCAGTTCTTCAGCGCGGCCAATCACCTCGACGCCGTATTTCTGCAGAACGTCGTTCTCGACGGCGGTCGGCGAGGTGAAGACGCCCGCGCCGCGTTCCCCGAAGGCTTTCATCAAGGCCCTGTCGTCGAATTCTGCGATGATGCGCGGGCTGATCCTGTTGCGCTGGAACCAGAGATCGAGATCGCGCCGCAGGCTGCTGCCGCTGCCAGGTATGAGCATGTCGGCGCCGTCGAGCGATTCCGGAAAGTTTTGTCGCAGTGTCTCGGCCTGTCCGGGTACCGAGAAAAAGGTGATGCCCGACTCGCCGAGCATGTGGTTGTAGGCGCGAATGTTGAGCGCCGGGTTGGCCGGGCTGTCAGCGAGCACGACATCCAGCTTGTGTACCGAGAGGTCCGCGAGCAGGTCGACGAGCGGCGCCTCGCTGCAGATGAGCCTCACGGATTCCTGCATCTGCAGGATGGGTTCGAGCACCCGGTAAGCCAGCAGTTTTGGCACAATCATGGCGACGCCGACCTTGAGCGTGATGCTTGTGCCGGGAGTGCGTCCCGCGAGAAGGTCCTGCAGTTCCACGCCGAGACGGAACATCTCGTCGGCGTAGGAGAAGACCAGCCTGCCGGTATCGGTCAGCACCAGGTTGCGCCCTTCGCGCCGGAAGAGCTTGTCGCCGATCTGCTGCTCGAGGTCGCGTAGCTGGCCGCTGATGGTTTGCGGCGTGACGAAGAGGGCCTCGGATGCGCGCGCAATGGAGCCGTGGCTTGCGACGGCCCAGAAGTAGCGCAGGTGCTTGAGATTGAGATTCAGGTTGTTCATGGTTCGGTTCCGGTATTCACCATCCTGCAGGCAGACGGGTGTGACGATTCCTGCGCATGGCAGTGAGCCTCCATTGCAGGGTCGTGCGAGAGACGAATCCCGCGGACGTCATGGTGTGGCCTGCAGGAGATTCTCCGCTGTGTTGCCGATCATAAACCCCGGCACGATCCTGTGCCCCGCTTTGCCCATCAGGCTCAGGCTCACCTGCACGCGGCTGGCCAGGTTGCGGATGGCGGCCGAGGCCGGCCCCTTCACCTGGTGGACGAATGTTACCTGAAGATGTCAGATTTGCCTCCAGTGCCGCTTCAGTCGAACAGGATGAGTGTCGACAGGAGAATTGCGAAGAGTCCCAGCCACAGCACTCCGGCGGTCGCAGCGTGCATCACTGCCGGTTCAGGGCGTTGCTCTCCGTTTAGCATGCGCCTGGCCACTGACCGCACGAGATCGCTGCTGCCTGAAAGCCAGTCAGGTTTCCATCGCGCCAGCAACATGGGAATCGCCGGCATGCGCTGGCGCGTCTCAGGCGCAGGGAATCCGGCCGGCAGCGAGCGCGTCGCCGCAAACAGCAGGATGCCTGCCGCGAGCGCCAGCAGGGCGCCCGGCGAGAAGCTCGCCTGCGACAACCCGAACGGCATCCAGGCCGCGGGAATGGCGAACGCCAGCCAGAGCGGTGCGACCCGTCCGGCGCGCGCGCTGGCGTCCTGCTGGCGCGCGACGAGCCACAGAAACCGCGCCATGACCATGGCCGTGGCGACGGCTGCAGCGGTGAACAGCAGGCCGGCATCGAAACCCGCCATGCCGAGCGCTTCTGTCAGCCGTGCCTTCGCCGCCGCACCGCCGGTCCAGGGCGCTCCTGCCAGTGACAGCGAGAGCAGGACGAGACCGGCGACGAGCCAGCCTGGGCGGCCGTAACGTTCGACCTCTCCCATGCCGAGAAAGAGCGCCGACTTGATGACCAGGTGATGCAGCATGAACAGCACCAGTGCCGCCAGGACGACAGGTGCAGCATCCGGCATGGCCAGCCCGGCGCCGAGGATGGCCGTCATGCTGCCGGCCTTGGCAATGCTTGACCAGGCCAGTGCGCCGCGCGCATCGCGCTGCAGGATACCGCCCGAGAAGCCGAGCACTGCACCCGCGATACCGAGGACGATGACAGTTTGCGACCACTCCGCAAGACCGGGCGTCGCCGGCGGCAGGAAGCGCAGCCAGCCGAGCAGGCCGGCCGAGAGCATCGGGCCGCTCATGACGGCGGCTGCCGCAGCGGGTGCCGCGCGGTAGACGGGCGGCAACCAGAAGTGGAGTCCGGGCAGTGCCATCTTGACACCGAAGCCGAGCAGGATCAGCAGCACGGCAGCGGCGGCAGGCTCGACAATATCGAGATCCGCCAGCAGCAGGCTTGTGCTGCTCGTGGCCAGCAGCACGATGCCGCTGAAGAGCGCCAGCTCGCCCGCGATGGTCCAGACCAGGTAGCGCCGACCGGCGCGCATGGCGCTCAGGGTACCCGGGGCGACGACCAGGCCGTAGGCGGAGAGTCCCATGAGTGCGAAGCCGGCGTAGAACGTCAGCATGTCAGCAGCGAGGATCAGCAGCATGTTGCCGGCCATGGCGAGCAGGAAGCAGAGCAGGAAGCTGCTCTTGCCGGTCGCGGCGTCAGGTCGCAGCAGCAGGTAGAGAGCGGCAGCGAACCAGGCGAGGCTGGTGTAGAGCAGGAACAGCCGGGCCGTGCCGTCGAGGGCGAGATGCACGCCGAGCAACAGCCAGCCGAGGTCGGTCACGGCGCCTGCAGGAACCGACAGTGCAACGACCAGCCCGGGGAGCGCGGCGAGCGCCGGCAACCAGCGTGCTGCGCGCGTTGCCGTGAAGAGCAGCAGCAGGAGCGGCGTGAGCCAGGCGGTAAGCAGGAAACCCGGGCTCATTGACGATACTCCCTCGCGGCGATCAGTTGCGCCCACTCGAGCGGGCTGTAGGGGGCGGCCGCGAACAGGCCGGCCGACAGCGCCAGCACGGCCGTGACCACCGGTGGCCAGAAGAGGGCGGCCCTGGTTTCGAGCCCTGCGGGTTTCTCCCCGGCAGAGGGAGTGCCGTCCGGTTCGAGGAACCAGGCGCGGTACAGAATCGGCAGGAAATAGGCGGCATTGAGCAGGCTGCTGGCGACCAGGACGGGCAGGATCCAGGCCGCCATGCCCGCCTCGACCGCGCCGAGTCCCAGGTACCACTTGCTGATGAATCCCGCCACCGGCGGGATGCCGATCATGCCGAGCGCACCGATGGTGAAGGCGAGTGTCGTGCCCGGCATGCGCCTGCCGACGCCGTTCATCTCGCTGATGCGATGAATGCCGAGCGTCTCGGCATAGTTGCCGGCGGCAAAAAAGAGGGTGATTTTCATGAGCCCCTGGTGCACGAGATGGACGACGCCGCCGATGGTCGCCAGGGGCCCGAGGATCGCCGTGCCGAGGGCGATGTAGGAGACCTGGCTCACGGTGGAGTAGGCCAGCCGCCGTTTCAGGTGATCCTGCGACAGGGCCTTGAGCGAGCCGTAGATGATGGTCACGCCTGCCGCGATCGCGAGTGGCGTCAGCAATCCCAGTGAGGCGGCGAACTCGATGCCGTAGACGTCGTAGACGACACGCACGATTCCGAAGGCGCCGGCCTTGACGACGGCGACGGCATGCAGCAGTGCGCTGACGGGCGCCGGCGCGACCATCGCCTGCGGCAGCCAGCCATGCAGCGGCACCAGCGCGGCCTTGACGCCGAGCCCGCTGATCAGGAGCAGGAAGATGATCGCCAGGGTCCCCGGGTCGAGACCCTCGATGCCGCTGAGGATCCCTGTGTGGGCGAATTCGAGCGGTCCCGCGATGGTGCGCAGCCAGATGGTGCCGACCAGCAGCAGCATACCGCCGGTGAGGGTGTAGGCCAGATAGATGCGCGCACCGCGCACGGCCTCCGGGCTGCCCTTGTGCGCGACCAGTGGATAGGTGGCCAGCGTCAGCATCTCGTAGAAGATGACGAAGGTGAAGAGATTGCCCGCCAGGGCAAGCCCGACGGTCGCCGTGACGCAGAGGCTGAAGAAGCCGAAGAAACGGCTGCGGTGCGGTGCGTTCTCGAGATAGCCGATGGCGTAGATGGTCGTGACCAGCCACAACAGGGTCGAGAGAGTGACGAACAGCACGGACAAGGCATCGGCATGCAGGACCAGGTCGAGTCCCGGCGCGAGCGTCCAGCGATTCTCGATGACATGGTCATGAAAGACCGCCCATATCAGGATCCCGACGAGAAGCAGCTTGACGACGGCGCCGAAGAGATTCAGCAATGTGCGCAGCAGGTGGCTCTCCTCGCGCAACAGGAAAATGGCGAGCCCGGGCACCAGGGAGCTCAGAAGGATCAGCAGTGGCAGCCAGTCGTTGAAGCTCATGCGCTGCCTCCGGCGTCGATGGCGCCCGGTGCGACGAACTCCCAGATCCAGATGGAGCCAAACCCGAGCAGCAGTGTGGCAGCAATGGCGAGCAGCAGCGCCGGCAGCTCCTCGCGGCCATTGACGAGACGGTATTCGACGCCCTCGGCCGGCGCGAAAGCATAACCAAGGATGCGGAAGATGTAAGCGGCGGCCAGCAGGGAGCCTGCGGCGATGACCGGAATCCACAGCCACTGGCCGGTCTCGATCGACGCCGAGATGAGCTGCCACTTGGCCTGGAAAGCGCCACTCGGCGGCAGGCCGATCAGCGCGACGCCTGCCAGCGCCAGCGTGAAGACTGTCATCGGCAATGCACGCGCCGCGCCGGCGAGTTCCGCGATGCGGTCATGTCCCGCTTTCTGCTGGATGATGCCGGTCGCGAGAAACAGCGCGCTCTTGGCGAAGGCGTGCGTCAGCGCCATGAGCACCAGCGCCCCGAGAGCGGTGTCGCGCGCCGGGCCGGGCGGCATGGCCGCCAGCAGCGGGAAGAAGAGAAAGAGGTAACCGAGCTGTGCAACGGTGGACCAGGCGGCAAGCAGTTTCAGGCGCACGGCGCGCAGCGCGTTCCACGAGCCCCACAGCACGGCGAGCGCGCCGAGCGATCCCAGAAGCCAGCCTGCATGCAGGGTCACGGCCTTGTCGAAGACGTCGAGCCACAGCCGCAACAGCAAATAGATGGCGGCCTTGACCACCAGCGCCGACAGCACCGCGCTGACGGGTGCGGGGGCACTGGCATGGGCCGGCGGCAGCCAGAAATGCAGCGGGAACAGCGCCGACTTGACAAGCAGGCCGCTGAACATCAGCGCCATCGCGACCCAGGCCACGGGTTCGGGGGCGATGAGCTCCTGCAACCTCGGCAGATCCAGCGTGCCGTAGCCGGCGTAGACGAGCACAACCCCGGCCAGGAACAGCAGCGAGCCAAGCAGCCCGACAACCAGGTAGCGCAGCGCCGCCTCGATCGCGGCGCGCGTGCCGCCAAGCGCCGCGAGTGCCACGGCGCTGAGGCCGAGCAACTCGAGCGTCACGTAGAGATTGAAGAGGTCGCCCGAGAGAAAGAGCGCATGCAGCGCGGTCAGCAGCAGCAACCACAGCGGCCAGAAGCGGGCATGCTCGCAATCGCGTTTGAAATAACCCGTGGCGTACCAGCCGGCCGCCAGCCCGACCAGCGAACTCATGAGCAGCAATGCAACGGCGAGCGCGTCCGCATGCAGGGCGATGCCGAGTCCGCGTTCCCAGCCGCCGAGTTCGAGCGCAAGCGTCCCGCCGGCGCTGACTCGCCAGGCAAGCCAGGCAGACACCAGCAGGGTGGCGAGCAGGCCCGTGATACCGAGCTGCGAGGCGCGCCGCGGGAACAGCAGTGCGAGCAGCGCGAAAGCCAGCGGCAGCATCACCGGCAGCGCGGGCAGGTTATTCATCGTCGTGCTCACTGAGTCGCCGCCTGAGCGCCAGGCCGAGGGCCGTCGCGCTGACGGCGACCACGATGCCGGTCAGGACCAGGGCGTGCGGCACCGGATCGGGTGTCGCCTCGAGACCGCGGTAGGCGATGGTCACGAACAGCAGGAAGACGCCGGCGCCAGAGATGTTGATGGCAAGAATGCGCGCCAGGAGCGAGCGCCGGACGAGTGCGCCGCGCAGGCCGATGGCGAACAGCAGCGCGCCCGAGATGCCATAGATGAGCTGAGTCAGGATCATGTGCGTGCCTTCCGGTTGTTTTCATGCAGCCAGCCGACGGGATGGCCGCCGAGATAGGCCAGGCCGAGCGCCAGCGCGATCGACAGCATCGCCGCGCTCTCGATCAGCAGGATCAATGTCCCTGCCCAGCCCTGCGGGTATTGCAGGAAGGCGAGGCCGGGCAGGGTGACGAGCGAACCGACGAGGACGAATGCCGCGATGCCGCCGCCGAGCAGCCAGCGTTGCAACGCAGGTGACGGCAGGCCGGCTCCTGCGAAGCCGCCGAGACGCAGCAGAACCACGACAGCGCCAAGCAGTGCGCCTGCCTGGAAGGCGCCGCCGGGGGCGTGCGCACCGACCCAGAGCAGGTAGCCGGCGACGAGAATCAGCAGTGGAACCAGCCAGCGGATCAGGCTGGCGAGCAGTGGCTCCGCCGGACCGAAGGGCCTGCGCGCGGGCCCGAGCGCCATGATGCCGAGGGCTGCGGCCAGCAGAACGGCCAGCTCGAGCAGGGTGTCGTAGGCGCGGAAGTTCAGCAGCACGGCCGTGACGGGATTGCTGACCCCGCTCTCGCCGATGTTGTCCATCACCACGCCCGCGAGCCGCTCGCCGGCGCCGCCGTGGACCGCGGCGAACCAGGCCCAGGCGAGTGTCCCGGCGAGTCCGAGCGACAGGAGTCCGACGCCGAGCTTCCTCCCGGCGGCCCCCTTGTGACTGTCGACATTGCCTGCAGCATCGCGCAGCGCGGACAGCAGCAGGGCGCCGGAGAGTCCCGCGCCGATCGCGGCTTCCGCGAGCGCCAGGTCCGGTGCCCGCAGTCGCGCCCAGACCAGCGACAACAGCAGGCCGAAGGCGATGAAGAGCACGACGCCGCGCCTGAGGTCGCGGGTCGATATCGCGCTCCAGGCAAGCCCCGGCAGCAGCAGCGCCAGCAGCAGGTCCAGCAGATGCCAGGCGGTCACTTCCATGACGCATCCTTCTTGCCGGAGGAGACCTGGCGCGCGATCAGGTGCGCCGAGGCCGAGCTCGCGGCCATGACAAGCAGCCACACCAGCAGCAGCTTGACGGCCAGAACCGGGTCGCCACCGAGCAGCGCGGCGCCCACGATCAGGAGTCCCAGTCCGACATTGTCGGCCTTGGTCAATGCATGCAGCCTCGAGAGGACGTCGGGCAGTCGCAGCAGACCGATGCTGCCCGCGGCGAAAAACAGCAAGGCCGCGGCGATGAAGAGCAGACCGGGAACCTCACTCATCGCGGCTCTCCCTGCGTGTCAGCGCCGCCGCAGCGACAGCCGCCAGCAGTGCGAGCACCAGCGCCACATCGATGAGGGCCGGGATGTCCAGTTGCAGGGCGAGCAGGATCAGTAGCCCCACACCGCCTGTCCCGAGCAGCTGGATCGACAACATGCGGTCCTGCAGCGACGGGCCGAGCAGGGCGCGGACAAGCCCTGTGGCCAGTGTCAGCAGCAACAGCAGGATGGCTGCGAGCAACAAACTGTCGATGTCGCTCATGACCGTTCCCCGGCCGCTGCAGCCGGAAAGATCTTCCCGATGCGTCGCTCGAGTCTCTTGAGTTCCTTGCGGGCGGTGGCGCTGTCGTCCAGGACATGCACCAGCAGGCGGCGGTCATCGAGGTCAGCCGCCAGTGTGCCGGGCAGCAGGCTCACGCAGTTTGCGAACAACAGCAGGGAGCGTTCATCCTCGAGATCGATGCTGTAGTCGATCATGGTCGGGGTCAGGCGCATGCGCGGCGAGAGCGTCGCAGTGGCGACGTTCCAGCCACCGCGCAATGATTCGGCCAGGAAGAAGGGGATGAAACCCAGCACGCCAGTCAGGGAGAGCGCTGCGCCAGTCGCATTGCTCAGGCGTCGCGCCGCATAGAGTGCCGCGGCGATCACCGGCAGGGCGATCATGAAAGACGCCGGATCGCTGCCGGTGAGTAGTAGCCAGGCCGCCACGAGGCCGGCCGCGAGCCAGAGCTGTCCGCGACTGCGCATGCTGCCTTCTCAGGCCGGGGGATGGCGCCGACCAGGCTTCTGGCTGGCCGGCACGCGGACAGGCAGCGGCCTGTCGGGCTGACTGGTGGTGCGCAGGATCGCGAATGCCGCGATGCCCAGTGTCAATGCGATGACCACTGCAGGCAGGGCAAGGTGAAGCATGTCGACAAGTGTCATCTTCTTTCTCCGGTGATGAGTCTCGGTCTCTGCCGGCAGCCATCGTGGTTGCCGCTACACCCCTGTTATACGGCTTGCCGTCTAAAAGCAAAAATCGAATTACGAGAGATTCTACTTCGAAAAAACCGATGTATTCAGTTTGCGTTGTCCGGCCGCCTCCAGGCGGCGGACATCGTGGCTGGGACCAGCGGGCCGGCATCATGGCGACAGGCGTCCGCCCGCGCGATAACGGCCGGGCCGCCAGGGAGCCAATTCGGTGGGGAGGATGATGTCGAGGTGTCTGCAAGCCGTCTGGCAACCTTGCGGTTGCTCAAGGACGGCCGTAGTGGCCGCCTGCCGTGCGTCTGCGTTGCAGGGTACGGCTGGTGCGATCGATCGTGCGTGTCAGCGCGACTTCTCCGGAGGACTGCACTTCCTCGATGGCGATGTTCTCGTCGCTCGTGAGCTGCGTGAGCATGCGACAGCGGACGAGTCTGTTGCCGGAGGGGTCTTTCTCCTGCCGGACGCTGATGCGCACGTTTTTGATCTCCGCGTTGGAAGTCGCGAGGTTGTAGTTCAGCAGGTCACGAATCCGTTCAGTCGTCTCGTCATCCGCGCAGTCAATCATGATTCGCATCGTCTTTCCGCCAGGCTGTGTGTATTCACCGAAACAGTGATATGACCGGGACGTGACCGGGCACTGCCGGTGCGGGCCATTGTAGAGATGGTGCACGATCGAGCGGCGTGGATCGTTCGGATTTCCTCTCTGCCTCTTCAGTTTTTTCGAATCATGCCTGTATCGCGGAGGGGTCGGGGGACTTCGAAAGAAGCGAAGGTTATGTGTCTGGAATTCGAACAGTCAGCCTCTTCCGCGGATGCCATTCTGTCGCCACTTCTGTTTCACGCAAATGAAAAACCGGAGGCATCCCATGGATCACGCATTACTCGAAGTTCTCCCGAGCGCCGTGCACGACCGGCGCGCGAGCGGCCGTCATCTGCATCTCGTCGATGTGCGATCGACCAGCGAATACTGGCGAGGGCATCCGCATGGCGCCATCTCGATCCCCGTCGAACAGATCAGCCGCCAGGAGATACTCCGCAAGCTCGGTGAACAAGCGGGCAGGGAGAAGCCGCTCTATTTGATCTCCGGCAACGGCAGAAGGGCGATGCAGGCTGCCGGCAAGCTGCTGCAGGAGGGTTTGCCGCAGCTGCTGCTCGTGCGCGGCGGCACGCGCGCCTGGTTCGAGGATTACCGGCTTCCATGAAGCGCTGGGCTGGAAAAAAGCGCGGGAGGCCAGGTTGCATGCGGGCTGCAGGCATGCCGGAGCAGAAGCGCGGGTCACGCGGATTCCCGCAGTACCCGCAGGGACAAGAAACCACAGTTTTTGCTGGATTGAATGTCAGGCGCCAGTGGCTTACAAATAAACCAAGTAAAACGCTAGGTAATTAAACGCCATGAGTACGACCGCAGAAGAGATCAAGAACTACGTCGAGGCCGGCTACGAGCACGGTTTCGTGACCGAGGTAGAAACCGAGATCATACCGCCCGGCCTCAGCGAAGACGTCATCCGGCAGATTTCGGCGCGCAAGTCCGAACCAGGCTGGCTGCTCGACTACCGGCTCAAGGCCTACGAGCACTGGAAGACCATGAAGCCGCCGAAGTGGTCCTCCGTGCATCACCCGCAAATCGACTTCAACAAGATCTCCTACTTCGCGGCTCCGAAGAAGAAGGAAGGCCCGAAGAGCCTCGACGAAGTGGACCCGGAACTGCTGCGCACCTACGAGAAGCTCGGGATCCCCATCGAGGAACAGAAGGCGCTGGCCGGTATCGCCGTCGACGCGGTTTTCGACAGCGTCTCGGTGGCCACGACCTTCAGGGAGAAGCTCTCCGAGGCGGGCGTCATCTTCTGTTCCATCTCCGAGGCTGCGCGCGAGCACCCGGAACTGCTCAGGCAGCACCTGGGCTCGGTGGTGCCGCACACGGACAACTTCTATGCCGCGCTGAATGCGGCGGTGTTCTCGGACGGAACCTTTGTCTACATTCCGAAGGGCGTGCGTTGTCCCATGGAGCTCTCGACCTATTTCCGCATCAACGCCAGCAACACCGGCCAGTTCGAGCGCACACTGATCATCGCGGACGACAACAGCTATGTCAGCTACCTCGAGGGCTGTACAGCGCCCATGCGGGACGAGAACCAGCTGCATGCGGCGGTGGTCGAGCTCATCGCCATGGAGGATGCGCAGATCAAGTACTCGACAGTGCAGAACTGGTATCCGGGCGACGCGGATGGTGTCGGCGGCATCTACAATTTCGTCACCAAGCGTGGCGACTGCCGCGGCGACCGCTCCCACATCTCATGGACGCAGGTCGAGACCGGTTCGGCCATCACCTGGAAGTACCCGAGCTGCATCCTGCGCGGTGACGACTCGGTCGGCGAGTTCTACTCGGTGGCCGTGACGCGCGGCAGGCAGCAGGCCGACACGGGCACCAAGATGATCCACATCGGCCGCAACACCTCGAGCACAATCATTTCGAAGGGCATCTCGGCCGGCGAGGGACAACAGGCCTACCGCGGCCTGGTCCGTGTCGCGCGGCGCGCCGAAAACGCGCGCAACTATACCCAGTGCGACTCGCTGCTGATCGGCGACCGCTGCGGCGCGCATACCTATCCCTACATCGAAGTCAAGAACCCTTCCGCGAAACTGGAACACGAGGCCACTACCTCGAAGATCAGCGACGACCAGCTCTTCTACTGCCGCAGCCGCGGGCTGTCCGAGGAGGACGCCATTTCGCTGATCGTGAACGGTTTCTGCAAGGAGATCTTCAACGAACTGCCCATGGAATTCGCCGTGGAAGCCCAGAAACTACTTGCCGTCAGCCTCGAAGGCTCTGTCGGTTGATACAGGAGAGAGAGATGTTAACGATCAAGAACCTGAAAGCAGCAGCCGGAGAGAAGCAGATCCTCAAGGGACTCGACCTGCAGGTCAACCCCGGCGAGGTCCACGCCATCATGGGGCCGAACGGCTCCGGCAAGAGTTCACTCGCGCATATCCTGGCGGGCCGGGACGGGCTCGAGGTCACGGATGGCAGCGTCAGTTTCGATGGCGAGGACCTGCTCGAACTCGAGCCGGAGGAGCGCGCCGCGGCCGGGCTGTTTCTCGCTTTCCAGTATCCCGTCGAATTGCCCGGGGTCAACAACACCCACTTCCTGAAGGAGGCGCTCAACGCGCAGCGCAGGAACCGCGGCGAGGAGGAGCTCGACTCGGTCCGCTTCATGAAGCTGGTGCGCGAGAAAATGGAGCTCGTCTCCATGAAGCCCGAGCTGTTGAAGCGCCCCGTCAACGCCGGTTTTTCCGGCGGTGAGAAGAAGCGTAACGAAATCCTGCAGCTCACGCTGTTCGAGCCGCGCCTCGCGATCCTCGACGAGACCGACTCGGGCCTGGACATCGACGCGCTGAAAACCGTCTCGGAAGGTGTCAACGCGGTACGCAGCAAGGATCGCGCGATCATCCTCGTGACGCACTACCAGCGTCTGCTCGACTATATCCAGCCGGATTTCGTGCATGTGCTCGCAGACGGCAAAATCATCCGCTCCGGCGACAAGACTCTCGCGCTCGAACTCGAGAAGAAGGGCTACAACTGGATCACGACAGATAGCGAGGCCGCATGATGGACAGCAGAGATGAAAAGACCATGCTGCGGCAACTGGTCCGGGAACAGTCACGGCCCGATGCGGATAGCGATCACAACCCCTGGATGAGCGTGATGCGCAAGGAGGCTGCATCCTGGATCGCCGACATGCCCGCGCCGCACCGCAAGATGGAGGCCTGGCGCTACACGCCGCTGGACTTCATCGACAATACCCGTTTCAGCACCGATGTGACCGGGGAACCGTTCACTGCGCTCGAAGTCTCCGACATCGAGGAACTGCTGCTGCCGGGCAGTGAAGCCGCGGAACGTATCGTCTTTGTCAACGGGCGCTACGCGCCGGCGCTGTCGACCCTGCGCGCGAACGCGGGGATTGGGCTGCATACGCTGGCGGGCCCCGACAAGCTGCCGCCGGAGTTCAAGCGGCGGATCGGCAACACCGATCTCTCGGGTCACTTCTTCCTGACGCTCAACAGCGCCCTCTTCGCGGATGGCGCCGTCATCCATGTCAGGGAGCAGCCGGGCGAGGAACGCAGGGTCGAGCTGCTGCATGTGACGGTCGGGGCGCCCGAGCCCTTGATCCACAATCCACGCCACCTGGTGGTGGTCGACAGCAAGGCGTCGATCGAGCTTGTCGAACGCTATGCGAGTCTCGGCAAGAGCAGCTATTTCAACAATGCCGTCATCGATGTCCTGCTGTCCGACGACAGCCGTCTCGTGCATACCCGGCTGCAGGAAGAGAGCGAGCATGCACAGCATCTGAGCCACCTGACGATCAGGCTCGGCGCCGGCAGTCATTATCGTCAGGTCGGCATCTCCTCGGGTGCGGCCTGGTCGCGTACGGATGCGAAAGTGGTCTTCGCCGGTGAGGGCGCGCATGCCGAACTCGACGGCCTGATGCTGGCCGGCAACCGGCAGTTCTGCGACGTGCACCTCGAAGTCCTGCACGAGGTTCCCGGCTGCACGAGCCGCGAGCACTACAAGGGGCTGCTGAACGGGAATGGCAGGGTCGTCTTCGATGGCAGGATTCTCGTCGCGAAAGACGCCCAGAAAACCTCGGCGGCGCTCAACAACGAGAACCTCATGCTGTCGCGTTCGGCCGAAGTCGACACCAAGCCGCAGCTCGAAATCCTCGCGGACGATGTCAAGTGCAGCCACGGCGCAACGGTCGGTGAACTCGACCAGGAGATGCTTTTCTATCTGCGCTCGAGGGGCATTCCACGCCAGGATGCGGAGCGCATGCTGTGCGCGGGTTTTGCCGATGAGGTGATCGGGAAGATTCCCGACACGCCACTGCGCGAACGTGTCAGGCGGCACTTCCTGCAGCGGCTTGCGCCGGAGCCGGAGTCAGCATGACACAGCAGACGCATGCCGGTGAGACGATGGAAACGGCCGGGACGGATGACGCCCGGCTGGTCGAACAGATCCTGCAGAAGCTGAAGACGATCTACGACCCGGAGATTCCGGTCAACATCTTCGACCTCGGCCTGATCTACGCGATCGACCTGACCGACAGCAAGAGCGTGCATATTCGCATGACGCTGACGGCGCCGGCCTGCCCGGTCGCGGGCACCATGCCCGGGACCGTCGAGCAGGCGGTCCTCGGTGTGCCGGGCATCGAGGCATGCACGGTCGAACTCGTGTGGGAGCCTCCGTGGAACAGGGAGATGATCAGCGATGAGGCGAAACTGGAACTCGGCATTCTGTAGCAGGATGTCAAGCTGGAATTTCAAACAACAGGAGAAGTAACAATGGCAATCGAGCTGACAGAAGCAGCGGCAAGGCATATCAGGTCGCAACTCGAGAAGCGCGGCAAGGGCGAAGGCCTGCGCGTCGGCACCAAGAAGAGCGGTTGCACAGGCTATGCCTACACCGTCGACTATGCCGACGAGATCGGCACACAGGACCATGTTTTCGAGAGTCATGGCGTCCGTGTCGTGACGGATAGCGAGGCGCTTTCTATCATCGACGGCATGACCATCGATTATGTGAAGACCAACGCGCTGAACCAGGGATTCGAGTTCATCAACCCGAACGTCAAGGACATGTGCGGATGCGGGGAATCTTTCAATGTCGGCTAGCCTCGCGAACCAGTCGGCGGAGCTGATCGAGGACTTCGAGTTTCTCGAGGACTGGTCGGCCCGCTACGCCTATCTCATCGAACTCGGCGAGAAACTGCCGGCCATGGACGATGTCCACCGCACAGAGGCGAACCGCGTCAAGGGCTGCATGAGCCAGGTGTGGGTCGAAGCCATCGAACGGCCGGACGGCCGGATCGATTTCACCGGGGATTGCGATACGGCAATCATCAAGGGAATCCTGGCCGTGCTCATCGAGCTCATGTCCGGGCACACCCCCCGCGAAATCGAGGCGCTCGATCTCGAGGCGCTGTTCGAATCCCTGCAGCTCAGGGAGAACCTGAGCCCGAGCCGTCATTTCGGCGTCTATGCCATTGTCGAACGCTGCCCTCTCGTTCATGGGGCAGGGCAGCCTCGCCACGGGGTGTTACTACTGGTCCTTCAATCTGATAAAACAGGGCGATCCTTCATACGGGGCGGGGTGATTCGTTGAATCGCGACAGATTCATCTGCTTTCCTCGATTGCCAGTCTCGCCTGATTCTCCAGCTGCTGCGTTAGTCCATCCGGCAGGGAGAACACCTGCGCCAGGGTGTCGAGATGCCTGCGTTCGTCGGGGTTGTCGATGTCGATCACGAGGCACGAGGCGAGGTAGATCTCGGACTTCTGCTCCATGTTGGCGGCTTCCGCACCGAGTTCCTCGAGGCTGATCTCCCTGTTCAACAGGTCGAAGACGGCGCCCCTGGTCTCGGACGGAAGGGACATCTGCTCCACGGCATTGAAGATGCGCTGCTGTTCGACCCGGTCCATGTGGCCATCTGCTTTAGCGGCTGCGATCATCGCCTTCAGCAGTGTCAGTTCGCCAATGGGCTGCTGTGTGCCGGGCGGTGGAATCGTCTCCTGCGGCGCGCCCTCAACGCTTCCAGACACCCTGGAGTCCTGCTGTGCTGCACTGGTCGGATCGGCCTGCGTGTTCTCCTTCCAGCTCCGGTAGGCGTTGTAGGCCAGGCCGCCAAGGACGGCAGCACCGCCGTAACCCGCGGCCTTGCGGACGAATTTGCGACTTGACTTGCTGCTCATGAGCAGCGCCATCAGGCCGCCCGCAGCGGCGCCACCGACGAGCCCGCCGGGAATGTTTCCCGCGGCCTTGCCGATGCCATCGCCAAGGCCCTTCAGCGTATCTGTGGCATTCCTGCCGGAAGCGCCGCTGTTGCCGGTGATTTGTTTGAAGAGTTCCTGCAGCATTCTGGTTTATCCGTCATTCAGACTCGTTCGTGAGTGCATTAAATCTGTGGCTTCTTTACGGTCACGAAGCCGATGGCGATTTGTATGTCGTGGATGAATGATGGCCCCGGCTGGCACAAAGAAAAATTCAGAATTCCTGTTTCATGCTTCGAAAAATTCGAAGTCGGAATCATCCATTGCCACATTCGCCGGGCGGAGAGCGGAAAGTACCACAGGGCGATGCCTCCCGGGACAAGGAGAGCGCCGCGTGAGAGGTCACCGGACAATTCACCGGCCGATGCGCCGTCGTGCAGTCCAGCCCCGGGAGGAGGCGGCCGCCGAAGAGAGCATCAGCTTCTGGCGGGACTGCAGGAGCATCCCGGAACCGGCCTGATTTGATCGCGTTGCTGTGCGTTTGCCCCTGAACTGGTTACACTATGGGCAAACTACAAATCTGTCGGGAGTCATCGTGAACTCGGAAAAGGTTGTCTTCAGTTTCTTCATCGTTTTGTCACTGACATTGAACTTCGGCTTCGTCTATGGCGACATCGATAACCCTCAGCACCATCCGGTCTACGAGCTGTTCGCCGTCATCGTCGTCAACCTGATCGCGACCATCCTGAAGTTCGGCGACAGAACCCAGCTGGGTGCCGTGCTGCTTTCCACGAGTCTCGTGGCCGTGCTGCAGCTCATCGTGGCGGCTGTCATCTGGGCCATCGTGGTCTACGTCAACGACACGGGCATGACGCCGGGAAGCATGGCTATCATCGTCGCTCTCTCCGCCGGTGCACTGATGGCGAATGTCATCTCCGTGATCCTGCTGCTGATCGAAACGGTCATGCTGCGCAGATAACGGCGACCGGCATCCATCCCCATGGATAGCATCATCTACCTGGTCTTCCGGAACATGCGTCAGCCTCTGCTGACGCTATTGCTTGCCTACGCGATCTCCGTGCTCGGGCTCGTCTTGATTCCCGGCCAGGACGCCGAGGGCAACACCGTCCATCTGGGCTTTTTTCACGCGTTCTACTTCGTCAGCTACATGTCGACGACCATCGGCTTCGGCGAGATTCCCTATCCATTCACGGACGCCCAGCGCATGTGGGTCATCTTCACGATCTACGCGACGGTGATCTCCTGGATCTATGCGATCGGCACGCTACTCTCGCTGATCCAGGGGGAGGCCTTCCAGCGTTACATCGTCGAGCGCCGGTTCGCGAAAAAGATCAAGAACCTCAACGAACCCTTCTACCTCATCAACGGCTATGGCAACGTCGGCAGGGAACTCGTCATGGAGCTGACCGACAGGCACCAGCGCGTTGTCGTCGTCGACAAGAAGCAGCAGTGCGTCGACATGCTGTCACTGCTGAACCTGCGCGAGTCGGTGCCGGCCTACGTCGGCGACTCTGCCGACCCGGAGGTGCTCAAGCTCGCAGGGTTGCAGCGGGAAAACTGCGCTGGCGTCGTGGCGCTCACGAGCAGCAACGAAATCAACCTCAAGATATCGATCACGAGCAAGCTGCTGAATCCGGAGCGTACCGTGATCTGCCGCGCCGACTCCGACGAGGTCGAGAAGAACATGGAGTCGTTCGGCACCGACTACATCGTCGATCCGTTCGATACCTTCGCGATGCATCTGTCGGTGGCATTGCAGTCGCCCGGACTGCACCTGCTGCGCGAGTGGCTCAGCGGTGTCTCCCACGGCGCCCTGACGGAACCCGTCTACCCGCCGCAGCACGGCAAATGGATCCTCTGCGGCTACGGCCGTTTCGGCAAGGCAGTCTACGAGAAGCTGACCACCGAGGGTCTCGATGTGGTCGTCATCGAGGCGACGCCGGATATCACCGGAACGCCGCAGGCCGGCTGTGTCGTCGGCAAGGGCACCGAGGCCGATACCCTCATGGAGGCCGGCGTCGAAGATGCTGTCGGCATCGTCGCTGGTACGGATGTCGATGTCGACAACCTCTCCATCGTCATGACGGCCAAGGAGATCAACCCGGATCTCTTCGTGATCCTGCGCCAGAACCAGCGCCGCAACCAGGCAATCGTCGATGCTGTTCAGGCCAACATGATCATGCAACCGAACCAGATCATCGCCAGCCGCATCCGCATTCTCCTTGCAACGCCGATGCTGCCCGAATTCATCTATCTGGCGAAAGCCGAGGGCGATGACTGGGCCTGCGAGCTCGTCAGCCGCATCATCGCGATCTCGAGCCAGGAGGTGCCGGACATCTGGGAACTGGCCATCGACCAGGAGCATGCCAGAGCAGTGCATGATGCCCTCGAGTCGAGCGACCACCCCATCACCATCGGCGATCTGATGCGCAATCCGCGTGACCGTGATCGCTTGCTGCCAGCGATACCCTTGTTGCTGATCCATGCCAACGACAACAGCCGTACATTGCTGCCGGGGCGGGATGTCAGACTCGAGCCGGGTGACAGGATCCTCTGGTGCGGACGCTACTCGGTACGGTCCAAGATGGAGTGGACGCTGCAACATCCTGTCGCGCTGGAGTATGTCGTCTTCGATGCGGTCAAGCCACGCAGCTGGATCTGGCGCAAGTTCAGCCGCAGTGAGGCGGGATGACGGTTCCGCTCGCGGCTTCCGCACCGCCAAAAGCACCGGACTGATCCTGCCGGCAGGTCATGGAATCTGCGCAAACAGCGGTCGACTCCCGGGATATGGATTCTTAAATTACATGAGGTAATGACCGCATATCACTGATTAATATGAATATTGTTATTTCCATTCTTATCTTCATGTAAATACTGAAGTTTTTTGCTAAAAAAACTATAGCCCGGTAAAGTGACTCCCCTTTGACTCAGTTGACCAGCGTTCCCCCAAGGCACGCTGGTTTTTTGTTTACATCTCTTCGTCTCGCCATCCCTCAGTGGCGCCGGCAAGCGGGATGCGCATGATCAGCAACTGCTATAGAATTCCACTCCGTTGCCTGTCTACAAACTAAACCAGTCTCCGGGGAGAACCAATGCATACTCTGATCAAGAAGCTGCCACTGCTACTCTTGCTGCTGCCTTCGGCCGTCTTCGCCGATGATGGGCTGAGTGGTCCGAACACGGCCTGGATTCTGACCGCCACGGCGCTCGTTCTGTTCATGACCCTGCCGGGTCTGGCACTCTTCTACGGTGGTCTCGTACGTACCAAGAACGTGCTCTCGGTCCTGATGCAGTGTTTCGCGATCGGCGGCATTGTCACCATCCTGTGGCTCGTCGTCGGCTATAGCCTCGCGTTCGGCACGGGCAATGCCTGGATCGGTGATTTCAGCAGGGTGTTCATGTCAGGGGTTGGCAAGGATTCGCTCACCGGTGATATCCCGGAAGCACTCTTCATGCTGTTCCAGATGACTTTCGCGATCATCACACCGGCACTCATCATCGGCGGCTTCGCCGAGCGCATGAAATTCTCCTCGATGGTCATCTTCAGCGCCCTCTGGCTGCTCGTCGTCTATGTGCCCATCACCCACTGGGTATGGGGCGGTGGCTGGCTCGGCGAGATGGGTCTGTACGATTTCGCCGGCGGCACCGTGGTCCATATCACGGCCGGTGTGGCCGCGCTCGTCGCGGCCCTCGTGCTCGGCCCGCGCAAGGGTTTCGGCACTGTGGCAATGCCTCCCCACAACATGACCATGACCGTCACGGGGGCGGGCATGTTGTGGGTCGGCTGGTTCGGCTTCAATGGCGGCAGCGCGCTCGCGTCGAACGGCGATGCGGCCATGGCGATGCTCGTGACGCACATCTCGGCAGCGACCGGGGCCATGACCTGGATGGCTATCGAATGGATCAAGTACGGCAAGCCGAGCGTGCTCGGCGTCGTCACCGGCATGGTCGCGGGCCTCGGCACCATCACGCCGGCATCCGGATTCGTCGGACCGGGCGGCGCGCTCATTATCGGCCTGCTTGCCGGCAGCATCTGCTATTTCGCGACCATCACGCTCAAGCAGAAGCTCAAGATCGACGATTCGCTCGACGTCTTCCCGGTACACGGCGTGGGTGGCATGCTCGGTACTTTCCTGGCCGGCGTCTTCTCGGCAACGAGCCTTGGTGTCTTCAGCGGTTTCGGCTTTGCAGATGGCATCGACACCATGGGAGGCCAGTTGGGCGTGCAGGTGACCGGGATTGCCGCAACGGTCGTCTTCACGGCGGTCGTGACCTGGGTGTTGCTGAAGATCACCTCGGTCATCACTTCGGGGCTGCGCGTCAACGACGAGCAGGAAATCCAGGGACTGGACATCCA
>JARRMY010000015.1:0-29458 GCA_037385505.1 Gammaproteobacteria bacterium | reverse complement strand
AGGCGCGGCGCGTCTCGACGTCCAAACCACCGGGTCCGCAACCTGCATACCCCGGCAATCTGCGGCCCGGAACATGGCCCGCTGTTGGCGCATTACCCCGACAATAACAAGAATGCTATTCTCTACGCTCACGCCAGAATCCGGCTCAGGATCGGGCTTTGCGATGCTTTGCAGGGAGAAGAATCCATGAAAACAGCCGCGACGAGCTGTCAAGCGGCGCGCCGGATCTCGAAACGGCAAGGCCTGTTGGGGCGTCGTGACGAATACCCGGCGCAGTCAGCAGGAGTCACGTCGCTGGATTCATCAGGGGCAATTTCACGGTTGACGACGCCGGGAGCGAGCAGGGCGCTTTCGGTTTCCAGCCGGTCGAGGACCCTTCGGCAGGGCTCGAAAACAGTTCCTCATGGGGCAGGACAACGACAAGATGAAAGCGACTTTTTACGGTGTGCGAGGCTCGATCGCCGCGCCGGGCATCGACACGGTCCGCTACGGCGGAAACACCTCCTGTCTGCATCTCGAGCTGGATGATGGCAGCCAGCTCATTTTCGATGCAGGCACCGGCATCCGGACGCTCGGCGACCGCCTTGCCGGCAGCGACAGCGAGATTACCCTGCTGTTCAGTCACCACCACTGGGACCATATCCAGGGGCTGCCGTTTTTTCGTCCGATCTATCAGCAGGGGCGCAAGGTCAGGATGCTCTCGGCCTATCTCGCCAGGGGCGAGGCATTGGCCGTTCTCGACCAGATGATCGATCCGCACTTTCCGGTAACAGGAGAAAGCCTGCGTGCGGATATCTCGGTGCTCGAACTCGACGCGCAAGGACGCATCCGGATCGGTGACGCCATGATCCAGGCCTGCCCGACCAACCACCCCGGGGGCGGTGCGGCATTCCGCGTCAACACGGCATCGGGCAGCCTCGCCTATGTGACCGACAACGAGCTTTCCCCCCCGGGCGAAGCGGCGACACCCTATGCTGGCTGGGTCGATTTTCTGCGCGGCGTGGATGTGCTGATCCATGACGCCATGTACCTCGAGAGCGAACTCGACGAGGTACGCGGCTGGGGCCACTCCTCGATCCAGCAGGCGCTGCGGCTCGCATGCGACTGCAACGCGCGACACCTCTGCCTGTTTCACCATGCCCCGTCGCGCACTGACGATGCGCTCGATGCAATTCTTGCCGACGCGAGGCGATGGGTCACGAAGGAGAGCTGCGAATGCAGCGTCACGATCGCCACAGAGGGCGAGAGTATCGAGGTCTGAGCAAGACGTTCGGTTTACCAGTGCGCCGGAAGCCGCCTGTGCACGATGATGCGCCTGCCCTCGATGGAGATGTAACCGCCGGTGCGCAGGTCCTTGAGGATGCGGCTGACCATTTCGCGCGATGCGCCGATCATCTCGCCGATCTCTTTCTGGGTCAGTTGCGGCGTGATCAGCCGCCCCCCCTCATCGGCAGCTTCCTGGATGATGACGCGGGCAATGCGTCCATAGACATCCAGCTGCGCAAGGCTGCTGAGATTCTGCGAAATGGCCCGGGTGCGGCGCGCCAGCCCGCGCATCAGGCTGAGGTTCGCCTCGGGATTGTCCTGCAGGAAGTTCATGAGTTTTCTGCGCGTGATGCAAAGCAGGTCGCTGTTCTCGACGGCAATGACGGACGCGGAGCGCACATTCGGATCGAGCAATGCGAGTTCGCCGAAATAGTCGTTGGGACCGAAGAAATCGAGCAATGCCTCCTTGCCTTCCTCGCAGGAGCTGACGACTTTCAGCCGACCCGTGATCACCAGATAGAGCGCATCCCCCTCATCCCCCTGACGGATGACCATGTCGCCCTTGTTGAAACTCCTGGGCCTCAGCGTCTTTTCGAGGGCGTCCAGAGATTGCTTCTGTACGCCCTGAAAAAGCAGGATCTTTTCTAGCACCGGTCAATACTCCCGGGAATCATGAAGGGGGCTTGCGTTAATTTTTCACGGAAAATCATCGCTGTGATCGTTCTTTTTATACTTCCGCACCAGTGACTATACAAGATTGCCGAGCGTTCCTGAAGCCGCACCCGCCGGGCGGCCAGGCCTGATCGGGGAGGGGCCGGGATGCCCGATGGTACTTGTTTTCGCCTCGGCGGGCGGTTACAACTGTCGCATGGATGAAAACAGACTGGCTCATCTCGCCGCGCGCCTCTCCGAATCCTGCATCCGCGAGGACAAGCAGCTCATGACGGCGGAATCCTGTACCGGGGGCTGGATCGCCAAGATCTGCACCGATCTTCCGGGATCGAGCAGATGGTTCGAGCAGGGATTCGTCACCTACAGCAACCATGCCAAGCAGACCATGCTCGGCGTTTCGGCAGCGACCCTCGCCGAGCACGGGGCCGTCAGCGAGGCTGTTGTGCGCGAGATGACCGCCGGCGCGCTCGAGAGAGGCTGCGGCAATCTCGTGGTTGCTGTCAGCGGGATCGCGGGACCCGGCGGCGGCACGCATTTCAAGCCCGTCGGCACCGCCTGGCTTGCCTGGCAGCAGGCGGGTTCCGCGGCGGTCTCGATGCGTTGCCAGTTCGATGGCGACAGGGACGCGGTGCGGTTCCAGGCAGTCGAGAGAGCGCTGCAGGGGCTGGTCGACCTTGTCCAGGGTTAAGCGTCTCTTCTTCGGCCTGCTGCCCCCCGCGGAAGTCAGGCAGCAACTCGTCGCGCTGCAGCAGCAGTGGGTCCGCCGCGGCACGCGGCATCATCCCCGCGACCTGCACATGACCCTTGTCTTTATCGGTATGAGCGAGCGGCAGGAGTGTCTCGAGACCTTCGCATCGCAACTCCGTCTTCCGCCGTTCGAACTCGTCATCGATACCATCGACTACTGGCGCCGCCCGAAGGTGCTGCTGGCGGGATCGAGCCAGGTTCCCGAACCGCTCGAGCGACTCGTCGCTGCGCTCAACGCGGGGGCGGATGACTGCGAGTTCAAGCCCGAGAGCCGTGAATACCGCCCGCATGTCACGCTCTCGCGGCGTTCCGCGCCTGTCGGGAAACAAGCGGTCGAGCCCATCGTCTGGCCGGTCGACTCGTTCCGCCTCTTCTGGTCACGTGACGGCATCGGCACACCGCGCTACCAGACGCTGGCAACCTGGAAACTCGTCGATATTCCAGTGCCTGACGCAGATCATCGTCAGCCGGGTTCCGGTTGAAGCGTATGGGCGAATCGGCCACTATCTGCGACAATATCCTTTGTGGAGTGACTGCATGTATACCCTCGAAGAACTCGAACAGCAGAACCGCGACATCGCCAATCTCTGCCAGGTGTTGCTGGTTCTCGTCAAGGAGCCCGGCCTGCGCGGCAATCCCTATGTCTGCGACCTGGTGTCGCGCTTCTATGACAAGGTCTGGATGCACCTGATGTTCGAGGACAAGAGCCTCTACACAGACTTGCTCGACAGTCCGGAACCATCGGTCGTCGAACGCGTGACGGCCTTTCACGACAGCGCCAGGACGCTCAAGAAGCGTTTCGGCTCGCACATCAAGCAGTGGTGTCACGTCGATGCGGACGAGGAGGGGCACCAGGCCTTCAAGAAGGAGATGACGGATGTTATCGGCGCCATTATGGAGCGCATCGAGGCCGAGAACGAGCAGATGATTCCGCTCGTGCGCGCGCAGCAACACCCGCAGCACCATCAATAAGAAGGCGGCATCCGCCGGCAAGGCGGAAATTTTTTCACCGGACTCATGACTTGAGCCTGGCGCTGTGCCATAATGGAGAACAAGTAGAGAACAGGCGTTTCCGCACAGAGGGGAGAGCAGATGGACGAAAATCGTAAAAAGGCGCTCAGCGCCGCACTGTCGCAAATTGAAAAGCAGTTCGGCAAGGGCTCGGTCATGCGCATGGGCGACAGCAATGCCGTGCGTAACATGGAGGCCATCTCGACGGGTTCGCTCGGGCTCGATATCGCGCTCGGCATCGGCGGCGTGCCGAAGGGCCGCGTCGTCGAGATCTACGGCCCGGAATCCTCTGGCAAGACGACCCTGACCCTGCACGTGGTCGCCGAGGCCCAGAAAGGGGGCGGCACGGCAGCCTTCGTCGATGCGGAACATGCGCTCGATCCGCAATACGCCGAGAAGCTCGGTGTCAACATGGATGAACTGCTCGTCTCCCAGCCCGATACGGGCGAGCAGGCCCTCGAGATCACGGACATGCTGGTGCGCTCCGGTGCGGTCGATGTCGTCGTCGTCGACTCGGTTGCCGCGCTGACGCCGCGCGCCGAAATCGAGGGCGAGATGGGCGACTCCCACGTCGGCCTGCAGGCCCGCCTGATGTCGCAGGCGCTGCGCAAGCTCACGGCCAATATCAAGCGCTCTAACTGTATCGTCATCTTCATCAACCAGATCCGCATGAAGATCGGTGTCATGTTCGGCAGCCCCGAGACCACGACGGGCGGCAACGCGCTCAAGTTCTACTCCTCCGTGCGCATGGACATCCGCCGCACCGGCGCCATCAAGCGCGGTGACGAGGTGGTCGGCAACGAGACCCGCGTCAAGGTCGTCAAGAACAAGGTGGCGCCGCCGTTCAAGCAGGTCAATTTCGAAATCATGTATGGCGAGGGCATCTCGCGCGAAGGCGAGATCATCGATCTCGGCGTCGTGCATGGCATCGTCGAGAAGTCCGGCTCCTGGTACAGCTACAACGGCGACAAGATCGGCCAGGGCAAGGAAAACGTACGTAACTTCCTGAAGGAGAATCCCGATCTGGCCGGGGAGATCGAGGGGCGGATTCGTGCAACTGTCTTTCCGCCAGCGGAAGAGACCGCGGCCGGCGGCGACGCCGAAGAAGCCCTCGAAAGCTGACGATGAACGGGTTCGCGGCCGACACCAACGAACAGCGGGATGTCGTGCAACACGGCATCCGCCTGCTCGCCGATCGCGAACACAGCCGTCTCGAACTGCGCCGCAAGCTGCTGGCGCTGGACTATGATCCCGGCATCGTCGAGGAGGCGCTGCAAAACCTGGAAAAACAGGGGCTTCTGAGCGACGAGCGCTTTACGGAACAGTACATCAATGTCCTCAAGCGCAAGGGCTTCGGTCCGCTGCGCATGCGCGCCCTGCTGCGCGAACGCGGCATCAACGACACCATGATCCACGCGTGGGTCGACAACCGCGACGACGAATGGCGGCATGTCATGATCGAGTCCGCCCGCCGCAAGTTCGGCCACCGGCAGGACGAGGACTTCAAGCACAAGGCCAGGGTCGCGCGATTTCTCGAATACCGCGGATTTCCAGGCCACATGATCAGGGATTACCTGTTCGACTGAATCCGCCTGCAGGACGCCTTCCGCGCGGCCCGATCAGGTGCCTCATACCCGTTTCTGAAACAAAAGCCGGCCAGGCCGCGAATTTCCCGCATTTTCCGCTCCTTGACGGGGTGACAATCACTGCCATCCCGCATAACATTGCTGTTTTTCTGCGAGTTGTTGGCACGCGAGATGAAATCCAGCGCTGAAATCAGACAGGCTTTTCTCGACTACTTCGAGCAGCGGGGGCACCGCGTGGTCGATTCGAGCCCGCTTGTGCCCGGCAACGACCCGACACTGCTGTTCACGAATGCCGGAATGGTCCAGTTCAAGGACGTTTTCACGGGCCGTGAGAAGCGCCCCTACAATCGCGCCGTCACCTCGCAGCGTTGCGTGCGTGCCGGCGGCAAGCATAACGATCTCGAGAACGTCGGCTATACCGCGCGACACCACACCTTCTTCGAAATGCTCGGCAACTTCAGCTTCGGCGACTATTTCAAGGAGGATGCCATCAAGTACGCCTGGGAGTTCCTCACGGAAACCCTCGGCCTTCCGGCTGATCGACTCTGGGTGACCGTCTACGAGGAAGACGACGAGGCCGCGGACATCTGGCTGAAACAGATCGGCGTCGCCCCCGCCAGGTTCACACGCATCGGCGACAAACCCGGCGGCAAGCGCTACGAGAGCGACAACTTCTGGTCCATGGGCGACACGGGTCCCTGCGGGCCCTGCACCGAGATTTTCTACGACCACGGCGAGTCGGTCGAGGGCGGCCCTCCGGGCACACCGGAAGAGGACGGCGACCGCTACATCGAGATCTGGAACCTGGTCTTCATGCAGTACAACCGCGACGCCGACGGCACCATGACGCCGCTGCCGAAACCCTCCGTCGATACCGGCATGGGGCTCGAACGCCTCGCCGCCGTGCTGCAGAACGTCCATTCCAATTACGAGATCGACCTCTTCCAGCACCTGATCCGGGCGGCTGCAGAGGCCACCGCAACCGCTGACCTCGAATCCAAGTCACTGCGCGTCATCGCCGATCATATCCGTTCGGCCGCTTTCCTCGTCGTCGACGGTGTCATGCCGTCCAACGAGGGGCGCGGTTACGTGCTGCGACGCATCGTCCGCCGCGCGATCCGACACGGCTACCAGCTCGGCCAGAAACAGCCCTTCATGTACAGGCTGGTCGCTGCGCTCGACGAGGTAATGGGCGACGCCTATCCCGAACTGCGCAAGAACCGCGAGCAGGTTGCGAAGGTGCTGCGTGTCGAGGAGGAGCGTTTTGCCGAGACCATCGAGCAGGGCATGAAGATTCTCGAGGAGGAGATTGCCTCTCTCGACGGCGATACCATTCCGGGCGAGGTCGTGTTCCGCCTCTATGATACCTACGGCTTTCCGGCCGACCTGACGGCCGACATCGCCCGCGAGCGCGAACTCAAGGTCGATGAAGCTGGCTTCGACATGGCGATGGAGCAGCAGCGCGAACGCGCGCGTGCCGCGAGCCGGTTCGGCGCCGACCAGTCGTTCAGGATAACGCTCGAGGGCGAGACCTGTTTCACCGGCTACGATCACCTCGAGGACGAGGGGACGGTCCAGGCGCTCTACGTCGATGGCGAGGCCGTCGATGCAATCAGCGCGGGCCAGTCGGCGGTGGTGATTCTCGACAAGACGCCTTTCTACGCCGAATCCGGTGGCCAGGTCGGCGATCGTGGCCTGCTCGTATCGCACGGCGGCGGCGTCTTCGCCGTCTCTGATACGCAGAAGCAGGGCGGCGACGTCTCTGGCCACATTGGCGTGCTCGAGAGTGGCGAGCTCAAGGCCGGCGACCGGGTGGATGCGCGCGTCAACAAGGCGCTGCGCCAGGCGACGGTGCTCAACCACTCTGCCACGCACCTCATGCACGCGGCGCTGCGCCGGGTTCTCGGCGATCACGTGCAGCAGAAGGGATCGCTGGTCGATGCCGAGCGTTTGCGCTTTGACTTCTCGCATTTCGAACCGGTGACGAGCGAACAGCTTCTCGTGATCGAGCAACTCGTCAACAGCCAGATCAGGGCCAACAACCCGGCCGAGACCAGCATCATGCCGCTCGAACAGGCGAAGGCCTCCGGCGCCATGGCGCTGTTCGGTGAAAAGTATGCCGACGATGTCCGTGTGTTGCGCCTCGGCGACTTCTCGGTCGAGCTCTGCGGCGGCACCCATGTGCGCGCCGCCGGCGACATCGGCCTGTTCAAGATCACCAGCGAGTCGGGGATCGCGTCGGGCGTGCGGCGCATCGAGGCCGTCACGGGCGAGCGGGCGCTCGCGCTGGTCGAGGCCGAGGAGCAGCAGCTGCAGTCGGTCGCCAGCCTGCTCAAGGCCGGCAAGGACGACATCAATGTCAAGCTCGAACAGCTGCTGGCGAAAAACCGCGAACTCGAGAAAGAGCTCGACAGGCTCAAGGCGAAGCAGGCGGCCTCCGCCGGCAGCGACCTCGCCTCGCAGGTCGTCGAGATCAACGGTATCAAGACACTCGCTGCCGAACTGCCCGGCGCCGATGCGAAGACGCTGCGCGAGACCATGGACCAGCTCAAGAGCAAGCTCGGCAGCGCCGTGATCCTGCTGGCCACGCGCAGTGACGAGAAGGTCAACCTTGCGGCTGGCGTGACCCGGGACCTGACGGACAGGTTCAAGGCCGGCGACCTCGTCAAGCTGGCGGCCGAGAAGGTCGACGGCAAGGGCGGTGGACGACCGGACATGGCGCAGGCCGGTGGCAACAATCCGGCCGCGTTGCCCGATGCGCTCGCTGTCATGGAGAGCTGGATCAGCGGCCAGGCTTCATAATCGCTTGCTGCACCGCAACGAAAAATTGTATCTTACGCCCTTTCCGGCTCCCGGCTGCGGCATACGTCGTATCCGGCGAGCACGGGAAGAGTGTTTGCCACGTCCGGCCAGAGCCGGGCGTTGTATGACTTACGACGGACACACATGGCACTGATTGTACAAAAGTACGGCGGCACTTCGGTCGGCACGATCGAGCGCATCCAGGCCGTCGCCTCAAGGGTCAAGAATTACCGTGATGCGGGCAACCAGGTGGTGGTGGTCGTCTCGGCGATGTCGGGCGAGACCAACAAGCTCATCGGCATGGCGCAGGCGATCAGCGACAACCCCAGCCCGCGCGAGATGGACGTGCTCGTCTCGACCGGCGAGCAGGTGACGATCGCACTGCTGAGCATGGCCCTGCAGGCGATCGGTGTCGACGCGCGTTCCTACACGGGGGGGCAGGTGCGCATCCTGACCGATGCCGCGCACTCCAAGGCGCGCATCAGCGACATCGACGACGCGCGCGTGCGCTCTGACCTCAACGAGGGGCGTGTCGTGGTGGTCGCCGGTTTTCAGGGCGTCGACGAGCACGGCAACATCACGACGCTCGGCCGTGGCGGTTCCGATACCACGGCCGTTGCGATGGCCGCTGCACTGAAGGCCGATGAATGCCAGATATTCACCGATGTCGACGGTGTCTACACAACCGACCCGCGCATCGAGCCCAAGGCGCGCAAGCTCGACCGCATCACCTTCGAGGAGATGCTCGAGATGGCGAGTCTCGGTTCGAAAGTGCTGCAGATCCGCTCCGTCGAATTCGCCGGCAAATACAATGTCCCGTTGCGGGTACTGTCAAGTTTCGAAGAGGGTGGAGAAGGCACTCTCATCACTCTGGAGGATGAATCTGTGGAACAGGCCAAGATCTCGGGTATCGCATTCAATCGTGACGAAGCCAAGCTGTCGATCAAGGGCGTTCCGGATCAGCCCGGCATTGCATACCGCATCCTCGGCCCGGTTGCCGACGCCAATGTCGAAGTCGATATGATTATCCAGAACATTGCCTCGGACGCTACCACTGATTTCACTTTTACCGTTCACCGCAATGATTACAAGAAAGCACGGGAGATTCTCGAAAATACGGCCAGGGAACTCAATGCACGGGAAGTCCTGGGCGACGACAAGATCGTCAAGATCTCCATCGTCGGTGTCGGTATGCGCTCACACGCCGGCATTGCGAGCACCATGTTCGAGGCGCTCGCCAGAGAGGGTATCAACATTCGCATGATTTCAACCTCGGAAATCAAGATCTCCGTCGTCGTCGACGAAAAATATCTCGAACTTGGCGTCAGGACCCTGCACGAGGCATTCAATCTGGCCGAAAAGGATTGAGTTTCTGATAGGAAAAGCTTAAAAACGCTGGAATTCTTTCAAGTGTGTTAAACTTCGGATTCTATAAATCTGGAGCTATGCACTCTGGAATAGCTTGGTGGTGACGACACAGCACGCTTGCGCGCTGCGAGTCACGGGATGTACAAATAAAAAAGGGAGAAAGCAAGTATGCTGATCTTAACCAGACGTGTTGGTGAAACACTTATGATTGGTGACGATGTCACCGTGACTGTGCTCGGTGTCAAGGGTAACCAGGTTCGTATCGGAATCAATGCCCCCAAGGACGTTGCCGTTCATCGTGAGGAAATCTATGAGCGTATCCAGCATGAACGTGACGATGACGACAGTTCTGAAACTGTAGAATAAGTCACAGGCCGTCATAGGCATCCAGGCCGGGAGACAAGCACGTCTCTCCGGCCTTTTCAATTTTGCGTATCCATGGTAGTCTTGCGCACCTCGTCGGAAGGCGGCTCGCGTGATTTTCCGAGCTGTGCCGAGAGTGACTTCGCAGAGGCGGACGAGAGCCGCTTTCAACGGAGACCAAAGGGTGCAACCTGGCGTGGAAAGGTACTGTTGCCTTGAATCACGCGTTTATCTGCGCAGCAGGGTGAGCCGTTTACGAGGATGCAGAAATATCAGTCATCCTCGACGTCAAACAGAACCGGAGAGTTGGCCGAGTGGCTGACTAAGGTGGCCGCAGGCCAGCTTGAACGGCGAGCATCGCGAGCCGGCCCCGAAGGGGTGAGGGACGCAGTCCCGAATAACGCGCACACCTGCGCAGCAGGGTGAGCCGTTTACGAGGATGCAGAAATATCAGTCATCCTCGACGTCAAACAGAACCGGAGAGTTGGCCGAGTGGCTGAAGGCGCACCCCTGCTAAGGGTGTATGGGGGAAACTCCATCGAGGGTTCGAATCCCTCACTCTCCGCCATATTGTCACCGGTGACATTGACAACAGGCGCATGTGACATTGACAACAGGCGCATAGTTCGTCAGAATGCGCCGCTTCACAACGCGCCCGTAGCTCAGCTGGATAGAGTACCTGGCTACGAACCAGGCGGTCGGAGGTTCGAATCCTTCCGGGCGCGCCATACAAAGACAGAAGGCTCATCGAAAGATGGGCCTTTTGTGTTTGTTCGGTTTGGCGCAGGAGGGTTCGAACCTCCGACATCCAATGAAAGACCGGTTCGACAAGCACCGAAGGCGCGCAGCGTGAGCGCGAAGCGCGAATCAATCCTTCCGGGCGCGCCATTCCAAAACCCGGCTTAGCAGGCCGGGTTTTTTCATTCTGCACCCGTCGGAAAAAACCTGTGTCGGAGATTATTTTCGCCAGATAATGATTTCTGCTAGCTGAATGATCTGTGCCTAAACCGGCAGATGTCCGACTTTGACCCAGATGATTGTTGGTTGGTCAACGAATGGAAAATGCTTGCTCATGTGCGGGCTGCGAAGCCATGTGCCGGCCGGATAACTTCCATGCTCGTCCCTGAACTCTCCGCTGAGCACGAGTATCTCCTCGCCTCCGAAGTGGGTATGGGGTTGAAAGCGTTCGCCCTCCGGCCACTTGACCAGTGCGACATGCTCACCGCGGAACTCATGTAACGGCATCACTTCGAGGCCTCCCTGGCCCGGAAGCCACCCTGCAGTGCGGGTATCGATCGTGACCGGTTGCGTATCATCCGCATCAAACTGGTCGAGCTTCACGAAGAGCGTGCAGCCCTCCCTGCTGAAAGGCGAGTGTGCAGAACCCGGTGGATTGCGAAGATAGGTTCCGGGGCCGTAGTCACCATGCTCGTCGGAAAAGACGCCATCCAGGACCAGGATCTCTTCGCCAAGAGGGTGGGTATGACGGGAAAAACTCGATCCCGCCTCGAAACGCACGATGCTCGTGGTATGACCATGCTCCGCAGCCTCCCGCTCCAGTGGCTTGCGCCAGACAGTGCTGCTGGGACTGGCTATCCACTCCTGCTCAAAGGTCCTGACAACGACTTGTCGTGAAAAATCCATGTTCAGTCGATCGTTCGGAGAGAGAGTCGCAGTTGTGTTTGAAGTGTTCATCATTGCGTCGATCCGGGGAATATCGCTCAGCAGTCAAATTGTCCTGTCAGATCCCGACGTCCTGTCCAGTATTTCACGCGATACTACCAGACCGTGACACCGGGGTTTACTGACAGCGGGGCTGGAAATCCCTGGACATTGTGCGTCAATGCCCTTGGCTGGTCATTTGGCTGGCATCGATCGAAGTGATTCGTGTAGGCTGATCCAAAATGGCAAGGACATGACACATTCGGGTACAGCTCATTGCCAACACTCCTTCGGGACCATTGGATGATTTGATCAGGATAACGGAAGCGGTCTATGAGTCAGACAAGACTATTTGCCACCATCTCGATACTGCTTGGGCTTGCCGCGGTTGTCGTTCCCTACTTTTTCGGAACTGTGGCGGTGATGGCGCTTGGTGCCATCATGCTGGCAAGCGGGATCATCGCCTTGCTCTATGCAATCGCTCTGCGAAAGGAGGGTCTGCCTGTCAGTGTTTTTGCTCCCTGGGCACAGATTCTTGCAGGTATCGTGATCCTGATATGGCCGGAGCTGGCCCTTTGGCTCGTGGCGGTCCTGCTGGGCGGCGGTCTCATCCTGAGTGGCATCACTGGCCTGACGGCCCTGGATGATCCCGGTGCTGCGAAAGCATCAACAATGCGCAAGATCGGATTATGGGCAAGTATTGCACTCGGTGCATTGCTCATCGTCATGGGGAGCCTTGGCTCGGCTATCCTGCTCGGCCTGGTGCTGGGTCTCGCCCTGATCAGCGCAGGCCTTGAGCAGTGGCGCGCAGGGTGATTATCTAATGCGGTGTCGGAGATTGTTTTCTCCGAAAATGCTTTCCGACACCTCTCAGTTCTTTCAGGCGGAAAAAGAGAGTTCATGACTTTCCGATGGCGCGGTCTGGCTGGCCGCATTTTGATGGCAGTCATCTACAGCACGCTTGGCGCGACGCTGGTGCTGATTGTCGTATTCGTCCTCCACCTGAACAGTCGGACCGATCTCGACATCTGGCACACGGTTGATCTCGACGAGGAGTTCACTCATGACTCCAGGGTGGATGGCTTCGAGGAGTACCTCGCACTCGAACAGCGTCTTTTCGACCAGCTGGACAAGCTGGTCTACGAGAAGATCCCGTCCGGGCAACGTACCGCGATCAACCGTTACCATCGTGACAGTCTCTCTGACCCTGAACGCTGGGACCGGAACTGGAATCGCAGCTTCGAGTTCGACAGCTCTTCTTCCCGGGGCGCAGTTCTGCTGTTGCACGGCATTTCGGATTCGCCATACAGCCTGCGCAAGCTCGGACTGCGATTGCAGGCCGAGGGCTACCATGTGCTTGGCCTGCGCTTGCCCGGCCATGGGACGGCCCCCTCAGGCTTGCTCGAGGTGACGTGGCAGGATCTGGCGGCGGCAACGCGGCTGGCGATGCACCACCTCGCCGGGAAGAATCCGGGGAAACCACTCTACATCATGGGTTACTCGACCGGAGCAGCGCTGGCCGTTCACTACGCGCTGGCAGCCCGGGAGGATGAAAGCCTGCCGCCGGTCGAGCGTATCCTGCTGCTGTCTCCTGCCATCGGGGTCAGCCCGGTCGCAGCCTTTGCCGTCTGGCAGGCCCGGCTCGGGCATCTGCTCGGCCTCGACAAACTCGCGTGGAACGACCTGCTGCCCGAGTATGATCCCTTCAAGTATGGTTCTTTCGCGGTCAATGCCGGCGACCTTGTCTACCGGCTGACGAACCAGATCCAGGAGGGGATCACGAGACTGGAGAACAGCGGTGAACTCGAGGATTTCCCCCGGATACTCGCTTTCTCATCCATTGTGGATGCGACGGTATCGACCCCCGCGCTTGTCCGCGGTCTGTTCGAGCGTCTTCCGCGCAACGGGCATGAACTGGTGTTATTCGACGTGAATCGCGTAGAGGGCATGGAGCCACTGATGAAAAGAAATCCCGACGAGATCATTCGTGAAATCAAGCAGGGCGCGAACAGGGATTTCATCCTCAGCATCGTCACCAACGAGTCGCCCGGCAGTCACATCGTCACCGTCGTCAGCAGTGAACCGCAGAGGGAGATTCCCGCAGGCTCGGTGCCAGGCCAGTCCTGGCCGGATGATATCTATTCCCTTGCCCACGTGGCTGTGCCTTTCGCACCTGACGATCCGCTCTACGGGGCAGATGAATCGGTGCGCAGTCCCGGGATCCGCCTTGGCGGTCTTGCGATGCGTGGCGAAAGAGGCGTCCTGCAGGTGCCCGCCGCTGACATGCTGCGCCTGCGCTGGAATCCCTTTTATCCCTATGTCGAGAAGAGACTGCTCGATTTCTTCGGGCCGGGGCGCGCCCTCCCGGCAGAATGAAGCACTCCCGTCTCACTAGACAGTGCATGAACACCCGCGATCTCCCCGCCAGCGATGCGTCTGCCATTTTCGGGCGCATGCTGCGGGAGGCGTTTTTCGATGCTTTCCGGACGAGGGCGCGGCTCTCCTTCCGGGCACGTGAATGCTGCATCTGCGCCTCTGCATGAGGAACCGGCAACTCTCGCGGGCCTGTAAAGCGTCAAAATAAATCAATGACTTGCTGTATCCATGCTCTGACCTGAAGCCGGCCCGTCTGCATGGGCAAACTCCTCTGGAATCGAGTATATTCTGGCCAATAGCACAGAGAGCATGAGATGGACACAAATACATCAGCCCCGCCCGAAACGCCCCAGCCAGAGCCGCCGCCATCGGTACTGCAAGAGGTCGGCGTCAACCTGATCGATCATCCGACGCTCTGGTTCGACCAGGCAATCAATGAACTCGTCATCACGCTGAAGACATTTTTGCCAAATCTCCTCGGAGGGATCGCGCTGCTTCTGCTCGGGTGGCTGGTTGCATTTCTCACGCGCTGGCTCATTATGCGTTTCGGCAAGGGGCTCGATGCAATCCTCGCGGTTGTTCACCGCTGGACCGGGCAGGAGGTGTCCCTACCCCGCTGGTCCGTCTCCGCAGTCGTTGCCAACTTCGCCTTCTGGATGATCTTCGTCTACGCAGTCAGCGCAGCGGCCGAACAGATCGGACTCAACACCTTTGCGACCTGGGTACTCGACCTGTTGGGCTATCTGCCGGGATTGCTGATCAGTCTATTCATCCTCTTCATGGGCTATCTGGTCGCCGGCGGCGTGCGGAATCTGATCCTGGCCGTTGCCGAATCCAGCGGATTCCAGCACGGTTTGACGCTCGGCCACCTCTCGGCGGGCCTGATCATGGCCTTTACCCTGCTGCTGAGCCTGTCCCAGCTTGGTCTCGACGTGACGCTGTTCACGAGCGTTATCATACTGGCTGCCGCAGCACTCTTTGCCAGCGGCGCACTGGCCTTCGGCATCGGAGCGGCCGACGCGGTGCGCAATGTGCTCGCATCCCACTATGTGCGCAAGGCCTTCCAGCCGGGTCAGCGCGTGCGCATCGAAGGCGTCCAGGGCGAGATCCTTGAACTCACCCAGGTGGCGGTGCTGGTGGGCACCGAAGAGGGCGAGGCATGGATTCCGGCCCGGCAATTCCTCGACCGTGTCGCCATGATCCTTGATGACGAGGAGGAAGAGCATGCTTGATGCAGTGACCAAGGGCTATCTCGCACTCCACCCGGAATCGGCGGCCCGCACGCTTGCGCGGATCGACAGGAGGGATGCCGCCGAGGCATTCGGCGCCATGCCGCGCCAGCTGGCAGGCCAGGTGCTGGCCTGCATGGCGCCGGCTTCTGCGGCTCGCTGTCTCAGGGAGATGCCGGCCGCCGTGGCTGGCGACATACTCTCCCGGACAGCCATTCCGGCCGCTGTCGCGCCGCTGCGCCTCCTGGAAGAGAAGCAGGTCCATCTGATCCTGAGGCATTTGCCACGGCCCAAGGCTGCACGGATCAGATTGCGCCTGCGCTTCTCCGAGTGGGTGATCGGCTCCTTTGTCGAGGATGATGTCTTGACATTGTCGCCGAATCATCGCGTGGGCGATGCGCTGCGCCTGGTCCGTACCAGCGGCCAGCCTATCAACCAGAGCATCGCGGTCGTCGACGCACACAGGCGTCTCGTCGGTATCGTCGACCTGTGTGAACTGCTCGACGCTGCAGACCGGCGGAGCGTGAGGCAGGTGATGCAGCCGGTCTCGCACGTGCTCAATGCGCGTGCCGCTGTCCAGAGCGTGGCCAATCATCCTGCATGGGTGCATCATGACAGCCTGCCGGTGGTCAATCGCAACGGGCTCTTCCAGGGCGTGTTGCGTCGAGCACGGGTCATGGAGGAAGAGGCCCACATCCTCAACGAGATCGCCGAACGCAACGAACTGCTGACTACGCGCAGCGCCCTTGCCGACATCTTCTGGCTGGCCGTTGGCGCCCTGTTCGTCGGGCCTGGACGGACAGAAGAGAAAACCGCGCAGGACAATTAAATGAAGCAGAGTCTGACGAACGCCGTTCATGCGCTGCAACGCGACCTGGTCGAGGGCTATCCGGATGACGCGGTCCGCCTGCTCGAGCGGCAGGCGCCGGAAGATGTCGCAGCGATTCTGGGCCAGTTTACGGCGCCGGAGACGGCTGTCGTGTGGGAGGGGCTGTCACCGGATGTCAGTATCCGTGCGCTGGAGACAATGGAGACGAGCCAGGCGACACAGGTGTTGCGGAACATGAATCCCACGCGATCAGCCGCCATGCTCGCGATGCGCGACGAAAAAACACGCGAGAGTTTCCTCTCCCTGTTGCCCGAGCCCGAGGCGCAGGAGCTGCGCTCGATTCTGGCTTATCCGGCCGACAGTGCAGGCGCGCTCATGGACCCGCGTGTCATGCTGCTGCGTGGCGACACCACGGTGCGCGAGGTCCTGGCACGCATCCGTGCCTCGCGCCGGCGCGCGACACGTCGCCTGTTCGTGGTCGATGCAGCCAATCGTCTCGAAGGGCAGGTCGATATCCAGGATGTCGCAACCGCCAGCGCGACGACATCGCTCGAGGAAATTCAACGCCCCGTCAGGGCAGTGGTCAATGCTGTCGCCCCGCGCGAGGAGGTGGTGGAGATCATCGAACAGTACAAGTTGACAGACCTGCCGGTCGTTGATGTCGAGGGGCGGCTGATCGGCGTGGTTCGGTACCGGAACCTCATGGCCGCCGCGGAAAACGAGGCGACGGTCGCCATGCAGACCATGGTCGGTGTGAGCAAGGACGAGAAGGCGCTGTCGAAAGTCTCATTTGCCGTCCGCAAGCGTCTGCCCTGGCTGCAGATCAACCTCGTGACGGCATTCATTGCCGCATCCGTTGTCGGTTTGTTCGAGAGCACCATTGCGAAGTACACCGCGCTGGCCGTGTTGTTGCCGGTCGTCGCGGGCCAGTCAGGGAATACCGGCGCGCAGGCGCTCGCTGTCACCATGCGAGGCCTGGCACTCAGGGAGATTCGCATCCGGCAGTGGCCGCGTATCATTTTCAAGGAAGCATCGACAGCCTTCTGGAACGGTCTCGCGGTTGCTGCGACCACGTCGCTCGGTGTCTGGGTCTGGAGTTCGTCGCCGGGACTGGCGGGCGTCATCGGGGTTTCGATGATTCTCTCCATGGTGATCGCGGGCGTCTCAGGTGCAGCGATACCCTTGCTGCTGACCGCGGCGCGACAGGATCCTGCACAATCCTCGTCCATCGTCCTGACGACTATCACGGATGTGGCCGGCTTCTTCAGTTTTCTCGGTATCGCCTACCTCTTCGCTGACATGCTCTGAGCGATCCCTGACTGACACACTGCAGGAGGTGGGAGCTACTCTCCCGGAGGATTCATCGGCCTGCCCGGTTTCCGCATCGCGGACGCTTGTGCAGGCTGGATCACCGTCATGATCGCGTTACAAGGACAAGGGTAACATCAACACTGCGCTCGATCTGGCGATTCAGAATGCAATCGACAGGTTCGGTATCAACAGCGACACCACGCTCTCATAAATGGTGACAAACGATGAACCCGGTTACAGAAGAGGCTTTCGAACAACCGTCCAGGGCTAAGAATCATGAGCACACCCGCACCGGGACGAGTGTCGATGCCCTGAAACGCGCAATTCTCGAGAACCTCTTTTACTGCAGTGGCACTTCCGGCTGTTGCGACCGACAACGACTGGTACCAGGCGCTTGCGCATACCGTCCGCGACCGTATGCTGAGTCGCTGGATCACGACCGCCCAGACCTGCAAGAAGGAGCAGGTCAGGACGGTCTGCTACTTCTCGGCGGAATTCCTCCTCGGTCCGCATCTCTGCATCAATCTGCTCAATCTCGGTATCCGGGACAATGTGAAGACGGCCATCGAGGAGCTGGGACTCAACCTCGACAGGTTGCTCGAGAAGGAGCCTGGTCTTGGCAATGGCGGCCCTGGACGCCTGGCTGCCTGTTATCTCGATTCCCTTGCGACATGCGAAATACCGGCCATCGGCTACGGCATCCGTTATGAATTCGGTATCTTCGACCAGCGAATCGAGAATGGCTGGCAGGTCGAGGTGACTGACAAGTGGTTGCTGTATCGCAATCCCTGTGAACTGCCCCGTCCGAAGCTGAGGTTCGACGTCGCTCGGTTCTTTGATGGGTTCCACTGATATTTCTCACGCTCGGGCCGGTCTGCATTGCGTTTTTTGCCAAATGATTACAGAATCATTGTGTAGTACAGGATTGATTGACACCCTCCAGCGTCCGGAGCAGCGTTATGAGAAAGTCTGGAATCGATGCGCGCAGAAAGGATGCTGCTTCGCTTGACATCTTCAAGGAGAAGGAGCGCTACATCAGACAAATCTCCGACTCGATCGCGAGCCGATTGCCGGATGTCAATAAAGCCGAAATCGAGGCGAGAGTGAATCAGCAATACGATCAGCTGCTCATGCGTGCCAAGGTGTTGATACATATCCCGAACCTGATCGAAGGCCAGGTACGCGCAGAGTTCCGGCACAAGGCAAACAAGGGATAAATTTGCTGAACTGACTTGCCCGCGAGGCGCCTTCCACTCCTGATTCCTCATCCTTGAGCGGACATTTCACGCCACCCGTGTCACGGGACTGGCCAGCGGCATCTGTGCCTCCCGGGTCCGGTCGAACCGGAACCGGCAGGACGAGAGGGGAGCGCAGGCTCCCCTTCATGCAATGCAAGAGTTGTTGTCAGACGCTCTGCGCTATATCCCGGGCAGCGCGCTCGCCCGATGCGATAGCACCGTTCATGTAGGACCAGTACTCGGTGTCACAGGCTTCGCCGGCGAGGAAGATGTTCCCCTCCGTCTCCAGCTGCGCGCCCCAGAACGACGTCATGGTGCCGACGACAGGGCTGATAAAGGCGCCTTGCGACCAGGGATTCTGCCACCAGTTGGAGACCAGTGCCTTGCCCCTGTACTCCGACGAGATGCCGGGCCAGATCTTGTCGAATTCGCCGAGCAGCCGTTGCACATCGGCCGGATGGGCAACGCCATGATAAGGGGTGCCGCTGCCGGGGACGGCGTCGCCGAGGTTCTCGCCCCGGCAACCGCCGATGTCGTTGAGGATGATCCCTTTTTCGCCCGGGTTCTTGACATCGCCTTCCCAGGTGGAGATATAGCTGTCGGGTCCCGAGTAGGTGACGGCACTCATCTCCACGTCGCGACCGTTGATGGTCCGCGTGCGGGCGTAGGAGCGGGAGCTGAATTCCAGCTGCAGCTTGCCGTTATCCGCCGGCTGCATGTTCAGCAACTGCTTGGCGCTGCTGAAACCAGACCAGATGCGGGGATCGAAGTCGATCTTCCTGATCAGGTGGTAAGGGACCGCCAGCACCAGTTTCTCGCAGCTGTCGGTACTGCCATCCTCGAAAGTCAGCTGGTAGGGCCCCGCGTAATCACCTGTGACAGCGACAAGCTTCTTGCCTGTCAGGATGCGGGCGTGCCCGAACTGGCCAGCCATTGCGTGGATGACGCTGTCGTTGCCGCATTCGTTATTGTGGTCAGGAGCGGCAGTGGCACACTGGATCGGGTATAGACGCGTTGTTGCCCTTTTCAAGCAAGGCCCTCGCGGCCTAATCCGGCATGAATGGCATACAGCGACTCTCCGGCTGGAAACAGATTGCCTGATCCGGAAGGAGAGGTTGGCATCGCGATCGTCGCTAGATCATCAATATCCTTCCAATGCCGAGAGCTGATCGCGCCGGCACGCGTTTACTCCGGCAGAGGGCGTATGCAAGCGTACTGCGCCCATGGTATTTTGCATGAGCACCTGGATTAAGCTCTTTCCTGAAAAGACGTCTGGATTACACCCTGAGAGACATGGCCATGCGATATCGTCCCGTATACCTCCTGCTGGTTCCATTTTTCATTGCGCTTGGCAGCTCCGTGCATGCCGAACCCATGGTGAAACAGCAGGACAGCTGGCGCTGGACATTCCAGGGCGCCGCGGTGCATCAATTCGATGCCGATCTCGATCAGGGTGGAGAAGCTGGTGTGAACCGCTATTACGTCAGCCTCGCTGTCAGTCGACAGTTCACCGACCGGCTCAACATGGGGCTCGCGCTTGGCTATGGCGTCGACAGCTACGACTTCTCCGGCGAGTCGGGATTTGGCGCCATCGCTCCCTGGGAGCGTATCCGCGAAACACGCCTCAGCCTGCCGATACGCTATTTCGCCAGCAGGGAGTGGACACTCTTTGCCGTACCATCGTTGCGCTACCAGGCAGAGGAGGGCGCGTCACTGGATGACGGTCAAACCGGTGGCCTGCTTGCCGGCGCTATCTACCGTTTCAGCGAGACCTTCAGCATCGGCCCTGGCCTCGGTGTCTTTTCCGAGATCGAGGACGATACCAGCGTCTTTCCGATCCTGCTGATCAACTGGAAGCTCACCGACACTCTCTCCCTGGAGACAGGTCGGGGTCTTGCTGCGAGTCGCGGCCCGGGCCTGCAGTTGAACTGGGATCCCTCGGGCAACTGGCGCTTCGCGCTTGGAGGCCGCTACGAGAAGACGCGTTTCCGTCTGGATGACGACGGGATCGCACCCGGAGGGGTCGGCGAGGACGAGGCTGTGCCCCTCTACGCGATTGCCGAATACAGCTGGTCGAAAGATGTCCAGTTGAGTTTCATTGCCGGCGCAGAAGTGGGCGGCAACCTGCGCCTCGAGGACAGGAACGGCAGGTACGTCAGCGACAGCGACATCGATACCGCACCCTTCGCCGGCGTGACGTTCAAGGCGCGTTTCTGATGTATATTTCCGTTTCGGGCTGGCGGGCTTTTCCGCCATCCAGACTGAATCGCTCGCGCGCTGTTGACACACAGCGCGAAACGGGCTGACTTGAATGACTTAGAGGTGAACGCGAATGAGGTGCTTGAAACAGAGGTGCATCCTGCCGTACATGCTCACGCTCCTTGTCAGCCAGCCTCTGGGGGCTGAGTCGCTCCTCGACAAGGCGAAGAATCTCGGCTCGGCAGCGGTCGACAAGACGAAGGAAGTCGGATCCGCTGCAGTCGATATCGTCGATGACACGGCGACCAGCGCCGGCCAGGCAATCAGCGGTGACAAGGAGACTCCGGAGGCCATCAGGGCGCAAATCGATGAAATGGAATCTGCGACATTGCAGCGGCTGTTCGCCGACTCGCCAGATGCCGCGCAGAGGTTCGACACGACCCCGGCCTACGCCGTTTTCGACAGCCGCAAGATGTCCTTCCTGATCACGACAGCTTTCGGATCAGGCGTTGCAGTCAACAAGCAAAGTGGTGAGCGAGTCTATATGAAGATGGCGGAAGGCGGCGTCAACTATGGTGCAGGGGCCCAGCTGTACCAGGTCGTTTTCCTGTTCCCGACCGAAAACAGTTATCGGGTGTTCATCGACAAGGGCTGGGATACCGGTGCCAGCGCCGATGCAGTCGCAGGCGCAGATGACGAGAATCTCGGTCTGCGTTTACCGGACGGGACGACTGTCTACAAACTGAATGAAAAAGGCATTGTGCTCAGCGCGACTCTGACCGGTACCAGGTACTGGAAATGGGATGAATTGAACCGCTAGCCAGCGGCACACAAGGGCGTGGATCCCTGTGGCCGTTTCTGAAGCTGCTCACGCCATGCCTGCGCTTGCCGGCCATGCAGTGGCCGAGTTTCAGGATGTCAGGAAGAAGGCGTATTCCTGTGAGAAAACCTCCTCAGGGCATCCTGAAAAAATGACATCAGTGTTGCCGCTGAAATCCCGACCATGAGAACCCCGTTCAGGGCTTCGAGCGCACCGAGCAGCCTGTAGCGCTCCGACATCACGATATCGCCATATCCCAGTGAGCCGAAATTGACTGTCGAGTGGTAAAAGGCGTCACTGTAGCGTTCGAATTCGCCGATCAGCATGAACAACCATCCCCAGACCGCGATCTGGAAGAGGTTGCCGACGAGCAGCATGAACATCACGGCCCCGATGACGACAAAGGCTGGCCACCATTCCTCCGTGTTGAGCATTTCATGGTGATTGCGGTAGTAGCGCAGGGCAAGGAGAAGCAGCAGGAGCTGGAAGATCAGGCTCACAAAAATGGTCGGTATTCCAAGAAGAAAATTGATCAGCATGTTACTGACTCCTTATCAGTGATTTTGTTTCCATGCGGCGCAGGCGTAGATGCTCGAGGAAAGCCACGGCAGCCCATGCATAGAAAGTAACCAGCACGAAAAGCATCATGCGGCTGAAAAATGCGGCATAGACATCTTTCCCGTTGGCGCTGTCTTCCACGGCAGGCCCAAGCAGGATCATCATGGTCACGGCGACGTTGAGCCAGAAGGAGGGAGGGAAACGACTCTTGATCAAACCGAAAATCTTGCTCGAAAAATAGAGTGAGAAGAGCAGCATCCAGAGAAAGAACATCCAGAGGTTCGGTGAAATCTTCAGCAGTATCCAGAAGAGGGCAGCAAAAAGACCGCTGAGAAAGGTGGAGCCAAGCAATTCCCTGCCGGCATTTTTTGCATCGACCATGGAACTCTGTTGTCCGAGCATCACGGATTTCATGATCACGGCCATGTAGGCCGACGGGTTTGTCAGTACGAGGAAATAGGCCGGCATGACGATGAGCATGCTGCGCAACGCGATCCAGGTGGATTGCTCACCGGCTGCACTCTCATCCGGTTTGGGTGCCGGGGCTGCCGGCACCGGATCTTCGGGGAACAGGGGATAGATGATCCAGTGACAGACAACAGCAACCGAAATCCCGACAACGAGTGCCTGGATGACAGAAGTCGCGATAGCAAAACTCAGGCTTCCCGCTGCCGAGATCAGTGTGAAACCGATCGTCATGAAGGTGCCGAACAGCATCTTGCCCATGTTGATGGTCAGATAGCTGCTGAGGTAGACGCCGAAGGCAACGATCAGAAGCGCTGTGAACTGGTAGTGCAGAAGCATCGGGATAAGCAGCAGGCCGAGGCTCAGTGATATAACGATCATCACCACAAGCCCGACCAGGCCTTTCAGACCGATTGGTGGGCCAGGCATGGAAACAAGCATGAATGCAAACAAGGGCGCCAGAAAAGGCAGGGGGAAGGCGAGGCCGTAGGCCACCGCGAGGCTCAATGCAGGCACCGCAGCCAGTCTGAAAACGCGTCTTGCCCGGAGATGCATCTCAGTCTCTTCCGGAGTGTTCAGGCGTGACGTCCGTGTTCAGATCAATAGGCATAGGAGAACCAGCTCATGACACGGATGAAGAACTTGCCGATCAGCTTGAGAATGTGACTCTCCTCGCTATAGGCGATCACCTCTGCCTGGCCTCCGATCCTGATATTCTGACGCAAGCGTTCGAGTTCGCCCTCATCGAACTCAACCATCACGGGATAGCGCTGCGCCTGGCGCAACCAGTCGCGATTGTTCTGTATCGTTGGCAGGCTGCCCGGTGGTGGGGGCTGACCTGCGGAAACGCCGAGTCCGATGCTGCGGACACTGCCGCTGAAAACCTCGCCAGGCATCGAATCGATCACCACTTCCACCGGGGTGCCAACGCGCATGTGGCCGAGGTTGTTCTCGGTGAAATCAGCCATGATCCAGATGTCATCAATCGCGATCAATGTCATGACCGGGTTGCCGGCCGCTGCGTACTGGCCGACCTCGGCGCGCAGGTCCGTGATGACGCCGTCTGTGGAGGCCAGGACAGTCGTGTTGGAGAGGTCGAGCTCGGCCTGTTCGACGGCGCTCTCCGCGGCCTTGAGCTTGGCGTTGCTTTCACCCTCGCCGCCCATCTGCTCGATGGCGCGCTGGACCTCGGATTCCGCCGCGGTGACTTTCGCCTTCGCCTGCTCGTAGGAGGCACGCGCCATCTCCAGGCGTCGCAGGGAGATCGTTCCCTCGTCATCCTGATAGAGGCGCTCCTGGCGTGTTGCATCTTTTTCTGCCCTGATCTCGTTGGCCCTCGCGGCGCGGAGGTTGGCTCGCGCGGTTTCGACGCTTGCAGCACTTGCACTGACCTGTTTGCGTGTATTGTCGAGGTCCGAACGGGCGCGCTTGAGGGTGATTTCGTAACTCGAGCGGTCGATCTCGAAGAGTGTTTCACCGGCCTCGATGATCTGGTTATTCTTGACGTGTACACTGGTGACAAGCCCCGAGACCTTGGGGGCAACACCGACAACAAACCCCTGGATTCTTGCCTGCTGGGTATATGGCGTGTAGCGATCAGCCGCCAGGTACCATGTGAGGCTGACCAGGATCAGTAGCAAAACGCCCGCGGCGCCTTTCTTGACTGATGACTCGGCATTTCTCTTCTCGTCGCCATCCGTTGATGACGCTTCTTTTTCCTCACTCATGTGCTGCAATCCTGTTAAACAAATGCAGGGTGATTACTACTGGCTTGATGCAGGCGATAAAATCCCGCTCCAGTCGGAGCGTTGCTGCATGGTGTTCTTCGTCTCTTCGGGGATCAGCTGGTCCAGGGGCATCTCGATCCAGCCACCACCCAGGCTCTTGTAGAGACTGACGACTGCCGTAATGTTGCTGCCCCTGGCCAGCAGTTGACGTTCAGACTGTGTGAAGAGCGTTCGCTGGGCATCGAGTACCCGTTGAAAATCGGCAAACCCCTCCTGGTACCTGCGATTTGCAATCTCCAGAGCCCGTTCCGATGCTTCCACAGTCCGGTCAGTCAGTTTGATCTGCTCTGCAGTCTGCCTGATTGAGACAGCGGCATCATCTACCTCCTGTGCTGCCTGCAGGACCGTGGCCCGGTAAGACGCGATGAGCTGCTGCAGACGCGCATCCTGAACGAGGATGTTGTTCTTGATACGGCCGTGGTCAAAGATGTTCCACCTGAGTGAAGGCCCAAGCACCAGGCTCGTCTGGTCAGGGCTGCCCGAGAGGCTGGTGGATGTGAAGTTGAGGCTACCGAGGAGTGAGATGGCAGGATAATACTCGGCCTCGGCAATACCGATCTGCGCGGATTGTGCAGCCACAGCCCATGCAGCGGCACGTACATCGGGCCTGCGCCCCAGCAATTGCGCCGGGGCAGTGTCGATCCTCGCTGCAGGAATGATCGGCAAGTGACCGCTTCCACGCTTGAGTTCAGGAATCACACCGGGTGGCCGGCCCAGGAGCACCGCCAGTGCGTTGCGCGTCCGGGTCAGTGTGAGCTCGAGCTCGGGTATTGTCGAGAGAGTAGCCAGGTACTGGGTCTTGGCCTGCTGCAGATCGAGCTCCGACTGTTCACCGCTTTCGAAGAGTTTTGTGGTGATCTCGAAGCTGCGCTTCTGGGTCTTCGCATTCTTTATTGCAATGGCGATGCGTGCTTCTGTCAGCCGGTAGGCGTAGTAGAGATCCACGACCCCGGCACTCACCAGGAGCTGCGCATCCCTCTGGTTGGCGAGCGAGGCAAAGAAAGCGGCATCGGCCGATTCGATGCTCCTTCTGAAGCGTCCCCAGAAATCGAGTTCCCAGGCCAGGTTGAAACCTGCCTGGTAACTTCCAAAGTCCTGATCGGGCGGAGACGGGTTGCCACCCTGGTACTGGTTGTTGACATAGCCGATAGCACCGGTGGCCTGCTGGAGTTGCGGGTAGAGGGTGCTGCCGGCGACGCCAAGCAATGCGCGGCTCTCGAGTACGCGGAGCCCAGCGGTCCGCAGTGCGAGGTTTTCCCGTTTTGCGATATCAATGAGCCGGTTGAGCGAAGGGTCGTTGAAAAGTTTCCACCAGAAGCTCAGGTCGACACTGTTTCGGGCTTTCCGGTTCGTGACCTCACCATAGCCGCTCGGCTCCCAGCTTTTCAGCCATGCGACGTCGGGTTCCTTGTAGTCAGGCCCCAGCGTCGTGCACGATGCCAGCGAGATTGCGAGTGACGCCAGCAGTGGACGAATCGTGAATTTCATTGCCAGTCCTGGCCGGCGCTGTCATTGACTGGATGGGGCTTGCGCTGACTCTGTCAGGTTTGTTTCGGGCGGAGCAGCCTCGAGCTCGCTGATCCCGCCAACCCACTCCATGAAAATCACATAGCCGAGCGCCAGCAGGACCGCACCGACGAAAAGACCGATCAGTCCCGCGCTCAACATGCCTCCGATTGCCCCGATAAGAATGACGGGCATGGGGGCGTCGACATTGCGCCCGAGCAGCAGAGGCTTGAGAAAATTATCGGCCATTCCTGCGACGAGGAAATAGAGAGTGAATATGACGTTGCTCATGGTTGAATCGCCGCTCCACCAGAGGTAGGCAATGACAGGCAGGGACACCAGCAGGGCAGGGAGTTGGAGGATGCCGAGAATCAGCACCAGGATAGCAAGAAGTCCTGCGGCTGGAATGTCGGCCAGCATGAAGCCGACTGCGAGCAGCAGTGCCTGGATGAGGGCGACTCCGATAACGCCAATGGCGACTGAACGGATGGTGGCGATGGATAAATTGTAGAGTTCGTCGCCCTTGGCCGGGTTGCCGACAAGTTTCAGAAAGATTCTCCTGATCGCGGCACTACCTGCTTCACCGTAGGCCAACATGACGCCGGCGATAATGAGGGCTGCGGAAAACATGAACAATCCGCTGGCGATACTGATGAAGGTATTGACGCCCCTTTTGACCATCTCGCTGATCCGTGACTTGTACTTTTCCAGCCATGCCGGCATGTCGACAGACATCTGTGTCCACATATCGCTGAGTTTATTGCCGATCGCGGGGATGCCGGAAACCGATGCCGGCGGGGGCTTGATCGAAATGATTCCGCTCTTGACGGCTTCACCCGCCTTCTCGGCGAAATTGACGGTTGATAACCCCATCAAGACGGAAGGAACACCAATCAGGAGGATTCCGCAGAGAACGATAATGGTCGCGCTCTGGCCCTCCTTTCCACCGAGCTTCTTCACCAGTTTTCTGTGCAGGGGATGGAGTGACACAGCGAGGACGAGACCCCAGAGGAGGATGCCAATGAAAGGACTGACGATCTTGTAGGATCCCACGACGAGAAAGCCGATCACAGCGATCTGAATGATCACTTGAGTGAGTTCCTTGCCGAGGGGGGAGCCGGGAGAAGTGTTGTTGTTTTCCACGCGAAGATACCGAATGAATGAATCTGTTGGCTTCGTGTTCTGGAACGAGATCATCCAGGTGCAACCGGTGCACGGGCATCCCTCTCCTGAATCAGCGATGAATTTTGTCTCTTTTTAATACCAGATGCAAAAAAGTTTCATCTTCGCCCGGGCGTCACTTTTCGAAATCGCCTGACAGCGAAAGCCTGCCCGGCATGTTGATTGATCTAGATCAATTTTTTGCAATTCCCTGCTATTTCCTTGCCATAATTGGTGTTTTTTCTTTGCACGCTGCCAGCGAACTGGCTAGTTTGTCAGGACAAAAAGTGCATCCACTCAGAAGATGCTGACCATCCCGCTGACAAATGGCCGGGACAACACCTGAGCGATCAGCCGGGCTGATCGTCCAGATTCCAATCTTCCGTGATAATGGGCTCGCGGAAGATGACCAAAGGAACCAGGAGAGTATCATGCTTGTATTCAGATGCCGCTTACCGCGCCATCCGGTGCGGAAGACAACCCTTGCAACCATCTTCGGCACCAGCCTGTTGATGCTGCTGTCGGGCAACGCATTTTCAGCGAAACCACTCGATCCCGGAGGCGGTGGAGGCGGTGGAGGCGGCGGCAAGGACAAGGCACCAACCTGCACCATCACACAGCCCGCGGCCGATCCGTTCCAGGTCAACAGCGGCGATCCGGTGGATTTCGCTGCCACAGCAGAGAGCGGCTCAGCACCCTACGACGTCATCTGGAGTCTGCCCGGTTCAGACCAGACGGAGGTGCAGGACAGTATTGCGACGAGCGGTGGCAGTTCGAGCGTGACCGTCTACTATCTTGCCGACGGCACCTACACGGCGACTTTCAGTGCGACCGATTCGAAAGGCCAGAGCTGCTCCGACAGCCGCAGCGTCGAGGTCGGCAGCGCACCACCTCCACCGCCACCGACTGCAGCCAACTACAGCATCCTCGCGGTCAACGATCTCGGCATGCACTGCGCCGATCTCGACTACCAGATCTTCACCATCCTGCCGCCATTCAATGTCATCCATGCCCAGGTCATCGAGAAGGGCACGGGCGCCACGGCCGGCACCTTGCCGAAGCTGTTGAGCAGTTCCCAGGTGGACGTGGTCTACTCGGCCACCTCGAGCGACCTCGACCCGGCCGGAGCGGGATCGATCAACACGACGAATGACGCAGCCCTGCTGGGATTCGACAAGACCAACTTCTGGGAAGTCGCCGATTCCAATACGCTGGGCGGGCTTGCCTACCGTGAGCTTTATCCGAGCCAGGATGCACTTGGTCTCTGTGATGCAACTCTGGGGCCCTGCCCGAGCGCGCTCGACCTTTTCGAGCCCATCGCTGTCGATACCGGCATCCCGGTCCCGGATCCGGCGCACCTATGCCGGGCATCACGAACGATCCGCAGCTCTTCGACCGCTTCGACGTCGACCTGCCGTTCTTCACGAGCCTGCCGTTCGGTTACACCGTCACCAACGCCAACTGGTTCGCGGCCGACGGCATCCCGATCCTGCCGGTCGACGATGCCGGCAACGAGAACGCCTATCCACTGATGCGCGTGCAGGCGATTAGTAGAGATTGCGAGAATCCTATTGAGAATCCTGATGATCCTGAGAAGTGGCATTGTGATGCAACCGATCCGGAAAACGTCCTTGCTTCCGTGGATATTGTACTGCCGGTCGCCTCCGAGGCCGATTGCCAGACCTGCCACGCTGACTCTGGCGATTTCGGAAACGGCGCAGCAGCCAACGGCGCAGCAGCCAACTTCGCAGGTGTTTCCTTTGATGTTCAGTCCGAAAACGGCGCACCAGGACCGGAGCCGCTGCAGAATGCCGCCAAGATCAACATCCTGCGCCTGCACGACGTCAAGCACGGCGACGGCTACCGCAGCTGGGACAATAGCGGCGCCGGGGCGCAGCTTGTCGACACTGCCTGCGATGCTGCACAGAATCCTGAGGATGCCTCACAATGGAACGCCAACTGCCTCGTCAACAAGACACCGGTCCAGTGCTCCCAGTGCCACTACTCGCCGGCGCTCGACCTCGCCCAGGCGGGTCCTGTCGACGAGCCCGAACAGGGCCCTGACGGCCGCCAGCAGCTGCACCACATCAGCCAGTCGAGGGCCATGCACGGCCACCATGGCGAGTTCACTGCGCTCTTCCCCGAGATGCCGGGACCGAACGACCCGCTGCGCACCGATCTGGCTATCAATGTTTACGACGACGCGACGGACCCGCTACAGACCGTCGAGGACTATGTGCTCGAGCAGACCTGCTACGCTTGCCATCCCGGCAAGCGCACCCAGTGTCTGCGCGGCGCCATGTTCAACGGCGGCATGCGTTGCCAGGACTGCCACGGCAACATGGCGCAGGTCGGCAACGATTTCACGGAGAATTTTCCGGTCACCGCCGGCGACATGGACCTGACCAAACGCGTCTCCTGGGCCAACGAGCCGGGCTGCCAGTCCTGCCATACGGGGGACGCCGTCAACAACCTTGCGGGTGATTATGCCGACGTGGTCGC
>JARRMY010000014.1:0-98616 GCA_037385505.1 Gammaproteobacteria bacterium | reverse complement strand
GGCGCCGAACTCGGATCACCTGTCGGATTCATCAGGTCGTTGTTGACGACGAACTGCATCACCTGGCCGGTGGTGGCCGGATCGGCCGGTATGTCGGGGAAGCCACCGAAGGGGGCATCGGGCGCGGTGTTGAACATGCGCACGATGGTGCCGCTTGGCAGGCCTGTAAAGTCTACGATCACGTCCGGGCGTTCCGCCGGTCCGAGCAGCAGAGCCTGCTCGGCGAACGTCCCCGGGGTCCCCTGGTCACCGGTGGGCAGCGGGTCGCCAAAGCTGACAACCGTCGCGAAGCCAGTCTCGATCTGCACGACCTCTGGCAAAAGACCCTGGTCGGAACCGATCTGGTAGAAGGGTAGCTCCTGTAGCTTGTTGCCGTTCTGATCCACCGTGAAGAGGGAGAGGTTCATGAAGCGCGAGTCACTGGCGTTGACGAAGCGCAGGCGGTAACGCTCCGGAGCAACTTCCAGCACAGGCCAGGTCCTGCCGTTCACGACCATGGTGTTGAAAAAGGCCTCGGGGTTCCAGGCCGGTGCAATGTCCGAACTGTTCGCGGGCAGGAACGGGATATTCAGGTCCGTGTTGTCATTGAAGGTGGCGCCGGTGCCGAGACCCTCGAAGAAGGCGCGATCGGCAGGATAGTACTGGGTGCCGTCCGCATTGAAGGATTTCGGCTGGATCGCGATGGGGATTTCGCGGATCAGCTTGCGCACCTCGACATTGCCGTTCGGGTCCTGGCCGGCTTGCGGAGCAGGCCCCGGCAGGACACCGGAGAGCAGGCCCGATTCACCGTCGTTGGCTTCCCGGATGAGCCAGAAACCGGCGCCGGCCGCATAGACATTGAGGCGCGTCATGCCGAGCGAGTGGTCATGGTACCAGAGGGTCGAGGACGGCTGGTCGTTCGTGTAGACGAAATCTGCATCACCCTCGCCGGTCCCATCATCGGCACTCGCGAAGAAGGTTCCCTCGGTCGCATAGCCCTCCGGGATGTTGTCCGCGGCAGGCAGCCACCAGGCCTCCGGGTAGCCGTCGCTTTCCGGTCCCACGTGCGCGCCATGCACGTGCACGACCATCGGCACCGGGCCTGTGTAGGGATCGCTGCTCGCGCCGCGGCAGTCGGTGCGCGGGATACCGTCGAGGCAGTCCTGGTTCGGCGCGGCCCAGTGCAGGGTCTGGTCGATGATCGGCGTTCCATTCTCATCCTGGATGATATGCGGCAGGAAGTTGTTTTCCTCATCGACCAGATCGTTGGTCCATTTCACCTTCGTTACTACGTCTCTGGTGATCTCGAAGGTAAAACTGGGGTTGTTATAGGTGGTGGCGACGTTCGGGTTACCGTAGGCCCACAGAGGCGTTGCGGGAAAGCCGTCCGGCAAGACCTGCTGGGTGATCTGTCGAAGCGACACCTCGACATCCATCTCCTCTCCGCCATCGTCATAGAGGACCGGTGGTATCACCAGCGGTGTTACGTATTTTGGAATGGTCAACGGATCGAGCGATCCTCCGGGAACCGGCGCTGCAGATGCCGTATGCATCATGCCCAGCGCCGGCAGCAGAGAGAGTACCAACCCTGTCGCAAGCCCTTGTCTTTTGAGTTTCATCTGATCTCTCCAATCTGTAACTGCTCGATTGTTCGCCACACCCGGCAGAACAGATATCTTTGTTGGTTTATGATAGTTATGTGGTCACGCGAGCCGCAGATATTGTCATTGCGTCGGAACTATTGGCACGCGTGGCCGGTGTGGTCTTATTTAACATGCAGGAACCATGCCACCCTGTCGCGAGCTGGCCGCCTACGCCGGGAGAAACACGGAAAAAGCCCCTGAGACGCACCCGGCCACGGGTTTCCCGGGCAAGCCCTGAGACATTGAAGCAATGGCCGGATTGACGAATATCAGTGAGCCACTGACATATTTGTCAAAACAATAGCACGCAATTGCCAAAAATGTCATGTCACGCATGTCACCCATGCCGCGGCAGGATGCGAAAGGAACGACAGTGGGAGACGCGGGCCGTTCAGTTGAGGTTGAGCTTCTTGAGCTTGCGGTAGACGGTGCGCTCGCTGACGCCGAGGATATTCGCAATCTTCTTGCGATTGCCGCTGTAGCACCTGAGCAGATTCTGCAAGTACTCGGATTCAATGGCACTCAGGGAACCCGGCAGCGTGCCGGCTTCCGGCCTGTGCAGCGCCGGTTTCATCTCATCCCCCGACCCGGCAGCTGTTTGCCGCGGACGGCCGTGCCGGTATTGCGGCATGGTTTCCATCACGCTCTGAATGGTCTGCGCGTCGATCAGGAAATTCGTTGTGTGAGACGCGGCAATCTGGAGGATGTTGCGCAATTCCCGGATGTTGCCGGGATAGTGGTAAGACTGCAGCGGTTCCAGTGCACACTCTGACAGGTGCAAAGGATGCTCCATGGAGCTGGCGATGCCGCGCACCAACGCTGCGCAGATGAGCGGGATATCCTCCAGGCGTTCTCTCAATGCCGGCAATTGAATCGTCATGCAGGCGATGCGGTAGTAGAGGTCCCCGCGAAAGCCCCCCGCCCGAACGCTGTCCCAGAGGTTGCGATTGGTCGCGCAAACCACGCGCACGTCGGCTGAGAGAATCTCGTTGCCGCCGACACGCCTGAACTGCCCCGTCTCGAGAACACGCAGCAGTTTGGATTGCTGTGAGGCAGGCAGGTCGCCGATCTCGTCGATGAAGAGGGTGCCGCCCTCGGCGAGTTCGAACAACCCCTGCTTGCGGCCCGCGCTGCCTGTGTAGGAGCCTTTCTCGTGCCCGAAGACTTCGGACTCGAAGAGGCCGTCGGCGAGTACCGTGCTGTCGAGAATCTGGAAGGGTTTCCCTGCGCGTGGCGAGTGTTCGTGGATGTACTGCGCGGCCAGCTCCTTGCCGACGCCCGTCTCTCCTTCCAGCAGCACGGCCACATCGGCCCCGGAGGCGAGGTCGAGTTTTTTCAGGCAATCCCGAAAGCTGGCGCTCTCCCCCACCATGCGCTTCTCGACGGAATTATCGCTCGTGAAACCTGGCAGTTCCTCGATGGACTCGCCCAGGTAGAGATCGCCATTGCTGCCGACCAGCGGGAAAGCATCGACGCGGCATTTGTGCCGGCGGTCGTTGTTGCCAGCGTGCTCATGGGTGCAGGTATAGGGCTTGCCTGTGTTGAAGACATGCTGAAGGGGACAGTCGAGCCCGAGCACATGACACGGCTCGTCGTTGCAATGCGTGACCTCGTAGCAGGTCTTGCCGAGGATCTCCTGCTGGCTGACGCCGAATGTTGACGCAAACAACCTGTTGACGGCAACGATACGGTATTGCCTGTCGATCACCAGAAACGGGCTCTTGTGACTCTCCACCATCGATTGGATATCGACAGAGGGGCGTTCCTTTTTCTCGCTCATTTGCACAACCAGTTAATGACGACGAATTGGCCACATGAATGGATGGAATATGACCGCACGCACCTGCGCGGCTCGGGTAATTTTTTCTTATCAAAGGTTTCCCGACGATTCAGAATAAACCACTGACGGTGAGACGCAACCATTTTGTTCTTGCTGGAAAGTGACGAACCGGCCTGATCCATTCGTTCACTGTTCATGCCGACACAGCCGTCGACACTGACAGCATCCGGCTGCAGTCGCCAATGACGGGATGCGCGACCGGGACTCGCTGGCCGGTTCCCCCTTCCCCACCAGCGGGGAGCCTGATTGGCCTGTGCGTCTCAGAAGGTCTCGATATGCGCCTGTATCTCGAGGATGTCGCCGTCGAGCGTCATGACTGCCGTCACCCCGCCGATCTCGCAGCCCGGAAACGCTTCGAGTTCCATCGGCAGTTTCAGGACCGCGTAGACCTGCACGAGCGGCGGTGAACCGTCGAGCGCGTAGACATACTCGATGCGGACGGGCCGCAGAAAGGCGCTGTCGACCCTGCAGCCCATGACGATCAGAGTGTCGCGTTCAACGGCATGCATGAACATCGTGGCGTAGTACTGCGGGCGCGGCAGCTGCATCAGGGTTTCCGTTTCGCACGGAGGATACTCGGCGGAAGTCGCCTGTGCCGGCGCAACCGGAAGCAGGCAAGACGCGAGCAGAATCAGGATGTTCTTCATCATGTCTCGCGTGCTCCTCTGCCTGCCCCGGAATATCCGCTATTCAATCCAGCCGCCGCGGCATCACGCTGCCAACGCCGCGCATGATGCGCGTGAGATTCAGGACGCATCGTCATCTGAATAGAACGCGAGGATCCGTTGCCAGGCCTCTTCTGCCGACTCGACATAATGAAAGAGGTTGCGCTCGCCCTCCGCGATCATGCCCTGCTCGATGAGCCAGTCGAAATCGATTGCCCGCTCCCAGTGCTCGCGTCCGAAGAGCAGCACTGGGACCGGCTTGATCTTGCCGGTCTGGATCAGCGTCAGGGTCTCGAAGAGTTCGTCCATGGTGCCGAAACCGCCGGGAAAGGCGACCAGCGCGCGGGCGCGCAGCAGGAAGTGCAGCTTGCGGATGGCGAAGTAGTGAAACTGGAAAGTCAGTTCCGGCGTGATCCAGGGGTTCGGGACCTGCTCTGTCGGCAAGACGATATTCAGGCCGATGCTCTTGCCGCCGCAGTCGTTCGCGCCCCTGTTTGCCGCCTCCATGATGCCGGGCCCGCCACCCGTGACCACATAGAGCCGCTCCTTGCCAATGGCGCCCGACTGTTCCGTGATCAATGTTCCGAGACGGCGCGCCTCGTCGTAATAGACCGCGTTGCGAAGCCGCCGCTCCGCCGTCTCGACGCGTCTCGCCAGCTGCGCATTGTCGGGATCCGCGGCGAGCCTCTCTTTCGCGGCCGCCAGCTTCTGTTGCGCGACATCGGCATCGACCAGGCGCGAGCTGCCGAAGACGACGACCGTCGCCTCGATGGCGTGGTCCTGCTGGACGAGCTCGGGTTTCAGGAGCTCGAGCTGCAGGCGCACCGGCCGCAACTCGTCGCGCATCAGGAAGTCGTCGTCGTTGTAGGCGAGCCGGTAGGAAGGCGAAGCCGTCTGCGGCGTCTTCTCGACTTTCAGCGCAACGGTCGCATCCTCTCCGGCCGAGGGAAAAGCGCCCTTGGTCCTGGCCGTATCAGTCATGATCCTCTCTCCTCCTGGTTGCGCCGCCCGGGTGGATGCGGCGATGAAACCCGCAATGACTATACACCGCCGGGGGCGCAGGCGAAAAAACCTCTCTTCGAAGCGCCGGCGAAGCCGGGAGCCTCGCGGTATGATTGACAGCGCGGCTGACACAGATTCCGGATGATTTTATGACCGACTCCACGACCTCGCTCACCCTGCTCACCTGGCTCGGCATCCTGCTCTGCATCCTGCAGGCGGGCACGCTTTCGGGACTGAACCTCGCGGTCTTCAGTCTCTCGCGGCTGAACCTCGAGGTCGAGGTCGCGGACGGCAACCGCCATGCAGCCAGGGTGCTGGAGATGCGCCGCGAATCCAACCGCACCCTGGCCACGATCCTGTGGGCCAACGTCTCGGTCAACGTGCTGCTGACGCTGCTGTCCGACTCCGTGCTGGCCGGCGTCAACGCCTTCCTCTTCTCGACCTTCATCATCACCATGTTCGGCGAGATCGTTCCGCAGGCGTGGTTCTCGCGCCGCGCCCTGAGGGTCGCTGCATTTTTCGCGCCCATGATCAGGTTCTACCGAATCCTGCTGACGCCCGTGGTGATTCCATCCGCCTGGATACTCGACGAGTGGCTCGGCAAGGAGGCGGTTCGCTACCTGCCCGAGGAGCAGATGAAGGAGACCATCCGCCAGCACATGGACGCCGGCGACACGGAACTGGAGCGGCTCGAATCCGTCGGCGCCCTGAATTTCTTCACGCTCGACGACCTGCCGGCCGAAGCCGAAGGCGTGCCGCTCGATGCCGACAGCATCGTCAGCATCCCGTTCATGAAGAACACACCGCTGTTTCCGGCAGCGGCATTATCGCTCGACGATCCCCTGCTGCGACGGCTCGGCAAGTCCGGCCGGCGCTGGGTCGTCATCACGGATACCTACGAACAGCCAAGACTGGTGCTCGACCTCAGCAACATGCTGCGCGAGATGGTCAGGACACAGCAGAGCGCCGATCCGCGCCGCTTCTGCCATACGCCCGTGATCGTGCGCGACAGGAAAAAGCTGCTCGGCGAGGTCATCAGCAAGTTGCGTTTCGAAAAGAACGGCGAGGAGGACATCATTCACCCCGACGTCATCCTGCTGTGGGACGAGACGCCGCGCATCGTGACCGGCAGCGATATCCTCGGGCGCTTGCTGCAGGGAGCGCTGCCGCGACACGCAACCTAGAGAAACGGCTCAGTGGTCGGAACGCGGCGTGATGAAAATCCGCATGATGTCGGCCGACATCTCGTCGTCGGCGCCGATGGCCGCGGTCCACTTCGGCAACGCCTGGGCGAGCCAGATCAGGAACACGATGAGGATGACCTTCCTGCTCGTCGAAAGCTTCTGGTATCTCTCGTAAAGCTGTCCCAGTGTCGAGTCGGGTTTCGGTTCGACCATCTCCTCATCCGCCAGCCATGTTTTCTCTGTGAAGGATCACGGCCTTGAGTATAGATGGTGCAGAAAAGAGCGGACAATCAATCCCTTCCACACCGGCTCGAGCAGGCCGGCGCGCCCTCAATGCAGATCCCCACTCCCGGCTTCCATGGGGTTTGCCGGGTCCGCGGCCCACTCCTGCAGTGATGCCGTGTAGACAGCAACATCACGAAAACCGAGACGGGTCATGACAAAGGCGTTGAGAGAAGCGAGGATACCGCCGCCGCAGTAGGTGATGGCGCGTGCATCCGGTTCGAGTCGGTGCATGGCGTCGAGTTCATCGCGCGTCCTGAGACAACCTGCCGCATCGAGAAAGTCGATGCCGCAGATGTTGATCGCGGTCGGAATGTGGCCGGGCCTGGCGTAGATGGTCTCCTCGCCGCGGTAGTTGGCGGCCGGCAGGGTGTCGATGAGCGTGACGCTGTCGTCGCCGATGGCCGCCATGACCTCGTCACGGTCCGCGATGAGTTCATTGCGCGGCGCCGGCGTCAGGCGCTTGGCCGCGCGCACGGCGGGTTCGTCGGACAGCGGCCTGCCCTCCCTGACCCAGGCATTCAGCCCGCCATCGAGAATCGCTGCCCGGTCAAACCCGACCCAGCGCAGCATCCACCACACCCGTGCCGCCCAGGCCGACATGAAGTTGTCATAGAGTACGACGCGCGAATCGTCACCGACGCCGAGCCTGCCCATGGCGTCGCAGAAAGCAGCGGGCGTTGGCAGGGCGAACTCGATGTCGCTGGCGCTGTCGCAGAGATCGCCCTTGAGATCGGCGAAGGCGGCGCCGGGAATGTGACCCTGCCCGTATTGCCGCCGTCCGCTCTCGTTGCGGATGTTGCCGTCTTCATCGCTCGTCGTCACGACGCTGCAGTCGAGGACGACGAGATCGGCATCATCGAGGTGGCGGCCGAGCCATGCCGTTGTCACGAGGCTGTCCATCTCACCTCGCCCCGACGCTGCCGTAGTAAGGCGCTATTTCCGACTTGACGACATCGTCCCACCAGCTCTCTCTCGCGGGCATGAGCGTTCTCCTCCATTGTGCGTTTAACGGGCCTGCTCGCATCTAAACATAGCAGCATTCGGGTGTCGTGACGGCAGCATGCGGCGGGCGTGGCTTGCCCGGGCCGCGACAACGCCCGGCGGAACGCGCTTTGTTATAGTCTGCACTGGTTTGCTGACAGAGACACCGGGAGACTCATGACACGAGGCGCCGTCGCCGCTGGACACCCCAGGACCGCCGAGGCCGCCAGGCTGATCCTCGAGGCCGGCGGCAATGCTTTCGACGCCGCGCTGGCGGCGCTGTGCGCGGCCTGCGTCGTCGAGCCCGTACTGACCTCGCTCGGTGGCGGCGGTTTCCTGCTGGCAAGACGCGATTCGGGCGAGACCCTGCTGTTCGACTTCTTCGTCCAGACGCCGGCAATCAAGCGACCGGTCCACCAGCTCGAGTTCCATCCGATCATCGCCGACTTCGGTACCGCGCAGCAGGAGTTCCACATCGGCATGGGTTCGATCGCAACACCCGGCACCGTGCGCGGCCTTTTCGACGTGCACCGGCGGATGGGCAGTCTCCCCATGAAGACCATCATGGCGCCTGCGATCGGGTACGCGCGCGACGGCGTCGAGACCAACGCGCTGCAGGCCTACATCTTCAGCATCGTCGCGCCCATCTATGTCGCGACAGAGGAAGCGCGAAGGATCTACGGCCGCGGTGAACGGCAGGACCGCCTCTGCAACGAGGGCGAACTGCTGCGCCAGCCGGAACTGGCCGACGCACTGGAACTGCTGGCGATCGAGGGCGAGCGTCTTTTCTACGAGGGTGAAATCGCGCGATCGATCGTCGAGCAGTGCCGCCTGCAGGGCGGCCACCTCACCGGCGGGGATCTCGAGAGCTACCGGACCGAGATCCGCATGCCGCTGCAGCAGCGCTACCGCGACAGCCGCGTCTACTCCAACCCGCCTCCCTCCTCCGGCGGCATGCTGATCCGGTTCGCCCAGCAACTGCTGCTGGCCGTCGAGCCCTCCGGCATGACGTTCGGCAGCAGTGAGCACCTGCTGCGCCTGGCCCTGGTCATGGAGCAGACCAATCTGGCCCGTGACAGGCACGCAGCGCATGCGGGCATGCTCGACGATGCGTTGCTCGAGGAGTACCGCGCTGTGGTCCGCGACCATCCCGTGACCGCGCGCGGCACGACGCACATCAGCGTCATCGATGAAGAGGGCAATGCCGCCTCGCTGACGCTGTCGAACGGTGAGGGCTGCGGCCATCTCGTGCCCGGCACCGGCATCATGCTCAACAACATGCTCGGGGAAGAGGATCTGAATCCCGGCGGCTTCCACCGCTGGCAGGAGAACGTGCGCGTCTCGTCGATGATGGCGCCGAGCCTCGCCCTCGAAAACGGCCGCCTGATCGCGATCGGATCGGGCGGCTCCAACCGGCTGCGCACGGCCATCCTGCAGACGCTCTGCAACATGATCGATTTCGGCATGCCGGTCCAGCAAGCCGTGGCGGCGCCGCGCATCCACTTCGAGCGCGGCCTCATCAGCATCGAGCCGGGCTTCCCGCAGGAATCCGTCGACGCCTTGCTCGCCGCCTGGCCCGACTATCATCTCTGGCAGGAGAAAAATCTCTTCTTCGGCGGAGCGCATACCGTCACCTTCGACGGGAGCGGTTTCGAGGGCGCCGGCGACCCGCGGCGCGGCGGCGTCTTTGCGACCACAGCCTGAGGGACCCGCCGGCAGCAGGCGAAAGACTGCAGAAGCGCGGATTCCCGGGGAAAACAGGCATTTCCGATGGCGGATCAGCTATGGCGCAGGCAGAAACCAGTCGACGAAGTCTCCGGCGGCTGCCTCTGCAGTTCCCGAGAGAAGCAAGCCTGCCGATTGCGGATCAATACAGGATGAACGCTTTTCCTCCAGGCAACGCACCCTCGGCGTTTCATCGACAAAAAGAAGCGCGCGATTCCTTTTCGACTTGCTCCTCCATTCGAGCGCGGTCCAGTTGACGGTGCTGTCCGGCGAGATGCAGCCATAATGCCGGGTCGCAACCCCGACCAGCACGCGGCACTGCTGCATGGCCTGTCTCAGAAGAAGATCCAGCAGATTGTCGTCGGCTGTTTTCGGCCGGTAATCAGGCAGTGCGAGCTCGTCGAGCCAGACCGCCATGCCACGCCTGTTGAGCTCCCGCGTGAATTCCAGGACGTGTCTCCTGACCCCGAGATTCTCGCGCCTTCGTCCCTTGACGTCGCGGTGTTTCCAGCTTATGAAGAGGCTTCGCCGATCGAGGCGACGCGAAAAGTTCTCGAGCGGCGTTGCATCCGCTATCCGATGCGCACGCTGCAGCATGTTTCCGTGCCTGCGCGGAACCCAGGCCTCGCCCGGTTGCTTGACGAGGTTGCCGTGAGTGCCGAGAAAGGCGAGCTCGTCGAGGACACCCGAGACGTCGTTGTGGCCGTAGAAACGGCTACGCTTCCCTCCCCGCACGACATAATTGTAGCGCCTGCCCTCGCCAACAGGCTTGAGATCACTGAGCAATCCTGGAGGTACAGACATTCTCCACTCGTGGCCAACCCTTTCAACTTGATCCAGCCTGGCGACGAGCGTGGGCCTGAAGTCACGGTGTGAGGCCACCACCCAAAGGACCGCGCCATCCTTCGCATACTCGCGAAATTGGCGATCATCGTTGCTGCCGTAGACAAAGAGAGGCTTTCCCTGACAGGCGTATTTCAGAAGCAGGCGTTTCCACCTGCTGATGAGGGACCATCGAACATAAACGAGTAGCTGTGTGCGCATCTGAATGCTCCCAGGCCGTGTGACTGCATTGGCGGTATGCATCACCCTGACCGGTTACTGTTTCGCCGTATCCTCCGACAGGATATCGCCGATCGGCCTGCCGTCGATATAGAGCTCCTCGATCACGCCGCGTCCCTCCTTGACCCGTACGAGGACATAGGCAGTGACTGCATCGCCGTCGCTGCGCCCGGCATGGCGGCGGTATACCGCCTCCGCGCGCGGCGCATCGGCTTCGTCCATGTAGAGCCTGTCGAACGGCAGGCTGAAATGCATCTTGCCCCCATCGCCGCGTTGGGCGGCGAACAGGGACTCCACGAGCAGGTAGTCGCTGCTCTCCGGCGGAGTCGCGGAGAGCTCGATAAAGCGTGCGAAACCCGCTTCGTCCTTTCCGAGACGGACATAGGCGGGCATGCCATATCGGAGATCATCCCCCTCCCGAAGCGGCGCAGCCGTCCCCTCGTAAGCGAGCGCGACATAGCGGCCACGAAACGCATCCGCAGGGTCCACGGGCGCGGTGCGAAACTTGTAGGGTTCGCCACTCTGCAGGATGTGCTCATGCCTGGCGATCTGGGAAATCGGCACTGCCAGCTGGATCACGGCCACCAGCACGAACAGCAGGAAAATCACTCTGGAATTCATGCCTCCCCCTCCGGTTTGCGACGCAGCATGAGCATGTTGACCACGAGAAAACCGAGTCCGATCGCAATAAAGGCGAGACCGCGGATGATGAAGCTGATCTCGCTGTCGAAGAAGCGGCACAGAATGACCGCCGACAGCACCGCCATGCCGGCATTGATTGAGGCGAGCCTGCGGCTGCGCAAACCGGCGACGAGCGTGCCGGTCCCGAGAACGAGAAGGTAGAGGTTGAACAGAATCGTGCTCAACAGCACGCCCCCGTTGACGGCGGCAAGCCAGCCGGCGAGCGCAAGCGGCGTGACACCACCGAGCATGATGTCGCTCCAGCCCTTGTGTCGCCAGGCAGCGATCCACAAGAGCACTGCAGCGAGGGGAATCAGTGCAATGACCAGAAGATGCATGGCGGCCACTTCATCCCGGCGGGGACTCCACTCCCCGGCGTCCCAGACATCGTAAAAGCTCAAGACCAGGCAGAGACCGACAATGCCGAGCGCCCCCACGGTCTGCAGCGGCCGTTGCCAGGCCGAGGAGGCGTCGCTCCACCAGCGCGCACCCGCCAGGTAAAGCAGCGCAAACAGGCTGCCGAAGAGCAGCGGCCAGATTTCGAGGGGCACGTAGGCGGGCCTGAGCGCATCGGCAACCCCGAAACTGGCAGTGACCGCCAGGAACCAGGTGAGCAGAAGCGCGCGCGGATGATACCTCTCGGGCTGACTGGCAAGCCAGATGAAGGGCAAGACGGCTGCCAGCAGGGGGAAATACCAGAGCCCCCTGAGGCCCAGGTGCGCCACGCTGCCGGCCCAGACCGCGATGCCGGCCAGGTAGAGCAATGCAGGGAGCGTGGCGCGCAGCAGGTAGGCGACAGGCAACGCGAGCAGCGACCAGGTCAGCATGTAGTCGTCGAAGCTGCCGCCCATGTTGTAGGTCTGTGAAACGAGCGCGATGGAAGCGCCGATCGCGAGGGTCTGCGCCGTGCCGACACCCTCGCGCCAGGCCACCCCGCTGTTGCGGGTCCACAGAAGCCATGCGCCCAGCATGGCCGCGACCGCCAGTGGCGCGACCGCGATCGCCGCGCGCAGCGGCCGCGACAACACATCCCAGTTGTGAGCCAGCAGCAGGATGACGCCGCCGCCGATCAGCAGGGCGCCGAGGATGCTGAAGAGGATGATGGCCCGCTGTTTCGCCGAGCCGCCGGCCATCTCCGGTTCGCCATAGTGCTCGCGCAGACGCTCGGCAACCTCGGGCCGGATCACACCCTGCCCGACCAGTTCCGGCAACTCGCGGTAGAGCCAGCTCAGGTGCGCCCTGCTTTTCATCACGCTCTTCCGACCGAAGCGCCGGCAGCTCCGGTGGGCAGGGTTTTCATGGCAATCGAGCTCCGTTCTCGCCTCATCGGGTCACACCCTCCTTGTGACAGCGCTGGCAAGCCGCTTCGGGCAGCGCGCGGCAGACTAATCCGCTGCATCGTCATGCTCTCCTGTCATTGATTGAATTGCTGTACTGGACACCAGGGGCAGGAAATCCACCCGGTCGCCGCCTGAGGGTTGCCTGTTGATATCCGCAAGGACAGGAGCTGTTTATCCAGTTCAGCACAGAGCATAAAGCAACATCGTGGTACCAGGAAAGGTGCTCGCATCTTCTCGCGAATCAGCGATGCAATATCTGCTTCGGGTTTGCTTGCTCGGCGAAGCCATGCAGCCGGTTTTCGAGCTGCGGGGAGATGTCGGTTTGTTCGCCCCTGCAGACTGCCCGACAAGGCAGAGGCGACAACGCCCCGGGCCGGCGTGTTGACGACAGGCGCCACGGGATGCGTTCAGAATATCCTGGGCATGACCTTTCGTTTATGCAGTTTCTGCAACAGGAATTCGACGACGGCAGCGACCATCAGGAAAGCCGGGACCATCAGGACGACGTTACTGGACTGGCCATGCAGATAGATGAAGGAGAGGACGATCGCGGTGCCGCACAGAAGGATTGCCACGACGACCGCGATCCTCGACGCCCCCGTCTGATCGATGATGCGCAGGTGACCGATATGTGTTATCGCGTGAACGAACAGCACAGAGATCGAGCCGATCGCGGCAATCTCGGCCAGGTCGAAGAACAGCGACAACAGGATGACGAAGACGCCGCTGATCACCAGGCCCTCCCTGCTGTGTGCGATCGGTATCCCGAAGGCCTGCGGCAGTTCGCCGTCCTTTGCCAGCTGGTAGCTGACGTTGGTGGCCGCGTAGAGATTTGCATTGATTGCGGATGCGGTCGAGACCAGCGCCGCAATGACCACAACGGTAAAGCCGATGTGACCGAAAACCGGCATGGCGGCCCGGGCCAGGGCGAAGTCTTTTGCGTTGATCACCTCTTCGACCGTCAGGTTGCCATAAACCGCGAACGAGATGGCGACATAAAGCAGCATGACAAGAACGACGGCGGTCATCATGGCTCTTGGCAGTGTCCTGGATGGTTCCGGCATCTCCTCGGCGGTATTCGTGATGACCCTGAATCCCTCGAAGGCGAAGAAGGTCACGGCAAGACTGTAGAAGACGTAACTCGGTGGCGGATAGTACGAGGGCGAAAGCAGGTCCGGTTGCAGGAACCAGATGCCCGCAACCGACAGCCCGCTCAACACGAGGAACTTCACGGCGACCGTCAGGCGTTCCCAGAAGGCGACGTCGCGCGCGCCTCGCAGATTGATCAGCACGAAGAACAGGACGATCCCCGTCGTCAACAGCGGATGCCAGAGCCGGGAAGTCGCGGAAGGGAAAAATGCAATGGCGTAATTGGCGAATGCCTCGGCGATCAGGCTCATCGACACCAGTGCAGAGAAATAGAGCATGATGCTCATCGTGCCCGAGAAGTAGCCAACGCCGTAGGCCTGCGTGAGGTACTCGATGATGCCCCCCGAGGAGGGAAAGGCGGCGCCGAGCTTGCCGAGGGAATAGGCGCTGGAGAGCGCGATGACACCGCCGATGACAAAGGAGATGTAGACCGCGCTTCCGGCAATCGCGCTCGCCTGACCCAGCAGGGCGAAGATGCCGGCGCCGACCATGGCCCCGATGCCCATCGAGACCGCAGACCAGAAACCGATCGGTTTTTTCGTAACGTACATCGTTCAGCCCAATGCAATCAGAAGGATTTCCATGACACCCCGCGTTGCCGGACACAGGGGGGGTCGAAAGGTACTCTGTGGCCAGCACGAGAAGGGTTCAGATACCTCATCGAAGCTGGCATACAGGACCTGGCGAGGAGAAATGACACAGACATCCACTAGCTGATCCCGAGCGTGCGGTACCACCTCGCGATCTTGTTCACGGCAATGACGTAGCCCGCCGTACGCATGTCATCGACATCCGGATCCTCGCTCATGACCTCGCGGATCTGGCGGTAGGCTTCGCGCATGGTGTCGTCGAGGCCGGAACGCACGAGATCGAGTTCGCTCGCGCCATGCAGCAGTTCGTCGCTCATCCAGTCCGGCAGGTTCTGTCCCGTCATCGATTCGAGCGCCGTGACATAGTGCCGCGCCTGGGTCTCCTGGTGGCGGCGCTGCATGCGGCCGAAGCGCATGTGCGAGAGGTTCTTGGTCCATTCGAAGTAGGAGACGACGACACCGCCGGCATTGATGTAGAGATCCGGCAGGATCACCGTGCCCTGCTTCTTGAGGATGGTTTCGGCGTCGTAGGTCACCGGGCCGTTGGCGCCCTCGACGATGAGCCGTGCGCGAATGCGCCCGGCATTCTCTGTCGTGATCTGGTTTTCCATGGCCGCGAGGATCAGGATGTCGCAATCCATCTCGAATACCTGCGCACTCTTCTCGACATAGGTGGCGTCGGGGTAGCCATGCACGCCACCCGATACCTGCATGTGCTTGTGCACCTTCTCGACATCGATGCCCTCGGTGTTGACGAGCGCGCCGTCGCGCTCGATGATGGCAACGAGTGTCGCCCTGTCATCCTCTGTCAGGAATTTCGCTGCATGGTAGCCAACGTTGCCGAGCCCCTGGATGACGATCTTCTGCTGCGACAGACCACCCTCCCGGAGACCCGCCTCTCTGACGTCATCCGCGTGGCGGAAAAACTCCTGCAGCGCGTATTGCACGCCGCGCCCTGTCGCCTCGGTGCGCCCCTCGATGCCGCCATGGTCGACGGGCTTGCCGGTGACGCAGGCCTGGGCGTTGATATCCTCGGGAAAGAGATGACGATAGGCATCGGCCATCCAGGACATCTCGCGCGGGCCACTGCCCATGTCCGGCGCTGGCACGTTGGTTGCCGGATTGATAAACCCCTTGGAGGCGAGATGGCGCGTGAAATGGGTGACGATCTTGCGCAGTTCGTCCTCGTCATACCGGGCCGGATCGATGATGAGGCCGCCCTTGGCACCGCCAAAAGGAACGTCGGCCAGTGCGCACTTGTAGGTCATCAGCGCGGCAAGCGCCTCGACCTCGTCCTGGTTGACGAAGGTCGCGAAGCGGATGCCGCCCTTGCTCGGGAGCATGTGCTCGCTGTGGATGGCGCGCCAGCCCGTGAAGATCTCGACCTGTCCGCGGATCTTGACGGCGAAGCGCACCTGCAGCACCGAGTGGCAGGCCTTGATGGCCTGGGCCAGTCTCGGATCGATATTGAGCACCGCCATCGCCTTGTCGACAAGGCGGTCGACGTTCTCGGAAAAGCTGTGGCCGTTACGGTCGGGAACCTCGATTTCAGTCATCTCACGCTCCGTTCAGATCTCATGGGTCTCGCCCTCTTCCGGCATGGCTGCATCCCAGTGTAGTTCATGCGCCAACCGCTTCTGCAGCACCTGCATGCTCCCGGGCTCGCCGTGGACGAGAAACAGGCGTGGCCTGGGCTTCTGGAAAGCCTTCGCCCACGCCATGAGCTGGTCCTGCCCGGCATGGGCCGAAAAACCGCCGAGCGTGTGGATCGTCGCTCTGACGGCAATCTCCTCGCCGAGAATGCGCACCTGCTGCGCGCCGTCGACGAGCTTGCGCCCGAGCGTGCCGAACGCCTGGTAGCCGACGATCAGCACATGTGTCTTGCGCTTCCAGAGATTGTGCTTGAGATGATGGCGAATGCGTCCGCCCGTGCACATGCCGCTGCCGGCGATGATGATGGCGCCGGAATCGATGCGGTTCAGCGCCATCGACTCCTCGGTCCGGCGCGTGAAGCGCAGCACCGGCAGCCACTGCTCCCAGGTATGCGTCATGGTTTTGCGGAAACTGGGATTGTCGTCGTTGAAGAGCCGCGTGTTCTTTTCGTAGACCTCGCTGACGCTGGTTCCCATGGGGCTGTCGAGAAACACCTGATTCTGCTTCAGCCGGCCCTCATGGTACATCTGCCCGAGATGGTAGAGGAGATCCTGCGTGCGCCCGACGGCGAAGGCCGGAATCAGCACGTTGCCGCCATCGTCGATGGCCTGGTCAAGCGCTTCCCTGAACTCGCGGATGGTCTCCTCGTGGGAGCGGTGATTGCGATCGCCGTAGGTCGACTCCATGAGCAGGATGTCGGCCCGCTCGATGACGGACGGATCCTCGAGCAGCGGCGAGTGGCTGTTGCCGAGATCGCCCGAGAAGACCAGCTTCCTGCCGTCGAACCAGAGCTCGACGATGCCGGAACCCAGGATGTGGCCGGCATCCCTGAAACGCAGCTCGACACCGGGCAGGATCTCGCGCCTCTCGCCGTAGTGCAGCCCCTCGCACAGGGCCAGTTCGCGTTCGACATCGTTCAGCGTGTAGAGCGGTTCGAGCGGCGGCTTGCCGGCGCGCTGGCGGCGCTTGTTGGCCCATTCGACATCCTTCGAGAGCAGGAAGGCCGAGTCCTTGTGCATGATCGGCAGCAGCTGGCAGGTCGTCGCCGTCATGTAGACGGGACCGCGGTAGCCACGGCGCACGAGCAGCGGCGTCAGGCCCGTGTGATCGAGGTGCGCATGTGAGAGGATCACGGCGTCGATCGTCCGGGGATCGAACGGCAGGAGCGGTTCGCCCGGCTCCATCTCGTCTTCGTCCTCGCCCTGGCGCATGCCGCACTCGAGCAACAGCCTGTGATATTGCGTCTCGATCAGGTAGCAGGAACCGGTGACTTGCCGGGCCGCACCGTGAAAAGTGATCTTCGCCATGCTGGTTTCCGTGGTCGCGTGACGGGGTTGTGCCCGCCTGTCTCTGCCTATTCTATGCCGCGGTTCAGACCGGCGACATGCTTTGCATCAAATGCGTAGCCAGAAACCCGAGGGCGTCCTCAAGCGCCTTGCAGGCTGTCCCGCTGAGTCCTTCACCGAGCTCGAAGTGTTCTGCGCGGATCGACATCAGGTAGGACTCGGGCGGGGGCTCGCCGTAGAACTCCTCGTAGACGGAAAGCACGGCGGCGGGGTTCAGCGCATGGGTCGTGAAGCTGTCATCCCTCGAGGGATGCAGCAGCTCGAAACGGAAGGGTCGTGACAGATTGACGGCAGCATCGACAAAGATCACCTGGCTGTAGCCATGCAGATCCATGGCGTGCTCGATCTGCAGCTGGAAGTCGGTCAGGGTATCGAAACAGTCGAGATCGCTGTCGGCATCGCGCAGCGCCTCGATACGTTCGAGAAAACGCGGCCCGAGAGCATCGTCACCGCGCGACGGGTTGCCGTAGCCGATCAGCAGCGCCGGCCTCTCGGGCATCAGCCGGCCTGGCAGACGACACCGTCCATGTGGCGGTAGAGCTTGTCGCGGACGGAGCCGTCAGGTTCGACGAGCTGCACCTCGAGCGGCATCTTGCCGAGCGCGTGCGTGGCGCACGACAGGCAGGGATCGTAGGCGCGGATCGCGACCTCGATGCTGTTGAGCATCGCCTCGGTCAGCTCGCGGCCGTCGAACAGATCACTGGCGACACGCCGGATCGATTCGTTCATGGCCGTGTTGTTGTTGGTCGTCGAGACGATGAGATTGGCGCGCGTGACAATGCTGTTCTCGTCGATCTCGTAGTGATGGAACAGCGTGCCGCGCGGCGCCTCGATGACGCCAATGCCCTTGTTCTGCATTTCGCCCCTGACGACGAGATCATCGCCGAGCAGGTCGGGATCCCGGAGCAGAAGCTTGATGCCCTCGGCGCAGAACAGCAGCTCGATCATGCGTGCCCAGTGGTAGGCCAGTGTCGACTGCATGAGGCCGCCGGCAAAAGCGCGAAAGTCGGCGCGCGCGGCCTCGGCCAGCGGCGTCTCGATGAAATCGCAGTTGTTGATCCGCGCCAGCGGGCCGACACGGTACGCGCCCTCCTCCTTGCCGAGCGCCGTCATGAACGGAAATTTCATATAGCTCCACGGCTTGACCTGCTCGTGGATGTGCTGCTCGTAGTCGCGGTAATCGACGTGGTCGAAGACCAGGGAGCCGTCGGGCTTTTTGGCACGCAGGCCGCCATGGTAGAGATCGAGTGCGCCATCGCCACGCACGAGGCTCAGCATGTTGGACTCGATGAGCGCGAAATCGCGGCTGTGCTCGATATCCTCGACAAAGAGCCGCTTGGCCAGGCCGACGGCAGCCGCGCCCCAGTCGATGATCTGATCGATCTCCCGCAGCAGGTAGTCGCGCTCCTCGCGGCTGATGGACTTGTTGACGCCGCCCGGGATCGCCGAGGTGCCATGCACGCGCTTGCCGGCCGTCACGCGGATGACTTCCTGTCCGTACTTGCGCAGCAGCACGCCCTGTTTCGCGAGGTCAGGATAATCGGCCAGCACGCCGACGATGTTACGGTGACTGACTTCGTCGTCGTAACCGAACAGCAGGTCCGGCGACGAGAGGTGGAAGAAATGCAGCGCATGGGACTGCAGCACCTGGCCGCGGTGCATGAGCCGGCGGACTTTCTCGGCCGTCGGCGTCAGCGTGTCGACGCCGACGAGCTGGTCCGTCGCCTTGGCGGCAGCGAGATGGTGGCTCACGGGGCAGATGCCGCAGAGGCGCTGCACCACGACGGGCAGCTCCCAGTAGGGCCGCCCCTGGATGAACTTCTCGAAGCCGCGGAACTCGACGATATGCAGGCGCGCCTGGCGGATATGGTTCTCCTCATCCATCAGCAGGGTCACCTTGCCATGGCCTTCGACGCGCGTCACGGGATCGATGGCGACGCGGCGGAGTTTTTCGGGATTCTGTGCGCTTTCCAGTGAATCGGTCATAACGTCACTCAGTCGAAATGGAGTTGCGAATAGGTGAACTCGACAGGCTTGCCGGACAGCAGCTCCTCGAGGAAGGTCCAGATGGTCTCGGCCGGCGGCGGGCAGCCCGGCAGGAAATAATCGACCTTCACGACCTCATGGATCGGGTGAACCTTGTTGAGCAGCATCGGGATCTCGACATCGTTCGGGAGCTGTGCATCCTCGATACCAACACCATCGATATAGGACTCGTTGAGGCACTCCTCGAGGCTGTACTGGTTGCGCATCGCCGGGATGCCGCCACTAATGGCGCAGGCACCCATGGAGACGAGGATGCGCGCATGCTTGCGGAATTCCCTGAGCACCTCGACGTTCTCCGCATTGCAGACGCCGCCCTCGATGATCGCAAGGTCGCAGTCGCCGACCTCCTTGATGTCGGTCAGCGGCGTCCTGTCGAACTCGACGAGTTCCACGAGGTCGATGAGCTTCTCGTCGATATCGAGCAGCGACATATGGCAGCCGAAACAGCCGGCGAGCGAGGTGGTCGCGACCTTGATCTTCTCTGCCATGTCACTCGCCCTCGTGATCGGCCAGGTCACCGACCATGCTGATCGGCTTGCGATCGTAGAGACGCTTGCCGATCGGCACCGTATAGCCCTTGTGCTTCGGCAGGATCGCGCCGACCGGGCAGACATGCGCGGCCCTGTCGCTGGCGGCGAAATCCGTGTCGCCGAGCTTGCCCGATTCCGCGTTGATCACGAGATGAGCGCCGATGCCCCGGCCGGCGATCGCGAAGACATCCTTGCCATCTCTCTCACGGCTCGCACGCACGCAGAGCTCGCAGAGGATGCAGCGGTTGAAGTCGATCATGAAATCGGGATGCGACGCATCGACCTGGCGTTGCGGATAGAGATGCGTGAATTCCGGCGCCAGCATGTCGCAGTAGTAGGCGACGGCCTGCAACTGGCAGGCGCCGCTCTTCTCGCACGCCGGGCAGACGTGGTTGCCCTCGACGAACAGCATCTGCAGCAGCGTGCGGCGCTCGGCGCGAATCTCGTCGGTGTCGTTCTCGACCTCGAGCCCCTCGGAGGCCGGCGCCGTGCAGGCCGCGACGTTGCGGCCGTTGGCCTTGACGTTGCAGACGCGGCAGCTGCCATGGGGCGCGAATTCGGGGTTGTGGCAGAGATGCGGGATGTAGATGCCCTCGGCCATGGCCGCGTCCATGATGGTCTGTCCCTCCTTGAACTGTACGCGCCTGCCGTCGATGGTGAAGTGACCGATCATACGCCGCCTCCCTGCAGATGTGCGGCCGGATCGTCACGCCCGGTCGCCTTGCGTGCTTCCTCGAGCGCGGCATCCAGATCGAAGGCCGGCTCGAAGCTGGTGTGTCTGAGTCGTTCGTTCAGCATGGTCTGAAAATGCTCGATGAGATGCACGGCCGGGTTCGCGGCCGTGACGCCGAGGCCACAGTGACTTGTGTTGCGCATGACCGAGGCCATGCGCCGGATGGTCTCGAGATCGACGGTCGTCGCATGGCCGTTGGCGACCTTCTCGAGGTGCTTGTTGACGAGCGTGGTGCCGACGCGGCAGGGTGTGCAGAAGCCGCAGCTTTCGTGCACGAAGAAATCCATGAAGTTGCGCGCCACCGCGACCAGGTCCCGGCTGTTGTCGAAGACCATGAAGGAGCCGCCGGTGCCGACATCCTCGAAGGCGATGCTGCGCCCGAAATCCTGGGATCCCAGCATGATGCCGGCAGGTCCCGCGACCTGCACGGCCTGCGTATCGCTCGCCTCGCAGCGCTCGAGCACTTCCGCGATGGTGATGCCGAAGGGAACCTCGTAGATGCCGGGCTTGCCGCAGTCGCCCGAGATGCTCAGCAGCTTGGTGCCGGAGGAGTCGCCGGTGCCGCGCGATCGCAGCCACTCCGGGCCGTTCTCGGCGACGCCCGCTGCAGCGATGAAAGTCTCGACATTGTTGACGACGGTCGGCCGACCGAGATAGCCATGCGTGACGGGAAACGGCGGACGGATGCGCGGTACCCCGCGCTTGCCCTCGAGCGATTCGATGAGGGCTGACTCCTCGCCGCAGATATAGGCGCCCGCGCCGAGATGGATGCTGATATCGAAGTCGAAACCCTGCTGGCCGAGGATCGATGAACCGAGCAGGCTGGCCTCGCGGCGTTTCTGCAGTTCGGCCTTCAGCGGCTCGACGAGGTAGCGGTATTCGCCGCGCAGGTAGACAAAGCCCTGTTGCGCGCCGATGACGGCCGCGCACAATGTCATGCCCTCGAAGAGGCGGTCGGCGTAAGCCTGCAGCAGCAGCCTGTCCTTGAAGGTGCCGGGCTCGCCCTCGTCGGCGTTGCAGACGACGACCTTCTCCGCGCCTGCCGCATCGGCGCAGAAACGCCACTTCATGCCGGTCCTGAAGCCAGCTCCGCCGCGCCCCCGCAGCCCGGATTGCTCGAGCTGCTCGAGGACCGTCTCCCTGCCGATGCTCTGCGCCGCCTGCAAAGCGGCACCCGGGTGATACCAGTCGTCGAGCAGCATGTCGACGGCGAGCAGATTCTCCCGCACGTCGAAAAAATCCGCGGGCCACTCCTCGAGGGGCTTTCCCTGCTCCACGAGCGAGGCGATGGTGTCGATGCGTTCCGGCGTGAGCCGCGTCAGGGTCATGCCGTTGACGAGTGCCGCTGGTCCCTGATCGCCCATGCCGGTGCACGAGGTGTAATCGACCATGACCCTGCCGTCGGGATCCGGCTGGCCGGCCTGGACCCCGAGCTTTTGCATGAGCCTGCTGGCCAGCTCGCGGCTGCCGAGCATGCGGTCGATGATATTGTCGCTGAAACGAATGTCATAGTTTCCGAGCGGCTCGCGCGACAGGAAACTGTAGAAGCTGACGACAGCATCGATGTGACTCGGCTGCACCTCGAGCCGTTCGGACAGCCGGTCGCGTGCCGCATCGGGCACATGGCCGAGCGTCTGCTGTATGTGGATCAGGATTTGCAGAAGCGTGGAAGCTCCACCCGGCCATTGGGAGAGCGCTGTTTCGACCACGTCCGTGGCGGGCGTGTCAGACATCGTATGCATGCTCGGAGAGTGACAACAGTTCTGAATGTAGGCACAGACCCTCTGAGTGTCAAACAGTGCTTGCTGCATCCCGCTGCTTTTTGCATTCGCGTCTGACCGATGTCAGTCGATGCGCTGCGCCGGCAGCCGGAGCCCTGTCCAAAAGCCGTTGCACGCACCCTGCTTTTCCGTTTCAATGACGTTTTCATGCACGAGCCGCTCCATGTCAGACAGCTTCATCAACTGGTTCCGCGCCACCTCGCCCTATGTGCATGCGCACAGGGGCAAGACCTTCGTGCTCGGATTCAGCGGGCGTGCTGTCGCCGATGAAAACTTCTCGTCGCTGATCCACGACATTGCACTGCTACACGGTCTCGGCATCCGGCTCGTGCTCGTGCATGGCGCGCGCCCGCAGATCGAGGAGCGCCTGCGCCTGCGCGATGCCGACATGGCCTACATCAACGGGCTGCGTGTCACCGACGAAACGGCGCTGACCTGTGTCAAGGAGGCGGCCGGCAGCGTGCGTGTCGAAATCGAGGCGCTGTTCTCGACAGCTGCGGCCAACTCCCCCATGGCCGGCGCGCGCATCCGCGTGACCTCCGGCAACTTCGTCACCGCCAGGCCGATCGGCGTGCGCGATGGTGTCGATTACCTCTACACCGGTGAAGTCAGGCGCATCGAGACCCGGGACATCTGCCGCCAGCTCGAGGCCGGGAACCTTGTCGTGATCCCGCCGCTCGGCTATTCGCCGACCGGCGAGGTCTTCAACCTCAGCGCGGCAGACGTGGCCGCGGCCGTCGCGGCCTCGGTCAACGCCGACAAGCTGATCCTGCTGACCGAGGAGAAGTCGCTCCGGCGCGGCGGCAGGAGCATCGGCCACATGACGCCGTCCCAGATCGACAAACTGCTCGGACGCCGGAAGTCGCTCACGCCGGAACAGCGCCTGCTGCTGGAGAAGGCCGCGATGGCTTGCCGCAAGGGTGTCAGGCGCGTGCACCTGGTGTCCCGCCAGATCGAGGGCGCACTGCTGAAGGAACTCTTCACGCGCGACGGGGCGGGCACCCTGGTCAGTGCGGAACCCTTCGACCAGATGCGACAGGCGCGCGTCGACGATGTCGGCGGCATCCTCGCCCTCATCGAACCGCTCGAGGAGAGGGGCATTCTCGTGCGCCGCTCGCGCGAGATTCTCGAAACCGAGATCAGCCACTTCATGGTCATCGAACGCGACGGCACCGTCATCGCCTGCGCGGCACTCTATCCCTACGAGAAGGACGCCATGGCCGAGCTCGCCTGCGTCGCGGTGCACCCCGACTACCAGGGCAAGGGTTTCGGCGATACATTGCTGCAAAGGCTCGAGGAGATGGCGATGCATCGACAGATCGGCCAGCTTTTCGTGCTGACGACGCAATCGAGCCAGTGGTTCCAGGAGCGCGGCTTCAGAAAGGGGGATGTGCAATCGCTGCCGATGGCCAAGCGCGGACTCTACAACTACCGGCGTAACTCGCGGGTACTCGTCAAGCAACTGGACTGAGAGGTCCGCGGCGCTGGCTTGCCGGTGATTCCGGCAGGCTCCTGAAACCTGCTAACCTCACGACATTGCAATCGAATGGAGCTGTTTTCGTGTCGACAAGAATTCCCCTCCTGTCGGGCCTGCTCTGCTTCAGTTTCGCCGCCATGGCGGATGTACCGCAGCCCGGCCTGCTGTACAGGACCCTGCTCGATTCCGGCATGGCGCTGAACTGGATGCTGGAGGGATCGCCCGCCCTGGGATGGCGGCTCAGGGTTTCTGATGCAGACCGCCTGCTCGTCGACGCCGATCTCGGTGCATGCGCCTTCTGCGCCGATGAGGAGGACAACTGCGCCGCGAACGGCGTTTTCCTGCGCGAGATCGCCGGAATCGACACGCCGCTTGCGATCGCGGTCTGTCATGTCGGCGCACATAGCCAGCGGTTGCATCTCTTCGATCCCGCCTTTTCGAACGAGGCGCCGGCAATGAAAATCACGGGCAGCTTCTACCTCGACTGGTCGATCGACGCGCGGCGCCGGCTGCTGATCGAGTGGGACGGCGAGGAGAACGATATCCCGGGCTGCGACGTCGAGACCGACAGCAGCCTCGCATTGGCGCCGGCCCAGAATCGCCTGGCGCTCGACTCTGCGTGCTATCGCACAGGCAGCACGACGGATTGAACGCCTTCTCGCAGCGTCTTGCCGGCGTCCTGCTCTGTTGCATGATCCTCTCCTCCATCGCGCACGGCTTCATGCCTCGTTTCCCGGTCGTGATCGCCGGTCTCTTCGGCTGGGCGGCCGGCATGCTGCTCGTGCGCAGCATTGGCGGCATCCAGCGCATCCAGTCGCTGCTGATGCTCTGCGCCGGTGGCGCGGGACTGCTGTGGGGGCTGCTCTCTGCGGGTACTGCACGCTTCGAGCAGGCCATCGTCGCCAACCAGGCCATGCTCGCCATGCTGGCCTCCGTGAGTTTCCTGCGCCTGATCACGCTGCCCTCGCGGGGCGACGACGAGGTGCTGCCGACCGGCCGGCACGCCCTCTGGCGAACCCTCTTCGGCGTGCACTTCTTCGGTGCTGTCATCAACCTGTCGACGGTCATGATCGTTGGCGACCGCCAGTCAAGGAACCGTCCCCTGACATCGCTCCAGGCAAGTGTGCTGTCGCGCGGCTTCGCGATGGCCGCCAACTGGTCGCCCTTCTTCGCGGCCATGGGCGTGGCGCTGACGAATGCGCCCGGCGCCGACCTCACCGTTGTCTCGCTGACAGGCCTGCCCGTGGCGATGCTGGCGCTGGCTTTCAGCGTGTGGCAGTTCGGCAGGCTGTTCGATGTGGACGACTTCCGCGGCTACCCCCTCAATTTCCAGGCGCTCTGGATCCCGGGCCTGCTGGCACTTGCCGTGCTGGTGCTGCACAACCACTTTCCGGGGCTGTCGATCCTGACGCTGATCTCGGCACTTGCCGTGTCGCTGACATTGCTCGTGATGCTGGCCCGGCACCGTCTTGAGGGTATCGCGCAGGTTGGCAGCTTCGTAACGAACGGGCTGCCCCGGATGTCGGGCGAGCTCGTGCTCTTCCTCTCGGCCGGCGTACTCGCGGCGGGCATCTCAACGGCAGTCGCGGCCTCGGGCCTCGACCTGACTCCGGACAGCTTCGGTCCCGCGCAGGCGAGCCTGCTGCTGGTCGCCATGGTGCTGCTGAGTGTCGTCGGCATTCACCCGGTCATCAGCGTCACGACGGCCAGCGGCCTGATCCTGCCGGCCGCGCCGGACCCGAACCTGCTCGCGATGACCTTTCTCATGACCTGGGCGACGGGTGTGTGCGTCTCGCCGTTCAGCGGCCTGAGCCTCGCGATCCAGGGCCGCTACGGCATCAATGCCTTCGGATTCCCGAGATGGAACGGCCTGTTCGCGCTGTTGCTGCTCGGACTCGACATCCTCGTGCTGCACCTGATGTAGAAGCCCCGGCTGCACCTGGTATGCATCCGCTGTGCCCGGCAAACCCTCGCTGCGCGCGCCCCGCTCTCCTGCGGGAATCCATTTTCGCCGATTCAGCTTCGTTTCAGCTTCAGGCTGTAGTGTTGCCTGCACATCCAGCACAACGCGAGGAAACTCCCAATGGCAACCACAGAATCGGAAAGAGTCCACATCTGGGCTCCGGCTGTAAGGACTCTCACCTGTACCCCGGCGCTCTGACTCCTGAGCCGCCGGCAACATCCAGCACAACGCGAGGAAACTCCCAATGGCAACCATCGTATCGGAACGGGTCAAGGTCTGGGATCCGCTCGTCCGGATTTTTCACTGGGCCCTGGTGCTCTCCTTCTTCGTGGCCTACTTCACGGAGGACGAACTCATGACGCCGCATCTCTGGGCCGGTTATCTCATCACGGCGCTGCTGGCCATCCGCATCGTCTGGGGATTCATCGGCACCCGGCATGCGCGCTTCAACGACTTCGTCTACAGCCCCGGTGTCATCATCGACTACATCAGGAAAATGTTCAGCCGCAGCGAACGCCGCTATGTCGGTCACAACCCTGCCGGCGGCGCCATGGTCGTCCTGATCATGCTGTCGCTGCTGAACACTGTCATCAGCGGCATCGCGCTCTACGGCAACACGGACCTCGCAGGCCCCATGGCCGGCATCTTCCAGGGTGAACTCTCGGCCGACATTCTCGAGGAGATCCACGAGTTCTTCGCCAACTTCACGCTGATCCTGGCCGGGCTGCATGTCGCCGGCGTCATCTGGAGCAGCCGGCTGCACGGGGAGAACCTCGTCAAGGCCATGCTGACGGGATTCAAGAAGGAGCCGCAGTCATGAGAACCGCTCTCTCCATCGCGACCCTGCTGCTCGTCTGGACCAGGGTCACGCAGGCCGCCGACATCGAGGGCCTGCTCGACGGCTACAGGGCCGCTGGCGCAAGCGCCTTCAGCGCGCAGCGCGGCGCGGCGATCTGGTCGGCACGGCACAGGATCGACGGCCAGGAACGCGCCTGCAGCAGTTGCCACACGGCCGATCCCGCCTCTCCCGGCAAGCATGTAAAAACCGGCAAGCCGATCGACCCGATGGCCGCATCCGTGAACCCGTCGCGCTTCACGGACGCCGCGAAGGTCGCGAAGTGGTTCAGGCGCAACTGCAAGTGGACGCTGGGACGCGAATGCACGCCACAGGAGAAAGGCGATCTGCTGACCTGGCTCAACACACATCAGGAGTGAACAGAGTATGAAAAAGACCTTGCTGAGTCTGCTATTCCTCATGCTTGGCCTGACGGCATCCGTCGCGCTGCTTGCCAGCGGAGAGGAGCACGAGGCGTACGAGCACCGCATGGAGGATGGCATCGAGTACGATGACGACGATGACCGTGAAGGATGGCTGCGACGCTTTTTCGGCAGCGTCGGAGCCTCGGCCCGGGGTGCCTGGCGCCAGGATCCTGCATTCGCGGCCTACAGCAGCGAGTGCGGCGACTGCCACATGGCCTACCCGCCGGAGATGCTGCCGCAACACTCATGGCAAGCCCTGATGAGAAGTCTCGACGACCATTTCGGCGACAATGCCGAGCTCGACGCCGCTCAGGCAGCCCGCATCTCCGCCTTTCTGGAGCGTCACAGCATGGATCCAGAGGCGCGAACGGGTCACCGCAGAGACCCGCGCATGCAGACCGGCTATCCGCTCCGCATCACCCGGACCCGCTGGTTCCGCGCGCAGCATCACGAGATTCCTGTCAAAATGGTGTCGAACAATCCCGGTATCGGCAACTTCAGCCGCTGCGACGCCTGCCACACCCGGAGCGCGCAAGGCTACTTCGACGAACACGAGGTTCGCATACCGGGATACGGCCGCTGGGATGATTGATGCACCAACTGACCATACTGTCACTGCTGTTGTCGCTGCTGGTTTCCGGCAGCGCTGCCGCCGACAGGAACGAGCCTGAGAAAGACCACGAGCGCGTCTACCGCGCACGGCAGGATGCGAGAATCCTGCCGCTGGAGACGATTCTCGAGAAACTGGATCTCGGCAAGGAGACACGGCTGCTCGAAGTGGAGCACGAACTGGAGCACGGCCAGGATATCTACGAAATCGAGTACCTGACGCCGGACGGCGACATCATCGAGATCGAGGTCGATGCAGCGACGGGCCGGATCCTCAAGCGGGAGCAGGAGTAGATGCGCCTGCTGCTGGCCGAAGACAATACCGGACTGGTGCAAGAACTGCTTCCGGTGCTGAAACACTCCGGCTATGCCGTCGATGTCACAGGCGACGGCGACGAGACGCTGTTTCTCGGCGAGAACGAAAGTTATGACGCCGTCATCCTCGATCTCGGCCTGCCAAGACGCAGCGGACTCGATGTGCTCAGAGAGTGGCGCGGCAACCAGCGCAGCATGCCGGTCCTGATCCTGACGGCGCGCGACACCTGGCGCGACAAGGTGGAGGGACTCAAGGCCGGGGCCGACGACTACCTCGCCAAGCCGTTCCATCCCGAGGAGTTGCTGGCGCGGCTGCAGGCGCTGATCCGGCGCAGTCACGGTATTGCCGACAGCCTGTTGCGCGCGCAAGGGATGACGCTCGACGAGGAACAGCAGTTGCTCGAGGTCGAAAGCGGCCGCAGCTTCAGGCTCACCGGCACCGAGTTCCGCCTGCTGCGCTACTTCATGCTGAACCCCGACAAGCCGCTCTCGAAGACACGCCTGACGGAACATCTCTACGACCAGGATTTCGATCGCGACAGCAATCTGATCGAGGTCTACGTCCGCCGGCTGCGCGAGAAGATCGGCAGGGAGCGTATCGAGACACGCCGCGGCCAGGGTTATGTCTTCCACTCCTGAACGCAGGCGCTCGCTCGAGCATTCGCTGCAGTTCACACTCGGCGGCCTGGTGCTGCTCGTGCTGATCGCGCTCGCGCTCGCCGGCATCCTCGCCGTGCGCGACGCAGCCGACGACTTCGTCACGACACGCCTCGAGCACGATGCCGAAGCCCTCATCGCGATGCTCGATCCAGAGCAGAAACGCTTCACGCGTGCGGTGCCGCCGATCTACAACCAGCCCTTCTCCGGGCACTACTACAGCGTGCGCTTCGATGACGGCAGCCTGCTGCGTTCGCGTTCGCTGTGGGACAGCGATCTCTCCATCGGCCAGGTCCCCACGGGCAACAGCCGCATCGCCATGGACCGGGGCCCGCGGGGACAGCACCTGCTTGTGCGCACCGCCGCCTACCGCAAGCAGCAGCAGGCATTCACGCTGGCCATCGCCGAGGATATCGGCGACTTCCGGTCGACCCTGCTCTGGATGCTCTGGACGGCCGTTGCCGTCGTCATGGTCAGCGTCCTGCTGTTGCTGCTGATTCAGAAGAGGTTGCTGCGGCGCGCGTTTCGCCAGCTCGACCTCGTGCGCGAGGATGTCCGCGGGATCGGGCGTGGCGAGCGCGCTGCCCTGCGCACCGACGTCCCGTCCGAGATAGCGCCGCTGGTCGACGACTTCAACCAGCTGCTGGCGAGCTGGCGCGCCCATGTCGAGCGCTCACGCCACGCCGCCGGCAACCTGGCCCATGCGCTGAAGACGCCGCTGAGCCTGATCCTGCAACATGCCAGAAAAGAGCGGGATGCGACCGTCATCGACCAGGCCGGCCGCATGCACGCGCTGATCGACCGCGAACTCGACCGGGCGCGCATCGCCGGATCGGCCATGGCCGGGCAGCAGTTCAGGCCGCGGGCCGACATCGCCGAAATCACCGGAGTGATCCGGCAACTCAGCCGCGACAAGAGGCTGGAACTGCAGGTCGAGGTCGATGCGCCGGAGCAGCTGCCTTTCGACCAGGAAGACATGCTGGAGCTGAGCGGCAACCTGCTCGAAAATGCCGCCAAGTGGGCACAGCGGCGGGTCCGCCTGGCGCTCGCCGCCGAAGGACGCATGCGCCTCGTCATCGAGGACGACGGCCCCGGCGTCGACAGCGCCGACCGGGAGAGAATCCTCGGCCGTGGCAAGCGCCTGGACGAAGCGCTGGAGGGGCACGGCATCGGCCTGTCGATCGCACGCGAGATCGTCGAACTCTACGGCGGCAGCATCGTGCTGGAGCGCTCGGCAGCGCTCGGGGGCTTGTGCGTGACCGTCGAGCTGCCGCTACCGGAGTGAGACGCTCCGGGATCCTGCCGAGGCATCCCGATGCCGGAGACGGCGCAACCCGCAAACAGGAACGCCGGCTTGTCATGAGGCGGGCTAGAGGTTCGGATCCACCAGTGTGCGCCCGCGGATCCTGCCGGCGATGATATCCGCCGCGGCCTGCCGCACCTCCTCGAGCGCAATCACCCGGCCGATCTCGGCATAGGCGGATTCCGGCAGCTCCCTGGCCAGGCGCTGCCAGGCGCGCGTGCGGCGCTCCAGCGGGCAGTAGACGGAGTCGACGCCGCGCAGGCTGACGTTGCGCAGGATGAAGGGCATGACGGTGGTATCGAGCTTGAAGCTCGCGGCCAGGCCGCAGGCCGCAACCGCCCCGCCGTAGTTCATCTCGGCCAGCACGCGCGCGAGGATCGCGCCGCCCGTGACATCCACGGCGCCGGCCCAGCGCTGGGTCTCCAGCGGCCGGCAGGGAGCGCTCATCTCCTCGCGGCTGACGAACGCCTCTGCACCCAGTCCGGCCAGAAACTCCCGAGTCTCCGGGCGGCCCGATTGCGCCGTCACGCTGTAACCGAGTTGCGACAGCAGCAGGACGGCGATGCTGCCGACGCCACCGGCCGCACCGGTCACGAGCACCGGGCCGGCGTCCGGCTCCACGCCCGCCTCCTCGAGCGTCATGACGCACAGCATGGCCGTCAGTCCCGCCGTGCCGATGGTCATCGCCTTGCGCGCATCGAGCCCGTCCGGCATCGGCACGAGCCACTGCGGCCTGGCGCGCGCCTTCTGGGCATAACCGCCCCAGTAGCGTTCGCCGACGCCCCAGCCTGTCAGGATCACGCTGTCGCCGGTCTTGAAGCTTGCGGATCCCGACTCGGCGACGGTACCGGCAAAATCGATCCCGGGCACCATCGGAAAGTCGCGCACGACCTTGCCGGTGCCGGTCACCGCGAGACCGTCCTTGTAGTTCAGCGACGAGAGGGCGACATCGACGAGCACCTCCCCCTCCGGGAGATCTGACAGCTCGAGCTGCCGGATCTGCGCAAGTGTCTCGCCGTCCTGCTGTTCCAGGAGCAGTGCTTTGAACATGGGTGGCCTCCGCGGTCGTTGGAATCGTTATGGGCTCCATCCTACCCCTAACAGCCAGGGGAATCTAACCGCCTGTTCCCGATGCAGCGCAGCGACTCTCAGGCCAGGCGCTCGATGAACCAGTAGAACCCGACGAGCGCGATCAGCAGCGAAAAGGGGATCACGACGAATCGCCTGTACCAGGGCTTGTTGCGGAACCAGACGCCGATGGCCAGGAATGCCAGCAGGATCACGGCGATCTGCCCGAGTTCGACGCCGACGTTGAAGCTGATGAGCGCCGTGGCGAGCTGCCCTTCCGGCAGGCCGAGTTCGTGCAACACGCCTGCGAAGCCCATGCCGTGCAGCAGGCCGAAGAGGAATATCACGATGACGCGATGCCAGTGGATCTCTTGCGTGAGGATGTTCTCCAGGCCGATGTAGACGATGGAAGCGGCAATCAGCGGTTCGACGATGCTGTCCGGCAACGCGATGTAGCCCAGGATTGTCAGCGCCAGCGTGATGGTATGTGCCAGCGTGAAGGCCGTTACCTGCCAGAGGACGGGCCTGAGATGGATGCTCAGCAGGAAGAGGCCGAGCACGAACAGGATATGATCGAGACCGAGCGGCAGGATGTGCGTGAAACCCAGCATGGTGTACTGCGTGATCGTCTCGCCGGTCGAGAGGGCCGCCTGCGGACGCTCGACCGCGAATGCCGGGCTCATCCTGCCGTCGGTCAACCAGTGCGTGACGGCTTCCTGCAGCTCCGGCGCATGGATACGCAACACGGCATTGCCGAATGCGCGGCCGAAAGCCAGCCGGAAGCTTGCGGCGTCCGCCGGGTAGAGCCCGCTGAAGCGCAGGTGGCTGCGCCGCACGAGGCGCGTGTCACCGACCTCGGGGATGCTCACCCCCTCGAACGCGAGCCCGGTGCGGCGATCGTCGAAAACCAGTTCAACGCCGTCGAGAAAACGCGGCAGGAAGGCGCGGAAAACTGCCTCGAGTTCCGCTGGCGGCATCTGGCGCAGGCGGTCGTACTCGCCGGCACGCGGCGAGGCGGAGGTCTCCTCATGCTCCGGACCGATGCCAGCCAGCACGGCCTCGAGGTTGACCTCCATGCCAATGCTGAAATCACGCTCTTCGCCGAAGGTGACGTCGATGATGGATGGCGAGAGCTTGTGAGCCTGCAGCAGCGACGAGGCGAGCAGCAGCAGGATGAAGAGGAGACCATACCCCGGCCTCTGGAAAGCAGTTAACATCAGGCAGAAGGAATTGAATGAATTGCGAGCGAGCTTAGCACAATGGCATTTTCGACCGTCAGGCTGTCCGGCCGATTGATCCCCCTGCTGTTTCTGTTGCTATCGGCATCGACTGCGGCGCACGTCACCTGGATCGAGCCTTCCGCTTTCCTGGCAAGGCCCGGCGAAGAGGTCGAGCTGACGCTGCGCGTCGGCGAGGAGTTCGTCGGGGACACCCTGCTCTACCTTCCGGAGTGGTTCATCCGCTTCTCGCTGTTCCACGACGGGGAGGAGACTGCCGTCGCTGGCGACATGGGCGATGATCCCGCGGGAAAGATCCTGATCCGGGAGCCTGGCAGCTACCTGGTGCTCTACGAAAACAAGCCGGACTTCGTCGAACTCGCGCCGGAGAAGTTCAGGGACTACCTGCGCGAGAACGGCCTCGAGCATGTCATCAGCAAACGCGAGGCGCTCGGCGAGAGCGAAGAACCGGCCGGCGAATACTACTCGCGCTGCGCAAAGACGGTCGTCACGACGGATGGCGACATCCTTGCCGGCGGCTCCATGCCTTCCGGATGCACCCTCGACCTGCTGCTCGAAAGCCTCCCGCAGGAGCGCGACGGCGAGACCCGCTTCCGCCTGCTCTTCAAGGGCAAGCCCGCCGCCGGGGTGCTCGTCACGGGCATCGCCCGGGCCAACCCGCAAGCCCGGTTCGGCGCCAGGACCGACGGCGAGGGCAGCGTGCATTTTCCGGCACTGCATCCCGGCACCTGGCTCTTCTCGGCCGTGCAGATGATCCGCGAAGAGAGAGAGCAGGCGAAGTGGCGCAGCTACTGGGCGTCGATGACCTTCAGGTTGCCCTGAATCTCATCAGCGCCTCGGGATCAGCTCCTCGATGATCGCGCGCTCCTCGAGCAGCTCCTGCTCCGATGCGCGCAGGCGTGCCTGCGCGAGCTTGTCGAGTTCCAGTCCCTGCACGATCTCGTAGTCGCCGTCGCGGCAGATGACAGGGAAAGAGTAGACGATGCCCTCGGAAATCCCGTAGCTGCCGTCGGACATGACACTCATGCTTGTCCAGTCGCCCTCGGGCGTGCCGAGGACCCAGTCGTGCATGTGGTTGACGATGGCGTCGGCCGCGGAAGCCGCCGACGAGAGCCCGCGCGCCTGGATGATCTCGGCGCCGCGCCGCTGGATACGGGGTATGAAATGATCGATCGTCCAGTCGCGGCTGACCAGTTCGAGTGCAGGCTTGCCCCCGATCAGGCAGTTGCTGATATCGGGATACTGGGTCGGCGAGTGATTGCCCCATACCGCCATGCGCTTGATGTCCGCGACGAGGCTGTTGGTCTTGTTGGCGAGCCGGCCGAGCGCTCGGTTGTGGTCGAGACGCATCATCGACGTGAACTGTCTCGGAGAGAGGTCCGGGGCGTTGTCAGCCGCGATCAGCGCATTGGTGTTGGCCGGGTTGCCGACCACGAGCACGCGCACGTCTGGCGATGCATGGGTATTGATCATGCGTCCCTGGGCAGCGAAGATGCGCGCGTTCTCGGTGATCAGGTCCTTGCGCTCCATGCCCTTCCCGCGGGGCTTCGCGCCGACGAGAATCGCGTAGTCCGCCTCGCGGAAACCGATTTCCGGGTCGTCCGTCATGACAATATCGTGCAGCAGGGGCAGGGCGCAGTCCTCGAGTTCCATGACGACGCCCTTGAGCGACTCGAGCGCCTGCGGGATCTCCAGTAAACGCAGAACGACCGGCTGTTCGCGACCCAGCATCGCGCCCGAGGCAATGCGAAACGCGAGCGCGTAACCGATATTGCCGGCGGCACCCGTGACGGTGACCTTGAGTGGGGATTTCATCGTGGCTGCGTCCTCCTGTTGTTTTTGTCTTGCAGCCTTGAGTATAGGATCCGGCACGGGCGCTGTCCCCGGCTGGCGCCAATAGTGACTATCGGCAATCTCAATGGCACCCGGCCAATGACGGACGCGAAGCCGTCGATAACGCCGAAGGCCTCTGCCGCAGCCGTTCGACCAGGCGACATGGCTCCTGTCAATGAAAAGGGCCGCGGTTGCGGCCCTTTCTCTGTCTCCACCGATGCTGGCATTCAGGTTTCACCCCGGGATGCCGCCAGGGCGGCGCGGAGAAGTGCGCCGGCTCGCCACCCTGGTCGTCAGCCGGCCACGGCTTTCTGGATCAGCGGCACCAGCGGCTCCGGCAGCGCAATCTTGCCGCTCAGGGCGAAGTCGTGGGCATTGTCGGACATCTTCTTCCAGGTCTTCTGGATGATGTCGATCCATTTCTCCTCGCTGTACTCCGGATGCTTGCCAGCGAACTCCAGCATGTAGTGTTCGATGAAAACCAGGTCGGTGACGTCCTCGAGCAACTGGGTATCGGGATTGAGCTTGAGCTTGCGCTTGCCGACGGCCTCCTTGACGCGCGCGATGAAATCGTCGTCGTAGCCGGCCTCGGCGAGCAGCTTGCCCGCCGTTTCGGCATGGAACTTGTAGAGATCGGTGCGCCACTTGAGATAACCCTGGCGATCCATCGGATAGGCATCGCGTGGCGACTTCCAGCGCTGGATGTGCTGCGCGCGGATCGCGAGCTTCTGCGCATCCTCGGCATCGGGCCTGTAGCGCTCGAGCATGTCGACCATGCGGTGCGAATAGAGGAGTTCCTTGGGCCACTCCTTGCCATCAGCGGTCACTCTGTTGGGATCCTCGCTGTTGGCCGCGTCCATGAGCTCGACCGCCTTCAGGTAGGTCTCTTGTTCTGACATGGGATTATTCTCACGGGAGTTGAAACGATGGCGCTATTGTATCCGCCAACCCGCGAAAAATCAGGCCGAAAAGCGTGAATTCTCTGCGGATTTTACTCGCTCCGGGGAACCTCGCCTGCCCTCTCCGCCGCCCCGACCGCCGGCAGCCCGAACGACAACAGCGCGGCGGCCAGCACGAACCCGCTCGACCACCAGAGACAGCCTTCGAGCCCCTGCGTCTGGTAGACCAGGCCCGACAGCACCGTGCCGGCCAGGCGTCCGCCCGCATTGGCCATGTAGTAGAAGCCGACATTCATCGACACCTTGTCGCGATCCGAATAAGCCAGGATCAGGTAGGAATGCACGGCGGAGTTGATCGCGAAGACCACGCCGAAGAGGATCAGTCCCGCGACGATGACGATGTCCGGCGGCCACCCAAGGTGCAGCCCGAGCGCAATGCCGGCCGGGAAGAGCGCGAGCACGAAGGCCCAGAGTCGGGCCGTGCCGCCGCCCGGCCCCGCGCCGGCGTGGCTGCGTTTCAGCAGTCTCGGCGCACTCGCCTGCACCATGCCGTAACCGACGATCCAGACCGCCATGAAGGCGCCGACCTGCGTGAACGACCAGCCGAGCACCTCGTAGAGAAAGACCGGCAGGCCGACGACGAACCAGATGTCGCGCGAGCCGAAGAGGAAAAAACGGGCGGCCGACAAACGGTTGATCGCCGGGATGTTCGAGAAGACCTGCGTGAACTTCGGCCTGGACTTCATCTTGCCGACGCCGGATGGCAGCAGCAGGGCCGTCAGGATCAGCACCGCCAGCAGCATGCCGGCAAGAAGCACGAGCGCGCCGCGGAAGCCTGCGACCTCGAGCAGCGCAGCGCCGACGAAGAAACCGGCGCCCTTGAGGGCGTTCTTGGAACCCGTCAGCACGGCGACCCATCTGAAGAGCTTCGATTCGCTCCCGCTGCCGGCAAGCGTCTTGACCGATGCCTTGGCCGACATCTTGTTGAGATCCTTGGCGATGCCGGACAACGCCTGCGCGGCCATGACGTAAGGCACCGACAGCCAGGCATCCGGCACGGTCAGCGCCGCCAGGGCGACGACCTGCATCCCCATGCCGATGTGCATGGTCAGATTCAGGCCGATGCGCGCACCGAGCCAGCCGCCGACGAGATTGGTCACGATCCCGAAAAATTCGTAGAAGAGAAACAGCATCGCGACTTCGAACGGCGAGTAGCCGAGCAGGTGGAAATAGAGCACCACGAGCATGCGAATGGCGCCGTCGGTGACCGTGAAGGCCCAGTAGCCACCCGTGACGACGAGGTAATTGCGCAAGCCCTGTTCCATCTCCCTACCCTCTGCGCGGTTCATCGATCGCCGCGACCCTGTCGGAGGCCAGCCGGACCTCAGGCTGCAGCGTGACATGGTCGATCGCGAAACGCTCTTCGATCATGCCGCGCGCAGCAACGAGAATCTGCGGCCAGTGCGACAGGTCATCGATGACCAGGTGCGCGGACAGCGCCGTGCGTTCGGCCGACAGCGACCAGATATGCAGGTCGTGCACTTCCAGCACCCCGTCCAGCCTCGCCATGGCATTGCCGACCTCCAGCAGGTTCGTGGACGGCGGTACGCCGCCGATCAGCAGGTGCAGTCCCTCGCGCAGCAGTCGCAGGCTCGAGAAGAGAATCAGGGCGACGATCACGAGCGACAGGAGCGGATCGACCGGCGTCCAGCCCGTGACCGTGATGACGACGCCGGAAATCAGCGCTGCGACGGAACCGAGCAGGTCGCCGAGCACATGCAGCAGGGCGCCGCGCACGTTGATGTTCTGATGCGAACGCGACAGCAGCCAGGCCACGAGCAGGTTGATCAACAGCCCGATCACGGCAACGAGCGTCACGGTTTCGCCCTCGACCGGCCTTGGATGCATGAAGCGGTCGACAGCCGCGGTGCTGATCATCACGACGATGGCGATCATGAAGAGCGCGTTGACGAGCGCGGCGAGCAGCTCGAGCTGTCCGAGGCCGTAGCTGTGGCGCCGCGACGGCGCGCGTGCCGCGAGCCAGGAGGCGAAGGCGGCCAGTCCCAGCGACAGGCCGTCGGTCAGCATGTGGGCCGCGTCGCCAAGGAGCGCCAGGGAGCCCGAGATCCAGCCGGCAACGGCCTCGACGCCCGCGAACCCGATCGTCAGCAGCAGGGCCAGGAAGAGCACACGCCTGCTCGACGGCGCATGGCTGTGGTGGTGATGATCGTGAGCGTGCGCCATGAGAGATTTTCAGCTCAGCGCAACAGCGTCCAGAGGCCGATCAGGAGGAAGCCCGTCCCGGCGATGATCTGCAATGTGCGCTCGCTGACGAACTGCGAGATCAGCGAGCCGGCAAGCACGCCGATGGCCGATGTCGCGATGAGCGCCAGGGAGGCGCCCACAAAGACCAGCCACTTGTTGACCTCCCGGTCAGCCGCGAACAGCAGTGTGGCGAGCTGGGTCTTGTCGCCGAGTTCCGCGATGAAAACGGTGCCAAAAACGATGCCGAGCAGTTTCCAGTCCATCTCAGAGACTCCGCGCGACCTTGCAGGCCAGGTCCATGAGACGGTTCACGTAGCCCCACTCGTTGTCGTACCAGGCGTAGATCTTCACCTGGGTGCCATCGATAACCATGGTCGAGAGGGCATCGACGATGGACGAGCGCGGGTCGTTGACATAGTCGACCGAGACCAGCGGGCGCTCCTCGTAACCGAGTATGCCTTTCAGGGATGTCTCGCTCGCCTCGCGGAAACAGCCGTTGATCTCCTCGATGGTGACCGGGCGCGACGCCTCGAAGACGAAATCGGTCAGCGAGGCGTTCAGCAAGGGTACGCGCACCGCGTGACCATTGAGCTTGCCCTCGAGCTCGGGGAAGATCTTCGTGATCGCCTTCGCCGAGCCTGTCGTCGTCGGGATCAGCGAGTTGCCGCAGGCCCGCGCCCGGCGCAGGTCCTTGTGGCCCCTGTCGACGATGGTCTGGGTGTTGGTGATGTCGTGGATCGTCGTCATGCAGCCGTGCTCGATGCCGATCTTCTCGTGCATCACCTGGACGACGGGCGCGAGGCAGTTGGTCGTGCAGGAAGCCGCCGTGACCAGGTCATGGACGTCCGGGTCGTAGAGATGGTCGTTGATGCCGTAGACGATGTTGAGCGCTCCCTCGGTCGGCGCTGCCACGATGACCTTCTTCACGCCCTGGTCGAAGTAGGTCCCGAGCGCCTCCGGCTGCTTGTGATGCCTGCCGGTCGCCTCGATGACGATGTCGCAACCGGACCAGTCCGTCGCTTCGATCGAGGCGTTGGAGCTGTAGCCGATGCCGTTGCCATCGACGAGCATGCGGGCGTCATCGGCGCCCGTTTGCACAGGCCAGGTGCCATGCACCGAGTCGAACTTCAGCAGGTGCGCCGAGCCCGCGGCATCGGTCGCGATTTCGTTGACATGACAGAAGGCGAGCTCCGGCCTGCCCCAGCCGGCTCGCATCCCGAGCCTTCCCATGCGGCCGAAGCCGTTGATACCGATGGTCACTGACATGATGCTTTCCTGTCGATTGGGTGTTGGATGAAAGACTCAGGCGCAGCAGGCTGCGCCCGGACGGTTCGGCATCGCCTCGAGAGCGGCCTGGTCAGCCGCATAGGGCGCCTCGTCTTGCGCGGCCTGCCTCGCCGCATCGATGACCCCTTGCGCCCAGGCCGGCAATTCCGGATCGATGCGATAATAGGTCCAGAAACCCTCCTTGCGGTCGACGACGACGCCGGCCTTCCGCAAGGCGCCGAGATGATGCGAGATTCTGGGTTGCGGCAGGTCGAGCGCATGCGTCAATTCGCATACGCAGAGCTCGTCATTCGCCGCCAGCAGCAGGATGCAACGCAGACGGGTCCTGTCTGAAAGCGCCTTGAAGATCTGCAGTGGATCCATATCTACCGAAATCAATATGCCGGATGGCGGCAAGTATATCCGCCTGTGCCGATGTCACAAGCGATGTCATGAAAAATTCATCCCTGCGGAAAGATCAGTCCGCTCGTGCCGGCCCAGGCCCTTGTCGTCCGGCCGCAGGATCGGGCCATTGCCCCGAATAATTTCGATTCCCCCCGGCCCGTTCGGTCCGGCAGCCATCAGTCTGCAGCCCCGGCCCATTCGAGGCGGGGAATGCCGGATGCTTCCGCGGGTGGGCGCGGGTATAATTGCCGGCTGTTGAGTCCAGCCAGGTCCAGGCCAGAGAGCATGAAATTCATCGAAACACGCGGCAACGACGGCACGCGTCCCGACACCGTCACCTTCTCCGAGGCGATTCTGAGCCCGATGTCCTCCTTCGGCGGCATCTATGTACCGGAGTCGCTGCCGCATCTGGGGCTGCCCTTCCTCGAGGCTCACCTGGCGTCGAGCTACAAGCAGCTCGCGAAAGCGGTCCTCGACGCCTACGAGATCGATATCGACGCTGACGTCATCGATGCAGCGCTCGAACTCTACGACGGTTTCGACGACCCGGCCAACCCGGTGCCTGTCGTCAGGGTCTTCGACGATCTCTTCGTCAGCGAGCTCTATCATGGCCCGACGCGCGCCTTCAAGGACATGGCGCTGCAGCCGTTCGGCATCGTGCTCTCGGACCTCGCGCAGAAGCGCAAGGAACACTACCTGATCATGGCCGCGACGAGCGGAGACACGGGTCCTGCCACGCTCGAGACCTTCAAGAACCGCCCCAATGTCAAGGTCGCCTGCCTCTATCCCGACGGCGGCACCTCCGACGTGCAGCGCCTGCAGATGGTCACCGAGGATGCGCCGAACCTCAAGGTCATCGGCATCCACGGCGACTTCGACGATGCCCAGTCGGCACTCAAGACGCTGCTCTCGTCCGACGCCTTCCGTGCCAGGCTCAGGGAGAAACACATGCACCTCTCGGCCGCCAACTCGGTCAACTTCGGGCGCATCATCTTCCAGCAGATCTACCACATCCACAGTTATCTCGAACTCGTGCGCCGGGACGCCATCACGCCGGGCGACAAGGTCTACCTGAACGTGCCCAGCGGCAACTTCGGCAACGCGCTCGGCGGCTACTACGCCATGAAGATGGGGTTGCCGGTCGAGAAGATCCTGATCTCCTCCAACAGCAACAACGTGCTGACCGATCTCATCAGGACCGGCGTTTACGACCTGCGCGACCGCAATGTCATCGCGACGAGTTCGCCTGCCATGGACATCCTGAAGTCGTCCAACATCGAGCGCATCCTGTTCGACATGTTCGGCGCCGGACGCACGAAGGAGCTGATGCTTGCCCTCGACAACGAGAGGCACTACGCGCTGAGCGCGGACGAACTCGCGCAACTGCAGTCGGTCTTCTGTGCCGACTACGCCAGCGACGCGGAAGTCAGGCACTATGTCAAGCAGGCTTTCGACGCGGGCTATCTCATGGATCCCCACACGGCGACCTGCCTGAAGGCGCACGAGAGCTGCCGCGACAAGCCGCTGAAGTCGATCGTCTACTCGACGGCCGAGTGGACCAAGTTCTCGCCGACCATCGCCAACGCCCTGACCGGCGAGGTCGATGCCCACGACATCGATGCGCTGAAATCGATCGCCGCGGTCGCGAAGACGCCGATCCCGGCGCTGATCGCAGAGCTCTTCGACAAGCCCGTCGCGCAAGACACCGTCATCGACAAGGAGAACATCGAGCAGGAGATCCTCTCCTTTATCTGAACGGGCCCCGGACGCCGGGAGACGCAAAGCCATGCAAGGCGATTCCCCGGCAGGTCAGTTGCAGCCAGCGACAGATCGCCCCGCAATGGCGCCCGCTGAATTTGCACCTGCCGGCCTTCCCGTACGGGGCCAGGGCCCGCCGCCAGGATTGCCACGGCTCGCGCTTCCGCAGAAAAAGCACATGCTCTCAAGAGGCATTCAATCAGCCGGCTGTGCTACCTTTATGACTCTGAAACGATGATTCCCCGCTACTTCTGAGCCGATGTCCGTACCCGATCGAGCCACAGCCCCCACACCCGGCCAGGAAGAGTTGCTCGCGCTCTACCTGCCGCGCATGCGCCAGCGCTTCAAGGCCGAGGTCAACCGGCTGACGAGCGGCGCCATGCGCAAGATGCTCGAGGGAGATGCGCGTGCGGACGACCTCGCTTTCCTCATGAGCTACCTCTGCGCCTGGCACTGGCTGCGTGACAACGTGCATGAAAACTACCGCGCGCAGGTACTGGCAGCCTTCCGCAATCCCGCACAGCAGTTCCTGATGCGACTGCTGCTGTCGAAGAGCCCGCAAGAATTCGTCTCGGGCTACATCGCACACTGGATGTCGCAGCCGCCGGGCGGGCCCGTCCAGCAACGGCAGCTGCTACGGCTGCTGGCCGCCGAAGACAGGGACCCGGACCGGCTTGCGGCATCCATCATGGCCGCCTGGAAATCGCTCGGGCTCTTCACACAGGAGATCAGGCTCGCCTACGGCGATCTCGCGCGCCGCGAGCGCGAACGCTACAACAAGATGCTCGGCCCCGAGGACCAGGAGCGCCTGGCGCTCGTCGACAGGCTGCCGGACCCGGCGCCCGGCCAGATGCGTTTCGCCAAGCTCGGTCTGATCCCGGCCATGGGCTGCCCGCAGACCTGCCGGCACTGCATGTTCATCTGGCGTCCGCCGAAGCCGAAACAGAGCGACCCGGACGCGCTCTACCGGCTGGTCGATTCCATGACCGACAGCGTGCTCTTCACGGGCGGCGACCTGACAAACCACCTCGAGCACTTCACGAACGCCATTCGCGCGATGCCGCAGATCAGGAACTTCGCGATCCTGCTCAACGGCGATTTCGCCAGTGACATGCCGACGACGGTCAGGACCATCAAGGCCATGGCCGATGCCGTCAGGTCGCGGCCGTCGTCCTGGACGCCGGCGAAGGTCCTGCTGCAGATCAGCTTCGACGAGTTCCACCAGGAGGTGCATGTCAACAGGAAGGGGCAGCTCGAGGAGCGCATCCCGGTCGCGAAGATCGCGAATATCGTCGAGGCTGCGCCGCGCTTCGGCAAGCAGGTGCAGCTCGCGCTGCTGCACAAACAGACGGCGCTGAATTTCTCCATGGACGTGCTGCACAAGGGCGTCTTCGCGCGTCTCGTCAAGGCGCTCGGCAGCCGCGGACATCAGGTGCGCGTACTCTCGAGCGCACCCTCGGCGCGCATGAAACAGAACCCGGCCGCGCCCGGCAAGCTCGCGCCGATTCTCAAGGACGCCAGTTTTGTCCTCGCGAAACACCCCGACGTCCCGATCCTCATGACGAGTTCGACCATCGACGGCTACGGCCGCGCCGAACTGCTCGACGAGGGCGAGACCGTCAAGGAGAAGGAATTGCTGGCGGAGGTGCTGGGCGGCAGGGAGACAGGCGAGCGCTTCGATATCGACCTGATGTTCTGGTTCAATGGCTGGGCGACGCTCTTCAACGCCGTGCACATCTGTCTGGGCAACCTCGACGAGGATGGCGCGCAGAGAATCCTCGAGCGCCAGCGCAAGGACCCGCTCAGCCATGCGCTGAACCGCTTCGACACCCGGCTGCTCGAACTCTACGCGGAAGTCCGGCCCGACCTGGAGCAGCACATCGATCAGGCCACGGGACCGCATCACCTGTTCCACATGTTGACCGAGGACCCGCAGGTTCGGCTGCACATGACGCGACGGCTGATCGCCTCCCGAGGCCTCGTCCGGATTCCTGTCCAGCCGGCCTCTGGCGCTGGCCGCGACAACTGCTAAGATCTGCTGATCCCATACAACGAGAAGACCAGGACAAACCGGAGCATCCGATGAAACTCTTCGAACCGCTGCAACTCGGCAACATGCATCTCAACAACCGCATCGTCATGGCGCCGCTGACGCGCTCGCGCGCCGATGCCAAAACCAATGCTCCGGGGGAGCTGGCGGCAACCTACTACGGCCAGCGCGCATCGGCGGGACTGATCATCGCCGAGGGCACCTCCCCGTCACCGAACGGCGTCGGTTACCCGCGCATTCCCGGCATCTACAGCCAGGCGCAGATCGACGGCTGGAGCAGGGTCGCGGAAGCCGTGCATGCCGCTGGCGGCAACCTCTTTGTCCAGCTCATGCACTGCGGCCGGGTGGCGCATGAAGCCAACCTGCCTCAGGGGGCCGAGGTCATCGCGCCGTCCGCAGTCGAGCTGCCCGGCGAGATGTACACGGATGCCTATGGCCTGCAACCGCACACACCGGCGCGCGCCATGACACTCGAGGATATCCACCGCACCGCGGCCGAGTATGTGCAGGCAGCGCGCAACGCCGTCGAGGCCGGCTGTGACGGCGTCGAGATCCACGCGGCAAACGGCTATCTGCTCGAGCAGTTCATCCATCCGCACACCAACCGCCGCGACGACGACTACGGCGGCAGCATCGAGAAACGCTGCCGCTACGTGCTGGAGGTGGTGCAGCAGTGCTGCGACGCCATTGGCAGGGAGAGAGTCGGCATCCGGCTCTCGCCCCACGGCACCTTCAACGATATGCCGGTTTACGACGCCATCGACGAAACCTATCTCTACCTTGCGAAAGAGCTGGAGAAAATCGGCCTGCTCTATATCCACCTCGCGGACATGTCCGGCATGGGCGGCCCGGCCATTCCGCGCGCGCTGAAGGAGACCATGAGCAACAGCTTCGGTGGCGATGTGATCCTGTGCGGCGACTATGACAAGGCCCGCGCCGAGGAGGATCTCGAGCTCGAAATCGCGGACCTCATCGCCTTCGGCCGGCCCTTCATCAGCAACCCGGATTTCGTCGAGCGGCTGCGCAACGACTGGCCGCTGGCGGCACCGGACATGGAGACCTTCTACACGCCGGGCGAGAAGGGCTACTCGGACTACCCGGTCTACACACCCGCCTGACGCGCACTCCCGGGGCGATGCACCTGCTGCTTCCGCAATGCCTGTAAACAGGAGCCGGCGCCATCGCGTCCCGGACGATGCACAATCGCGCCGCAGCGCCGGTTGCAGGAAACGGCGCCTTGCCGAAGATGCATTCCCGACACGCCGGCACTGAACTTGCCGCACCACCTTCTGCTCCTGAACCCTGCTCCTGCTTCAAAAGGAAGCAGCATCGATCCTTCGCCGAGTCGGAGAGAAGTCCTATCTTGCTGATTTTTAAATATTTTATCCAGACAGGGCCTGGCTGGCACATTTTTTGCAGTGTTTAGCTCAAATGGGATGCCCGGCACCGGGTTTCATGGACATGTCACACGACTGGACTAGACTTTAAACAACACCAAAAGCAAGTCTGGATTCACCTGAATCAAAGACAGAAGTACGTTATGGCTGGCTTGAGAAAATGGGAACTTTCTGATTTTCGGGGACTCGCCTCGGATTTCAGGAAGTGTATTGCCTTGATGACAGAAGACCTCTCCATGTGCGATCTGGATGCGCGCCTGAGAGACGTCTGCCACGAATTGAGGACCTCCCTCGATTCCACTCCTTCAGGCATGCGCGCTCGCTCCCGGGCCAGCGCGTTCACGCCTTCGCCCGGACAGCCGATTTACTCACAGAGAGTGTCAGAGGGCGACGACCATCAATTGACGCTGCTCGGACTGCACGAGAGCAGGCGAATTCCAATGCACGACCATCCGGACATGACGGGACTCCTTCTTGTCATTGGCGGGCGTGTCCATTCACAGCAATTCGGGTTCAGCAAGCACAGCAGAAAGACTGCGCTCGTCGAATTGACGCCCGGCGTCGACAGGATCATGGAGGAAGATGATTTTGCCATCGTTTCCTCGCAAACCGGCAGTCTGCACAGCCTGCATGCGCTCGACGGGAACGCCGTCTGCCTGAGCCTCCACCTCTTCTGCGGGCCCCGTCAGCGCAAGCAATCATGGTATTTCCCTGCCACCCCTCATGGCATGGATCGGAACTGCAACCTCTGGCATCAACTCGATAACAAGAGGTTCCCGCATGGCATCTAGAACACTGCACAGACTGAGTGCCGGCATCGCTTTGTCGCTGATGTCGCAGACGGCCGTCCCCATGCATCTTCCGGAGGGCATCAGGGCCTATGAGGCCGAAAATTTCGACACCGCCTACACCATTTTTTCCAGCCATGCGGATCGGAGCAACCCCAGAGCCTTGTACTACCTCAGCCTTCTCTATCTTTCCGGGAAAGGCGTCGAACGGGATGAATTCAAGGCATTCAAATACTGCAAGATGGCAGCCGAGGAAGGGATGGCCGAGGCGCAATTCCAGCTCGGCGTCATGTATCTCGATGGCCTCGGGATCATGGATGATGACGAGATCAAGGCACTGGAGTGGTTATGGAAGGCCGCAGATAACGGTCATCAGCATGCCAATGAATTATTCGACTTCATCCTGAACCGGGATTTTCCGATCGGTTGCTGAGACTTTCGGCGGGACGTCTCGCTGACCTACCACGTCAATTCGATACTGATTATCTCGTATCCGAGGGTTCTGTATTCTGAGAGTGCAGACGGAGCCGACGGAATCACATTCACATAGCCCGGGTAGGCGCTTTCGTCCAGGTTGTTCATGGCCGCATAGGCACCGCAGATCTGGAAATCGACATTCTGTTTCTCGACGAGTCTTCTGATGATGTCGTGCACGTCCGGATATTTCGAGGTCATCGTCGTCGTCAACGATCTGATTTCGTCGCCATGCGAAAGAATCACAAGGGGTATCGCCGGATATTTTTTTCGTATCAGGAGAACATAATACTCGAGCCGCGGAGCGACCCAGTAAAATGCCGCTTCATCGTATTCTCTCGTATGCAGCACTACCCCGCTCGGCGCTTCATCATTCCGGATGATATAGAGAATATCCTCGAGTTCCGGCGTCTCCCCGGGCTTCTCGAGTCCGTCATCCGCAGAGGCGAATCCGGACAGCAACGGCAAGGCAAGAAAGATGCAGACGAGACTGGCAAGAGCCAAGCGTAACAGGCGCAGCTTCGTCATCAGTAGAACTTCCCGATATCGAGATCGTAGGTCCATGGCAGGTCGGCATTTTTCCATCCGTTGAGGAGACGGTGCCCCTTGTAGGGCCCCTTGTCGAGCTTGTCGCCTTCGAAACCATCCGTCACGGAATAGACGTTCCTGAAGCCTGAGACATAGAGGACTCTTGCTGCCTGCGCGCTGCGCTTCCCGGACCGGCAGATGAGAATGATGCGGTCATCCTTGTCCAGGGCTTTCCTGCCCAATGCCTCCCTGACATGGGCGATAAACTGCGGATTCATGTTGATCCTGAATGATCCCTGGCGCTCGTCCCATACATCGAAATCGTTTTCGGCAAACGGAATATGGGCATCGACCAGCTGCGGCTGTCCGACATAAGTCGCTTCAGCCCGGGTGCGAATGTCGATAAAGAGCGTCTCCTCGCGGTTATTCCGGACCAGGTCGTATGCGTCCCGGGAGCTCAGGTAGAGTTTTTGCGGCGTGCGCTTCTTGCCGGGCAGCCGTGCGGGCTGCGCCAGCCAGTTGGCGATCTCCTGCAATTGCGCATCGGTCGGAGGATGCGTGCAATCAGGCCCGGGGCTCCTGGCATCGCAATAGTGGTCATGCATGAGATTCGAAAATTGATCGCTTTTCGTGCCTTGCAGAATCTCCCTGGCGCTGTTGAAGATCTTTTCGCTGGCCTGCCCCCTGATGACGGGCACGTACCTGGCGGCTGGCGTCGCTCCATCGACGCCATGGCAATGGCTGCAGCCATATTGCTGAAAAAGCCCCTCTCCCGGGGCCGGGGAGCTGGCCTCATCGCGCCCCGTTGCATCTGCATTGGCGGCGAAAGCTCCGGCAAGCAATACGATGCTGCAGAGGCTGTTCCCGATGAGTGAGGTTATGGCAGGAGGCATGGTGAAACCGGATGTTGTTGGTTCAATCCAGTCTAGATGCAAACCGCCATTTTTGCTCGCCGATGCTGCAGCAGGCCGCCAGCCAGAGCGAACCCCGTCATGGGACGGCAACGCATTCAGAGCCAGTCTCATCGTCAGTCCGGATAGACGGATCAGGGTTGAAGCGCCCGATTCCCGGAAAGAGTGACGGGAGAGAGCCTTCCTGAAACCGAAGCCCGGGCAAGGGGCGTTGCTCGTGGCCCGGCGCCATAACGGCCGAGCAGCTCCATCATCTGCTTTACGTCCGGCGATCCGGGGGCCATTGGCACCGAATGTCAAGTGAATGGCATCCGGGGGCAAGCGCCGGTTCCCTGCATTCGGGATGATTGTGGGCGGTCACAGCTGCTGAGGCGATGATGGTCGTACCTCACGGCGTCATCGACGCAGGCGGCACTGGCGGCTTGCCCGGTGGCCACTGAATCCACGCAGTCTCAAGGGGCGAAAAGCATGATCAATCCATTGAAGGCACTGGTTGCAGCAGCAGTGATTGCTGTTTCCCCGGTGGCCAATCCCGACAACCCTGAAAACAGGCGCGAGATGGCCCTGGCATCTGTCGAAATGCTGATCAACCTGCTTGATGATTCCAGCAGCGCAGCGAAAGAGAGCATGGAAGTGCTTGAAGAGTGCCGCGCAGGCGGCGAGCTGCACGGACAGCCATTCTGCACCAGGGCGAAAATCGCACTTCGTCGTCTCGAGGCCAGCATGCAGAAAGTGTTTTACAGCTGCGAGCTTCCCGCGCTGCAAGATGACCGCGAGGTGAACGTAAAATGCGATGAGCTCGTTGAACAGTGGCAGCCGTTCGAGGAGATCATCGACCAGATTTGACCCGCACTCCGCTTCGACCGGGATTCATCGGGAGCCGTCGCGTCCTGACCCGGCAGCGAACGGTTTCGTGACGTGATGCCCGGAGGGGAACAGCCTGGGAAGGTCTCTATTCTGGATCTTGCGTTATGGCCATCGGCATGCGGCCAGAATGCCCTCTGCCCGACGCGTGCGCTCTTCTTTGCTCATCGGCAGCCCTTCATCTTGCCCCGGTTTCCGGAGCCCCCTTGCCGCGGCTGTTCAGTCTGTATAATGCGATCAGCCTCGAGAGTATCAGCCTGATGGCAACCATGCCGGCGTCAAACTGGCCGATCGGCCCCCGACTCTCATGGGCCTTTGCCGCTCCTGTATCCCTGACCGGCGTTGCGCTCGGGATCCAGGCCCGACTTCCTGCTCCGGACGCGAACATCCCCGGACTGGAAACTGCCTGGTGATCATCATGCGCGATTCATGCGCATCGCTCGACTCCGGGGCTGAAGAGACTTGACTCCTGTCGTGCGCAGGCTTGACCAGATACACCGATGTTGCCCGAACCAGCCACTCATCGAATCAACCGCTTGCTCTCTGTCGCGCCCATGCTCGACTGGACAGACCGGCACTGCCGCTTTTTCCATCGCCAACTGACGCGCGAGACGCTGCTCTACACCGAGATGATCACGACCGGCGCACTGCTGTTCGGCGATGCCGAACGCCACCTGCTCTTCGACGAAGCCGAGCATCCGGTGGCGATCCAGCTCGGCGGCAGCGACCCGGCAGCACTGGCGCAATGCGCCAGGCTCGCGGAACAGCACGGCTACGACGAAATCAATCTCAATGTCGGCTGCCCGTCAGACCGCGTGCAAAACGGTGCTTTCGGCGCCTGCCTCATGGCCACGCCCGCGCTCGTCGCCGATTGCATGAAGGCGATGCTGGATGCAGTCTCGATCCCCGTGACCATCAAGCATCGTATCGGTATCGACGAGATGGAGAGCTACGGGGAACTCGCCGCTTTCGTCGGCAAGGTCGCACAAAGTGGCTGCAGCACCTTCATCGCGCATGCGCGCAAGGCATGGCTGCAGGGACTCAGCCCGAAGCAGAATCGTGAAATTCCTGCACTGCGCTACGACACCGTCTATCGCCTCAAGCAGGACTACCCCGACCTGGAGATCATCATCAACGGTGGCATCGAGAGTCTCGATGCGGTCGAGCGCCATCTCGAGCAGGTTGACGGCGTCATGATCGGCCGCGCCGCCTACCAGAACCCCTGGCTGCTGGCGGATGCGGACAGGCGCATCTTCGGCCGGCAGAATCCCCTATCGGACCCCTCGCAAGCTGTCGAGGCCATGCTGCCCTACATCGCCGTTCATCTCGAGGAAGAGGGAGGGAGACTCTCGCATGTCACGCGCCACATGCTCGGACTCTTCAACGGGCGCCCCGGCGCGCGTCAATGGCGTCGCTATCTCTCTGAGCATGCGGTGCGCAAGGATGCGGGACTCGAGGTGGTCGAGCAGGCGCTCGAGCGCGTGACCGCATGCCGGCAGTCCCGACGAAATGATAATGACCATACCCAATCGCAAGCGCTCGAAAATCGAGAGCGCGGGGACTCGCAGCACGGCGATGGGTGAGTCGAAGGCGGAAAATTCACCTTCATGGTACACGACCGTCACGGGCCTGGGGAAAAACTGCCCGCCGGGCCGGATCAGGCCTGCAACTTGTCGCGGATCATCCCGGCAAGCTCGCTGCTGTCGGCGAGTTCGGGATTCACCACGAGGGCATTTGCCCGCTCCTCGGGTGTCAGGGGCTCGGCAGAGGCGAGCTGCGCCTCGAGCACATCGAGACCGGCCTCTGCCGGGTCGTCGCGGCGTTCGAGCCGCTCGACGATGCGCTGCTTGAGCAGCTCGACGGGCGTCTGCATGCGCAACAGCAGAAAAGGCACGCCGAGCTCGTATGCCAGCTCCTCGAACGGAAACCGCTGGTGGCGTTTCAGGAAAGTCGCATCGGCCACGGCGATGAAACCGGCCTCGATGACGATCAGCGACAGATCCAGCAGCCGTTCATAGGTCTTCTTGCCCATTTCCTGCGTATAGATGCCGCCGCCGAGCCCTGACCCCGTGCGTTCGAACGGATCGTAGCCCGCCAGCCGCTTGCGCTCGATATCCGAGGCGAGCTGTATCACGGGCAACTGCCCGTAGAGCCGCCTGACGACGACGCTCTTGCCCGAGCCAGACGGACCGGACATCAGCAGCAACGCCGGCTGCGCCGGCTGCGCATAACCCTCGGCCAGCGCCAGGTAATTGCGGAACTGCCGCGTCACCTGGTCGCGTTCCTGCTCTCCGATCTCCTGTGCGAGCCGCAGGACGGCGATCTTGGTCCGCACCATGGCGCGGTAGACGAGGTAGAAACGCAGCAGTCGCAGTCCATCGAAATCCCCGCTGTAGGCGAGCCAGCGGTTCAGGAATCGCTGCGAGAGATCGCGCCGGCCGGCACTGTCGAGATCCATCATCAGAAAGGCGATTTCGTTGATCACATCGATCCAGCGCAGGTTGGCATTGAACTCGATGCCATCGAAGATGATCGCGTTCCCGTGCTCGATGGCGATATTGCCGAGATGCATGTCCCCGTGCCCCTCGCGAATGCAGCCGTCGGCGACACGCTCTTCGAGATCCTCGCGCAGCGCTTCAAAGCGTGCGCGTGTCCAGCGTTCCAGTGATTCGAGGCGCTGCCTGTCCGAGGCATCCTCGACGCGGGCGAGAATCTGCTCGAAGTTCTGCTGCATCGGTGCGAGCACGGCAGCTGGCTGGCCGAAACTGCTCGCGCGCGGAGCGACAGCCGCAGTGCGCTGGAACAGCGCGACCCGCCCGGCGATCTGGTCGATGAGCGCATCGTCGAGCTGGGCCGGATCCCTCGAGAGCAGCGCATCGGCCGAAAACGCGCGCATCTGCACGGCGTACTCGATGACTTCGCCGTCACCGTCGATGACGGGATTATCGACACTGCCGGTAATGGCCGCGACGCGCTGGTAGACATCGGGCGCGAGACGGCCATTAAGACGGATCTCCTCCTCGCAGCAGTGCTTGCGCTTCTGCAGGGTCGAGAAATCGAGAAAACCGAGATCGACCGGCTTCTTGATCTTCCAGGCCTGTTTGTCGGCGACCAGTACCGTCGAGATATGCGTCTCGCAGACCCTCGCATTGAGCCGGCGCGCGAGTCTGTCACTCAGTCGCCTGTGTTGTTCAAGGTCGCAACTCATTGTTATCCCGGGATGTTTTGCTTCGTTCTAATGGGCTATAATTGCTGGCGTTTAAATACGCAATCTTTCACAGAGGTGAACCATGTCTATCGATCGCATTGTAATGGCTTTTGCCGGTGTCGTAATCCTCGCCAGCGTACTGCTGGCCGTCTACCACAATATCAACTGGCTGTGGCTGACCGGCTTTGTCGGCTTCAACCTGCTGCAATCTTCCTTCACCGGCTTCTGCCCGCTGGCGTCCATCCTCAAGAAGATGGGTCGCCAGTCCGGTGCTGCTTTCTGACCTCGCCGTCGGGTTTTTATTCCGGGGGAGACCTAGGCCTGCGCATCCTCGTCATCGATATCGGCATAGAGGTCGTGCTCGCCCGCGCCCGTGATCTTCACCTCGACGAAGTCGCCGGGCTCGAGGTCCCAGGCGCCGTTGATGATGACGTTGCCGTCGATCTCGGGCGCATCGGCCTGGCTGCGCGCCACGAGATGATCGGCGTGCACCTCGTCGACGAGCACGATCTCCGCCTTGCCGATGCGTGACCGCAGCTTTTCGGCGCTGATCCCGGACTGCAGTTCCATGAAGCGCTGCCGGCGCTCCTCCTGGATCTCCGGGGGCACATGGTCGGGCAGCGCGTTTGCCGTCGCGCCCTCGACGGGTGAATAGGTGAAGCAGCCGACGCGGTCGAGCCGCGCCTCCTCGAGAAAGGCCAGCAGCTCTTCGAAATCGGCCTCGGTCTCGCCCGGGAAGCCGACGATGAAGGTGCTGCGCAGAGTGAGATCCGGACAGATCCCGCGCCAGCGCCGGATGCGCTCGAGCACCCTCTCTGTCGCCGCCGGACGCTTCATGAGCCTGAGGATCTTCTGGCTGCCGTGCTGCAGCGGCATATCGAGATAGGGCAGGATGTCGCCCTCGGCCATCATCGGGACGAGATCGTCCACATGCGGATAGGGATAGACATAGTGCAGGCGCACCCAGGCCTGCAGACGGCCGAGCTCGCGCACCAGGTCGCGGATACGCGTCTGCACCGGCCTCCCCTGCCAGAAATCCGGCCTGTACCTGGTATCGACGCCGTAGGCACTGGTGTCCTGCGACACGACCAGCAGCTCGCGCACGCCCGAAGCGACGAGGTTCTCGGCCTCCTGCATGACCTCGGCGAACGGCCGGCTGACGAGATCGCCACGCATCTGCGGAATGATGCAGAAACTGCAGCGGTGGTTGCAGCCCTCGGAGATCTTCAGGTAGGCGTAGTGTTTCGGCGTGAGCTTGACGCCGGACGGCGGCACCAGGCTCATGAAAGGGTCGTGCGGCTTCGGCAGCTGCGCGTGCACCTGCGCCATGACATCCTCGTAGGCGTGTGGCCCCGTGACGGCCAGCACGGCTGGATGCGCCTGGCGAATCTCCTCCTCGCGCACGCCGAGACAGCCTGTCACGATGACGCGGCCGTTTTCGTCGAGCGCCTCGCCGATGGTGTCGAGCGACTCTTGCACGGCCTCGTCGATGAATCCGCAAGTGTTGACGATAACGAGGTCTGCGCCGGCGTAGTCGGGTGAAATGTCGTAGCCCTCGGCGCGCAGCTGGGTCAGGATGCGTTCGGAATCGACGAGGTTTTTCGGACACCCGAGACTGACGAAACCGACGCTCGGGAGCTGCTTCATGAAGTCCCTGGATTGATGAGGTCGTTGAGCGAGACGGCTGCCGCGGTCTCGACGAAAAAGATGTGCTCTGGCCCGTCTGTTTCCATCTGGATCCTCTCTTGTTCAGGAGCAACGCTGCAGTTGCACTGCGTACCTGTTTGCTGTCTGTTGCACGCGTTTCGCGGTGTTGATGAGCCAGGGCTTGCGTCTGTAGGTACCACGCGCGTAACCTCCGCGCCCCTCGTGATAGGCGAGGTACTGGCTGTGCGCGTCCCACTTGGAGATGCCCAGTTGTCTGGACGATTCCGCGGTGTACCAGCCAACGAAATCGACCGCATCGTCGAAATCATCCCTGTCCGGAAACCAGCCACCCGCGGCATCCTTGTACTCGTCCCAGGTGGTATCGAGGACCTGGGCATAGCCGTAAGCGGATGATGGCCGCTTCCAGGGAATGAAACCGAGCAGCCGTTTTCTGGGTGGCTTCGCATCCGCGACATAGGAAGACTCGTGCCGGATGATCGCCATCAGGACGTGCACCGGCGTGCCCCAGCGTTCACTGGCTTGCCTCGCATCCTTGTACCAGCCGCGCTTCTCGTCGAATATGCTGCAGACATCGTTGGTATTTCGCGGAGGGCCCGACGAACAGGCCGTGACGAATAGCAGCAGAATCAGTGGCAAGATTACTTTCATTGCATTGAGTGTGATCCTCTGTTGCGCCCTAGTCTAACCGAATCCGCGAGCGGTTTCTCGCCTCCGTCGCTCCACTCCTCTATACTGACGCCGCATCCCATGGAGACTGACATGAAGCCTTTGATTCCGTTGTTTCTGACGTTGCTGTGCCCGCTCCTCGCGACCGCCGACGAGAGCAGGCCCGGGGCCGGAGACGCCTTCCTGCATCACTACGACAGCGACCGCGACGGCAAGGTCTCGCTCGCCGAATTCCAGGCGCCGGCCGAGAAGCAGTTCATGCTCATGGACACGGATGGCGACGGCAGCATCACGGCCGAAGAAGCGGCGGCATTCGTACAGAGGATGCGCGACGAGATGATGAAGGAGCGGGAGCAGGAATAGGATGGCAACAGCGGCACGGCCGAGCGACGCACCTGTCAGCTCCGTGCTGCCCCTGGACGACAGCTATTTCCCGTAGAGGCTCGCATGGAGTTCAGGCGCGAGGAGCTGGCGGATATCCACGAAACTTCCGCTGTCGAAATCGCGCAGGCGCTCAACCACCGAAGCGATATTCGCCGCCGCCCGGGACGGCGTCTGCATGGCGTCGGTATTGCGCGCCTCGCGCAGCCTCGCGAGCGCCGTGAACCTCTGAGCGTCGGCCTCCTCGCAGAGATAGGACATCATGTCCGAATCGATGAGGCCGGGCGCAAGCGAGACGAGATGCGTGCCGGGCATCTCGTGCGCATAGAGCTTCGCGAGCATGTTGAGCGCCGACTTCGAGAGCGCATAACCGCCCCACCCCCTGTTGCCGAGAATGGACGCGCCGGACGAGATCATGATGATCTGCGTGACCTCAATGCCGGAACGGATCAGCCAGTCGAGCATGACCTTGTTCGACCAGACATTGACATCCATGATGCGCCGCAGATCGGCCAGCGGCGTGTCGGCCATATCACGGATCTCGCCGAGGATGCCGGCATTGAGGATGACGAGATCGAGCCTGCCGGCACCGCCGAGGAGATCCTCGAGCATGACCGGCAGCGCATCGAAATCGGTCAGGTCACAACGCATGTCACTCAGAAACCCGCCGAGCCCGTCGCAGCCCCTGCGGCTGCAACCATAGACCCGCCAGTCGCGTTCGAGGTAATGCTGCGTCAGCGCGTAGCCGAGTCCCGAGCTGTTGCCGGTGATAAACAGGCGGTCTTCTGCCTGCCGGCTCATTTGAACGAGAAATAGTACAGCAGGGTGCGCCGGGAGGCCTTGTCATCATTGTCGCTGACGATGAAGTAACGGCCGTTCTCATGGCGGGCGAGGCCCTCGAAGTTGTCGAGTCTCCAGCCGTCGCGCGAGTCGATCACCGCAAGCGTCTCCAGTTCCAGGCGGTCTGCGTCGATCACCCCCCTGCGAAAGGTGACGATGGCGCCACCGAAGAGTCCGGACTGGTAGATGCGCTCCATGACCAGCAGGGAGCCATCCTCCATCGTCTCCAGCGCAACGACCTCGTTATCGCGCCCCGGGGCCATGGCGTAAGGCCATTTGAGCCCGCTGGCCGCAAAGAGGTAGTGGCCATCATCCTGCGGACGTTGCGGAAGCGTCATGACGCCATGGTCGGGATGCCAGGTCACGGCCTCGAGCGCGTGATTCGGGGCATTGTAGTGACTGGCCTTGCTCAGGGCTTCCGGCAATTCGATCTCGCCGACCTGCCGGCCATCGGGCGAGAAGCGGTCGATACGCGGTTTCCGTTCGAAGGCGATCAGCAACTCCGAGTCGCCGCGTTTGCCGTTGTTGCCATTGAGGAGATGCATCCCCTCGGAATCACGCTTGTCGCCCTTGAGCTTGTCGCCATCCTCGTCACGCAGGCGGCGACGCTCCAGGAAATCCACCGCGACGAGCCTGCCCTCTTCGAACAGCGGCCTGAAGTGGTAGAGGTGCGCCTCGTCGGAGACGGCATGGAGGATCTGCTCGTCATGGTCCCAGGCGAGTGCCGAGAGGCTGCCAATCTTTTCCCCGCCGGCTTCACGTGCCAGTTCGACCGCGCCTTGCAGCTGGATCGCGGGCTCTTCATCCGCGAAGGCGGTTACGGGCGTGGAGATGGACTGCGCCGGGAGAGCCGGTGAAATCGCAATCAGCAATGCAGACAGCAGGCGTCTCGACATGGCTACTCCTCCTCGAAAACAGACGGATCGCCAAGGCCCTCGCGCAGCACGCGCGGCGTCTCCTCCTCGAGGTTGACCACGGTTGTGGGATCGATGCCGCAGTAGCCGCCATCGATGATCATGTCGACCTGGTGCTCGAGCAGATGACGCATGTCATAGGGATCGGTCAGGGGGATGTCGTCTCCGGGCATGATCAATGTGCTGCTCGACAGCGGCGCATCGAGCTCCTCGAGCAGTGCCAGTGCGATGCGGTTGTCCGGGATGCGGATGCCGATGGTCTTGCGCTTCGGGTTCTGCAGCATGCGCGGCACTTCCTTCGTGGCCTTGAAGACAAAGGTATAGGGGCCGGGCGTCAGCGCTTTCAGCAGCCGGTAGTAGGCGTTGCTGATCCTCGCATAGGTGGAGATTTCCGACAGGTCACGGCACACCAGTGTGAAGACATGGGTGTCGTCGAGACGACGGATCTGGCGGATGCGGTCCTTCGCTTTCTTGTTGCTCATGTCGCAACCCAGCGCATAGCAGGAGTCTGTCGGGTAGACGATGACGCCGCCGGCGCGCACCACGTCCACTGCCTGCTTGACGAGGCGCTGCTGCGGGTTGTCCGGATGAATCTGGAAAAACTGGGCCATGGTCTAGGCCGCCTCCCGTTTCCTGTCGAGCCCGAAGAGCTCGGTAATGATGAGTATGACGACGCCGATGCTGATGGCGCTGTCGGCGATGTTGAATGCAGGCCAGTACCAGGGATCGATATAGAACAGCAGGAAATCGACCACATGACCAAGGGCGACACGGTCGATGAGATTGCCGACAGCGCCGCCGATGACCAGGGAGATCGCCAGCGCCGTCCAGAGATGCGACGGCTGCAGCCTGCGCAACCAGATCAGCAGGGCGATGCTGATGATGGTCGAAAGCCCCGTGAAGAACCAGCGTTGCCAGCCATCCTGACCGGCGAGGAAACTGAAGGCCGCACCCTCGTTGTAGGCCTTCATGAGATCGAAGAAGCCGTGGATCACGGGCACCCGGTCGTGCAGCATGAGACTGCTGTCGATCCAGATCTTGGTGACCTGGTCCAGGACGACGATGATCAGCGAAAGCCAGAGGAAACGCATCATGGGTCGTGCCGCTCAGACATGCAGGCGAACTTCGCCCTCGCCCTCGATGTTCGAGATGCAACGGCCGCACAGTTCCGGATGATCGGGATGGGTGCCGACATCCTCGCGCTGGTGCCAGCAGCGGCTGCACTTGGCATGCTGCGAAGGCACGACCCTGACCTTGAGCCCGGCAAGCTCGGTCTGCGTGGCCGCGGCATCATCATCCGATGTGACGGACGCCCCGGAGGTGATCAGCGCGAAACGCAGCTCGTCACCGAGCGCCTCGAGCGCCGTCTTGAGTTCGCCGTCGCAGATAAGGGTCACCTCGGCGTTCAGGCCGGAACCGATGTCGCCGTTCTTGCGCAGGATCTCGAGTTCCTTCGACACCGCCGAACGCGCCTTGATGATGCGCTCCCACTGCTCCGCGGAAACCCTCTCCGCATCACCGAGCCTGAAGAGATTGTCGTACCAGGTCACGAGAAAGACGGAATCGTCGCGCTCGCCCGGCAGATGCTGCCAGATCTCGTCGGCCGTGAAACTCAGGATCGGCGACAGCCAGCGCACGAGCGCCTCGGCGATGTGGTACATGGCCGTCTGGCTCGAGCGTCGCGCGACGCTGTCGGCCTGGCAGGTGTACTGCCGGTCCTTGGTGACATCGAGATAGAAGCCACCCATTTCCGTGACGCAGAAGTTGTGGATCTTCTGAAAGATGAGATGAAACTCATAGCTCTCGTAGGCGGCCCTGATCTCCTCCTGCAGGCGCGCCGCGAGGTCGACGGCCCAGCGGTCGAGCGACAGCATGTCGCCGGGTGCGACGAGGTTCGCCGCCGGATCGAAATCGTTGAGGTTCGACAGCAGGTAGCGCGCCGTGTTGCGGATACGGCGGTAGGCGTCGGCCGTGCGCTTCAGGATCTCGTCGGAAACGCTCATCTCGGCGCGGTAGTCGGTTGCCGCGACCCAGAGGCGGATGATGTCGGCGCCGAGCGTCTTCATGACCTGCTGGGGCTTCAGGACGTTGCCGATCGACTTCGACATCTTGCGTCCCTCGGCATCGACCGTGAAGCCGTGCGTGAGCACCTGCCTGTAGGGAGCGTGGTCGACCATCGCCGTCGACGTCAGCAGCGACGATTGGAACCAGCCGCGGTGCTGGTCCGAGCCCTCGAGATAGAGGTCGGCCGGGGTGCGCAGTTCGTCGCGGGTCTCGAGCACGCAGGCGTGGGTCACGCCGGAGTCGAACCAGACGTCGAGCGTGTCGGGGACCTTGGCGTAGTGTTGCGCCTCCTCGCCGAGCAGCTCGGCCGGGTCGAGCGAGAACCAGGCCTCGATGCCCTCCTGCTCGACGCGCTGCGCGACCTGCTCGATCAGGCCGGGCGTGTCCGGGTGCGGTTCGCCGGATTCCTTGTGGATGAAGAGCGCGATCGGTGCGCCCCAGGTGCGCTGACGCGAGATGCACCAGTCGGGACGCCCCTCGACCATGCCCTGGATGCGCGCCTTGCCCCAGTCGGGCAACCATTCGACCTTGTCGATCTCGCGCATGGCCGCGTCACGCAGGCCATTCTGCTCCATGCTGATGAACCATTGCGGCGTGGCACGGAAGATGATCGGCGTCTTGTGGCGCCAGCAATGGGGGTAGCTGTGGGTCAGGCGCGCCGAGCGCAGCAACGCGCCACGCTGCTCGAGCACGGCGATCACCTTGTCGTTGGCCTTCATGACATGCTCGCCCTCGAACAGCTCGGTGCCCTTGACGAAGACACCGTTGCCATCCACCGGGTTGTCGACGGGCAGATTGTATTTCTGGCCGACGAAGAAATCCTCGAGACCGTGTCCCGGAGCCGTGTGCACGGCGCCCGTGCCGGCCTCGAGCGTGACATGCTCGCCGAGGATGACCGGCACCTGGCGGTCGTAGAAGGGATGCTGGAGCATGAGCCCCTCGAACGCGCCGCCCTTGCCGTAGGCCAGCACGTGGTACTCCTCGTTGCCCCAGCGTTCCATGGTCTCCTGAAGCAGCCCCTCGGCAACGAACAGGCGCTCCTTGCCGCTGTCGCTCTCGCACTGGACGATGGCATATTCGAGCATCGGGTTGAGCGCGACGGCCTGGTTGGCCGGCAATGTCCAGGGCGTCGTGGTCCAGATGACGACGGACATGGGGCCCTCGCCATGATGCCCGGGGACGGAGTGGCAGCGTTCGAAAAAGGCCTCCTCGTCGAGCACGCGGAAGCGCACGTCGATGGCGAAAGAGTCCCTGTTCCTGTACTCGACCTCGGCCTCGGCCAGCGCCGAGCCACAGTCTGTGCACCAGTGCACCGGCTTGTAGCCCTCGTGGATATGGCCATTGGCGAAGATCCTGCCGAGCGAACGGATGATGTTCGCCTCGAATTGATAATCTTTCGTGAGATAGGGATTATCCCAGTCGCCGATCACGCCGAGACGCCTGAAATCCTCGCGCTGGTTATCGACCTGCCTGGCCGCATAGGTGCGGCACGCCTTGCGAAACTCGGCCGCGGAGACCTTCTGGCCCGGCTTGCCGACCTTCTTCTCGACCTGCAGCTCGATCGGCAGGCCGTGGCAGTCCCAGCCAGGCACGTAGGGCGCGTCGAAACCCTCGAGCGTGCGGCTCTTGACGATGATGTCCTTGAGCACCTTGTTGACAGCATGACCGATGTGGATCTCGCCGTTCGCATAAGGCGGGCCGTCGTGGAGGATGAATGTCGGCCGTCCGGCAGAGGCCTCGCGAATGCGGCGGTAAAGATCCAGCTCCTTCCAGTGGTGCAGCATCGTCGGTTCGCGTTGCGGCAGATTGCCCCTCATGGGGAAATCCGTCTTCGGCAGGTTGAGGGTGTCTTTGTAGTTGCTCACGATGATTGTTCCGGATTGACGCCGAGCAGCCTGCGGGCCTTGTCGGCGTCCACCAGGATCTGCCGGCGCAGGGCGTCAAAAGAGTCGAATTTCATTTCGTCGCGGATACGGGCCACGAAGTCGACCTCCACGAGCTGGCCATAGACCTCGCGGTCGAAATCGAAGAGGTGCACCTCCAGGATGAAGCGGTCATCGCCCTCGACGGTCGGCCTGTTGCCGATGTTGGCGACTCCCGGCAGCAGCTTGTCGCCAAGTCCGCCGGCACGCACCGCAAAGACCCCGCGCAGCGGGCTGCTCTTGCGCCGCAGCACGACGTTGAGCGTCGGAAAACCGATGGTTCTGCCACGCTTGTCGCCGTGCGCAACGCGTCCGCAGATCGCGTAACTGCGTCCGAGACAGGTGTTGGCTTCCTCGAGATCGCCCTCGATCAGGTGACGGCGGATGCGCGTCGAGCTGATGCGCTCGTCGCGGTGCGTCAGGGTGTCCATGTTGTCGACCGTGAAACCCTGGGCCTCGCCGGCTTCGCGCAGCATGCGCACGTCGCCGCTGCGCGCGCGCCCGAAGCGGAAATCGTCGCCGACGAAGAGGTGCCTGACACCCAGTCCGCGCACGAGGATCTCGTCGATGAAGGTTTCCGCCCCCATGGCCGCGAGCCGCTTGCTGAAATGCAGGATCAGCACGTTGTCGATGCCGAGCCCGGCAAAGATGCGGACCTTCTCGCGCAGGCTCGTCAGGCGCGGCGGGGCCTCCGCCGGACGGAAATACTCCATCGGCTGTGGCTCGAAGATGATCACCGTCAGCGGCAGTTCGTGACTGTCGGCCTCGCAGCGCAACTGGCGGAACATCGCCTGGTGGCCGAGATGCACGCCATCGAAATTACCGATGGTCGCGACGCAGCCACGGTGGATCTTTTTCAGATTGTGGAGACCGCGAATCAGTCTCATCGAACCGGGTTATGCGACGAAAAGCGCGATTATATCAGGGCTCCCAAGCAACTTCCCGACAATTCACGACATCCCGCCAGGTGCCCGGACTTCACGCCCGGCATACCCGAAAACCGCCGCCACCGCGAACAGGGACCGCGTATCGAGAGGCCCGTTTTCGCGCCACGGGGCTCGTCCCGGCCGAGGGCCTGCGAGCGAGACGGCAGAGTGTCATTGAACGCGGCTGACCAGGTAACCACGCTGCCTCAGCATGTCGATCATATTGCCTTTGCCGACAAGATGCGCATTGCCAACGACCACCATCGTCTGCTGCGGCTTGTCGAGATAGCGTTCGACGCGCGGCAGCCACTTCTCGTTGCGCTTCACGACGACATTGCGGTAGGTCAGCGGCGTCATGCTCCTTGCGATGAGCCGCGCGTTGCGATCGATGTCGCCCGTCGCCCACGAGATCAGCAGGCCGCCGAGACCGTCCTGCGTGTTGTTGTTCGGAGCGTTATTGAGCGATTCGGAGAGCTGCTGCAGCTGCACCTCGAGCGGGTACTCGGCGAGCGTCATCATCGCCTCCGTTGGTGTCTCGAGCGACGAGATGCGCATGTTGTTCCGCGCGGCCGTCTGTTCGAACAGGGTATCGACACCGAGTGTGCGCTCCATGCCCGAGTACTCGAAGATCTCGTTGGCGATGACGATGCGCAGCAGCCAGGGCTGCATGCGCGAGACGCTGTATTCGTCGAGTTCCAGCAGACGCGCCAGTTCCTGCAATCGTGCGTAATCCGCCGGCGACAGCAATTCGTCGAGCGTCTGTCCGCCGGGCAGCAGAGCCCGCGCGCGAATGTAGCTGTTCATGGCCTGGTCATCGACGTCGTCGGCCTTGCTCTCGATCACGAGTTCGTCGGCGTTTTCGAAGGCCGTGGCGATGACCGGCGTGTACCAGCGCACGCCCTCCGGCAGCACGTGAATGGAGCCGAAGAGATAGACCTTGCTGTCCTGATCCTCCACCAGCCACATCGCCGGATGGGCGTTGACGCGGGTGCCGGCAGATTTCAGCGAGGCCGACTGGCAGCCCGCCAGGAGCAGCAGGAGCAGCGCCACGCCGAAAAGTGTCAAAAAGCGATTCATGCCTCTACCGGTGGCGTTATGCATCAGTGTCAATGGGCCTCATCCCAGTTTGCGCCGCGGCCCGCGTCGACCACGAGCGGCACGGAGAGTTCGGCGGCGTTCTCCATCATGGCGACGATCTCGGGCACGACCTCGTCCACACTCTGCTCGCCGATCTCGAAGACCAGTTCGTCATGCACCTGCATGATCATGGTGACGTCGGGCTTCTTCTTCCCGATCCAGCCGTCGACGGCGATCATGGCGCGCTTGATGATGTCGGCGGCCGTGCCCTGCATGGGAGCGTTGATGGCCGTGCGCTCGGCGGCGGCGCGGCGCTGGCCGTTGCGCGAGTTGATCTCGGGCAGGTAGAGGCGCCGTCCGAAGACGGTCTCGACATAGCCTTCCTCGTGCGCCTTTGCGCGGATCGCGCCCATGAAGGTGCGCACGCCCGGGTAGCGGTCAAAGTAGAGATCGATGTACTCCTGCGCCGTGCCGCGCTCGACGCCGAGCTGTTTCGCGAGCCCGAAGGCGGACATGCCGTAGATCAGGCCGAAGTTGATGGCCTTGGCCGAGCGGCGCTGATCGCTGCTGACGTTGTCCGGCGTCACGCCGAAGACCTCGGCAGCCGTCGCGCGGTGGATGTCCTGTCCCTCGGCGAAGGCCTTCAGCAGCGCCTTGTCGCCGGAGAGATGCGACATGATGCGCAGCTCGATCTGGGAGTAGTCGGCCGCGACCATGACGGCGCCGTCGCGCGGCACGAAGGCCTGGCGGATGCGGCGCCCGTCCTCGGTGCGCACAGGGATGTTCTGCAGGTTCGGATCGCTCGAGCTCAGGCGGCCGGTCGCGGCCACGGCCTGGTGATAGGAGGTGTGCACGCGCCCGGTATCCGGGTTGATCATGGTTGGCAGCTTGTCGGTATAGGTCGAGCGCAGCTTGGCCAGGCCGCGGTGCTGCAGGATCAGCGACGGCAGCTCGTGGCCCTGGTCGGCCAGCTCCTGCAGCACGCTCTCCGCCGTCGATGGCGCTCCTTTCGGTGTCTTCGAAATGACCGGCAGGTCGAGTTCCTCGAAGAAGATCTGGCCGATCTGTTTCGGCGAGGCCATGTTGAACGGCCGCCCGGCGATCTCGTGGGCCTGTTTCTCGAGCTCGGCCATGCGCTTGGCCATGCGCTTGCTCTGCTTCGCCAGCATCCTGTTGTCGATGCGCACGCCGGTGCGCTCGATACGCGACAGCACCGGCACGAGGGGTATCTCGATATCGGTGAAGACGCTCGCCGGCCCCTTCTGTTTCTTCAGCAGTGGCCAGAGATGATCGTGCAGGCGCAGCGTGATGTCGGCATCCTCGGCCGCGTAGGGCGCGGCCTGCTCGAGCGGAATCTGGTCGAAGGTGAGCTGCTTAGCGCCCTTGCCGGCGATCTCCTCGAACTTGACGGTGTCGTAGCCGAGATAGGCTTTCGCCAGGGAATCCATGTCGTGGCGCGTCGCGACCGAGTTGTAGACGTAGGATTCGAGCATGGTGTCGAAGGCGACACCCTGAACATGCACATCGTAGTTGGCCAGCACGTTCATGTCGTACTTCAGGTGCTGCCCGAGCTTGGGTTTATCCGGGTCCTCGAGGATCGGCTTCAGCGCCTCGAGCACGGCGGCGCGATCGAGCTGCTGCGGCGCATCCGGGTCGCTGTGCGCGACCGGGATGTAACAGGCCTCGCCCTCCCTGACGGAGAACGACAGGCCGACGAGCTCCGCCTGCATGTAGTCGAGGCTCGTGGTCTCCGTATCGAAGGTGACGAGTTTTGCTTTTTCCAGCATTTTGATCCAGGCATCGAGACGCGCCATGTCGAGCACGGTCTCGTAGTCCGCATCGGCTGCAGGCTGGCTCTCCCCGGCCTCGACCGGGTCGCCCTCCCCCTCGAGTGTCGCGAGCAGCCGGCTGGCGTCGAGTTTTTCGTACCAGCCGCGCAGGGTGTCGACATCGGCCTCGCCCTGAACGAGATCCTTCGGCCTCTCGTGCAGCTCCAGATCGGTGCGGATGCGCGTCAGGTCGCGCGACATGGCCAGCTGACCATTGTCGATCGCCTCGCGCAGGTAATCGCCGATCTTGCCCTTGATCTCGCCGGCATGCTCAACGAGATTCTCGATGTTGTCGAACTCGGAGAGCCATTTGGCGGCGGTCTTGGGCCCGCACTTCGGCACGCCCGGAATGTTGTCGGAACTGTCCCCGACGAGCGCCAGGTAGTCGATGATCTGGTCCGCGCGCACGCCGAACCTGTCGACGACGCCGCTAATGTCGGTCACGGTGTCGCTCATGGTGTTGATGAGCGTGACCTCGTCGTTGACGAGCTGCGCCAGGTCCTTGTCACTCGTCGAAACCAGCGTCTTCATGCCGGCCTTCTGCGCCTCGACGGCGAGCGTGCCGATGACATCGTCGGCCTCGACGCCGGGTTCGATGACGAGCGGCAGTCCCATCGCCCTGATGATGGCATGCAGCGGCTCGATCTGCACACGCAGGTCGTCCGGCATCGGCGGACGATTCGCCTTGTATTCCTTGTAGATGTCATCGCGAAAGGTCTTGCCGGGCGCGTCGAAGACGACGCCGATGTAGTCCGGCGCATGGTCGGCCATGAGCTTGCGCAGCATGTTGATGACACCGACCACGGCTCCGGTCGGCTGGCCCTTCGCATTGGTCAGCGGCGGCAGCGCATGGAAGGCCCGGAAGAGGTAGGAGGAGCCGTCGACGAGGACCAGCAGCTTCTTGTCAGCCATTCTTGATCAGGCTCGCGAGCAGCTTGTCGAGATCGTCCCGTGCGACGCCGCCGTTGTAGCGCTGCTGGATGTTGCCGTTGCGGTCGGCCACGACCGTGTAGGGCAGCGCGCCCATGCGGTTGCCGAGCTCGCGCGAGAAGTTGATCGCCTTCATGTCGCCGAGCAGCACGGGATACTCGACGCCGTAGGTGTCGATGAAATCCTGCACCGTGTCGGGATCGTCGATGGCGATGCCGATGAAGCGCACGCCCTTGTCATGGTACTTCTCCTGCAGCTCGACGAAACCCGGTGTCTCCTCGGCGCACGGCGGGCACCAGGGCGCCCAGAAGTTCAGCACGACGACGTTGTTGTTCCATTCGCTGCTGGTGCGCTCGGCACCCTCGAGGTCGATCATGGTGAAGTAGGGAATGCGCTTGAGCACCTCGTTCTTCCTCTCGAAGAGGTTGCTGAAACGCTCGGGATGCTGCTGGATCGCGATCGTCGCGCCGACGAGCGCGGCGATCAGGCCCAGGAAGATGGAAAAGATGATGTATCGCATGGGTTGCTACTGGTAGGCCTTGTCCAGGCTGTTGACGAGTTGCTCCACGGTAACGTCGCCGATGATGCGGTCGCGCTCTGTGCCCGCGGCATCGAACAGGATCACGGTCGGCGGAGCGACCAGATTGAAGTGCTTCAGCAGCTGGTCATCGGCCGTCACGTCGGCCTTGATCAGCGCCATGTTGTCAGTGCGTGAGAGCACGTCGGGATGCGGGAAGACCTTCTTCTCCATGGTCTTGCAGTAGACGCACCAGTCGGCATAGAAATCGAGCAGTACGTTCTTCGACGCCTGCTGCGCCTTCTCCATCTCCGCATCGAGCTCCTCGACGGTCTTGACCTTGACGAAGCTGTTGCGTGCCGCGGCCTGCTGGCCGGCGGTCGAGACGCCGATGCCCTCGAGCGGCGAGAGCGGGTCGTGGTTGCCGGCGCCCGCGCCGATGAGCAGCACGCCGCCGTAGACCAGGAAGGCGACACCAAGCCCCTTCCAGAGCTTGCGCCAGCCCGAGGATCCCTCAGGCAGCGGCTCGAGCGCGCCCATGTAGATCGCCGGGATGATCAGCAGCAGCGCCCACATGAGCATGGTGACCAGGCCCGGCAGGTAGGTCGGCACGAGGCGCTCGAGCATGGTCACGGCGACGGCCAGCATGACGACGCCGAAGACCGCCTTGACGGTCTCCATCCAGCCGCCGGCGCGCGGCAGCAGCTTGCCGGCCGAGATTCCGATCAGCAGCAGTGGCATGCCCATGCCGAGCGCCATGACGAACAGCGCCGAGGCGCCGAGCACGGCATCGCCCGTGGTGCCGATGTAGGCCAGCGCGGCGGCCAGTGGCGGCGCCACGCAGGGACCAACGATCAGCGCGGAGAGGAAACCCATGATGGCAACCCCGAAGAGGCTGCCCTGCTTCTGCTTGTTGCTGATCTCGTTGAGCTTGCTCTGCACGCTCGATGGCAGCTGCAGCTCGTAGAAGCCGAACATCGACAGCGCCAGCAAAACGAACAGGAACGCGAAGGCCGACAGCACCCAGGGATTCTGCAACGCGACCTGCAGATTCTCGCCCGAGAGCGCGGCGATGACACCGGCGACGGTGTAGGTCACCGCCATCGCCAGCACGTAGACGAGTGACAGCACGAAACCCTTGGCGGGAGTCAGGGTTCTGCCATGTCCCGTGATGATGCCGGAGAGGATCGGGATCATCGGAAAGACGCAAGGCGTCAGCGACAGGCCGACGCCGATCAGAAAGAAGGCGCCGACGATGGTCCAGAAGCCCTTGTTGCTGAACATCGACTCCTCTTCGGTCGCGGCGCTTTTTTGCACGGCCGCCGGTGCGGCTGGCGTGGTTGCCGGCTGCGCGACCGGCGCCTGCTCCTGCGCCACAACAGGCGCGACATCGGCCGAGGCGACAGCCGGCAGCACGAGATCGATGGTTTTCTTCTGCGGCGGGTAGCAGATGCCCTGGACGGCGCAGCCCTGGTAACCGGCGCGCAGCCTGATGCTCGTTTCATCCGCTACCGGACGTGTCAGCGGCAGCTCGACACGCAGCGTGCCGAGGTAGACAGGAATGTCGCCCTCCTTGCCATCGGGCTTCACGCCCCACTTGATCTCGGGTTCGGGCAGCGTGAATTCACCCAGCCCGGCGTCGCCCTCGACAGCCAGCTCGATCTTGTCGGCATACATGTAGATGCCATCGGCGACGCTCCAGATTGCCTGGATCTTGCGGCCATCGACAACCACGGCCTCGAAGTGCATCGCCTGCTCGGCCGGCAGGATGTCGTCCTCGAATCCGAAACCGAGATCGCCCGAGAGGCTCTGCAGTCCACCCGGCTTCGATGCACCGAGGCCGAGCGATTCTTCCGGCGCAGTCACGGCGGCCGGTGCCGCGGCCGCAAGCTGCAGCTTGTAGCTCTTCTTCTGCGGCGGATAGCAGAGTCCTTTCTCTGCGCAGCCCTGGTAGCGCACCTGGATGTCGGCTTCGCCGGCGCCGCTCCTGACCGGGATGCGGAGGTCGACCTCGTTGAAATAGACCTCGACGAGGCCCTCCTGCCCGTCCGGCCTGATGCCCTCGTGCATCTCGGCCGGCGGGAACTCCGGTTCGCCGAGTTCGACGCCGGGAGTCCGGCTCTCGACGCTGAATTTCTCCTTGTAGAGGTAGTAGCCCTCGGCGATCTCCCACGAGGCATTGATCGTGTCACCGTCGGCTGTGACGGTTGGCTTGAAAGCCACGTCGGGCATCAGGAAGTCGTCATCCTCGAACGCGGAGAGCGCCGGCGCCGCCAGCAGCAGGATCAGAAGGGTCAGGAATCTTCCAGGCATTGGTCAATCCACTCCAGATAGGGTTGATGTCCCGCCTCGACCGGGACAGCGATGATTTCGGGCACCTCGTACGGATGCAAGTCGCTAATTGTATCCTTTAACGCGGCGAAATGCGCAGCATCGCTCTTGATGAGCAGTAAAATCTCGCTGTCGCGCTCGATCTTCCCCTGCCAGCGGTAGACAGACTCCACCCCGGGCAGAATGTTGACACAGGCCGCCAGACCGCCGGCGACCAGCCCGGAGGCCAATGTGTCCGCCACGGTGCGGTCGGGACAGGTGCAGTAGACGATCAGTTTCATTGTCACAATGAGACCCCGAATCGGGGGAATCGATTACAGAGAAAAAAGTCGGGTTGAACCCGGCGAACGGCATCACCATATAATGTAGCGATACAGATCCAAACACTTTATTTCACACGGACACGCATAAACATGCCCTTCCTCCTGATTTTCCTCGTCATTTTTGTCTTCATCCCGCTCACGGAGCTGTATGTCATCATCGAGGTCGGCGACAAGATCGGCGCCTTCGCGACCATCTGGCTGGTTGTGCTGACGGCCGTGCTCGGAGGCTGGCTCGTCAGGAAACAGGGCATGGGCATCCTCTTCCGTATCCGCCAGCAGATGGAGCGCGGCGAGGCTCCGGCCATCGAGATGCTCGAGGGCGCTCTGCTCGCGATCATGGGTATCCTGCTCCTGCTGCCGGGCTTCATCACCGACGCCCTCGGCTTTCTGCTGCTGATTCCTCCGCTGCGTAAATTCCTGGTCGTTGAATTCCTCAAGCGCAGCGGCGCCATGACGAGCGCCGACGTCACCATCGTGCGCCAGGATGCCAGCGGGCGCCGGCGGATCGACGTGATCGAGGGGGAATTCAGCAGAGAGCAGCGGGGCGATCAGCATCATCGATCCGACTGAAACAACGGCAGCATGATGCCCGCCTGGCCTGCCAGCAGGAATCCCCGGCGCGGAATGCTGCCGCCAGCGGGCCTCATTCCCGTGATCGCGACCCCGGATGAGGCGCGATACGATGAGACAGATGCAAGAACCACCGGATTATGTGGCGCGTCTGCAGGCGGCCTACGGCAGCGCGGTCTTCCACGACACATCGCCCGGCAAGGCTGATCTGGCAGTCGAGGACCTCTTCCTGGTCTTGCTCATGGACTGAAAGCGCGCCCCGTGACTGCGCCTGCAGGAGAGGGGCTAGCGCCTGTCAGTCGTAGACCTTGATCTTCTCGGCGTCGCGGATGGTCTCCTTGTAGGCGTGCCAGGTGGCATGCCCGATCCACGGCAGGATTACGGCCAGTCCGATGAACGCCGTCGCGAAACCGACCAGAACGAGACCGACAATCAAGCCGGCCCAGACGATCATGGCGGGAATGTTGTTTTTCACGGCGTTGACGCTCGTCAACGCGCTCGTGATGGCGTCGGTGTTGCGATCCAGCATCATCGGCAGCGAGAAGGCGCTCGCGACGAAGACGAGTCCTGCGAAAAGCGCGCCGACGGCCGAGCCGACAGCGAGGAACTGGACCCACTCCATGACGCCCGTGTCGCCCGCGATCGGGAAGAAGATGTGCACCATGGAGGCCGCGCGTGCCCAGACGAGGAAAATCACGAGCAGGATCAGCGCGAACAGCAGCTCGTTGCGCATCTGGCCGCCACTCTCCCTGATGCAGTAGCCGAACTGCGGCACGAGTCCCTTCGCGAGCTGGCGGCTGATCGAGTAGGGACCGAACGCCAGTGCCGGGCCGAGCAGGATGATGCCGATGCCGATCGTGAAGAGCGCCATGCTGTTGCTCTCGCCCCAGGCCAGCCAGGTCATGAGAAAACAGAGCCCCGTGACGACGAAGCCATAGGTCAGGCTCAGCCGCGGCGCGCGCCTGAGATCCTGCCAGCCGAGCCTGAGCCAGCGCAGCGGCGCGCTCGCCTCGAGCCTGTTGCAGGGATGAAAAAGGGGTTCGATCTCGCGGACTTTCCGCGCCTCCTCGTCCAGAGCTTTCGGTTGCTCCATGGCTATCTTCCTCCAGGGTGGTGTTGTCGCGGTTGTCTTGCGCAACCTCTTGTTTCGCTTGACTCTATAGGCTCATGCCGGATTACGCAATGTGCACCGCGTCATTCAGCATCTGCTGATTTTCTGCCTGACAGGCGGCCTGTCGCAGACCTGGCCCGGGCACACCATCCCGGGGCCTTCGCCCGGCGCGGAGCGCCCGCCAGCAAAAAAGGCGCGACATCCGGGATGTCGCGCCCTTTCGCTGCCTCGAAGTGCGGGAGTCTCAGTAGATCAGGTTCATGACGAGCAGCATGACCACGAGGAAGAGCACGGTCATGATGCCGCCGGCTTTCATGAAGTCGGCGACGCGGTAGCCGGCCGGGCCCATGATGAGCGCGTTGACCTGGTGCGTCGGGATCAGGAAGGAGTTCGATGTCGCGATGGCGACCGTCAGTGCGAACACAGCGGGGTTGGCGTCTGCGCCGATGGCGATGTTGACGGCCAGCGGCACCAGCAGCACGGTCGCGCCGACGTTCGACATGACGAGCGTGAAGAAGGTCGCGAGCACTGCCACGGACGCCTGGATGACCCAGATGGGCGCGCCGCCGACGACGGCGAGCACCTGCTCGGCGATCCATTTTGCGGTTCCCGTAGTTTCGACCGCGAGCCCGAGCGGGATCAGCGATGCCAGCAGGAAAACCGTCTTCCAGCTCACGGCGTCGTAGGCCTCCTCGATCTTCAGAACCCCCGTCAGGATCATCCCCATGGCGCCTGTCAGCAGCGCAACCGACAGGCGGATGTCCGTGAACAGCACCATGAAGAGGGCCACGCCGAAGAAGATGCCGGCCGGCAGGATCTTGTGCGGGCGCAGCTGCTCCTCGCGCGGATACTCCGTCGTGACGACAACGAAATCGCGGTCCTTCTCGATACGCTCGAGCGCGTTCCAGGCCGTGTGTACGACAAGCGTGTCGCCGGCCTGAAAGGGCATGTTGCGGATATCCTCGCCCTCGCTCAGCGTCTCGCCGTTGCGATGCAGGCCGACCATCGCCAGGCCATAGGTCTTGCGCATCCAGACATCGCGCGCGCTCTTGCCGATGAGCTTGGAGCCCGGCGGTATGACGACCTCGGCGATACCGGACCTGGCCGGTGAGAGGGATTCGGAAAAGGTGCGCAGAACGGGACGCTTCGTGAGATTGTATTTTTCGACGAAAAATTCCAGGTCCTGGGGTTCGGCGACGATGCCGAGCACCATGCCGGCCGCCATCTCCACGTCGCGCGCGATGGTGCCGGGGCCGAAACGGCTCTCCTCGCCGGCGCGCTTGGTAGCGATGATGCGCACGCGGTAGGTGGTTTCGACATCGTCGAGCTTCTTGCCGATGAGGTCGCTGTCGTCGGTGATGACCACCTCGTGAATCTTGTAGTCGACACCATAGACATCATGAAAGTACGCCATCGGATCGGCACCGACAGTGCTGCTCTCGTTCTTGGTTTTCGGCAGAACGTAACGGCCGGCGATCACGAAGTAGGTGATGCCGGCGATGATCAGGGCAACGCCGATCGGCGTGACCGAGAACAGCCCCCAGGTCTCCATCTGCTGATCAGGGGCAAGCGCCTTGTTGGAGGTCAGGATCAGATCGTTGAGAAGGATCAGCGGGCTCGAACCGACCATGGTCATGGTGCCGCCGAGGATGGCCGTAAAACCCATGGGCATCAGCAGCCGCGACATCGGCAGTCCGGAGCGCGCGGAAATCCGCGACACGACCGGCAGGAACAGCGCCGCGGCACCGACGTTCTGCATGAACGAGGAGATGAAACCCACGGTCGCCGAGATGATCGGAATGATGCGCGCCTCGGTGGTGCCGCCGACCTTCAGTATGAAGGCCGCGACGCGGGACATGATGCCGGTCCTGTCGAGCCCGGCGCCGATGATCATGACCGCGATGATGGAGATCACGGCGTTCGAGGCAAAACCGTCGAACAGATGCGTGTTGTCGACGAGGCCCTCCTCGAGCCCCATGATCGGCGCCAGCAGCGAGGTCAGGCCAAGGATCACCATCACGGTGGCAGCGGCGACGTCGACGCCGACGACCTCGAAGGCGAAGAGATAGATCGTCAGCACGAGAATGGCGCTGACCCAGGCGATCTCGACGGTCGGAACGATGTAGGCCAGGTAAGCGGCCAGGATGGCGAATACCACCGCAGCAACGATCTGCTTCGGACTCAGGTAACGCTTGCTGGCAACCGCCCTCTCTTCATCGGCAAGTTTGTTCATGTCGTCATGTACGCGGTCGTGCGGCTCTCCCGCCAGGGAGCCGCTATTGTTGGCTGTCACTGGTTTCATCAGGCCGATTTTGTTTCCGGTTGTTTCGAGGGCTGATCCTCGATCATCACCAGCGGTACCCGCAGGTGAAGTTTGCGTGAAGGAATCAACTCTTCGCTCAGATGCCTGGCGAGCAGGTCATCCGGCATGGCAACCAGAAAGATCAGCGAATGATGCTGGCTGATGTAATCCTCCAGCCCGGTGACGGTGTCGATGCCGAGCGACGAACTGTGACAGGCGATACCCGCCCGGTCGAGGCGCTTCTTCAGGAGCTCGACACGCCTGGTATCGACTACACCGTGAACCAGCAGGTCTACGCTGGCCTGCTGGCGGTCGCAGAGTTCAATGACGTAATCGAGGGGCGCCCCCTCCCCCCGGCCGTCCGTGAGGAATGCGACGCGCCTGGTGGCGGCACTGATTGCGCGAGGAATCGTTTCAACCGCCGGCTTCGCTGAAGACCTGGAATAACCCACGATTTCGGCCTTGTCACGCGGGGTCAGGAACTCGCCTGCATGCTGGTTGCCCAGCGCCGCAAGGGCACGCTTGATGTCATCAGTCAGTTTTTTCATTGCGTATTATATCCGAATATTAGCAAAGGGTGGTATAGATAAATGCAAATGGCGTGCCAACTTTTCAGTCGCTTAAGTCATTGTTTTTATTACTAGTCACGCGACTCAGGATAAAGAGCGCCGTTGCATATCGCAACACGGGAATGCGTGAAATCGCCCCGGAGTCGCCATGGCCGGCTTTCAGATGGATCTGCTACACTTGTTGCAGAATGAAACGGGGTGTTGCATTTTGTTATGACCGTCTTGACCAAGCTCCACAGTCTGCGCGCGAAGATCACCAGCGCCTACATTGCACTGGTCATGGCAACTTCCATGCTCGGCATCATCGCTTTTCTGGACCTGCTCTATCTCGAGAGCCGCATCTCCGATGGCGAAGTGGTCTCCAGCTTCAAGGACGCTGTTTTCGACATGCGGCGTGAGGAGAAGAATCTCTTTCTTTACAACGACGAGGACGCCTACCGCTGGGCGGACGAGCATGCCGCCACGGCCCTCGACATCCTGGAGAACCAGCGGGCGTCGATCGATGCCCTGGGAACGGTAAAAAGCACGGCCCTGGCCGAGCGCATCCGGCATTATCGGGACATGCTCAAACGCTGGACCGACACTGACGGCCAGCAGGCCGGTCTGCAGGATGAACTCAGTGTGCGTGGCCAGCAGATCATGGGCATGGCAACCGACCTGGCCGCCAGGGAACGCAACGCCTTGCAGGAGGCGGTCAAACAGTCACGCTGGTTCCTGCTCGTATCACTGCTGCTGATCGGTGTTGCCATCCTGATTGTCGGCAGGCACCTGCGGCGCGTGGCCGTTCGCCCCCTGCGCGCCATGGAAGAGAGCATGGCGCCGATCGCCGACGGCCGCTTCGATCACCTTGCTCCGCCGTCACTCGATCGAGAGTTCCTGACCCTGACGAGCGCGTTCAATCGCATGCTGAAAGAACTCGCAATTCGCAGAAAACGCATGCTGCAATCGGACAAGCTGGCGTCGCTCGGCACCCTCTCCGCCGGCATCGCCCATGAGATCAACAACTCGCTGTCAAATGTCTCCTCCTCATGCCAGCTGTTACTGGAAGAACTCGAGGAGGCCGAGCCGCAACAGCTCCGCGAATGGCTCTGCGTCATCGACAGCGAGACTGCACGCGGACGCGACATCGTCAGGACACTGCTCGATTTCGGCAGCCAGCGGGTCTTCAACCGGCAGCACCAGCAACTGCTGGGCATTGTCGAGGAGACACGGACGATCCTCGCCAAGACGCTGCGGCAGCACGAGGCCACGCTGGATATCAGGATTCCGGCGGCGCTCGAACTGGAGGTCGACAAGCAGCGCATGCAACAACTCTTCATCAACCTCTTCCAGAACGCCATGAATGCGGCCCGGGGGCCGGTCACCATTCACATCGAGGCCGGCGTTTTCGACTCGGCCAGTCGTCCTCGCCTGGCGGAGAATGTCGAAGTGGCCGGCGACATCAAGTGCCTGGCCAGGCGCAAGGGCGAGGAACTGGCCGAGATCCGCGTCACCGATACCGGCCCCGGCATCGCCCCGGAAAATCTTCCGAAGGTGTTCGATCCCTTCTATACAACCAGCGAACCTGGCCAGGGCACCGGGCTCGGACTCTTCATCGTGCACGAGATCGTGCGCGAACACGACGGCTGCCTGGCGATCCACTCGGTTCCCGGCGAGGGAACGAGCCTGATCATTTTGCTGCCGCTCAGGGAGAAGGACGATGCGTGAGCATCTCCAGAGGCCTGATCGCATCCTCATCGTCGACGACGAGCCGCCGGCCGTGACGAACCTCGCACATGTCTGCCGCAAGGAGGGTTACGAGGTCACGACACGCACGAGTGGCGCGGGCGCGCTGGAAGCGCTGGAGAACGAGCAGTTCGACCTCGTCCTGACGGACCTGCGCATGGAGAAAGTCGACGGCATGGCCGTCCTGAAGCGCGCGCGCGAACTCAACCCTGACCAGGTCGTCATTCTGATCACGGGGTTCGCGACGCTCGACTCGGCCATCGAGGCGATGAAGGCCGGCGCCTACCACTATGTCGCCAAGCCGTTCCGGCTCGACGAGGTGCGGGAGGTCATCGCCAAGGCGCTCGAGCTGGTTCGGCTGCGCCGCGAGAACCGGGATCTGAAGCAGATGCTTGCCGGAGGATCCGGCGCCTCGATCATCACGCAGGATGCCGGCATGCAACGTCTGCTGGACATGGCGGAGCAGATCGCCATCGCCGACACCAACGTCCTGATCACCGGCGAGAGCGGCACGGGCAAGGAGCTGATGGCTCGCCACATCCATGAGCAGAGCCACCGCCGTGACGGCCCCTTCCAGGCCGTCAACTGCGGCGCCTTGCAGGAAGACCTGCTGGCCAATGAACTCTTTGGTCACGAGAAAGGCGCCTACACGGGAGCCGGCGAAGCGCGCCCGGGCCTCATCGAGGCGGCCGACGGCGGCACCCTCTTTCTGGATGAAATCGCCGAGATGACGCTCGCCATGCAGGTCAAGCTGCTGCGCGTGATCCAGGAACGCGAGGTGCAGCGGCTCGGCTCGACGCGCATCATCCCCGTCGACATCCGCCTGATCGCCGCAACCCATCGCGACCTGCACGATGCCGTCGCCGCCGGCCGCTTCCGCGAGGATCTCTACTACAGGCTCGACGTCGTACGACTGCATCTGCCGCCGCTGGCCGATCGCCGCGACGACATCCCGTTGCTGGCCTACTATTTCCTGCGCAAGCATGCCGCGCGCCTCGGCAAGGATGTCGAGGACATCGAGCCCGACGCCATGTCGGTGCTCTCGGAATACGGCTACCCCGGCAATATCCGGGAGCTCGAAAACATCATCGAGCGCGCCGTCACCCTGACGCACGACAGGCACCTGACAACGACCGATCTGCCGACGAGCCTGGTCGAAAACAGCGTCCAGGTCGTGCGCGAGGTGGACGGGCGCCTGCCGACCCTGGCCGAGCGCGAGGAGGACTACATCCGCTACGTGCTCGAACGCGCTGGCCAGAACCGCACGCAGGCCGCCAAGATCCTCGGCATTGACCGTGTCTCGCTGTGGCGCAAGCTCAAGAAATACGGCATGAGCGACGACGACGAGGAGTGAATGTCCCTCAGCTCGATTGCGCCCTGTACTGGGCAACAGGCATGCCGCCGACACCCCAGTTGTCCATCTCCACCTCGTCGATGACGACGACCGTCGTCGCGGGATTCTTGCCGAGCGTCTCTTGCAGCAGCGTCGTCACGCCACTGATGAGCGCAGCTTTCTGTTCGGCGGTCGCCCCCTCGCGGGTGATCCTGATGTTCACGTAAGGCATGCGCATGTCTCCTCGATGATGAATGGAAGTGAAACGGCGTCCGACGTCTTGACGCCTCTTTGACAGCATCGATGCCGAACCGGCGCGGGCGCTGTGGAGCGGGCTGGTCGAACGTGCAGACAGACTAATGCGGTTCGCCACCCCGGAACAACCGAATACCGGGCTGCCATTGCGAAGGGTTTTTTTCCAGCCCGCCTGCCGGCCGCGGTTAGCACCGCCGGCAGGATGCGCCGAGACCCCGGGGTGAACAGGGGATTCGCCTGCCCGAAGACCGCCGCAGCGCTTGACCTTTGAGATTTTCGCCCTATTATTGGCACTCACATTAGGCGAGTGCTAACAGGCACTCAAGAGAAACCACTACATCTGTTGGAGAAACTACCCGATGAACATTCGTCCTTTGCATGACCGTGTGGTCGTCCGCCGCATGGAAGAGGAACGCACCAGCGCAGGCGGCATCGTGCTGCCCGACAGTGCGACCGAGAAGCCGGCCCAGGGGGAAATCATTGCCGCGGGCAACGGCAAGATCATGGAAAACGGCGAGGTCCGCCCGCTCGACGTCAAGGTCGGCGACAAGGTGCTGTTCGGCAAGTATGCAGGCACCGAGGTCAAGATCGGTGGCGAAGAGCTGCTCGTGATGAAAGAAGAAGACATCATGGGTGTCATCGAAGGTTAATCGTTAACGAATTCAGGAATAGAGAAAATGTCTGCAAAAGAAGTCTATTTTGGTGACGACGCCCGTCACAAGATGCTGTCCGGCGTCAACGTTCTGGCCAACGCCGTCAAGGTCACTCTCGGTCCGAAAGGCCGCAATGTCGTCCTCGAGAAGAGCTTCGGTGCTCCCACCATCACGAAGGATGGCGTCTCCGTTGCGAAAGAGATCGAGCTCTCCGACAAGTTCGAGAACATGGGCGCACAAATGGTCAAGGAGGTCTCTTCGCAGACTTCCGACGTCGCGGGCGACGGCACCACGACGGCAACCGTCCTGGCGCAGGCCATGGTCCGCGAGGGCCTCAAGGCCGTTGCCGCCGGCATGAACCCGATGGATCTCAAGCGCGGCATCGACAAGGCCGTCACGGCCGCAGTCGAGCAGCTGCGCGAGCTCTCCAAGCCGTGCGAGACTGACTCGCAGATTTCACAGGTCGGCACCATCTCCGCAAACTCCGACAGCAACATCGGCAACATCATTGCCGATGCCATGGGCAAGGTCGGCAAGGAAGGGGTCATCACCGTCGAGGAAGGTTCGGCGCTGGACAACGAGCTCGACGTCGTCGAGGGCATGCAGTTCGACCGCGGCTATCTCTCGCCCTACTTCATCAACAACCAGGAGACCCAGAACGTCGATCTCGAGGATCCCTATGTCCTGCTGTTCGACAAGAAGATCTCCAACATCCGCGACCTGCTGCCCGTGCTGGAAGCCGTCGCCAAGGCCAGCAAGCCCCTGCTGATCATCGCCGAGGATGTCGAAGGCGAAGCGCTGGCGACTCTCGTCGTCAACACCATGCGGGGTATCGTCAAGGTCGCGGCCGTCAAGGCGCCCGGCTTCGGCGATCGCCGCAAGGCCATGCTGCAGGACATCGCGATCCTGACAGGCGGCACCGTGATCTCCGAGGAAGTCGGCCTCTCCCTGGAGAAGGCGACGCTCGAGGAGCTGGGTAACGCCAAGCGCGTCCTCATCACGAAGGAAGAGACCACCATCATCGACGGCGCTGGCGACGAGGCCGACATCAAGGCGCGCGTCGAGCAGATCCGTTCGCAGATCGAGGAGACCTCTTCCGACTACGACCGCGAGAAGCTCCAGGAGCGTCTCGCCAAGCTGGCCGGTGGCGTTGCCGTCATCAAAGTCGGCGCCGCGACGGAAGTCGAGATGAAAGAGAAGAAGGCGCGCGTCGAGGATGCGCTGCACGCGACCCGCGCTGCTGTCGAGGAAGGCATCGTACCGGGCGGCGGCGTCGCACTGGTGCGTGCACTGACCGCCATCGCCGACCTGACAGGCGACAACCACGACCAGGATGTCGGCATCACCCTGGCGCGCCGCGCCATGGAAGAGCCGCTGCGCCAGATCGTCGCCAACGCCGGTGACGAGCCGTCCGTCGTTCTCAACAACGTCGCCAGCGGTGAAGGCAACTACGGCTACAATGCCGCCAACGGCGAATACGGCGACATGGTCGAGATGGGCATTCTGGACCCGACCAAGGTCACGCGCTCGGCACTGCAGAACGCGGCCTCCGTCTCCGGTCTCATGATCACGACCGAGGCCATGGTCGCTGACGAGCCGAAAGAGGAAGGCGCTGCACCCGCCCCCGACATGGGCGGCATGGGCGGCATGGGCGGCATGATGTAATCGTTGCTTCCCGTCCTTTCGACAGGAAAGCCCCGCGATGCGGGGCTTCAGACCGCTGACAAACCCCGGCATATTCGCCGGGGTTTGTCGTTTCCGGGCAAGAGAGCTGGCTGGTCCCGGTTCAACCGGCCACAGCGATCAAGACGCTGTGAAAGCAAGGATGAGCGGACAGATCGCCTTGTCGTCCTTGAACCCGCACCACAGCCCTGCACACCGCAATCAACGCGCCAGCAACAGCGATCTTCGTCATGTTGTGGCAGGCAACGCCAGCAGGCCTGCCCTTTTCCTTCTCCTCTCTCTTTTGGGCAAGCAAAAGAAAACCCCGCCGAAGCGGGGTCTTCATTCAAGTGATTACCGAACCGGTAATGACTTGTCGGCCTTACTGTGCAGGTGCAGGCGCGGGCTGAGCCGGAGCTTGCGGAGCAGGCATCGGCGGCATCGGAGCCGGACCGTACGGACCCGGTGCATAACCGCCGTAAGGACGGCCGTAACCGTAAGGACCGTAGCCGTAAGGCGTGTTGTAGTTGTAGAACTGACCATCGCTGCGGCCGTAGAAGTCGCCACGGGTATCGGCGTCCATGTCGGCGTCAGCCTTGCCGCTCATGTTGAAGTTGAACTCACCGGAACCGCGGCCACGACCGGAACCGTCACCGTAGCCATAACCGTAACCGTCGTTGTAAAAGTTGCTGTTGCTGTCATCGCCCCAGAACTCGGCAGAAGCCGGCGCGGTAGCGATGAGGGCAGCGATTGCTGCAGCAGAAATGAGTGCTTTCATGTCAATCTCCTCATATGTGTCGATGTAGTCGAATATCTGTTTGAAATCGCCTGTTTGAACAAGGATGGCGCTTTCACGGTGTTAAGAATATAAGTAATTACTGAAATACTCAAGAACTTTTTTTCTCGAACCCGAAAAAATTGATTCATGTCAATCGCGCCGTTCGACGGCGACTGAGAGAGTGCCGGCACCGCACGCCGGGGTGGGCGGAAAAGTCTGCTGCAAGCAGTGGGGCTCTCTTTATCTCTGGACCTGGTTGCCTCGCCTGACAAAAAAACCCCGCCGAAGCGGGGTTTCATCAAGTGTTACTGATGAGTCAGTAATTACTTGGCGCAGTCACCAGCCGGAGCTGCAGGAGCAGCCGGAGCAGGCATTTGCGGAGCAACCGGAGCACCGTAGTACGGAGCATAACCGTACGGGGTGTTGTAGTTGTAGAAACGACCGTCGTTGGCGCCGTAGAAATCACCGCGGGTGTCGGCGTCCATGTCTGCGTCGGCCTTGCCGCTGAAGTTCATGGTGAATTCGCCCGAACCCTTGCCACGGCCGGAAGCGTCGCCATTGCCGTAGCCATAGCCATCATTGTAGAAGTTGCTGTTGTTGTCGTCGCCGAACGGGAAGAAGCTCTCGGCAGCAACGGTGGAAGAAGCGAGGATGGCAGCGACTGCTGCAGCTTTAACGATGGATTTCATGTCAATCTCCAGATTAAAAAAATAAATCAAAACAGTGAAGTTGGGCTGAAAAAGAGCTTACGTCTGTGAACTCGTTTTCATTGGAGATTAGTATATTAGCATTTTCTTAATTACTCAAGTACTTTTTTGCATTTTTTTCACGCGTCCTCCATCGGTCTGTCGCGGCTCGCCCGCGGACTGCAGAATGATTAAACGAAAAGGCCCCGCAAAACGGGGCCTTGATGCCATCGCGCAAGCACAGCAACTGCTGTTACTGGCCTCCGGCCTGGGCAGCAGGCGGCTGTGCCGGAGCCGGCACGGGCTGTGGCGGCATCGGGGCCGGCCCGTAGGGACCATAGGCTGGCCCGGGCCATGGCCTTCCCCAGGGACCACCCCAGCCACGTCCATATCCGCCGTAGTAGGGATTATCATAGTTATAGTTGTACCAGTTACCGCGGCCATCGCCGGAGCCGTAGGCATCGCCTTCCCACTCCGTGTCCATATCGGCCCTGCCGCTGAAGTCCATATTGAATTCGCCGGAACCGCGACCACGACCTGAACCGTCACCGTAACCGTAGCCGTAGCCATCGTTGTACCAGTTGGTGTTACTGTCGTCACCGAACCACTCCGCGGTGGCGGCTGGCGCCGCAAAAAAGGCTGCAACTGCTGCAGCAAGAAGTGTCTTTTTCATACTCGGGTCTCCTTCGTCTGTGAGATGCTGGTGCATGGATATTCCAAGCACCGGTACGGCTGAGTATATGAACAGACGGACGGCTTTCAATTCACTCATCTTTCATCTATTTGATCCAGATCAGAACCCCTGAAGGAATTCCATGCCGGATGGCAGTGCAGCTGCGAGCCACGCGCGCGGTGGATCGGGAGAGTTTGAATGCAGCTGCAGGCTGGATTCCCGGCGATGCGGGGCATTGGTTTTCGACAAATCATGCTGGCTACACTCCTGCAGGAATTGCGCAGGCAATACGACAATGAAAAAACCGACGAAGGAGCATCGATGGCTGCAGGCACTTTCGAACTCAAGACCGCTGCAAACGGCGCGTTCCATTTCACGCTGAAGGCACGCAACGGGCGGGTGATCGCCAGCTCCCGGATGTACAAGACCAACGAGAGTGCATTGAAAGGCATCGAGTCTGTCCACCATCATGCAGCCGATGGAACACTCAATGAGCACACCGGTTAGCACCGTATCTCGGCGCCAGCCTCCTCTTCATGGCAGGCCTTTCACCCGCCATGCCGCGCCGCACCCGGACCGGGACACCGGCGTCGAGCAGTCGAGTGTCAGTCCGTCGCTTTTTCCCGCCTCTTCTTCAGGAGCTTGTTCTGGAAAAGCGCGTTCCTCTCCTCCTCCTCGAGGACGTTCTCGATATTCCTGATCGTCTCCCTGTAGGAGGGAATCACGTTATACCTGAGCGCGTTGACGCGCTTTTGCGTCTTGCGCTGTTCCCGGGTCACCCTTCTGAGCGCCATTTCACTCTCGCCAAGCCGGGCCAGCGACAACGCAAGCTCTGCCATGCGCAGGCGCGCCTCGTCGAAACTGCTGTCGCTCCATAGCAGGCTGACAGGCTGCAACGCCAGGCGCTTGACCGTGACCGAGGGATACTGCACGCCCAGGCTCGACCGCGGCAGGATGTGCACCTTCATCGAGGCTGACAAGCCGACCGCGGCCTGGTGCAGTTGACGGCTGCCCATGCGCATCTGCGTGATCGCCAGCCATTGATAGGCATCCTTCAACTGACTGTCGACCTGCTCCCGCAACTTCCTGTAATTGCCGAGCCTGTCGTACATCAGGCGCGTCAGCAGCTCCCGCTTCCTGTCCAGCAGCCGGTACCCCTGCTCGAGAAAAACGAGCTGCCGCCTGACCTCGAGCAGTGTGCTTCTGGTGGGAGGGAGTTGCAGGCGCCTACTCATGCCTGCCCTCCACCTGCTGTCTCATGCTGCCGTCCCGCTTCTCCTCCCAGCGATGGAAACGCGCGATATCTTCATCCGAGACGCGCGTGAGGTGTTGCGGCTCCAGCATCGACAGCAGTTCCCAGGCGATATTCAATGTCTCGATGATGCTGCGGTCCTCCTCCTCATCCTGGCCGATGAAGCGTTCCTCGAACCTGTCAGCGAAGGCGAGGAAGTGCCGGTCCGTCTCCGAGAGTTCCTCCGGACCAATGATGGAAGCCAGGTTGCGGATCTCCCGTGCGCGCGCATAACTCGCGTAGAGCTGGCTGGCCACCCGCGCATGATCCTCGCGCGTATCGTTCTCGCCGATGCCGTCTTTCATGAGACGCGACAGCGAGGGCGAGATGTCCACGGGCGGATAGACAGAGGCGTTATGCAACTGACGTGAGAGTACGATCTGACCCTCTGTGATGTAGCCGGTCAGATCGGGAATCGGGTGCGTGATGTCATCCGATGGCATGCTGACGACGGGGATCATGGTGATGGAACCATGGCGGTTGCGGATGCGGCCGGCCCGCTCGTAAATCTCCGCCAGATCCGAGTAGAGATAGCCCGGATAGCCCTTGCGCGCCGGCACATCGCCCTTTGCGGTCGCGATCTCGCGCATCGCCTCGGCGTAGAGGGTCATGTCGGTCATGACGACGAGCACGTGCATGTCATGGTCGAAGGCGAGATACTCGGCAGCGGTCAGCGCCGTGCGCGGAAGCACGAGACGCTCGATCGGGGGATCGTTCGCCAGATTCAGGAACATGACGACATTCTTCAGCACGCCGCTCTTCTCGAACTCGTACTGGAAGAAACGCGCATCGTCATGCGATACCCCCATGGCGGCGAAGACGATGGCGAAGCGCGAATCCTCGCCCAGCAGTTTGGCCTGGCGCACGATCTGCGCCGCGAGCCTGTTGTGTGGCAGCCCCGAGCCCGAGAAGATCGGCAACTTCTGCCCGCGGACCAGCGAATTGAGGCCGTCGATGCACGAGATGCCGGTCTGGATGAACTCCCGCGGATAGGCGCGCGCAGAGGGATTGACGACATCGCCGTTGACGTTCCTGAGCAGCGAGGAGACGACCGGCGGCCGTCCGTCCTTGGGACGCCCCGCGCCATCGAGGATGCGCCCGAGGATCGACATGGAGAGCGCGATCCTGAAGGGCTCGTCGAGGAACCTGACCCAGGTCTTCTCGGGCTCGAGCCCCCCGGTGCCCTCGAAGACCTGCACGACGACCATCTCCTCGGCACTCAGGATGACCTGGCCGACACGCTTGCGGCCCTCGCTGTCACGCACCGTGACGCGTTCATTGAAACCGACGCCGGGAACCCCCTTGACGACGAGCAGGCCGCGCTCAGCAGTGTGCACGCGCCGGTATTCCCTGTCCCGTAGCTGGACCCTGGTCATTGCATCTGCTCCACCTGGTCGTATTCACCACGAATGGCCTGGAACGCCTGGCTCACCTCGTTGCCAAGCGCACGGATCGCGTCGAGCTCGTCGTTGCCGAACAGGCTCCTGGCGCGAATGATGCGCGTCAGCTGTGGCACCTCGAGCAGCACCTGCACGGGAATGCCCTCCTCCAGCAGCAGCTTGCCCTGGTTGTAGGTGTCGTGCATGAGCTTCAACAGCTCGAACTGCTTGCCGACCGACGCGTAACTGTCGGTCTCGTCGAGCGCACTCTGCTGCAACAGGCCCTCGCGGATCAGGCGCGCCATCTCGAGCACCCAGCGTTGCTGCCTGGACAGCGCCTCCGGACCGACGAGATTGACGATCCTGGCCAACTCGTCCGCCTGCGTCAGCAAGTCCAGCGCCTCCGCGCGGTAACGGGCCCAGTTGACATTGACATTCTCGGCCCACCAGTCGGCGACGATGTCGACATAGTCGGAAAAGGAGTCAGACCAGGCGATAGCGGGATAGTGTCGCGCATCGGCCAGTCCCTTGGAGAGCGCCCAGAAGGCGCGCACAATCTGCTTGGTATGGCTCGTCACGGGCTCCGAGAAATCGCCGCCGGGCGGCGAAACGGCCCCGACCAGCGTGACAGAGCCCCGCCGTCCGCTCAGCGTCTCGACTTTGCCGGCGCGCTCGTAGAAAGCCGAGAGCCGGGACGCCAGGTAGGCGGGATACCCCTCCTCGACCGGCATCTCACCGAGACGGCCGCCGACCTCGCGCAACGCTTCCGCCCAGCGGCTGGTTGAATCCGCCACCATGACGACGTGAAACCCCTGGTCGCGATAGTACTCCGCCAGCGTCACGCCGACGTAGATCGAGGCCTCCCTGGCGACGACGGGCATGTTCGAGGTGTTGGCCACCAGCAGCGTGCGCTCCATGAGCGAGCGCCCGGTGTGCGGATCCGTCAGTCCGGGGAAGCTGTCGAGCACGTCGACGAGCTCGTTGCCGCGCTCGCCACAACCGACATAGATGACGATATCGGCATCCGACCAGCGCGCGATCTGATGCTGCAGGATCGTCTTGCCGGCGCCGAAGGGACCGGGGATCGCGGCTTTGCCGCCCTTCAGCACCGGAAAGAAAAGATCGAGAATGCGTTGCCCGCAGACCAGTGGCTCCACTGCATGATCGCGCCGCTTGTAGGGACGGGGCTCGCGTACCGGCCAGCGGTGAAACAGCCTGAGGTCGTGCTCTTTTCCCGACGCGTCCCGGACCCTGGCGATGGTGTCGTCGACGCCGTAGTCGCCCGCAGGCGCGATCCAGACCAGCTCGCCCGCGATCTGCGGCGGCATGAGAATGTGATGCACGATGCTCGCGGTCTCGGGAACCTCGCCGAGAGAGTCGCTTCCACCGATGCGTTCGCCGACGGCCAGGCCCGGCCGCGGCGAAAAGGACCAGGATGCCTCCCGGTCAAGCGGCGGAATGCCGACGCCTCTGGGGATGGTATCGCCGTACAGCCGGGCGATGTCGGCAAGCGGGCGCTGCACCCCATCGAAGATACGCCCGAGCAGGCCGGGACCGAGTTCGACCGAGAGCGGATGGCCGAGTGGCTGCACGCCGTCGCCCGGCCGCAGGTTCTCCGTCGATTCATAGGCCTGCAGAATGGCGTTTTCTCCCCTGCGCCCGAGCACCTCGCCGGTCAATCCCAGCTCGCCGATACTGACCTGCTCGCCGGTGAGGGCATGCGGCAGCCGCGCGGTGACGAGGGGCCCGTTGATTTCGAGAATGCGACCCCGGCTAGTCATCGGCAGAGACCCCCGCAGCTGCGGCCACGCTCGGGAACAACTCCGCCGTGAGCACCAGGTTGATCTGCTCCTCGAGCCGCTCCATGCGTCCCTCGAAGCTGTGGTCGACACGGACGCTGTCGTCACGGTTGCGAATCAGCAGGCCGCCAGTGAAATGACCGGCCTCCCCGGACAGCATCACCTTGCTGCCAGGCGCGGTTTCCTGCAACCACTGCGGCCACTCCGCGCCAAAACGCTCCAGGTCACGCTGCGCGAGGTGGGCGACAAGCTCGCCCTCGTCATGCAGCGCTGCCACGGCGCTGGAGAGAAAGCGCTTGAGTACCGCGACGTATTCCCGGCTCTCCATCAGCGCGAGAAACTCCTGCCTGATCGAGAGCTTGAGATCCTGCACCATCTCCCAGCGGCGCCGGTCGAGTTCGCCCTGCAGTTCCATCTCCGTCGATTGCACCTTGCTGCGGTAGAAACGCTCGGAGGCCAGCTCGGCAGCGAAAACCTCGCGCTCCTCGCGAATGCGCAGCCACTCGTTCTTGTCGCTGATCATGCGCTCGCGCGTGCTGCGCGCCCGCGCCATGTATTCATCGGCAAGGCGCCTTGCACGGTCGATCAACGCCTGTTCGAGATCCTGAAGCGAGGGTTCGCTGCTCATGTGATCCCTCCAGGCTGCATGAAGCCTTCGAGCAGCTCCTCGATCGAGGGCTGGAATCCCTCCGCCGCCTCGAGCGACGGTATCTCGGCCACGACAAGACGGCCACCCTCATTCAGAACCTGCCGCAGATTCGGCACGTCGCTGCGCGCCAGCCGCGACTGCAGCAACAGCAGCGCCTGCTCCTTGCCGGCGATGAGTTCGCCAAGCAACCTGTTGAGCTCCTGTTCGCCGGCATCCGGCCAGGTCTCGAAACCGATCAGGGCGAAGCCCTGCATCAGGGCCTCGTCGCCCATGGCGATGAGACGCGCCGGCCTGAGCCTGCTCTCCAGCTCCGGCATCAGAGCCTGCCCAGCATCAGGATCGAGATGACCAGGCCGTAGATGGCGACGCCCTCGGCGAGCCCGAGATAGATCAGCGTCCGTCCGAAGACCTCCGGTTTCTCGCCGATCACGGCCAGCGCAGCGGCGCCGACAGGCGCGATCGCCATACCCGCAGCAATGGCCGCGAGCCCGGTCGGCAGGCCGATGCCGATCAAGGCCAGCCCGAAGCCGAGCGAAACCTGGCTCATGTCCCGCACGGCGCCCGCCTCTTCCGTGGCCGCCGTGGCCTCGCCGACGGCGAAAAAGAGCAGCCCGGCCAGACCGGCGGCAAAGAGCAGCAGGTTTCCGCCCACGAGGGGCTTGAGGACCCGGCCCGAGGGCGCCGTGCCGGGTTGGCGCAACTCGTAATAGAGCCCGAAAGCGATCATGCCGAGAAAGCTTGCCGTAACCATCGCCAGTAATACGTACATATCAGTCTCCTCTGTGTGAATTGGTCATATGCCTGCCGCCCCGGAGGCGAATGCATGAAGACGCAAGGGCCTGTAGGCCCTGCCGTTGCCGTTGAAAAAGCGCACGAAACCCTCGTAATACTCCAGCCGCAGGACCTGAATCAGCACGATGCCGCCCTCCAGGACAAGAATGACGAGGTTGCCCAGCAACAGCGTGATCCAGTTCCCGGCCGGGCCCATGACTCCCGCGACAGTGATGACGGCAAATGCCAGCGCCGCATGATTCAGGCTGAAGGCCGCAACACGCAGAAAAGAGAGGGTGTTGGAGGCGTAGCCGATGAGCGTCTCCGCCGTCTCGATGAGCAGCACCAGCAGTCGCTCTGCTCCGCGCGAGCCGGTTTCACGCCACACCCCTGCAATCACGCCGGCGAGCCCGGCGGCCACCATCCCTGTCGCAAGCCAGCCGACGCTGCCGCGCTGCAGCAGATCGAAGACGAGCACCACCAGGCCGGTATAGAGTACGAGCCCGGCCAGGCCGCGCTGCCCGATGAGCGCCTGCCGCCGCAGACCGAGCCGCCAGAGGTTGAGTATGGAGAGTAGCGAGACCAGCAGGATGAAACCGATGCCCCAGTAGATAGCCAGCAACAGCAGCCTGACAGGATCCTCGAGCGGTGACATCCAGATGGGCTCGATGATGTCCTCGGCACCGAACACACTGCCATAGAGGGCGCCGAACGCGATCGACGACAGGCCCGCGAAGACCACCAGCCAGCGGAAATCGCCGATGCGCCGGCGCAAGAGCCAGCCTGCCGCCATGATCACGGCGCCATGACCGACATCGCCGAACATGCTGCCGAACATCAACACGAAAGTCAGCGCAAACAGCAGCGTGGGATCGAATTCGTCGTATCGCGGCGTGCCGAAATTGCGCACCAGAACAGAGAAGGGTCGCAGCAGCGCGGGCAGCCGCTGTATCGAGGGCACCCCGTCTATCTCGTGCGCGCAGGGCTTGCGCACCTCCCTGTAGAATGAGGTCAACTCCCGCGCCAGGCGCGCGTCCAGGCAGGCGACATCGGGCGCCGGGACCCAGCCGCTCAGGGTCACGATTTCACCATGGCCGGCGAGACAGTCGGCAAGCTCGGCAAGCGGCGCTGCCGCCGCGAGCACGAGAGCCGCCTCTTCGAGATCGCTGTTGTAACGTTCGCGCAGGCGCTCCGTGTCGCGTTCCGCGACTGCCAGCTCCTGCTCGAGGGCGTCGAGCTTCTCGCCGAGCTGGTCATGCAGTTCCCGGGGATAGCCCTTCAGGCCCTGCGGCAGGAAGAGTGTTCTGTATCCCGCGGCCCTGAGCACGGGGTTGAGCTGCTCGTCGAGGCCTTTCAACCCCAGCAGCACGAGGTGCGCCCTGCCTTCCTGTCTGTCGAATTCGATCACCTTGAAATGGATCAGGCCGAGCGACTCCCTGAGGCGCTGAAGCTCGGAGTATTCGACGCTGCCCACGCGGATGTCGAGAAACCGGTGGTCTGCCGAGAGCTTGCTCAGGTCCAGGTGGAGTTTCAGGAAAGTATCCACGGCGCGCTGTTGCTGCTGCAGTTGCCGGATCTCCTCCCTGAGGCCGCGGATTCTCTCCTCGTGCCGGTTGCACTGCGACCAGACCGGGCGCAGCGCCTCGAACAGCGACTCGAGGCGCTCGCTGTCGATGTCCGCGGGCAATGTGCCCGGCTCTGTCCGGGGAGGTATGAAGCCGAGTGTCCGCGCGATCTTCAGGAACAGCTGGCTGGCATTCGCATGCAACTTCCGGAACCGTGCGGCCGGCGATGCCTCCCGCGACTCCTCCTGCACGGAATCGGGATCGAGCACACCGAGCTTCGCCAGCGCCAGGGCGGCGAGCGGCAACTCCTCTTTCATGAGATAGAGCGTGACATGCCGCATCGGAAGGGCGCCGAACATCAGGCGGCCTCCCCCTCGAGCGCCTGCCTGATGAGCTGCGGGCTGAAGCCGAGCAGCTTGCCCTTGATCACCTGGTGCACCTCCTGCAGCTGGCGTTCGCGCAGGTAGAGATAGGCGAGCGCCCTGACGAAATGGAACTGCTCTTGCCGCAGCAGCCTGCGGGCATAATCGAGGTTGATGCGCATGATGCGGAATTCCACGCACTGCAGTGATTGCGCATCGCGCAGGCAGTCGCCGTATTCGCACGGCAGCCGCTTCCTGATGGCGTCGAAATCGCTGAGCGCCGCCAGCTGCGCCAGCTGATGCCGGTCGAGTTGCAGCCCCGTCCGGACAAGCATGAAATAGGTGTGCGGCGGCTGCAGCTCGTAGGCGATGCGGTATCGCAGAATCCAGACGAGGTTGACCTGGTCGATGATTCTGCCGATCAGGCGCCTGACGCTCTCGCGCTCCCGGCCAGGAAGCTGCTCGCAGCTGTCGAGCAGGCCGGCGTAGAAGTGATAATCCATCGCCGCCTCGAGCATGAACAGCTGCTCGGCACCGCCGATATGCGCCCGGATCTTCTGCGCCAGGACAGCATCGCGCAAGGCCAGCGTGCGCATGAACTCGTCGATGTCCTCCGCGTGCAGCAGCTGCTCCAGCGGCAGTCTCCCGAACCCCTTGATATCGAGCAGGAAATCCCGCGCGCGTTCACTGCTGCAGTTGGTCAGCTTGCAACGAATGAGCGACTTGAGGTTCATCATCTCGAAACGCTGCATCCACTGGAACAGGAGCTTGCGCATAACGGCGGGGATGGCATGCATGATGTATTCCGCGTCCTCGATCAGTGCGTTCATGAGCTCCTGTTCGAGGGCGCTTGCCGACAGCGCATGCTCCTGCTCCCTGAGGTCGAGACCGATGGCTTCGAGGTAATCGGAAGGGACGGGATCGGCGGATTCGATGAACGGCTGCAGCGAACCGGGAGGCTGCAGCTTGCCCGCGTAGATGGAGATGCGGGTATTGAGGAAGGCGAGTTGGGCGAGATTGCTCATGACCGACAGCCCTCAGCCACTGGCGGGATCCAGCAGCAGGTTCATCGCTTCCCTCACCGCCCTCTCCCTTCTGGATTCCACCTCCTGCTCCAGCATCTCCCAGTGCTCGACGTAGCGCCGCAAGGTCTCGGCATTGGTCTGGTCGGCTTTCTCGACAGCCTTTTTCATGAAGCTGTCGCGAATGCCGGGAATACGCGCCTTGAAGCGTTCTTCCGCGCTCCTCACCTCGTCCGCGGCCTGCTCGAGCAGGCGATCGCGATCCGCGAGGGCTGTATCGACCAGTTTCTGCGCCCTGCGTTCGGCATCGAGCAGATATTTCAGCGATTCTTCCAATTCCGATACATCCTGAATAAAGCCGGACGGATGCCGGGATGGAGCGGGCATCCGGAAACAAGACTTTTCAGTCTATCAGATCACTGTTTCATGAACATGACCATCCCGAACGTGCAAGGCTCACGCGAGCGGAGGGATTCAGGTTATGACCAGATCGTCCCGATGGATGACTTCCTCGTCGCCGGCATAGCCGAGGATATCCCGGATCCGCGACGATGGCTGGCCCATGATGCGCCGGATCTCATCGATGTTGTAGTTGACGAGGCCGCGCGCGACCTCTTCGCCGTCCGGCGCGGTGCAGGCGACGACTTCGCCGCGCCGGAAATCACCGCTGACGCCCGTAATCCCGATCGACAGCAGGCTCCTGCCCTTCTCGCGCAGCACCTGCACGGCGCCGGCATCGAGCTGCAGCTTGCCGCGCACCTGCATCTGACCGGCCAGCCAGCGCTTGCGCGCCGCCGTCGGCTGCTGTTCGGAAGTCAGCAGGGTGCCGAGCTCCTCGCCGGAGGCGATGCGCCGGAGCACGTCGGTTTCCGTGCCGCCGACGATGAGCGTGGCGGTGCCGGAGCGTGCCGCGACGCGTGCCGCGCGAATCTTCGTGACCATGCCGCCACGACCGAGTCCGCTGCGGCTGGCGCCGGCGACGATATCGAGTTCCGGGCTCTCGACCGGTGCATTGCGGATCAGCGTGGCATCGTCATAGAGACCCGGGTCCCTGTTGTAGAGCCCGGGCTTGTCGGTCAGCAGCACCAGCAGGTCAGACTCGACGATGTTGGCGACGAGCGCCGCGAGGGTATCGTTGTCGCCGAAGCGCAACTCCTCGTTGGCGACCGTGTCGTTCTCGTTGATGATCGGGATCACGCCCATCCCGATCAGGGCGCGCAAGGTGCTGCGCGCGTTGAGATAGCGGCGGCGATTCGAGAGGTCGTCGTGCGTGAGCAGCACCTGTGCCGTATGCAATCCGCGGCGCGCGAAACAGCTTTCCCACGCCTGCACCAGGCCCATCTGGCCGATGGCGGCGGCCGCCTGCAGCTCATGCAGGGTCTCCGGGCGCTTGTGCCAGCCCATGCGCGACATGCCCTCGGCGACGGCCCCGGAGGAGACCACCACGAGTTCCCGGCCCGATGCCACCCAGTCCGCCATCTGGTCGACCCAGCTGCCGAGACGCTCGTGGTCGAGTCCCTTGCCTTCCGCCGTCAGCAGCGCGCTGCCGATCTTGACGACCCAGCGCTTGCTGTTTTTCACGCCCTCACGCGACATCGGTCACTCCACTCACTGCAAGGGGTCCCACGGCTCGTCGTCATCGACGTCTTCATCGACTGCATCGGCGCGCGTCTCCTCGATGCGTTGCATGAGCGCCTGCAGCAGCGCCTCAATGCCCTCGCCGGTCACGGCCGAGATCGCGAAGACGGGCCCCTGCCAGTCGAGTTCGGTGAGCAGCCGGTCGCTGCGTTCGCGGCGCTCCTCTTCGGGGAGGAGGTCGATCTTGTTGAGCACGAGCCAGCGTTCACGCGCGGCCAGGTCGCCACCGAACTTCTCGACCTCGCGAATGATCTGCCGGGCCTCGCTGGCGATCTGCTCGCTGTCCCACTGGCCGATGTCGATGACATGCAGCAGCAGGCGCGTGCGTTCGAGGTGCTTCAGAAAGCGGATGCCGAGGCCGGCGCCTTCCGCCGCCCCCTCGATGACGCCCGGAATGTCGGCGATGACGAAACTGCGATCCCGGCCGAGGCTGACGACGCCGAGGTTCGGGTAGAGCGTGGTGAAGGGGTAATCGGCGACCTTGGGCCGCGCGCTCGAGACTTTCGCGATGAGGCTCGACTTGCCGGCATTGGGCATGCCGAGCAGGCCGACGTCCGCGAGCACGATGAGCTCGAGATGCAGCGTGCGCCTGTCGCCCTCGGTGCCGTAGGTGAACTGTCGCGGGGCGCGGTTCGTGCTGCTCTTGAAATGGATATTGCCGATGCCGTGGCGGCCGCCCTGGGCAACGAGCAGCCGGTCGCCGTGGTTCAGGAGTTCGCCGATCGTCTCGCCGGTGTCGGCATCCTCGACGCGCGTGCCGACGGGCACCTTGATGTCGAGATCATCGCCCTTGTGGCCCGTCATCTGGCGCCCCATGCCGTTCTGTCCGCGCTGCGCGCGGTGCAACCGCTTGTGGCGGAAATCGACGAGCGTGTTGAGCCCTGAGTCGGCGACCAGGAAGACGCTGCCGCCGTCGCCGCCGTCGCCGCCGTCGGGGCCACCTTTGGGAATGTATTTCTCGCGACGAAAACTGGCGCAGCCGTTGCCGCCGTCACCGGCTTCCACTTTGATATAGGCTTCGTCGACAAATTTCATGGTGCACCCAGTGTAAGCCCTGTCGCGCCGCGCTCAAACGCAAAAAAGCCCCGTCGAATCCGGCGGGGCTTCAGGTGTCGAGAGCGGGTACGCTCAGGCCGGAACGACGCTGACGAACTTGCGGTTCTTCGGGCCCCTGGTTTCGAACTTGACGACACCGTCCGCCTTGGCGAAGAGGGTGTGGTCCTTGCCGCAACCGACGTTGACACCGGGATGAACCCTGGTGCCGCGCTGGCGAATGATGATACCGCCTGCCCTGATCGTCTGGCCGCCGAAGATCTTGACGCCGAGGCGTTTGGATTCTGAATCGCGGCCGTTACGGGAGCTGCCGCCTGCTTTCTTGTGAGCCATAGTCTCTCTCCTTAGCCGGAAATACCGGTGATCTCAAGTTCGGTGTACCACTGGCGGTGGCCCTGGCGCTTCATGTGATGCTTGCGGCGCTTGAACTTGAGGATGTTGACTTTTTTGCCACGGCCATGCGACTTCACGGTGGCCGTGACCTTGCCGCCGTCGACATAAGGGGTGCCGATCTTGACGGAATCGCCTTCGCCGACCATGAGGACCTTGTCGATTTCGACGGAGGCGCCTTCGTCAGCCTTGAGTTTCTCTACGCGGAGGGTCGCACCTTCGGTCACCCGATACTGCTTGCCACCTGTCTGGATCACGGCATACATACCCTGAATCTCCGAAAATCTGTGAATTGCGCTGCTGTCAGGCGCCCGTTCCGGGGCGCGGCTGCAGTAAAGAGCGGGAATTCTAGTGATTTTGCCGCATGGCGTCAAGCGCGGGCCGGGGCGAAAAATCCCGGATAGCGCGCCCCGGTCACCCTTTCTTCGGTTTGCGCGGCTTCCTGCCGGCCCGCTTGCCGCTCTCCGGCGCCTTGAAGACGCGTTTTTTGCCGCCTTTCGCCTTCGGCTCGAGCCTGCGGATTCCGAGTTGCTTGCCGCACACCCAGGCTTTTCTCAGCGTACGCTCGATCTCGCGCGGCATGCCATCCGGCAGCTCCAGCGTGGTGTGGTCCTCGTGAATGTCGATGCGGCGAATGAAATGGCCGTCGAGCCCCGCCTCGTTGGCAATGGCGCCGACGATGTTGCCCGGCTTGACGCCGTCGCGTTCGCCGACCTCGACGCGGTATGCCACCATCGGGGGCAGGTCGGCGTCCTGCTCGCGACGCGGCTTGCCGCGCTGCTTCCTGTCGCCGTCTCGCGGGCGCTGCTTGTCGCGCTTCAGCCCTTCCCGGGGCGCCGCTTTCGGCTTGCCGGACAGCAGCAACGGCTGGTCGCCCTGGACGAGTTTCGCCAGCGCGGCCGCGATCTCGATGGCCGGGATGTTGTGCTCGACGCGGTAGGATTCGACGAGCTGCTGGTAGAAGTCGAGTTCCTCGTCTGCCAGTGTGTCGCTGATGCGCTGTTTGAACGCCGCGACGCGCCTGTCGTTGATCACCTCGGTCGAGGGCAGCTCCATGAGCGTGATCTTCTGACGCGTGGCGCGCTCGATGGCCGCGAGCATGCGCCGCTCGCGCGGGGCGACGAACAGGATGGCCTCGCCGGTGCGGCCCGCGCGGCCCGTGCGGCCGATACGGTGCACGTAGGCCTCGGTGTCGTAAGGGATGTCGTAGTTGATGACATGGCTGATGCGCTGCACGTCGAGGCCGCGCGCTGCGACATCGGTCGCGACGATGATGTCCAGCTTGCCGGACTTGAGATCGTTGACGCTCTTCTCGCGCTGGTTCTGCGGGATATCGCCGTTCAGCGCCGCCGTCGCATAACCGCGCGCCTGGAGCCTTTCCGCCAGTTCGACGGTCGCCGTGCGCGTGCGCACGAAGACGATGGCGGCGTCGAAATCCTCGGCCTCGAGGATGCGTGTCAGCGCATCGAGCTTGTGAAAGCCGCTGACGGTCCAGTAGCGCTGGTTGATGGTCTCCGCCGTCGTGGTCTTGACCTTGATGCTGATCTCCCGCGGCTCCTTCAGGTAGGACCTGGCGAGGCGGCGTATCTCCTTCGGCATGGTCGCCGAAAATAGCGCGACCTGGCGCTCCTCGGGCGTCTGCGCGAGAATCCACTCGACATCGTCGATGAAACCCATGCGCAGCATCTCGTCGGCCTCGTCGAGCACGATGGCCCGGAGGCTGTCGAGCTTCAGCGTGCCGCGGCGCATGTGGTCCATGACGCGGCCCGGCGTGCCGACGACGACATGCGCCCCGCGGCGCAGGCGCTGCAGCTGCGGCTTGAAATCCTGTCCACCGTAGATCGGCAGAACGTGGAAATCCTGCAGCTTGCTGGCATAGCGCTGGAAGGCCTCGGCGACCTGCAGGGCGAGTTCGCGCGTCGGCGCCAGCACGAGCAGCTGCGGCTGCCGCAGCGAGAGGTCGATGCGCGACAGCAGCGGCAATGCGAAGGCGGCCGTCTTGCCGGTGCCCGTCTGCGCCTGGCCGACGATGTCGTGCCCTTCGAGCAGCACCGGAATCGTGGCTGCCTGGATCGGCGACGGGGTTTCGTAACCGACCTGCCGGATAGCATCCAGCACGGGGCCGCTCAGGCCGAGCTGGTCGAAGCCGGGGATGGTGGAATCTTGATCTGGCATTGTCGAATCTCTGAACTCAAATGATGAAAAATCGCCCAGTTCAGAAGTCGGCCACTTGCTCGAAAAGGGGTCACGGGTTCATGCGTGGCGGCACCCGGGAACAGTCCCGGGCATGCCGTCAGGCATCACACATTGAAACGGAAGTGTATGACATCGCCGTCCTTGACGATGTAGTCCTTGCCTTCGAGCCGCAGCCTGCCGGCCTCCCTGGCGCCGTGCTCGCCGTTGCAGGCGATGAAGTCGTCGTAGGCGATGACCTCGGCGCGGATGAAGCCGCGTTCGAAATCGGTATGGATCACGCCGGCCGCCTGCGGCGCCGTCGCGCCCACGCGGACGGTCCAGGCGCGCACTTCCTTCGGGCCGGCGGTGAAATAGGTCTGCAGACCGAGCAGCCTGTAGCCGGCACGGATGACGCGGTTCAGGCCCGGCTCGTCGAGTCCCATGTCCGCGAGGAACTCGCTGCGCTCCTCGTCGTCGAGCTCGGCCATCTCCATCTCGAGCGCGGCGCACACGGGCACCACCTCGGAGCCCTCGCCGGCGGCCAGCTCGCGCACGGCATCGAGCAGCGGGTTGTTCTCGAAGCCCTCCTCGTCGACATTGGCGACGTAGAGCGTCGGCTTGATGGTCAGGAACTGGAAATCGCGCAGGTCGTGCGTCTCGTCGTCGCCCAGGTCCATCGCGCGCATCGGTCTGCCGCTGTCGAGGTGCTCGCGCACGCGCTCCAGCAATGCCTTGCGCGCCAGCACCTTCTTGTCGCCGGTCTTGGCCTGGCGCGTCACCTTGTCGAGCGCCTTCTCGACCGATTCGAGATCGGCCAGCGCCAGCTCGGTATTGATGATCTCGATATCCTCGAGCGGGTTGACCTTGCCGGCGACGTGCACGACGTCGTCGTTGTGGAAGCAGCGCACCACATGGCAGATGGCGTCGGTCTCGCGGATATTGGCGAGAAACTTGTTGCCGAGGCCCTCGCCCTTCGATGCGCCGGCAACGAGGCCCGCGATGTCGACGAACTGCATGGTCGTCGGCACGACCTTCTCCGGCCTGACGATTTCGGCGATGCGATCCTGGCGCGGATCAGCAACCGGCACCACGCCGACGTTCGGGTCGATCGTGCAGAAGGGGTAGTTTTCGGCAGCGATGGTCGCTCTCGTCAGTGCATTGAAGAGAGTCGACTTGCCGACGTTCGGCAATCCGACGATGCCGCATTTGAATCCCATAGCCTTACCTGCCGGAGAGGGTTGTGACAAAGAAAAAACGGGAAACCAGGTTTCCCGTTTGATCCGAAAGTTGGAGCCGGCGACTAGAATCGAACTAGCGACCTACTGATTACAAGTCAGTTGCTCTACCTGCTGAGCTACACCGGCAAGAGTCGTTTCCATTTCGTACATGCGCGCGACCGGCCCGGTCACGCGCCGGGCAGCCGTTCCGGGACCGCTCGGGGTGCGTATTTTGCCAACTTTCGGCCATCCGCACAATACCCGCCTGCGCCACCGGCGCTGTCGCATGGCGGCCGATTGCGCCTGCAGCAGCGCGGGAAATGCAGCGCGACGTGGTCAGGCATTGCTCCGGCTGGTGCAGGCTGGCCGGCGCCGGAGAACCCGGGCGCCTCTCACTTCGGCTGCATGGCGCCTCGCATGCCCAGAAAAACGAGGTCGGGCACATGCTCGCAGGGCGAGTCGATGAATGGCATGACGCGCGTGGCATCACCGCCGGTCACCAGGAGCCGCGGGGAATCCAGTTCCGAATCGGCAATCACCCTGTCGACGAGGGCGCCGAGCGCGCGCAGGCAACCGAGTCGGATGGCGTTCTCCGTCGAACAGCCGAGCAACGCCGGCGACGCCTTTCCTGCATAGTCCGGCATCGCCGTGCCGGCGCGGAGGCTTTCGATCATCATGGACAATCCGGGCACGATGAGTCCGCCTTGATGCCGGCCACCGGGGCCGACGACATCGATCGTCATGGCGGTGCCCGCATCGACGACACAGAAGGCGCCTTCGGCCATGGCATGCGCGCCGCTCATTGCGAGCCAGCGATCGACGCCGAGGCGTTCGGGGTGGTCGTAGCAGTTCACGAGCCCGCCGTGTTCGCGCGTCGCGACGAGGCGCCGGACATCGCTGCCCCAGAGCCGTGAGGCGAGCGTTTCGAGTGCGCTGACGATGTCCGCATGCGCGACACAGGAGACCAGCACATGCTGCGGAGGCGCGATGGATTGCCATCGCTTTTCAAGCGCTGGCGGCAAACGGCCGCCATGCGCGATGGACTCGGGTTGTGTGTTCCCGTCGGCATCCGCGAGCATCCACTTGATCCTCGAGTTGCCGATGTCAACGAGCAGGCTCCTGCCGGGCATGCTCAGCATGCTCCCGGTTTTCTGAGGCTGACTTCACCGGACTGGAAGAGTTGCAGGCTCCCGTCGACCTCCAAACGCAGCGAACCGTCATCGGCGATGCCGGCATGGATCCCCTGGACCGAGCGGGAGCCCCGCACGAGGACGACCGGCATGCCATGCCAGGCATCGAACCGGCGCCAGGCCTCGAGGCTGGAGCGCGGCAGGGTCCCGTGAAAACCGTCGAGCAGCTCCAGAATGGCGATGCAGAGCTCCGCTGCCAGGCGGTTGCGGGAGGGGCGCTGCTGCATGAGCTGCTGCAGGTCGGTCCAGGGCTGGCCGATGGACGCGGCGTCCTGCGCCGGCATGGCGACATTCAGGCCGATACCGATCACGGTGTCAACGGGCCCCTCTGCGAGACCATGCACGTCGACGAGGATGCCGGCGAGTTTTCTGCCGTCGACGAGCAGGTCGTTCGGCCACTTCAACGCCACGCCGGGCACGCTGGCGCTCAGTACCTCGGCTACGGCGGCGCCGACCGCGAGGCTCAGGCCGCCAAGCTCCTGCATCGCCAGTGAGAAACGGTGATAGACGGAGAAGTAGAGATTCGCGCCGTAGGGTGACACCCACTCCCGGCCGCGTCTGCCGCGACCAGCGGTCTGGTGTTCCGCAAAGACGATGGTGCCGCTGTCGAGGGCATGCAGCCGCTCGGCAAGATAGCCGCTGGTCGAGGCAAGGGTGGAATGGACTTCGATCGCCGGATCGAACGACGAGCCGCTCCTGACGTCGCCGGCAATCCGGCCGGCATCGAGCAGCTCGAGTGGTTCCGCCAGCCGGTAGCCCTTGCCGCGCACGGCGTGGATCTCGAGACCGGTCGCGCGGCCGATGGCTCGAATACGTTTCCAGACGGCCGTGCGGCTCACGCCGAGCAGGTCCGCGAGACGTTCGCCGGAACGGAAACCGCCATCAGCCAGTTCCCTGATCAGCACCGCCACCTGCCGGTCAGTCATCTGTCCCCAGCCAGGCATTGCGCCGTGCAAGGACTGCATCCGCACCGTCTGCAATGTCGAGCAGCCAGAGGTCGCAGGTGTCCGCTTGCGCCGGCTGCGCGGTCAGGCGGAATTCCATGAGCTCGTCCCTGCGGAATGCATGCAGGCGCGCCTCGCTTCCCGGCGGCAGCGCCGCGATTTCTGTATGGACGCTGTCGGCATCGACCTGCAGTCCGTCGACGGCGATGATGCGATCGCCGGCCGCGAGCCCGGCCTTCTGCGCGGCACCCTCCTCGTAGAGAACCACGAGCTCCGCTGCACCGCTGTTGTCCCTTGTTCTCGCGCCCAGCACGGGAACGGGACCGGGCGGCGACCGGTCCGGATCATCCGGCACGCCGCCCTGATCCGTGACGGATTTGGCCGGCCGCAGGCGGTATCCGATGCCCATGTGGGCGAACCAGTCGTCGAGCGGAAGTTCCGCGGTGCCATGCACACAGAGGCGGAAAAAGTCCGCGAGGGATGTGCCCGCGAGTTCCTCGGCCGCCTTCTCCACGCCATCCTCCGGCACGCCGATATCCGGCTTGCCGTACTCCTGCCAGAGCTTGCGCATGAGGTCGTCGAGCGACAGGCTGTCGTTGCTGATGCGGCGCAGGGTGACATCGAGACCGAACGCGATCAGGGCACCCTTCGCATAGTAGCTGACAATGGCGTTGGGCGCGTTCTCGTCCTGCTTGTAGAAGCGCGTCCAGGCATCGAAGCTCGATTCGGCGACCGACTGCCTGAACCGCCCCTTGCCACGCATAACGCGCGTGACGATTTCACTGAGTTGTTCGAGGTACTCCCGCGGCCCGATGACGCCGCTGCGCACCAGCGCCAGGTCGTCATAGTAAGAGGTGATGCCCTCGAAAGCCCACAGCAGGCTCGTGTGCGCCTCCTGGTCGAGCCTGGCCCGCTTCAGCACCTCGGGACGAATGCGCTTGACGTTCCAGAGATGGAAGTATTCGTGGCTGCAGAGACCGAGGAAGCGGCGGTACTCCTTCGTCACGCTCTGCTCACCCTTGCGCGGCAGCTCGCGGCGGCTGCACATGAGGCTCGTCGAATCACGGTGCTCGAGACCGCCGTAGCCATCCCCCACGGCCGTGACCATGAAGAGATACTGCGCGAGCGGCAGCTCGCCGAAGAGCGCGGCATGCACGCTGCAGATTTTTTCGAGATCCGGCGCCAGGCGCTCGAAGTCGCAATGATGCCTGCCATGGATCACGAGCCGGTGCGGGATGCCCCGCACCTCGAAATCGCATCCATCGAGCGCCGCGATCTCCACGGGATAATCGATCAGGGACTCGTATCCGGACGCGCGGTAGTGACCGAACCCTCTCTCATCGACCTCGACCGCCGGCATCGTCGTCGCCACATGCCAGTCGGGCGCCGTGCCTGACTCATCGATGAACACGTCGTGCGGCTCCTGCTCGGCACCCTCGAGCCGCAGGAACAGCGAGGTGCCGTTAAAATAGGCGTGGGTATTGTCGGCATGCGCGCTGCGCACGGAGAGGTCATTGGCGTACACCCGGTAGGCAATGCGAATCTCCCCGCTGCCGCCCTCGAGCCGCCAGCTCTGCTTGTCGAGCTTGGTCAGGAGAGGCCTGTGCGACTGGCCCTCGACATGCAGGGAGACGATGTTCTTCGCGAAATCGCGGATCATGTAGCTGCCGGGTATCCACGCCGGCAGGTTCAGGAGCATCTCGCCGGGGCGCGAC